>JBELAO010000024.1:0-64758 GCA_049508735.1 Bryobacteraceae bacterium | reverse complement strand
CCGGGCCAGCCGCTCACCAAGCTCGAGTCGGCTTACATTAAGCTCACCCTCGATCACGTGCGCGGCAACCGCAAACTCGCCGCCGAGATGTTAGGCATCAGCTTGCGGACGCTGCAGAACCGGATCGCCGGATTGCGCGAAGAAGCGAACGCGGCAACTCCCGGCTCGTAAGCCGGGAGGGTTCGGCCGGCTGAACTCCAGGTTATGCGGCTTGGTGGGCTTTTCCGCAGGAGTGCGTCATCCGTCTGAAGGCGGATCCGGCAAGAAAACCGACCGCGACCGCGGCTACCAGAGATCTTGTCGGATGCCGGCGGGCAAATTTCCGCAAACCGGTGAACGCGTCTCCCAGATCATGGTCTTCGATGTATGTTGCTGTAGCATCCAGCCGGTCGGCAGTGCGGGTCGAGCAGTTGTCGATTGCAGCGGAACTTTGCCGTCCCGCTCTGCGAACGGTGGAGGCAGCCGAATGGAGCGCGCCTCCTGTCTCATCCCGCGCCTCATCCAGTTTCTTGCCGGCGGACCGGCCCAACTCCTCGACTGATTCTCTGGCTTCCTTGCCAAGCTCCGCGGCCGTTTTTGCTACTGCCTGAAAAGTCGTCATGATGTTCCTCCAAAAAAACCTCGGGATGGTTGGCCTATGCTTGCTCCAACCAGAATGACAGGGCACGTTGGCCTCCATCCGTGAAACGACTGGGTGGACAAGGTACCGCTGGGCGACGACGATCCGAAACGGCGAAAACTGCACAGTCGCGGGCATTATTTGCACACGGCGGCGTGCGCAAGCGTCCTGACTTGTCTGGCTGCTCTCGCGCAAAATAGAGGCCGCGGACTGGAACTGGACTGGCGATCAGATCGTCACCTACGAAGATCCCGATCATATCGGCTGGTATCTCGGATACAACCCGCGGTTAGGCACGTGCGCTCACGTCGGGCACCTAGGAGGTTGACGCGAGATCGATCGTGAGGATTGGTTTAGACCTGCGAGCCGGCATCAAATCTCCAGGCGCATACACCGCTGCAAGCGGTCCTGGAACCGGAGTGCTGTAGAATCAGGGGACATGGACCGGGAGCCGATGAGCCAGAACCTTGCGGGCGCCAAGGCTGCCAGACGCGCGTTTGTTCTGCAGGGCCGTTTCCGCAGATTCTTTTCGAATCTTGGCCCCGGACTGATCACCGGCGCCGCGGATGACGATCCATCCGGCATCGCGACCTATTCGATCACCGGCGCTTCGTTCGGCTACGCACCTTTGTGGACGGCGCTTTTCTCCTTCCCGTTGATGGCAGCCATACAAATCATGTGTGCCCGCCTTGGCATGGTGACCGGGCTCGGGCTGGCAGGCGTGATTCGAGTGCACTATCCACGTTGGGTCCTATGGGGCGCCTGTGCGCTGCTGATCATCGCCAACATCTTCAACATCGCCGCGGATCTAGGTGGCATGGCGGACGTGACGGGGCTTGTGACCGGCGTCAGGCCGCTCTATTGGAAGCCCCTTTACGCCCTTGTCCTTGTGTGGCTGCTGTTTAAGACCAGTTATCGCCTCATCGCCCGGATTTTCAAGTGGCTCACTCTCGCCTTGTTTGCCTACATCGCGGCTGCATTTCTCGCACACCCGGACTGGCCCGCCGTTTTGCAGGCGACTCTGATTCCACACGTGCAGTGGTCCGCGGCGTATTGGGCCACCCTGGTCGGCATCCTGGGGACCACCATCTCGCCGTACCTTTTCTTCTGGCAGGCCGCGGAGGAAGTCGAGGAGGATATCGCCAAAGGCAAGTCGACCGTCGCACTGCGCGAAGGCGCGTCCAACCGGGAGCTGCGGCTTTCTCGAAACGACGTCCTCACGGGCATGTTCTTTTCGAACCTGGTGATGTACTTCATCATTCTCACGACAGCCGCCACCCTACACGCGCACGGTAAGACGGACGTCACCACGGCGCGCGAAGCAGCCGAAGCGTTACGTCCGCTGGCCGGCGCCGGCGCGTACTGGCTCTTCAGCCTGGGTTTGATCGGAGCCGGGATGCTGGGAGTCCCGGTGTTGGCCGGTTCTTGCGCTTATGCCATCGCAGAAGCCGCCGACTGGGTCGGCTCGCTGGAAGTACACCCTCCCCTCGCCCACGGCTTCTATGCGGTAATCGCGGTTGCGATGGCGCTGGGCCTCGGCTTGGATTACGCCGGCCTGAACGCTGTCAAGATGCTCTTCTGGTCCGCGGTGCTCAACGGTGCATTGGCGCCGCCCCTGCTCGTCATCGTTGTGCTGCTCACTAGCAGGTCCGACGTAATGGGCGAGCGCCGGAACGGGCTCCTGCTTCGCTGGCTGGGGTGGACCTGCGCCGCCGTCATGCTGATAGCGACTGTCATTATGCTGGTGACGGCGTCTGCGGCATGACGCGGCGCCGGCACGGCAATTGGCCCGATCTCAAGCGTGACCTTCGGCGGCCGAACGCGCGACCTCTTCATCTTGATTGGCAATACCCGCACCCGCAAGCTGTTCGGATACAAACCATACCTGAAACTCGTTCGTGCGAAGAACGTCGCTAACCAGCACGTCATTAGTCCCATCGTCGCCGCTGGCCGCCGCGGCATGGGCCGCCTCGCGGCTTTCCTCGATGATGAGTTCGTGAGCCTGCAATAAGCGGAACAACTGAATAGTTATATCTTCCCTGCCACGCGGCACGCGGGCCACGCGGGTTGTCTCGGCGACATCGTGAGCCATCGCGAGCGCAACCCCGCCGAGGGTCTGAATGCGTTCGGCTAATGTATCGACAAGTTCCGCCTGCTCGCCGAAGTGCTTGTCGAATAGAAGATGGAGTTGGTAAAACGTGTGGCCGGAAACCTGCCAGTGGTGCTTTTTATACATATCGCGCAGGGTCATCGTGTCGGCGAGTATCTGATTGAGACTGTTGACGCTGGCCAGGCGAGCCCTGTGATCGAGCGATAGGGGCCGGTCCGCCACCGTTCCATACTTCTGGATTTCGGTGGCCTGCCCGGCCGGAAGCGTAGTTTTTGAAAGAGTGTGTTTCATGGTTTTGTGGACTAAGCATTCCAGTGACCATTTAGACTTTCGTGGCGGAGGACTTCCCATCTGCAACTATTGGCCAGTCGCGTGCCGGGCGGAGTGTATGAAACATCGAGCCAATCAAGAAACGCAAACGTATGCCACGGCTTTGGATGGAGAAAAGGGGCGGCCGGCCGACTCGGCGGGTCAATCCGGCGACACTCAAGGGCTGCCGGACGTCGCAGAGGCCGGCTCGGAGAGCGTTGAAGAACTGCTGGAGGAAGGACAAACGTTCGAGGCCGAAGCGATCGCCGGCGTGGAAGATGCGCCCGACCCGGACGTCTCTGAAGTTCACACCAAACAAATCCCCGAGGACGATGTGCCTTCCGAATACCTGGGGAATGATTAGGCCGCGGGCGGGCGAATCCCTCGGCCTACAATTGTTGCGTCGAATCGATTGTGAGCACAATCACTTTTGGACGCCTTCGGCACGGGCCCGCAATTCTTGCGCGGCCTGGAACCAATCTTCCTCCGGCGATCCCTCCTGAGAGCCTCTGGCTTGCCATATCGTATAGGCCAGGGCGGCGATGTCGTCGTGCCCAAACGTCGCGATGCCGTGGCCATTCACAGCGTCCCGGTGAATCTGCTCGGTATTTTGGTGAGCCTGTTGGGAATGCTCGAGAGCCTTCCTGGAGTGCTCCTGCCCGGTCTGGTGATCTTGTTTCTCATGCGCCTCGGCGGCGCTACGGTGCGCGTGGGCGGCATTATCGTGCAACTCAGCGGCTCGTTGGTGATTCTCGTAATGGGATCCGTTGTTATAGCGAGTAGACATTTAAAGGCTCTCTATCTGTCCAGACTTGTTGTGAATTTCCCTGGCGAGCTTGTAAGCGTGATCCGAGTACTCCAGCGCACGCTCTGTGTGCCACACTGCGGTTGTGTAATCCCCCTTTTCGTTATGCTCGGCGGCAGTACGATGGGCGTTTGCGGCAAGCGCGTGCAACTCGGCGGCTCTTCGGTGTCCTTCGTGCATGGTAGTTCCTCCTTTAGAAGAGCGTATAACCCCGCATCCCACGTGCACGAGACGGGCCAATTTCCTTTGGACCCGCCCACTGCCCTCGCCGCCCAATCGTCGAGAAGTTAACGGCAAAACCAACGGCATTCCGGTGCGGACTTTGCACACGCGACGGCAGATTATGCACCTGTGGGGCCCTGGTCCCGTCAAAGGCATGGAACACCGTGAGCAGCGGCGCATGAATGAGTATTCCAACTCGGAAACAGGTTGGCGCTGCACGTGCACTGCCAGCGGGCGCAAACTCCAAAGGAGATAAGAATGTCGGAACTGAACGCAGTGGTGGCTGTTTATGGAACGCATACCGAAGCCGAGGAAGCAGTCAAGGAGTTACAACGGGCGGGAGTCGACATGCACTCGCGCGGCAGAGGTCGAGAGAGCCAAGAACGTGATCGAAGGCACACGGCCAGTCAATCTTACCGTGCATGCCGCTGAGATGGCGGGAACCGCCGTTTAGATAGGCCCGACGGGCGGATCGCCGGCATCCAGCCGTGTAATCATGCAGAAAGTCGGAGGTTCCGGCGGGAGCTTCGACGGATAGACACTTCATATGACAGTCCTTGAATTGATGAGTCCCAGAGTTGTCACGGTCGGCCCGAAGACGCCGCTACGCGAGGTTCTGCAGCTCATGCTCCGCTACCATCTGAACGATATTGTGATCGTAGACGGCGAGCAGAAGATCGCGGGCATTGTCACATACCCCGATATCAGCCGCAAGCTGCTGCCCACTGAGCAAGAACTGATGGAACATGAGGAATACATCACAACCCCACAGTCGATGGAAGATCGCTTTGCAAACATAGCCAGTGTCCCGGTTGACGAGATCATGACGAGAAACGTGATCACCGTATCTCCCGATCTTGAGGCACTTAAGGCTGGAGCGATCATGACTGCGCGCCGCGTCAAGCAATTGCCCGTCGTTCAGAGCCATAAGGTGATCGGAATCATCACCTACACGGACATTGGCTGGGGCTTGATGAGGCACCTGCTGAATGGGTGAAGGGGTGAGGGAACGCTGAGCGTGCAACGGAGGGTAACGATCGCCTGCGAGGGCTCCAGGCGATGACTGGCGGCCAAGCAATCGGCTGCGTTAGATTGATCGAGGTTTGAGTTATGGCTGCCGCTAAGACCGTGCCGCTGTCGCCGGGCCTCACGAGCCAGGAAGCCCGCCAGCGGCTCGAGAAGTTCGGTCCGAACGCAGTGCCCGACACGTCCCTGCATCCGTTGCGCAGGGCGCTCGCCAAATTCTGGGCACCGGTGCCGTGGATGCTGGAGGCCGCCATCGTTCTCGAGATGGTCCTCGGCAAGTACGTCGAGGGCGCGATCATCGCAGTTTTGCTGGCCTTCAACGCGGCTCTTGGATTCCTTCAGGAAGGACGCGCCCAGGCGACTCTTGCCGCCCTGAAGTCGCGGCTCGCACTGAACGCGCCAGCGCGCCGCAATGGTGTTTGGACGATCGTGCCCGCCACCGAACTCGTGCCTGGCGATATGGTGAAGCTGTCGCTCGGCGCCGTTGTCGCCGCCGACGTGCGCCTGACGGAAGGATCGGTGCTGCTCGACCAGTCCATGCTCACCGGCGAATCCGTTCCCGTCGAAGCTGGCGCCGGGTTCGAAACCTATGCGGGCGCGCTGGTGCGGCGCGGCGAAGCGGTCGCGGAGGTCACGGCGACCGGAGCGCGCACGAAATTTGGACGCACCGCGGAGCTGGTTCGCACCGCGCACGTCGAAAGCTCTCAGCAGAAGGCCGTTCTGCGCGTGGTGCGCAATCTCGCCATTTTCAATGGCTTCCTCACCGTGATGCTAGTGGGATATGCTCACGCTCTCAAGATGCCGCTCGATGAGGTCATTCCGCTGGTGCTCACGGCGATTCTGGCGTCGATCCCGGTCGCGCTGCCGGCCACTTTTACCCTTGCGGCGGCAATTGGCGCGCGCGCTCTGGCAAAGCTGGATGTTCTTCCGACGCGGCTCTCCGCCGTAGACGAAGCGGCCAGCATCGATGTGCTGTGCGCGGATAAGACCGGGACGCTGACGCAAAACGAGCTGACCGTAACCGCCGTCCACGCCATGCCTGGCTTCGACGAGCCGCACGTGTTGGGACTGGCGGCCCTGGCGAGTTCGGACGGCGGGCAAGATCCCGTCGATGCGGCCATTCGGGCCGCGGCCGCCAAGCAAAAGGCTTCCGGTTTGCCGCAACTGATCAAATTCGTCCCCTTCGATCCTGGAACGAAGATGTCGGAGGCGACTGCCACCGCTCCGGGCGGCGCATCGGTGCGGGCGGTCAAGGGCGCCTTCGCCGCAGTTGCCGGCCTTACTCCGCCGGCTCCCGATCGAGCGAAGACGGCGAGCGAACTTGAGGGGAAGGGATTCCGCGTGCTGGCCGTCGCGGTGGGTCCGCCGGATGCGCTAAAGCTGGCCGGGCTCATCGCCCTCAGCGATCCGCCTCGAACAGATTCGGCGGCGCTCGTTACCGAATTGCACACGTTGGGTGTCCGCACCGTAATGATCACTGGCGACGCTCCGGCCACGGCAGAAATAGTGGCTCGCGCGGTGGGTCTCGATGGAGCCGTCTGCCCGCCCGGACCCATCCCCGGCGGTGTCCGCCCCGAGGATTTCGCAGTCTTCGCAGGCGTTCTTCCCGAGGGAAAATACGACCTGGTTAAAGCGTTCCAGAAGAGCGGCCACACGGTCGGCATGTGCGGCGACGGCGCCAATGACGCGCCCGCGTTGCGCCAGGCGCAGATGGGTATCGCTGTGTCGACTGCGACCGACGTCGCCAAGTCGGCGGCCGGCATTGTGCTGACCAAGCCCGGACTCGGCGGTATCGTCGCTTCGGTAAAAGAAGGCCGCGTGACGTTCCAGCGCATCCTGACTTATACACTCAACTCGGTTACCAAGAAGACCGTGCAGGTGCTCTTCCTGGCGGTGGGTCTGGTGATGACCGGGCACGCCATCCTGACTCCGATGTTGATGGTGATTATCATGCTCGCCGGCGATCTGCTCGGCATGTCTTTGGCCACGGATAACGTACGGCCGTCCCCGATGCCCAATCAATGGCGAATCGGCCAATTGACGATCGCGGGTGTCTTCATGGGATTCTCCGAGTTAATCTTTTGCACGGCCGTTCTGGCCATCGGCAAATACCGGCTCGGCTTTGGCGTCGATACGCTCAGGACGCTGGCGTTTGTGGCCATAGTGTTCGGCAATCAAGCGACCACCTATACGAATCGGGAACGGCAGCACATGGGGTCCGCTCGTCCAAGCCGCTGGCTCATCGGGTCGTCTGTACTCGATCTGCTCATCGCCTCAACCCTGGCGACGAGCGGCATTGCCATGACTCCTCTGCCCTTAGTTGTGGTGGCAGGAGCACTCGTAGTGGCGGCGACATTTGCACTCATTCTGGACTTCGCCAAGGTCCCCGTCTTCAAGCGTCTGGGGATCGCATAGAGAGAGCAAGGGCTTGGCGGCCTCATGCCCAGGTACGCTAAGGCGCCGCGGTGTCTCTTGCGATGCGGCGGCTGAGCGCTGTGTAATTTCGCGTTCCCGATCCAGCTTGCTCCGCGGCGTTCTTGCCTATCTTCGCCAGATCGGTCTTACATAGTGCGCATCCAGACCTCGACGCGCCGGTTCTTCTGCCTCCCCTCCTCGGTCTTGTTCGACGCGACCGGGTTGGTGGCTCCGAAAGCGGATACGGCGGCGGGAACCATGCCCCTGCGCTTGAACTCCGCCGCCACCGCGGTGGCCCGGCTCAAGGCGAGCGCCTGGTTCGTATCGGGGGTTCCTACCGAGTCGGCGAACCCGCACAGTATGATTCCGCCGTGTTGATGGGCTGGATCGGATAGAAATCCCGATACGCGATCCAGGTCCACCAGCGCGCGGTTGTCCAGGTCGGTGCTTCCCGGACGGAAGCGGAAATTGAGGGAAAGGCGTTGCGCTTTGGCGATCAGGCTCATGTATTCGGGAGTGGAGTTCGCCGCGGCTGTGGCGGACCCTGCCTTCACGTTGAGCTCGACAAAGCCGGTGTGCGCCACGATGTCCTGGCCGTCGCTCCCCAAGGCGAACTCGACGAACCGGCGCACCAGGGAACTTGGCGCAGCCGCTACGTAAAAGAAAAGGCGCCGCGACAGCAGATAGTCTTCGGTGGCCACGGTCAGCCGATTGGGCACGAGAGGAGCGACTCCGGGCTCGGAAACCGCGATGGCCTTCGCGCTGCGTATATACGGCAATCCGATGAAGCCAATCGCGTTCGGATCCGCGGCGACGCGGTCGGAAAGTTCCCGGCTGTCCTCGATGCGCACCGCGGCTGCCGCTAACTTCCCCTTGCCCAGGATGAGAGCCTTGAAGGTGTCATAAGTGCCCGACTTATCGTCGCGCGACAAAACCTGGATCGGTCCGGCCGTGCCCCCGAGCTCCCGCCAATCCGTGGTCTCGCCAGTGAAGATACTGGCCAACTGGGCCTTGCTCAACGCGGACACAGAGTTGCTCTTATTGACAATAATAGCCAGCCCGTCGAGCCCCACCACGTGCTCGCACTGGGGCGACGTCATCTCGCCCAGCCTGGTGAGCGTGGCTGCCTCCTCGGGTTTGATGGGCCGCGAGGACATGCCAATCTCGCACTTTCCCGCCGCCATGTCCGTGAACGCCGTGGCCGAGCCGTGAGCCTGGATCTCAATCGACTTCGGGCGGGTTTCTCCCGGCAGGGTCGCGACCACGCTGTATTCGTCGGCATGCGCCCCTGGCGTTGTGCTGACCGCCTGGGCGCCCTCCCGTTTCAGAAACGCTTCCGCCAGCGCGCCGGCCAGTTGGGCGCCAATCGTGTTGGAACCGTGCATGCTCAGAATGACCTCGGGCGGCGCAGGCGCGGCCGCTTTGGTGGTTCCTTGCAATAAGTTGGGTAGGAAGTTGGGAGCCAGGCGCCACAGCGCCACTCCCCCGCCGATCAGCAACAGGATCGCAATCGCGAACAGCAGACCGGCCGAACGGCCCTTCGACTCTTTTTCTTGTGGCATGATATCCAGATTTACCAGCTAGCTGTTACAGCCCTATTGCAATAAAATGAATTGGAGGTCTGATTCTCCGTTTCGATTTTTTTGGCAATCGGCGCCCGGCCTCATCGGAATGTAACCTGCGCATGTGAGAATCAGAACTGAGTCCAATACATAGCAACGTACCGTGAAACCACTAACTACAGTTATTAGTCGGCGAGCGTTCCCGACCCGGCGGCGGGACGAACAACTCACGATGTTACGAAGCTGCTTCAACCAGGAACCGTGGCGTTCCGTTCCTTTGCGGTAAAGCTATCGGCCCCTGCCGCGAGTCAACCCGCGGCCGCTTACGAGGATGAATCCAATGCCCATTTGTGAACCGGAAAGTATCGAAGAACTGTCTTCCCCCGACAAGGGTCTGGAAATTGTCATGGAAGCTCGACCAGCGGCCGCGCCTGCCAAGCGCCGCCGCCGTTATCCCTGGGTGTTAGCCTCTCTTCTGCCGGTTGTTGCGGCGGTTGTCTGGCTGGCCCCAGGCATTCTTCCTCATGGTGGTGCCGTCTCGGCGGGAACGATTCGTCTCCAGCCGCTGATTTTCGACTTCCAGGCCGCGCAGCGCCAGGACCATCTGCTTCTGACCTGGAATCCCAAATCACAGGCCGTTCGCGATGCAACCGGCGCCACACTGTCCATTCACGACGGCCCCGAGAGCGAGGATGTCGAGTTGAGCCTCGATACGCTGCGGCGGGGAGGCATCGAATATTACCCGATCTTCGAGGAGGCCAGCTTCCGCCTTGCCCTGACCCATGCCCCTGGTGGGAGCGTAAGTCAAGAAGCTCACGCCAGCTTCCGCCCCTGAGGGGCGCGAGCAGATCACACCGGTTTGCCGCCGCCAGCGCCGCTGCCGAAGAGTTAGACTGGAAGCACGTCACCGAGGGGTTCTTCGATTCCCCGATCAACTCCACGCCCTGGTTCTCAAGGGCGCGCGGCGGCCAGCGCTCGTTCCAGAGTTCTATTCCACACGCGGCGACCGATGGGGTACCAGACGTGAGATCGAATGATCCGATACCGACACCCGATTGCTCGCGCCGGATAACGCGGCGCGCATGGGCCAGGCTGCTGACGGGCGCGGCACTGGTTGCGGCGGCCCGGGCGAAGGCTCACGCCGCGGGCTTGTCCTGGAATGCGCCAGCCTCCGGCGGCTCGGGCGCCGCTCACAGGTACCGAGTGGATGCGCAGGTAGTGTTGTTTTCGGTGCCGCTACTGCGGCGCTCCGGAGTAGGCGCGGGCAGTGCCGCATGGCGCGAATCGAACGGGGATGGCGGCACGACGCGGGTTCTCGAGTTCGCCGCATACTCGCTTCCCGACCACGCGGCCGGGTTGAACCGCCTTGGGTTCATCGAAGAGAGGATTAAGCTGGCCGACGCGAGCATGGCCGAAGCCATCTACTTCGGCCTGATGACGGCATCGGCCGAAGAGAGCGCCGAGGAAGCTCGCAAGGCGCTCCACCCCACTGCCAGCCAGGTGGCGTACACGGCGGTGGACGCACGCATCCAAAGTCATTCGATGGAAACCGCGACCGCCCATTTCACCGCGCCCTCGGCACTTTCCGCGCGCCAGCGCACGCAGTTGGAACAGATGGCGCGAGAAGCTCTGGCCGCGGCTCCGCGCAAATCGGTAGGTCTCGTTGCGGACGGCCAAACGCCGCCTCCGTTCCTCGAGGCCATGGCTGAACTGCTACGCCAGCCGAAGGGCGGACAAGGCCGGTATGTTTACAACGGACGTCTCTACCGCCTGTGGTTGCGGCGCGCGGCCGACCCAAAGGCGAGCGATCACTTCCGGGCCAGCGGTCTGGCATCGGGCCCGGTGATCGCAGTAACCGGCAGATTGCAGCGCGCCGCTGGCGGTAGACCGATCGACTTCCGGCTGTGGGTGGACTCGGCCGCCGCGTTTCCGGTGCCGCTGCGCATCGAGTATCAGCCCAAATCGTACCTGCGCCTGGCATTCGAAGCCGAGGCGTAAACCGGGCGGCACGCGCGCACCTCGGCGGGAGGACGGACCCGCTACACGATGCCTTCGAACAGCACCGACGTCAGATAGCGCTCCCCGGAGTCCGGCAGAATGACCACGATCGTCTTCCCGGCGAACTCGGGTTGCTTGGCCAGACGCGCCGCCACCGCCACGGCGGCCCCGCTCGAAATGCCGCTGAGGATGCCTTCTTCGCGCGCCAGCCGCCGCGCCGTTTCCACCGACTCCTCGTTAGTGACCTGCTCCACGCGGTCCACTACCGAGAGGTCCAGCGTGTCTGGAATGATGCCCGCGCCGATGCCCTGAATCTTGTGCGGGCCCGGTTGCAGAGGCAGTCCGGCTAGCTTCTGCGTAATTACCGGGCTGGCCGCCGGTTCCACCGCGACCGAAGTGATCGCTTTGCCCCGCGTCCCCTTGATGTAGCGCGAAACGCCCGTGATGGTTCCTCCCGTGCCAACGCCACTCACCAGAACATCAATTGCTCCGTTCGTGTCGTTCCAGATCTCCGGGCCCGTGGTGCGGAAGTGTATCTCGGGATTCGCCGGATTCTGGAACTGCTGCAGCAGTAAGTAATGCTTGGGATCGGAGTTATAAATCTCCTCCGCCTTGGCGATAGCGCCCTTCATTCCTTTTGCGCCTTCGGTAAGCACCAGGTTAGCGCCGAATGCCTTCAGCACCTTGCGCCGCTCCAGTGACATGGTTTCGGGCATGGTCAATGTGACCGAGTAACCGCGCGATGCTGCAACGAACGCCAGTGCGATCCCTGTGTTACCGCTGGTGGGTTCCACCAGCTCCACGCCGGGCTTCAATACCCCGCGCTTCTCGGCGTCCCAGATCATGGAGGACCCGATCCTGCACTTCACCGAGTAAGAAGGGTTGCGCCCTTCAATCTTGCCGTAGACCTTCGTCTCCGAGCCGTTCACAATGCGATTCAACTTGACGAGCGGCGTGTTTCCGATGCTGAGTGAGTTGTCTTCGAACGATGCCATGAGTTACTCCTGAGAGATCCGCAGAGCCTGATCTAAATCTTCCTTGATGTCTTCGATATCTTCGATCCCGACCGACACGCGGACATAGTCCGGCGTGACTCCGGTTTCGGCCTGTTCCTTCTCCGTAAGCTGCGAATGCGTGGTGGAAGCGGGATGAATCACCAGTGTCTTAGCGTCGCCGACATTCGCCAGGTGGCTGGCTAACTTCACGCTGTTGATGAACTTGACACCGGCCGCTTTCCCGCCGCGCACGCCGAAGCCGAGAATCGCTCCCGCGCCTTGCGGCAAATACTTCTTCGCATTCTGGTAATGCGAGTGATTGGGCAGACCGGGATAGTTCACCCAGGTCACCGCGGGATGCCGCAGCAGCCACTCCGCCACCGCCTGCGCGTTCCGCACATGGCGTTCCATGCGCAAGTGCAGCGTCTCGACTCCCAGCAACAGCAGAAACGCCGCAAACGGGCTCTGTGTGCCTCCTGTGTCGCGCAGCCAGTGGGTGCGGATGTGGATGATATACGCCAGATTCCCGAGCGGCTTGAGCGCCTCGGTGAACACCACGCCATGATAGGAATCGCTCGGTTCGGTGAACTCCGGCCACTTCTTGGGATTCTCCGCCCATTGAAAATTGCCGCTATCCACGATGGCGCCGCCGATATGCACGCCGTGACCGCCGAGGAACTTAGTGGTCGAGTAAACGGCGATGTCGATACCGTGCTCAAACGGCCGGAACAGCGCCGGCGTCAGCACGGTGTTATCCACGATCACCGGCAGGCCGTGCTTGTGCGCTTCGTCGGCGATGGCGCGAAAGTCCGGCACGTCGTTCTTCGGATTGCCGACTGACTCGAGATACACCAGGCGCGTGTTCTCATCCACCAGTTTGCCGATTTCCTCCGGATGATCGGGGTTGAAAAACCGCACTTCG
Source organism: Bryobacteraceae bacterium (assembly GCA_049508735.1). Classification (GTDB taxonomy): domain Bacteria; phylum Acidobacteriota; class Terriglobia; order Bryobacterales; family Bryobacteraceae; genus Bog-375. Next base: position 51,775 of record JBELAO010000024.1, on the reverse strand, counting down.
ACGCCGAGTTTCTTCAGCGTCTGCGTGAACAGCGTCCAGGTGCCTCCGTAGAGGCTGGTCGAGGAAATGAAGTTTTGCCCGGAATGCGTGATGGTCAGGATCGCGGCGTTGATGGCCGCCTGCCCCGAGGCGAACGCCAGTCCGCCGATGCCGCCATCGAGCGCGGCCAGGCGCTTTTCAAGCACATCATTGGTCGGGTTCATGATCCGCGAGTAAATGTTGCCGAACTCGCGAAGCCCGAAAAGATTGGCTGCCGTATCGGCGTCTTTGAACACGTAGCTCGTTGTCGCGTAGATCGGAACCGCCCTTGCCGTCGTCGTCGGGTCGGGTTCCTGGCCGGCATGCAAAGCAAGCGTGCCGAGTCCGCGCTTCCGTGGTGCGTCTGCCATGATGAGTATTCTCTCCGCTGGTGCCGTCTACACGTGCTAATAATATGCCCGGCACAGCATATTATCCTAATGTCTATAGAGTATAGTGATGATGCGTACGGGATTGCAAGTGGGAGGTGCCGCGAAAGGTCCGCCAAAACCGCCTATATGGTTGATTATAAGAATACTTAACCGAACCGCAGAATTTCTCGAAGTCGCTTGCCTGGCCTAACGGGACCGCTACGGCCGATGCGACGAAAGCGCGGCATCGAGATCGGCGATGAGGTCCTCCACATCCTCGATGCCGATCGAAACCCGGATCAGGTCGGAGGTGATTCCCATCCGCGCGAGCGCGGCCGGATCGACCGACGCGTGAGTCATGGTGACCGGATGCTCGATTAACGACTCCACTCCGCCGAGCGATTCCGCCAGGGTGAAGACCCGCACCTTTTCGAGCAGCCGAAAAACAGCGTCCTCGCCGCCGCGTAAACGGAACGAGAAGGTTCCGCCAAAACCGCTCATCTGGCGCAGGGCGAGTGCGTGCTGCGGATGCGATTCGAGGCCGGGATGCCGGACTTCGCTCACCTCCGGCCGCGCTTCGAGCCAGTGCGCGATCTCGAGTGCGTTGCGGTTATGCTCCTCCATGCGGATGGCGAGCGTCTTGATGCCACGCAGCACCAGGAAGCAATCCTGCGGTCCGGCACAGGTGCCGGTCGCGTTCTGTAAGAAGCCGATCCTCTCCGCGAGGGCCGCGTCGTTGGTAACGACGGCGCCGCCGACCACGTCGGAATGGCCATTGATGTATTTCGTCGTCGAGTGCACCACCACGTCGACGCCCAACTCGAGCGGGCGCTGAAAGTACGGAGAAAGGAAAGTGTTGTCGCAGATGGCAATCGCCCTAAAGCGATGCGCCAATTCCGCCGCCGCGCGCAGATCCACCAGGTTCATCAATGGGTTGGTCGGCGATTCGATCCATAGCGCGGCCGCGCCGCGTTCGAGTTCCCGCTCCGTTTCGGCCTGGTCCCGCAGATCCACATAAACCGCTTCGATTCGCTTGTTGCGGAATACCTTCTCGAAGAGGCGGAAGGAGCCGCCGTACAGATCGCTGTGAACGATAATCCGGTCGCCCGCCGCGAACATCATTACGACGGTGGTTTCGGCCGCCATGCCGGTCGCGAACGCGAAACCGGACGCGCCGCCTTCGAGCGACGCCAGGCAGGTCTCCAGCGCCTTTCGCGTCGGATTGCCGCTGCGCGAGTATTCGTACGCGCCGGGCCGATTGACTCCCTGGAAAGCAAACGTGGAGGTCTGGTAAATCGGCGTCATTACCGCGCCGTGGTGGTCTTGGGCACTGTGACCGGAGTGAATCGCGAGTGTCTTGAATTTCATGAAGGGTTATTACGATACCTTTCTCGTCATTATAGACGGCGAGCGGGCGGGCGGCGGCGCTCAGAGCCGCGGGAGCAATCGGTTAAAATCGAAGGCAACACCGCATGGGCCGACATTTCCGCGGGTGGGAGAACCCAAAACTCGAAGCACGGTGCGCCGCGGCGGCGGCCTTCGCGGCATTGGCGGCATTGATCGTGCTGACTCCCTCGCCAGTGCGGGCGCAGGGAGGGCCGCCATACTACACGAACGATCCGGGAACGCCCGGCAATCGAAACTGGGAAATCAACCTGGGATACATGCCGTTCTTATACAACGGTTCGTCCACCAGTCACGTGCCGGACGTTGACATCAATTACGGCTTGGGCGACCGGATTCAACTTACTTACGAGAGTGCATGGCTGCGGGTGAAGGACTTGGGCGACGCCGCGAAATATGGCCTCGGGCAAGATCAGCTCGGCGTGAAATGGCGGTTCTACGACAGCGACGAAAAGGGACTCGGGATATCCATTTTCCCTCAGGTTTCGATCAACAATCCCGATCATTCGGTGGAGCGCGGCATTACTCCGCCGGGCGCCAGTCTCCTCTTGCCCATGGAGTTTACCAAGAAACTGGGGCCGGTCGATATCAACTGGGAGGTTGGCTACAACGCGGTTCATTTGGGTCCGAATGGGTGGGTGGCGGGCTTTGTGGTTGGACACGACATGTCGAAGAAGCTGGAGCTGGATGCCGAGTTCTACGGACAGGGAGCGTTCAACAATTCGTTCAACCAGCAAACGCTCGGTGCGGGAGCGCGCTACAAATTGCGCCCGCCGTTCATTCTCCTGCTGATGGCCGGACGCAGCGTGACGCCCGCGCACAATGGCCAGCCATCCTTTGTCGGCTATTTCGGCATGCAGTTCTTACTGCCACCGAAGCCCTTCGAGTAAAGCCCGCGGCGCGGCTTGCCCGTGCACCATCCGGGGCCGTCAGGCCTGCAAAGCCGAGAGTCGTCTCGGCTTTTCTTGGCCCCAACTCGGCTATCGGCCGCCCTGCAACGGAGTTATCATGAGCCAGTGCCGCACGCGGCACTTACCATTATGACTAACTTCTCGCAACACGCCGCTCTCACTACGGCGCTCGTGTTCTTCGGCTTCGGTGGCGCTGTTCCGCTGCCCGCGCAGGATGGGCGGAAGCTCGATTGTATCGCCCACATCGCGTTGCGCGTCAGCGATGTCGCGAAGTCTCGTGTGTTCTACCGGACCCTGGGCTGGGACCAGGCTTTCGAATTCGGCGATGACAAAGGAACCGACACCTCCTACGTCAAAGTGAGCGACCACCAGTACATCGAGCTATGCCGCAGGAACAGAGCATCGGACCCGATCGGCTTCATGCACATCTGCTTGGAGACCATCGACCTGGACCGCCTGAGCGCGGCTTACACGGCACTGGGACTTACGCCGACCGAATCGAAGAAAGGCCACGCCGGCAACATCCTATTCAACCTGCGCGATCCGGAAGGCCAGGTGATCGAGTACACGCAGTATCTGCCGGGCTCGCTGCACACCAATGCCCGCGGAAAATTCGTCAATGAGGCGCGCATTTCCGATCACATGATCAATGTCGTAATGACCGCGAAGGATGTCGATACAGAGAAGGCGTTCTTCATCGGGAAATTGGGATTTTCCGGCAGCGGGTATGTGCTCAGCTTACCGGGAACGCCGGGTGAGACGGTTGAGCTCAAGCCACGCGTGGCCGGTGAGACGCCGGAGATCCGGTTCGCGGCCGACCCGAAGAGAGCCGCCGCAGAACTGAAGAGGCGCGGCCTGGAGGTCAAAATCGCCGGTGGAGTTACCGAGGTCCGCGACCCCGACGGCACGGCGATTGACTTCAGCGAGCGCTGAGCCTCCGTGGCGCGCGCATTGCTGCGTGCAGGGTCGAGATTCGTCTCGACCGTTCTTAGGTTTCCGGCCACGCGGACTTATTCAGCGGGCCATCCAGCCGCCGTCCACCACCAGCACATGGCCGTGGACATAGTCGGAAGCAGCCGAGGCCAGGAACACCGCCGCTCCGCACACGTCCTCCGGCTCGCCCCAGCGCCCGGCCGGGATGCGCTCGAGAATCGACTGCCGGCGCTGCTCGTTCTGGAACAGCGGGCGCGTGTTCTCGGTGCGTATGTAACCCGGTGCAATCGCGTTGACGTTCACTCCGCGCCCGGCCCACTCATTGGCCAGCGCTTTAGTGATCTGCGCCACGCCGCCCTTCGCCGCCGCATACGAGGGCACATTGATGCCGCCCTGGAAGGAGAGCAGCGAAGCGACGTTGACGATCTTTCCGTGCCCGCGCGCCAGCATATGCACGCCCGCCGCGCGGCAGAGGCGGAACACGGCGGTCAGGTTGATCTCGATCACCGCGTCCCAGTCTGCGTCCGGGTGTTCCGCCGCCGGCGCGCGCCGGATGATGCCGGCGTTGTTCACCAGAATGTCTACCGCTCCCATCGCCGCCACGGCCTCATCGACCACCCGGTCCGCTTGCGCGCGCGAGCTGAGATCGGCGGCGATTGAGTGCGTACGCACGCCGGCTGTGTCGGCGATGCGCTTGGCCGTCTCCTCGGGAGCCGCGATATCGTGCAGCACCACGTTCGCTCCGGCTTGGGCGAAGGCGAGAGCCATCGCCGCGCCCATACCGCGATTGGAGCCCGTCACCAGGGCGACTTTTCCGTCCAGACGAAACATCGCCTTACCTCCCCGCCTGTCCCTTTTCCAAACCGGAGCCGCCGCCCGCGAACTCGGGCTGCACATTGACCACGCCGAACTGCCGGTCTTCGTCTTCGCGATTGGCCGCCATCATCCACAGAAAGTTGATTTGCGATCCCGGCGCCGCCACGTTCGGATGATAGCCTTTGGGCATGATGACCACGTCGCCGTCGCGGACGAACGTGGCCAGCTCCGGCTCGTTCGTGTTGGTGTAGACGAACTGCACGCCGAAGGCAGGCGCGGGCATGTCGATATAGAGATAAGCTTCCTCCAGCATCACGGCATGCTCGTGCGGCGGCCATGAAGTCCAATTACCGGGCTTGCTGAAAGTCACGCCGGCCACGATGCGGCCGGCTTCGACATTCTTCCCGATCAGGATGTTGAGCGTGCGCTCGGAGTTGGGGCCGCCGGCCGTGAAATGCAAACCGGGGTCCTTCTGAACTTCGGCGAACGAAACGAAATGCAGCGGGTGCGCCTTTTCCGCCGGAGCGGATAGCTCGGCGAAGTCGCATCCGACCGCGCCCGCGGTCACGCGGAACCGGCTCGCGCGCGGAATGTAAAGCGCGTCGTACTGGACCATCGTATATTCCGCGGTTCCCGCTTGCACCGTGGCGCCGCCCCGCAGGCATATCAGACCGGTTTCGCGCTCGCCGGTTTCGACCTCGACTGGCGCGTCGCCGCGATCCAGCACGATGCGCCCGTAGTAAAGGTGCCGCGAGGCCGTCGTCTGGGGCGTGACCGACAAATGACGCCCCTTCCGCGCCCCCGTGTTCCGGACGACGCATGTATCGGTTCGAATCGCTGCCTGCTCGGTTGATGTCATGTTCTCTCCTGCGATGGCCTTTGCGGCCCTTTCCTCCGAATTCTCTCACCCCACCGCGGGCGAATCAATTCGAATCCGCTAAATGGTTCGATGAATCCGGCAATAGGATGCCAGGCGCGGCGGGCGCTGTCTCGTGCTAACTTTGAGAGTTCGCCATCTATTAGTCGTCTGGGTTGAGAGGTCATAAGAATGCGCATCGTTATTCACCGCTTGCTGGCCGGCCTCGCGATTGTTGGGCTCGCCGGCGTCGCAACAGCACAGAAAAAGGAGTTCACCCATTGGCCGCCTGGCACGTCGCCCGTGGAAGTCGGCAAGAAGATCGTTCAGAACATGCTGGTGCCCCCACGCTGGATTCCGACCAAGCCCTCGGTCCACTACGCCGAGGACTCCACCTGGTACTCCGCGCTCGAATTCGCCAAGCTGACTAACGATTCTGCCATGACCGACGCACTGGTGAAGCGCTACGACCCCTGGCGGACCGAGGAGGGGCAGCAGAAGATCGTCTCGTTTCAGCGTCACGTCGACCACGCCATCTTCGGCATTGTGCCTCTCGAGCTGTACATCCGCACCAAGGACCCGCAATACCTCGCGCTCGGCAAGAAGCTGGCCGACGAGCAGTGGGAGAACCCCACGCCGGAAGGGCTCTCCGGCGAAACGCGCTTCTGGATCGACGACGCGTACATGATTACGATCCTTCAGCTCCAGGCCTACCGCGCCACCGGCGACAACGCCTACCTGGACCGCGCCGCGCTCGAAATGGTCGCCTACCTGGACAAGCTGCAAAAGCCCAACGGTCTGTTCTATCACGGGCCGGAGTTTCCGTTCTACTGGGGGCGCGGCAACGGATGGGTCGCCGGCGGCATGGCGGAACTGCTCACCGATCTGCCGGAGAACCACCCCAAGCGCGCCCGCATCCTGGAGGGCTATCGCACCATGATGGCGTCTCTGTTGAAGTATCAGGACGCCGACGGGGTGTGGCATCAACTGATCGACCACCCCGAGTCTTATCAGGAGAGCTCCTCGACGGCGATGTTTACTTACGCCATGATTACCGGCGTGAAAAAGGGCTGGCTGAAGGGTAAGTCCTACGCGCAAGCCGCGCGCAAAGGCTGGATAGGCGTCAACAAGTTCATCGACGCGGACGGCAACGTGGACAAGGTCTGCGTCGGCACCGGCCAGACCAATGACGTAAATTTCTACCTGAACCGCCCGACCCAGAAGGGCAATCCGCACGGCCAGGCGCCCGTCCTCTGGTGCGTCAATGCCCTGCTGAGGAAGTAGCCGTAACGCCGGCGGTCTTTTGCCGCCGTTGGTTTACAATTTGTACGCGATTCCCAGAAAAACACCGTCCGCGGAGACCGACGGCGTTACCGGTGCTCTTCACTTGCATGTCTCATCGTGTTAACTTTGACCGCATGAAATCGATCGCGATGTTGCTCTCACTCGCCGGCGCCTCGGCGCTAATGGCGGCCGACGTTCCCGCTTTCGGACTCTGGAGCGCTGACAATGCCAAACAGGTGGGCACGGACCTCGCCGGCAAGCTGAGTCCGCAAGGGATCGCCAGCCAAAAGCTGGCAAGCATGGGGAACTACAACTTTGCTCTGACGCTGCGGCGGCACTCCGGGACGGTGGAAGTCCACACGAAGATGGCGGACATCTTCGTTATCGAAAGCGGCGAAGCCGACCTGGTGACGGGCGGTACGGTGGTGAACCCCACCAACTCCTCGCCCACCGAGATCCGCGGCACCGCGATTCAGGACGGCACCCAGCACCACCTCGCCGCCGGCGACGTGCTGACCATCCCCGCCGGGATGCCCCATCAGATGAAGGTGGCGCCAGGCAAGGAAGTGCTCTACATGGCGATCAAGGTGGCGCAGTAGGGTGCGGGACATAGAAGTTGAAGCCGAGGGCGTGCGAGTCAGCCCATCAGGGCGAAAGAGACTAGCCCAGCGCGCGAGCGCAGCGCGCGAGCGCTGGGAGAAGCTGTGAACCCATCCAGCCCCGGAACGGGGCGCAAGAGACCGCGTGTCCGCTAGCGGGTGTGGCCGTTGTCTTCCGCCCCGTTCCGGGGCTCACGTGATTCGTCTGCGTCCCCAGCGCTCACGCGCTGGGCTATTGTCTTTCGCCCCTGCCGGGGCTTGCTGCTCGCTCCACTCCTTTGACGGATCACGCGTAGGTGGTACGCTCGGAAACTCGCTATTTTCCGGGAGCGATGCCCCAAAAACTTTCATGTCCCGCACCTGGCGCAGTAGCGCCGCCACGGGCCGTCCGCGCGGCATGCGATAATCCATTTTTCGGCCGCGCCAACATCATGAAGCATCAGCACGAAGCTCTCGCCGGGTTTCCGGTGGTGACAACCTTCCCAGTGCTTTGGGGAGATCAGGACCCTTTCGGGCACGTCAACAACCTGGTGTACCTGCGCTGGTGCGAGAGCGTGCGCGTGGAATACCTGGAGCGGGCCGGCGTGTGGGTGCCTCTGCCGCCGCAAGGGGTGGGCCCGATTCTGGCCAGCATCCACTGCGACTACAAGCTGCCGCTGAATTACCCGGACACCGTTCACGTGGGCGCTCGCGTCACCCGCATCGGCAACTCGAGTCTGCGCATGGAGCACTCGATCGTCAGCCACAAACATGACGTGCTGGCCGCGGCGGTCGATTCCACTCTCGTGATGCTCGACTATGCGACCAAACGGGCGTCGCCGGTAAGCGTGGAGATCCGCGCCAAGATCGCGGAGATCGAAGGCCACGAGTTCGCCACGTCGGCGCCAGCTCCGCGCTGAATGAGAGTTTTCGCCCGGCCTCGCGCCTTGCTAGACTAGTTCGCTGAATGGAGATTTCGAAAGAGACGCTTTCAGCCGGCAAGGCCGTGATCCGCCTCAAGGGCAAGGTCATGATCGCCGAGGCGCCCGACCGCGTCGGCGCCGCGGTGGAAGAGCTGGTGCAGGCAGGCACGCGCACCGTCATCATCGACCTCAGTGGCGTTACTGCGCTCGATTCCACCGGCATCGGTTACCTGATCGCCGGTTACAACCGCATCATCGCCGCCGGTGGAGACATGCGCATGGCCGGCGCCACCGGCCACATCCTGCAAAACTTCCGCGTCAACCAGTTGGACCGCGTCTTCGCCTTCTACCCCAGCGTGGAAGAAGCGTCGAAGGAATAAGCGTTCGATCGGCGCTTTAACGGAGCCGCGACCAAAGGGAGCGGCCGGCAACAAACTACCACAAAGTCCGCCCACAACCGTTCTCGCCAAAGCATTACACAGATTTGACACGGATTTGACGACTTCAAACTGCAGCCCTGCCATGATCGGGCGGGAGGACTTTGAGACATGCAGAAAGCAGTTCGCCGCTTGTGGCTCGGTGCCGTTTGCTCGGCCGCGTTGCTGGCGCAGAGTACACCGCCCGGAACGCGCGTGGTGGCTTCCACCGTACCGGCCAACGGCGACATGAACCCTTACGGCGTGGCAATCGTGCCCGTGAGCGTCGGCGATCTTACCGCCGGAAACATCCTGGTCAGTAACTTCAATAACAGTTCCAACCTGCAAGGAACCGGCACCACCATAGTCCAGATCACGCCTCGCGGCAGCCAGTCGCTATTTGCGCAAATCGATGCGGCGACGCTTCCCGGCGCATGCCCTGGCGGCATCGGACTCACCACCGCGCTGGCCGTGCTGCCCTCTGGTTGGGTGATGGTGGGAAGTCTGCCGACCACCGATGGGACCTCGGCTACGGCTGAGGCCGGTTGCCTGCTGGTGCTCAACGCCAATGGCAACGTGGTGGAGACGATTGCGAACTCGTCCATCAACGGTCCCTGGGATATGGCCGCGCTTCAGTTGGGCGACGACGCGTTCCTGTTCGTCACCAACGTGCTCAACGGCACGGTGGCCGGCGGCGGCAACGTGGTGAATGAAGGGACGGTGCTTCGCATCGCCTTGGAGCTGCATGCGGATGCCGCGCCCACAGTGAAATCGATGACCACTATCGGCAGCGGCTTTGCCGAACGCACCGATCCCAACGCCTTGGTGATTGGACCAACCGGCCTCGGCCTGGCGTTCGATGGAACCCTCTATGTGGCCGACAGCCTCAACAATCGAATCGCCGCCATACCCAACGCGCTGACGGCCCAGAACTCCGCCGGGACTGGCAAGACTGTCAAGGAGGGCCGCAACCTGAACGATCCGCTGGGGCTGGCGATTGACTTCTTCGGCGACGTCCTTACCGTCAACGGCAATAACGGATTTCTGGTTGTGACCACTGCCAGGGGCGATTCGCTCGGGGAAGCCCTGCTCGATTCGAGCGGCACCCCACCCGGCTCCGGCGCCCTATTCGGATTGGCAGTCAGCGACCGCGGCATCTATTACGTGGACGACGCGACGAACACGCTCAATATTTTCCTGTAGGCGTCTCACTTGGCCGTCGTCGTTGCACATGCGGTTACCACGCTCAGGAGATCCATAAGATCCGTGTTGTCGATCAGGTACTTGGCGGGCCGAGGCGAAGTTGGAGTCAGGAACTTGACACAACAGCGTGTTCGTACACGCCTCGATTCTCGCATAGCCGGCAGTGTGGGGCAGGCGCTTCCGCCTGCCAACCCGAAGCAAGTCGCGCGGACTCGTTAACGGGCCGGCGACGTACGCGTGGTGAAACGCAGGTGGCAGGCGAAAGCGCCTGCCCCACCCGGTCTGCGACCCCTACCGCGTCTCCAGTATCGCTTCCACCAACCCATCGACAGTGAACGTCGCCGCTTCCACTGTAACTTCGATGCCTAACGCGCGGACGGTCTGGCTGGTCACTGGGCCTATCGATGCTACCTTCACTCCCTCCAGCGCTCCGACCCCGGCGGCGGCGACGAAGTTCTGCACCGTCGACGAACTGGTGAAGGTGATCCAATCGGGCTTGTGAGCGAAGACCTCGGCGGCGCGGGCGGGCGCGTCGTCGGGCATCACGGTGCGGTAGGCCTCGACCACATCTACCTGCGCCCCGCGCTTGGTCAGCTCGACCGGGACAAGGTCGCGCGCTACGGCTGCGCGAGGGAGCAGAATCTTTTTGGCCGCCAGGTCATAGTCTGCGAAAGCGGCCAGCAGGCCTTCGGCGACATATTCGGCACCCATCAGGTCCACTTTCAAATGCAGGACTTCGATGGCGGCGCGCGTGGCCGGGCCGATGGCGCAGATGCGCGCGCGGAGCGAGCGCCAATCGAACGCTGAAGCGTCGAGCCGCTCGACGAAGCAGCGCACGCCGGTCGCGCTGGTAAATATCAGCCAGTCGTAGGAAGCCAGATTCGCGATGGCGCGGTCGAGCGGCGCCGGGTCGGCGGCGGGGCGGATTTCGATAGTCGGCAGCTCGATCGCGTGGGCGCCCAATGCCTCCAGGCGCGACGCCAGCGCATCGGCCTGTTCGCGGGCGCGCGTCACCACAATGCGCTGGCCAAATAGCGGCAGATGTTCATACCAGTTCAACTTCTCGCGCAGCCGCACCACTTCGCCGACCACGATGGTGGCGGGCGGTTTCATGCCGCGCGCGGCAATCAGGCCGGGCAGCGTCTCGAGCGTGCCGGTGACGGTCTCCTGGTCCGGCCGAGTGGCCCAGCGCACCGCCATGGCCGGAGTTTCCGGCGCGCGTCCGCTCGCCATCAGCGCACGGGCAATCTCCGCGAACGTGGTGAGCCCCATGAAGATCACCAGCGTTTCGGCCTGGCCCAGCTTGTTCCAATCGATCGCGTTCACGGCGTGGCCGGTGACGAAAGTTACCGCCGAGGTGTGCTCGCGATGAGTGAGCGGAACGCCGGAATAGGCGGCTAGCCCAAGCGGCGTGGTGACGCCGGGCGCCACCTCGAAGGGGATGCCCGCGGCGGCGAGCGCTTCAGCTTCTTCGCCGCCGCGCCCGAACAGAAACGGATCGCCGCCTTTGAGCCGCGCGACGGTGAGGCCGCGGCGGGCGCGGTCGATCATCATGCCGCAAATTTCTTCCTGCGAAAACGCGTGCAGCGATTTCTTCTTGCCCACGTAGACGCGCTCGGCGTGCGCCGGCGCGAGACCGAGCAGCGCATCGGGCGCCAGGTGGTCATAGAGGATGGCGTCGCAATGTTCGAGGATGCGACGGCCCTTGACGGTGATCAGTTCCGGGTCGCCGGGGCCGGCGCCGATGAGATAGACCTTAGCGGGAGTCACGAGATAGCAGCTCCGAGGCGCGGCTTGCCCGTGCACCATCCGGGGCAGTCGTGCCTGCAGCGTCGAGAGTCGTCTCGACATTTCTTATAGGTAGGACAGACCATCGCTTTCTGTGGTCTGTCATGTCTCGCCAAATCCCGGCACCTCGACAGACGACAAACACCGATCGGCCGTCCTACTTTCGATTTGGCGAACGCGGAACAGCGAAGCGAAGAAACGTCGAGACGACTCTCGACGCTGCAGGCCTGACAGCCCCGGATGGTGCACGGGCAAGCCGCGCCACGACTATACCGCATCCAGAATCTCCTTGGCGCCGCGGGCCAGCAAATCGGCGCCGAGCTTCCGGCCAACCGCTTCGGCTTCGGACACCGACCCGTCGGCTTCGCCGCGGATCAGCTCGGCTCCATCGGGCGAGGCGACAACTGCGATCAAATGGACGCGCCCGTCTTCCGCCGTGGCGTGCGCGCCAATCGGCACCTGGCAGCCGCCGCCCAATGCCGCCAGCAACCCGCGCTCGGCAGTTACCGCCGCGCGCGTGGGCGGATGATCGAGCGGCCGGCAAGCTTCCCAGCCGGCGCCACCAGGGCGCGCTTCAATCGCCAGCGCGCCCTGGCCGACCGCCGAGCACATGGCTGAAGCGGGCAGAATTTCGGCGATGCGGTCTTCCCATCCCAGCCGCTTCAATCCGGCGGCGGCCAGCAGAATGGCATCGTAGCGGCCTTCGGCGAGCTTGCGCAGGCGTGTGTCCAGATTGCCCCGCACCGATTCGATCTCGACATCCGGCCGCAGCCTGCGCAATTGCGCGGCGCGGCGCAGCGAGCTGGTACCCACCCGCGCGCCGGCGGGCAATTCCGCCAGCCGCTTGCCCACCACCGCATCGCGCGCGTCTTCGCGCTCCGGCACTGCGGCCAGCGCCAGGCCCTCGGGCAGCTCGGTGGGCAGGTCTTTCAAACTGTGCACCGCCAGGTCGGCGCGCCCGTCCAGCAGCGCTTCTTCGATTTCTTTGGTGAAGAGTCCCTTGCCGCCCACTTGCGCGAGCGGAACGTCGGTGATGCGATCACCGGTGGTCTTGACGATCTCGATGCGGCAGTCGTGCCCCATCGCGCCGAGCTTGGTTTCCACCCAGCGGGCCTGCCACAATGCGAGCTCGGAGCCGCGCGACGCGATGACCAGCATCCTTTAATCCTGTAAGTGAAACGCCTTCCGAATGGCAGCCACCACGTGCGCGCCATCGGCCTCGGCGGAATGCGAACGCAGGGCGGTGATCGGCCCGTGGGCGACCTTGTTGATGATACCGCGGGTGAGCGCTTCCAGCGCCTCTTCCTGCTGCGGGGTGAAGGGACCGTAGCGGCGGCGCACCTTGTCCAGTTCGCCGGCGCGGATCTGTTCGAGCTGACACTGCAGGCCGACGATGGTGGGCGTGACTTCGGCGACTTTCAGCCGCGCCATCATGCGGTCCACTTCCTCGGCGACCAGCGCCTCGGCGCGCTCGGCCTCCTTCATCCGCTCGCGCAGATTCGAGTTGACCACCTGCTCGAGGTCGTCGATATCGTAGAGAAAGATATTGTCGATCTCGTTGACCGAAGGCTCGATGTTGCGCGGCACGGCGATATCGATCAGGAACATGGGCCGGTTGCGCCGCGCCGCGATGACGCGCTCGATGTCTTCCTTGCGCAAAATATAGTGCGGGGCGCCGGAGGAGGTGATTACGATATCCACTTCGGGCAGCATCGCCAGGAAGCGGGTGTATTCGACCGGCGTGCCCTGAAACAGCGCAGCCATTTCCGCGGCGCGCTCCGGCGTGCGGTTGGTGACGAAGACGTGCGATGCGCCGGACCGGCGCAGATGGCGGGCGGCCAGCTCCGACATTTTGCCCGCTCCCACCAGCATGACAGTACGGTTCTCGAGCGACCCGAAAATCTTGCGCGCCAGTTCGACCGCGGCGTAGCTCACCGAAACCGCCATCTGGCCGATGCCGGTTTCCGAGCGCACCCGCTTGGCCACGCTGAAGGCGCGCGTGAACAGCCCGTCCAGCCAGCCGCACAGGGCGCCGCTCGCCTTGGCCGCGTTGTACGCGGTCTTGAGCTGCCCCAGGATCTGCGGCTCGCCCACCACCATGGAATCCAGGCTGGCCGCGACGCGGAACAGGTGATGGATGGCGTCGCGCCCCTGGCGCCGGTAGAGGTGCGGTTCGATGGCGGACGGGCTGACGGCTTTTTGTTCGGCCAGGAAGGCATCGACGATGGTCCGCGGATCGGAGCTGTCTTCGGTGGTGAGGACGATCTCGACGCGGTTGCAGGTGGAGAGGATGACAGCTTCGCTGACGCCTTCGCACGCTTTGAGCGCGCCCAGCGCGCTGCCGAGCGATTCCTCGCGGAAGGCCAGGCGCTCGCGCACGTCGACCGGCGCGGTCTTGTGGCTCACTCCCGTCAGCAGCAGCTTCATGGCTTCAGCAGAACGCCCAGGCGCGCGTGGGCGACCCAGGTCAGCGCGGAAAACCCGAGTACGGTCACCGTCATGATGGCCGCCTTGCGGCCCCGCCAGCCGGCGGTGACGCGCAGGAATACCAGGGCCATGTATGTGCCCCAGGTGAAAAACGAAATCGCGATGGCCGGCTGCTTGATCCAAGCCTCCTTATGCTCGATGAATGCCCAGGTGCTGGCGGCGATCACGGCCAGCGTCATCAAGGCGAAGCCCAGCGTCATGGATTTCGAAATCAGATCGTCCAGCGTGCCCAGCGGCGGCAGCCGGTAGGACAGCTTGCGCGGCTTCTTGGATTTCAGTTGGCGTTCCTGAAACAGATACAGCAGGGAGGCGACCGCGGTGAACAGCAACGCCGCAAACCCGAGCAGCACCAGCACGATATGCACGGTGAGCCAGGCGTTGCGGATCACCGGGCTGGTCCAGGCGGCGACCGGGTTGCCCATGGTGGAGACCAGCGCCATCACGAAGACCAGCGGGAAGATAAAGACGCTCAAGCTCTCCAGCCGGTAGCGCCAATGGACGAACAGGTACAGCACCACCACCAGAAAGGCGCACATGGAAAGCGTTTCGTAGAAGTTGGCGATCGGGCAACGGTGGGTGCCGAGACCCTCTTCCATGATGGAAACGAAATGGAACACGGCGCCGATCGAAAACGCTCCCAGCGCCACCCGGAAGAGGTTCTCGCGGCGGCGGACCAGGGTAAGGATGGCGTGCAGGAGGCCGAGGGAATACAGGGCCGCGGCCACGCGCAGCCAGATGACGCTCATTTCAGCCATCGGCAGTCCGGTAAATCAACGCCTCTCGAAACCAGTATAACGAAAGCCCCGGGGTAGGGCCTTTTGCCGGGGCGTCCGGCAGGCGAAAACAGCCGGAGACGCCGCACCTGGAAACATCGGTAAACAGAGTATGATTCAGCGCGCGCATATCTGGAATTCGAGCGCGTTTTCCGGTGTTCCAAGAAAGAACTCCGCACGGCTCGGAATCCCCGGAATCCCGCGAACCGCTGATGCGCGAGCATGTTGCGCCGAAGCCCGGCGGCAGGGCCGTCCGCGCCGGCCAATCTGGATTTAGTTGTCCTAAACTCACCATTTAGTATATTTGGCTTGACCGGGCACGGGAACCAATTTATGTTTCGTTTGGATCGTTAGTTTCGCGTGGACCGGCGGCGGAGTGCCGTTCTCTGCCAAAGTCGGGTTGCGCGGGTAAGTCGGGCAGGAATTTCAGGGGAGAGGTTTTATGCGTTTTGCCAGGATCTTCGTCGATCGTAGAAGCGCCGCGGCAATCCTTTTGATTGCGTTAGCGGTTTTAGGAGCATTTGCTCCGCGCGCCAGAGCGCAAGCGGTGGCCATCGCGGAACTCGATGGTTACGTCACCGACCCGAGCGGCCAAGCCATTGTGGGCGCTCAGGTGAAAGCGACGGAAGTAGACAAAGGCCAGGTTCGCGACACCGTGTCCGAAGCCACTGGCCGTTACGCGCTGCCGGATCTGCCGGTGGGCAATTACAAGCTGGAAGTTTCGGCGCCCGGTTTCAAGACCTACGTGCAGACGGGAATCATTCTGCAGGTAGCGAGCAACGTTACGGTCAACGTGCCGATGCAGATCGGCGCGGTGTCCGAGAGCATTCGAGTGGAAGCCAATGCCGCCATGGTGGAGACGAAGGAGAACTCCGTGGCGCAGGTCATCAACGAGCAGAGCTTGATCGATCTGCCGTTGAACGGCCGCAACCCAACCCAATTGCTGACGCTGACCGGAGCCGGCACGTCGACCATGACACTCAACGGCGGCGACCTGACGGGCAGCAAGAACATCCAGGGATCCAACGGATCGGGCCAGTTCTCGGTGGCCGGCTCGCAAGCCAACGGCATCAACTTCCTGTTGGACGGCGGCGACAACAACGATCCGTTCAGCAACGTGAACCTGCCGATCCCGGTTCCCGATATGATTCAGGAATTCAACGTGCAGACCAACGGCCTGCCGGCGCAATACGGGTTGCATCCCGGCGGCGTGGTGAACATCGTCACCAAGTCGGGAAGCAACGCTCTCCACGGCGACCTGTTCGACTTTCTGCGCAACGGCGATCTCAACGCCCGGCCGGAAGGCGCCGCGACCACGCAAGGAAAGCGCGACAGCTTGAAGCGCAACCAGTTCGGCGGCACCGCCGGCGGCAGAATTATCAAAGACAAGCTGTTCTTCTTCGGCGGATACCAGGGCACGCGGCAGCGCAGCGACCCATCCCAGAGCACGGCCTATGTTCCCACCGCGGCGGTGCTCCAGGGGAACTTCAGCGTGATCGACGCGGCCAAGTCGGCGGGCGGCTGCTTGAGCAAGGCGGTGCAGTTGAAGAGCCCCTCCGGCACTCCTTATGCCGGCAACCTGATTCCGGTTTCCTCGTTTGACCAGGCGGGATTCAAGCTGGCCTCCGACTACCTGCCGGTTTCCCCGCAGGCCTGCGGGGCTGTCCAATACGGCTACCTGGCCGACAACCCGGACGATCAGTGGATCGGCCGCATCGATTACGTCATCAGCGACAAGCACAGCCTCTACGGGCGGTATTACATCTACGATTACCTCGGCGAAGTGCTTTTCAACGGCACCAACGCCCTCACCACCGGGACATCGGGCAACAAGGACCGTACGGAGACGCTAACCCTCGGCGACACCTATACGCTGAACCCGACCGAGGTGAATTCGTTCCATGGCACCTTCGACCGGCGCCGCGACGACCGCGCCGACGCTTCCAACATGTTCAGCCCGAACACCCTGGGCGTCAACATGTGGGAGGCGCTTTCGGACTACACCCAGCTCACCGTCAGCGGCTATTCCGGCGGCGGGTTCAACGTCGGCTGCGGCACCTGTGCGCTGGCTGTTTTCAACACCAATGTGTACCAGGTGGCGGACGATTTCACGTATATCAAGGGCAGGCACCAGTTCGCGTTCGGCTTCGACGGCCGCAAGACTCAGTTCAACTCCGTCAATAACCAGCAGGCCAACGGGCAGTTCACATTCAACGGCAGCACCAGCGGCGACGGCATGGCCGACCTCCTGTTGGGCCGTTTCTCCGGATTGACCGACGGGAAGGTGATTTCCGACTACATTCGCCAGACCGTGGTCGCCGGCTACGTGCAAGACGCTTTCCACGCAACCCCGCGTCTCACCATCAACTACGGTGTGCGCTGGGAGCCTCAGGAGCCGGCCTATGACAAGTACGGGCGCGGCAATCAATTCAGTTGGGCCCTCTTTGACCAGGGCTGGCACAGTTCCGTGTATCCGCAAGCGCCGGCAGGCCTGATTTTCTCCGGCGACACGGCGCAAGATCCTTACGGCAAGTCCTTCACCGCCTCCCATTGGAATACGTGGTCGCCACGCTTGGGCCTGGTGTTGGACCCCAAGGGCGATGGCAAGCAGACCATTCGCGCGGCTCTGACCCTGATTCACGATACCACCGAGCTGTTCTACCCCGAACGCTGGACCACCAATTCGCCTTATGTGTCCTCGCTCTCGCTCACCAGCGGGCAGTTTTCCAATCCGTTCGCGAGCTACACTTCGAACGGTGTGCCGGGCGACCCGTTCCCCGGCAACATCGTCTTCCCGGCGGCCGGAACATACGTCACCATTCCACCCAATATGGCGCCCACCTACGTGATGCAGTGGAACCTCAGCTACCAGCGCCAGCTTGCCCCCGATTGGCTGGCGACGGTGAACTACCTCGGTAACGCCGGCCGGCACATCTGGTCGTCGATTGACATCAACTACTCGATTGACCAGCCGCTGGCGAATGGCACCGCAGCCAGCACATCCAATACCAACCAACGGCGCCTCACGTACCTGGCAAACCCGGTAACTGGCGCACTGTACAGCGACATCCAGCAGGCCTACGACGGCGCGAACTCCGAATACAACGGTCTGCTGGCTTCCATCCAGCACCGCATGTCCCACAACATCACCTTCTTGAGCAACTATACCTGGAGCCACTGTGTCAGCGACTGGGATTTCGCCGGAGAGCTCGCCGGCCCGGTTGTCCAGAATCCCACCAACGTCAACCAAGGCGAACGAGGCAATTGCGGCTTCGACCACCGCCAAGTCTTCAACACCTCGCTCGTGGTGCTCAGCCCCGGCTGGGGCCCCACCGCTGCCAAGATGGTTACCAAGAACTGGCAGCTTTCGCCCATCGTCAGCGTCTTCACCGGGAACCCCATCCAACTCAGCGACGGCGGCAAGGACATTTCCTTGAGCGGCCAGGGTCTGGATCGGCCGGAGAATATCGCTCCGAGCAACATCTACATGAACGGGGTGTCCAACGCGGGGAACGGATTCACCTGGTTCAATCCGCTGGCATTTTCGTGCTACGGCTCGGCTGCCGGCGCATGCACCGTCTTCAGCGGCCAGTTCGGCGATCTCGGCCGAAACTCGATTTATGGCCCAGGCGCGATCAACTGGGACATGGCCCTGACCCGGCGTTTTGAGGTGAAGGAGCGGTGGAAGATGGACATCCGCGCCGACTTCTTCAACATCATGAATCACGCCAACTGGGGCAACCCAGGCACCAGCATCGCCTCGAGCGGAACGTTCGGCCAGATTACCAGCTTTGGCACGCCGCGCGAGATTCAGATGGCGGTGAAACTGTTCTTCTAACACTTACCCGAAAGCAGATCTCAAATGCGGGGGCAGGCACCAGGCCTGCCCCCTTTTTTTGCTCTTCGCTGAGCTAATGAACCGTCGCAAACCCGCCGCGTGCACGACACAAAAGGTTGGCGTGCCTTTAAGCTCCGTAGGAGCGAAAGAAAACAGCCCACGGCGCAAGCCGTCGGGATCAGTCGGCAGCGAGGTTAAGCCCCGGAACGGGGCGGAAGAGGCCTTGGCCAACGGTCTTCCGCCCCGTTCCGGGGCTGGCAGGAAGCAACCAGATGCCACACCGCTTGCGCCGTGGGCTGTTTTCTTTCGCCCTACGGGCTGGCCGCCCCCGCCTTGCGCACCTATACGTTCGGATACCAGGCGATTTCCTCGGAATACAAGACGCCAGCATTCGCATGTCGCGCACCCAAACCCGCCACACCCGCCGCCGCAACTCCGTCGGCCAATTCTAGCGTCTGATAGGCACGAGCGATGGCAGTCGATCGAACGGGCCGGATGGGCCGGATCGGCAACTGACGGGCAGGACCGCCGGATGCGTTCTTCGTTGGGAAGTCGAAGGATTGCGTTGTCGGAGAGGGCGAGGATTGCGGAGCCTCGCAGAAGGGCTGGCTGTGGTTCTCGGTCAACGACATCCGGTACAGCGACCCCAACAACCCGAATCTCTTCTACAACAATAATCTCGGCGTGTTCTGGGTGCGAGTGGTAGTGAAGCGCGGCTAGTTTCGTCGCCCGAGAGCACCGGGCTCGCCGTCAAAGAAGAACTCGTTAGGCGTGCGCCTCAGCTCAGTTTCCCGGAACCGCGGCAGGTCGGGGACTGTCGGGGACCTGCCCCACATTACGAGCTCTTAAGAGCTTGCTGAAAAAACAGGAGAAGCATCATGGATCAACACAGATCAACACAGATTTAAGAGAATTGGTTTATCCGTGTTCATCCGTGGCCCAATGTTTCTTTGGACCTTTTCAGCAGCCTCTTAAGCGTGCGCCTCGGCTTCAGTTCCCCGAAACTGCTACTGTGACGCCGGGCTGCGATTGTGTGGTGCCCACCGTTACTACCACGGCTGCGTTGCCGGCCGGCAAGCCGCTGGGGATTTGCGCGTTGATCTGCATCACCCCTTGCACGATGCCGGGCGCGCCGCCGGCGTAGTTGGTGCTGGCGGGTTTGCCGCCGATAGTTACCGTGACCGGTTGCAGCACCGGCAGCGGCAGCACTCCGGCGGGAGGCACCAGGGTAAATGCGCCATCCTGGCCGGCCGGGTCGGTCTGCCCGAAGCCGGTGGCGTATAGCGATACGTACTCACCCGAGCTGGCGGGATTGGCGGCGTTGTTGTACGAGTTGTTCTGATTGACCGCGGCCGCCTGCCCCGTGCCGGAGTTGTTGGCGGTAAATAGAGTGGGCGCGGCTGGCGCCACCGAAACCGCGATCGGCGCGGAATCTAGGCCCTGGTAGGAGACATACACCTGCGCGGTCGAGCCGGTAAGTTCGAAAGGCACGATGGCGGCGACCTGCGTGGACGATGCATAAAGCACCGGTCCCGCCGTGCCGTTGAAGTAGACGCTGGTCCCGGCAACACTCACAGGGACCTCCCCGTTCTCCAGTTGGTACGTGGCGAGGCTGTTCGGCCCCAGGCCGGAGCCGTAGAGCACCACCACTTCGCCCGGCGCGATGGCGCCGGTCAAGTTGCTGGCGGCGTTGGTGACGGCGGAAAATTGCAGGTACAGCACGCGTACCGCGTTGTTAGCGGAATCGGCGACATACACATCGCCTCGCGAATCCACCGCGATCCCGGCTGGCCCGTCGAGCGAGGCGCTGGCCGCAGGACCGCCGTCGCCGGTGTAGCCGATCGAGCCGTTGCCGGCGATGGTCGATATCGTCCCATTCGCATAAATCTTGCGCACGCTGGCGCCGGCGTCCCCGAAGAAGATGTCGCCCGCGCTATCCACCGCAATCCCCGTCGGGTAAGTCAGTTGCGCCTGTTTGGCCGGGCCGCCGTCGCCCGTGTAGCCCGCCACGCCGTTGCCGGCAATGGTCGAGATGTTGCCGTTCGGCGACACCTGGCGGATGGCATAATTCAGCGTGTCGGTAATGTAGAGATTGCCGGCCGAATCGAGGGCCACACCTTGCGGATCGTTCAACTGTGCGCTCGACGCCGGTCCGCCGTCGCCCGCGTAGCCCTGCAGCCCGTTACCGGCGACGGTCGATATGGTTCCGTTCGAGACCTTGCGAATCGCGCTGTTGTTGGTGTCGGCGATATACAGGTTGCCCTTCGCATCGACCGCCAGCCCCACCGGCGAATACAGCTTCGCACCGGTCGCCGCGCCGCCATCTCCGCCGAATCCCGGAGTGCCGCTGCCGGCGACGGTGCTGATGTTGCCGCCCGATACTTCGCGCACCCGCGAGTTGCCGGTGTCGGCGATGTAAACGTTGCCGGCGTTATCCACGGCCACGCCTTGCGGGCCATTCAGTTGCGCGCTGGTGGCCGCGGCGCCATCACCGCCGAAGGCCGCCGTGCCGTTGCCGGCGAAAGTCGTGATGGCGCCGCCCGCGCTTACCTTGCGCACCACGTTATTGCCGGCGTCGGCAATGTAGTAGTTGCCGGCGCTGTCCGCTGCGACAGAGTGCGGCGCGTTCAACTGCGCGCTGGTTGCCGCGCCTCCATCGCCCGAATAGCTGTAGCCGCCGTTGCCGGCGAAGGTGCTGATGTTGCCGCCCGATTTGGCGACGCGGATGCGGTTGTTGATGGAATCGGCGATGTAGATATTTCCCGAGCCATCGATCGCCAGGCCCGTGGGACGGTTCAACTCGGCCGAGGTTGCCGCGCCGCCGTCTCCGCTGAAGCCCAGCGTGCCGTTACCCACAATGGTGTTGATGTCGATGTTGCCCTTGACCGTGCTGACCTCGCGAATGCGGCCGTCGGTCGGCTCGGCGATGTACACGTTCCCCGACGAATCCACGGCTAACGCGTACGGCTCGACCAGGCCGCCCTGGTTCGCCAGACCGCCGTCGCCCGCATAGCCGATAGTGCAAGTCTCGCCGGTGTTGGTGTCGGTGCTGGTGCTGGTGATCGTGCAGTTTCCGGCGATGTAGTTGATGATGCCCGTGCTGGCCGTGATCTCGCGGACCGCGGCGTTGCCCGTATCGGCGATGTAAACGTTGCCGGAGGCATCCACGAAGACGTCTTCCGGTTGCAGCAGGACCGAGCCGGTGGCCGGCAAGGTGTCGCCGCCGAGACCGCCCCAGCCATTGCCTGCTATGGTGTTGATGATGCCGTTGGTGCCGACCTTGCGGATCGAATTGTCGCCCGTATCGGCGATATACACATTTCCAGATCGATCCACAGCCACCCCGCCGGGCAGGTTCAGGTGGGCCGCGATGGCCGGGCCGGCATCGCCCAGAAACCGCGGCTGGCCCAAGGCGCCGTCCCCCGCGAAGGTGCTGATGGCACCCTGCGCCGTCACCATCCGCACGCGGTTGTTCACCTGGTCCGCAATGTAGAGATTGCCTTGCGAATCCACGGCGATGCCTTGCGGCGAGTTGAGCTGGGCAGCGGTGGCCGGCCCGCCGTCGCCGGAGAAGCCCGGCCGTGAATTGCCCGCCACCAGCGTCAGTGTCCCGCTCGAAGAGATCTTGAAGACCGCGTGGCCGCTGCTGAAATACAGGTTGCCGCTCCCGTCCATCGTCACGCGTTTCACCGTTCCAATACCGGTGGTGGCGGCCGCCGCTGGCGTAGCGGGTGGCGCTCCGCCGGCGACGGTCGAAATCGAGTACTCTTGCGCGAAGACGGCGGCGCCAAAGAACCATACCAGTCCCGCGCCGCGCAGCTTCCCTAGCGGTTTCAACATGTATGCCTAGCCTTCTGACAGGGTGAGTGTACGAAACCTTCAGTTTATCGCGACTCGGGCCACGGCTTCCGCCAGCGCTTCCACGGCCTGTGCGCAATCGGCACGGGTGACGTCATAGTGCGTCACGGCGCGCATGTGGCTTTGCCCGATGCCGTTGATCAGCACGTCCCGCTGTTTCAAGCGCCGGCTCAATTCGCCCGAGGTCAGACCGGTGGCGCCGATATCGAAAACCACGATGTTGGTGGCGACCTTCCGCGGGTCCATCTCGACGCCGTGAATGCGGGCCACGCCTTCGGCGAAGAAGCGCGCGTTGGCGTGGTCCTCAGCCAGCCGTGCGGGACTTTCCTCGAGCGCGATCAGGCCCGCCGCCGCCAGCACGCCCGCCTGGCGCATGCCGCCGCCCAGCCGTTTGCGCAAGAGGCGTCCCTTGTCGATTAGCGCGGCCGGTCCGGCCAACATCGAGCCGGCCGGCGCGCCCAGCGCCTTCGAAAGACAGAACATCACGGTATCCACCGGCGCCACGATATCTTCCACCGGCACGCCCAGCGCGGCCGCCGCGTTGAACACGCGGGCGCCATCCATGTGTACCTTCACCCCGAGCTCGTGCGCGCCGTTCGAGATTTCCCGGATCGCCTCCAGCGAATAAACCGTGCCGCCGCCCATATTGTGCGTGTTTTCGATTTCGATCGCGCCCGTCGGTGCGTAGTGCGGATGTACCGGCTTCACCAGCGGGCGGATCTGGCTCCATTCGAGGATGCCGTCCTGGGTGGGAATGGCGCGAATCAGGCAGCCGGAGAACCAGGCCGTCATCGACAATTCGTAATCCAGAATATGAGCACGCGAATCGCAGATCACTTCCTGCCCGTGCTCGGTGAGCAGCTTCACCGCGATGGTGTTGCCCATGGTGCCGGTGGGGACGAACAGCGCCGCCTCCTTGCCGGTGATTTCGGCGGCCCGCTGTTCCAGCAGGTTGACGGTGGGGTCTTCCCCGTAAACGTCGTCGCCCACTTCGGCTTCCGCCATCGCCCGCCGCATCTCCGGCGTGGGCTTGGTCACGGTGTCGCTGCGCAGATCGATCATGAGGTAAGAAACTCCGCGAAAACAACGTTCGAAACCAGCACGCCGCGGTTCGACAACCGCAACACGCCGCCGGCCGATTCGAGCAGTCCGGCATCCAGAAACCTGCGAATCGCCACGTCGTGGCGCTGCCACTCCTGAGCGTCGGGCCGTATGCCTTCCATCAACCGCAGCCCGACAAAGAACCGCTCGTCCGAGTGGGCCAAGTCCCCCTCCTGCCGCATCCCGTTCAAATACTCTTCCACCGTCTCCCGGTTGCTCGTCCGTATCAGCCCGTCGAACGAGTGAGCGTCCGCGCCGAAACCAACGTACGGCTCCAGCTTCCAATACTTGAGGTTGTGACGCGATTCGCAGCCGGGCCGCGCGAAATTGGAAATCTCATAGCGGGCCAACCCCAGCCCCGCCAGCCGCTCGACCGCCATTTCGTAGAACTCCGCCACCTGGTCGCCTTCGGCTGTTTCCGCCGCTCCGTAGCGCGCGCCACCCGCGAGCATTTCCTTGCCCAGCCGGCTGTCTTCATCCACTTCCAGCATGTAGACCGAGACGTGTTCCGGCGACAGGCGCTCGATCCAGTCGAGCGATTCCCGCCAGCTCGCTTCGGTCTGCCCGGAGAGTCCGGCGATCAGGTCGATGTTGACGCTCGCGATCGCGGCCTCGCGCAGCAGCCGCACTTCCCGAGCGACTATTTCCGCCGTATGCTTACGCCCCGTGCGGCGAATCTCTTTGTCGACAAACGATTGCACTCCGACGCTGACACGGTTGATGTCGCAGGCTGCCCAGTGGCGTGCCTGTTCCTCCGTGATGGCGCCGGGTGCGGCTTCGATGGTGGCCTCGATCCACGGCCGGCCGGGAACCGCGTCCAGGATCGCCCGCAGATCGCCGGGCGATAAGTTGCTGGGCGTGCCGCCGCCCAGGTAAACCGTCTCCGGCCGCCACTCCCAGTGGTGCGCCGCAATCTCCTCGATCAACACTTCCACATATCGCCGTTCCAGCGCGCGTGGAAACACGCCCGAGGCGAAGTTACAGTAAGTACACTTCTGCGCGCAAAACGGATAAGCAATGTAGACGCCGGCCACTTGACTTGATTGTACCCGCCAGCGCTCCCGCGTGCCTGCCAAGCCGATGCCGCCGGGAGCATGACAGGAAAGTGGTGAGCTCTCGAATTCGGTGAAGATCTGCCTGTATCCGAGCGAACAGCTACGCTCAGCCGCATCTTTAGCCCGGAGGGCGTTAGAAATCAGCCCGGAGGGCGTTAGAGGGTAGCCCACGGCGTAAGCCGTGGGAAAACCGGTTGTTCCGTGCCAGCCCCGGAACGGGGCGGTACATCGCTCGCCAAAAACGTCTTACGCCCCGTTCCGGGGCTAAGTTCACTGCCGGCCTTCCCACGGCTTGCGCCGTGGGCTGTGATCTTTCGCCCCTCCGGGGCTCGGCCCGGACCCAATGTTGGAACGTGGGGTCACTTTTGCGTCGCACACCCGATGCCGCAGGTGGCTTACTTGGTTGCCTTGGCTTCGGTGATACCGAGGTCGGTCAGCACCTTGGGGTTGGCTTCGTCCATCGCCAGCAGGTTGTGGCAGGCGTTGCAATCCTGCGTAATGCTCCGGCCGTCCTGCGCGTTGTGGCTTCCGTCGTGGCAGCGGAAACAACCGGGGAAATCGGTGTGGCCGATATTGAGCGGATACCTGCCCCAGCTGACATTCATGTCGGGAAAGATATTGCGATGGTAAATGGCCAGCACCTGTTTGGCGGAATCCGTAATTTCCGGCTGCCTCGCCGCCCAGATCGCCGGATAGCTCTGCCGGTAATACTGTTCGAACGCGGCTGGAATCCGTCTGGCGGCGTCGTCCCGGCTCTTATAGCTCAACTTCAGGATTTCCAGAGCCCGCTTCCGCGCAAACGGCAGCGCCGGGGATACCAGGCCGGCCGCCATGGCTTTGTCGAGCGCGCGGTCCGGCAGGTCGTAGGCGTGCGAGGGGCGGTTGTGGCAGTCGATGCAATCCATCACGCGCATGGAGAGCCCGGCGCCGTCGGGCTTGGCGCCGGCGGCGGCGTAGACGGTCTTGCGGCCGTTGTCGTCATACTCCACCCACGGAATGTTCTGGCGCGCTTCGTCGGCGTGCCCGTAACGGATGACGACGCCCGGCCCCAGGTGCGTGCCATGGATGCCGATACCGTGGTTGCCGCCGCCGATCTTCATCAGCAGCACGTCCTTGGTGGCAGTGTTGGTCTCGTCTTCGGCAAAGTGAGTGATGATGTCGATACGGTCTGTCGAGTACTTTTGCGGCCAGTGGCACTGCTCGCAGGTTTCGCGCGCGGGACGCAGGTTGTGCACCGGAGTCGGAATCGGCCGCGGATAAGTGTTGAAGGTGACGGCAAAAACCTGGCCCACGCCCGAGAGCTTGCTTTGCACAAACCAGGAAGCGCCGGGCCCGATATGACACTTGACGCACTCGACCTTGGAGTGCGGCGAGTCCTGATACGCGGTGTACTCGGGCTGCATGACGGTGTGGCAGGTTTCGCCGCAGAAGGTGACCGAATCCATGTAGTTGATGGCGCCGTAGCTGAGCTGGCTGGCAATCGCGATATTGGCGCAGGTGGTGATGAGAATGAAATAGACCAGCCTGCGCAGCTCCGGGTTGCGCCACTCGGGCCGCGGAAAATCCGGCGGATAAATGCCGCTGTGCCGCTCCCTTTTCCGCTTGCGGAACATGCCGAGCGGGATGAGGACCAGGCCGAGAAAGAACGGCACCGGCAAAACCAGAAAGGCCAGAATGCCGAGGTATGGACTGGACACTTCCCCGCGCAGCGTAGTGGGCAGCAGGAAAAGCCAGAACACGGCCGCGGTAGTCACCAGGATCACGCCGGCGCGGCTGAGCCAATTACTCGACAAATGTATCAGCGGAGATAGCCAGCCGCCAAACGGGCGGTTCGGTTGGTTGGGAGTCATGTCGGGCGTCAATCTCCTGTGGCTTCCCGCTCGTGGGCGGCTTTCTCTGGCGAATCGGTCGCGTGGCGAGACTCGTCCTTCTTCACAATATAGCCTGTCAGAAACGCGGTATTCAGCGGATAGACGTCGGGATCGAAAATGATGGAATAGAAGTGCCACACCACGATCGCCAGCGCAGCCAGCACGGCTTCGTAGAAATGAACCGAGGTCGCTACATCCAGCCAGAGTTTGGGAAGCAGGCGCAGGGCCAGCGAGTTAGCCCACAGCAGGCCGCCGCTCGCGGTCATGATAACGGCTCCCCATACCACCGCCCAATACTCGGCTTTTTCGATATAGCTGTGTGACGATCGCGCAGGCGGAACGTTTCCCAGGCCCAGGTTGTAGGCGAAGTTGCTGCTGGCTTCGCGCGCATCGCGCACCTTGGGAATCATTTCCTTCCAGTGATTGCGCAATTTCCGGCTGACGATCAGCGACACCAGGTGAGTGAAGCTGACGGCGATGAATACCGACGCCGCCACGCGGTGGATGAGGCTCCGCATGGCGTGCCCTCCGGCGTAGAGAACCGGCCGCGCCCACCACTGGTCGGGATACTTGAGGGCGAAACCGGTCCACACCAGGATCATAAACGACAGTGCGAGCAAGGCATGCTGCACTCTTTCAAACGGCAGCATGCGGAGGCCGGCGGGGGCGCGGCTGGCGAACTGGGGCAGGCCTGCCTGGAACCGCGAGCGGACCACTTTGCGAATCCAATCGCCGCCGTTGTGCAGCAGCATCAGGCCAATCGTCACCGGGATCAACAGCAGGTAGAACTGGCGGACGAAATTCAACACCGGCGGTTCGCCGGCGCCGGCCGCCACGTGTACCTGGCCGATGGCGAACCGCTGCCCGGCGCCGGGATGGCATTGGCCGCAAGTTTTGGGCAGGTTCTTTGGGTTGATGGTGGAATTCGGGTCGGAGGAAGCCAGGATATTGTGGACGCCGTGGCAACTGGCGCAGTTGGCCACGGTCTGCACGCCTTCCTTGGCGGCGAGGCCGTGGTAGGAAGCGTCGAAGCTCACCAGGCGATCGGACGGCATGCCGAATTTGCGGCTGAGCCGGACGTCGCCGTGGCAACTGCCGCACGTCTCGCGAATGTTGGCGGCGTTTACCGGCGAAGCGGCGTTGCTCGGTTTGATGATCTTGTGCTCGCCGTGGCAGTCGGTACAGAGCGGGGCCTGCGTGATGCCTTTGGCCAAAGCTTGTCCGTGAACGCTGGCGCGATATTGTTCGGCCACTCCCGGATGGCACATACCGCAAGTATCGGGCACCGCCATGCGGAAGGCTTGCGAACTGGGCGAGAGCAACTCGTGCGCGCCGCCGTGGCACAGGCCGCAATCGGGCGCCGCATCGTTGCCATGCTTGCGCGCCTGGCCGTGGACGCCGCTTTCGTAGTCGCCGGCCTGGTCGGCGTGGCAGGCGCCGCACTGAGGCTTGGGAACGCCCGCCTTGTGCGGATACTCGTCGTGCGACTCGTGACAGGTGTCACAAGTCAATCCCGCGTGCGCGCTCTTGGCGAGCTTCTGCGCCTGGTCGTGACAACCGGCGCAGTCGAGCTTGGCAGCCGCCGCCCAACAACCGCCGGCGGCCCAGAAGCTTAAAGCCAGCAGGGCAATTCCCGGCTTGGCGCCAACCCGAGGAATCGCCCGCCGCATTCCGCCGTTAGCCCCTCGAGACCCAGGTCTGATATACGTAAAGGGCGGCCAGAACAACGCCGTACACGACCACGACCGCGGTCAGTATCTTTCCCCACTTGTCGATCTGGTCGAGTTTCTGGCCGACGGCTACCTGGTGAGCCGTAATGCTCGCTTCGCCTGCGTCGGCGACATGAATCATGTCGTCTTCGCTCGCGGCTATAATCCTTCGGTAGATGATCAATCCGATGACCGCCGCGGCCAGCACTACCCAAAGCACTACGAACGGAATATAGGAACTCATACACATCTCCTCGTCGTCTGCGTTGTGGAATTGGTGAAGATGGGGCGCTCCCCGAACGGCGCGCCCGACTTGTCAAATGCCGGTATGATTGCGCTCATACTGCTGGGGCCTCCGCCAAGCTAGCTCCGGATAATACAATCCCATTCTAACTGAACACGCAACACACACCGCGTATTTCCGTACGCCGACGAATTGGGCAATGCACGCAACAGTCCACAGCGTAAGGGGATCTAAGCTATTGAATTTTGCAACGTCTGCTGCCAGAATGGCTGTGATGTGGGGCTATTGGCGCAGAATCATGCTCTGAAATGGGGGAAATTCCACTTGAAATGTCGGACTTGCAGAGATTCGCAACGCGCAGTGCAGCGGCCATAATAGCCAGTAACACAGTACTCATAGAATCCTGCTCGGAGAGCACCGAAACCAAGCCGGCATCCCAGGCCTGGGCCAGCAGTTGCGGATCCTGGCGAGTAATCAGCACGATCCGCTCGGGATGAGACAGGGGGAGGCGCAGATGCTCGAAGGCGGCCTCGTCGAGGACGAGAACGCAATCCTCGGCAAGATCCGGCCGGGCGACCGATTCGACGCGCCAGGCGCAACTGCGGGCCAGAGCTTCGCGAAGAGCGCCTTGGTAGGCGCCGTCGGCGAGCGCGAGCTGAACAGTGTGCAACACGGCGGACTCCACGCCTCCACTCGCCAAGGGCTACTTCTTCTCCTGATAGCCGTCCAGGCTCTTGTGCTCGTGATAATACTTGCCGGCGTCGGTCAGATTCTTGTTCATTTCGACCTTGTCGGCGGACACCTTGACATGGCAATATACGCATTGCTTCTTGGTGGCCTTCATATATTCCTGTTTGCCGAACGAGGCCGTCGTCGAAACCAGGAAACCGCCCAGCAGAATGGCGGCGGGGACGATGACTTTCAAATGGGACATGGTGCCTCCACGGGTCAAGTTTGCAATTGCATCGCCACCGCCAAATCGCTGTTTTCCGATAGTGTTGGCGCCCGGGAGCGGCGGCAGGCGGGGCAATTCCCCCGTTTGGCGGGCACGACGCTGGGCGTAGTGCCCCAACGGGCCTGCTATACTGAGGTCAAATCAATAGGGTAGTAATGTCGAAGCTCACACCTGCATGGCAGAGGGTTGGCGTCCTGGAGTCGGTTTTTGACCAGCTTTCGGATGCCCTTGTCCTTTATGATCCGGAATTCCGGGTGACGGGGGTCAACCGCGCGGCTGAAAAGCTGTTTGGCATTCCGGCCGGCGAGATGCTCGGCAAACACTGCCAGGAGATCTTCAAGTGCCCGGTTTGCGAGCCGGGCTGCGGGGTGCTGGTGGGTTTGAACCAGGCGCCCAACGCCCCTTCCTGCACGGTGCGCCTGCACACCGACAATGGCATGGAGCGCCTGGTGGTGATGCACACGACGCAGATGTTCGACGAGCACGCCCAGCTCGCCGGGGTGGTGGCCACCATTAAGGACATTACCGATGAGACAGCGCCGCAGCGGCGCGAAGTAATCGCCGAATCCGGACCCATGCGCGAGGTGGTGAATTTCGTGCACCGCGTGGCGGCCAGCGAAGCCACCACCATCCTGCTGGACGGGGAGAACGGCACCGGCAAGGACCTCATCGCCAAGACGCTCCACTATCAGAGCCTGCGCCAGGCCGAGCCGTTTATCGCCATCAATTGCGCGGCGATTCCGGATTCGCTGCTGGAAAGCGAATTGTTCGGCTACGAAAAAGGCGCCTTCACCGACGCGCGCGCGCAAAAACGCGGCATCTTCGAGCTGGCCGACAAGGGGACCCTCTTCCTGGACGAGATCGGCGAGATCCCGATGATGCTGCAGGCCAAGCTGTTGCGAGTCTTGGAGGAGCAGACCTTTCGCCGCTTGGGCGGCCTGAAGGACATCAACCTGGATTTGCGCGTGGTGGCAGCCACCAACAAGAACCTGCGCGAGGCGGTGAAAGAAGGCGCTTTCCGGCAGGACCTGTACTTCCGTCTGAACGTGATCCAGATTTCCATTCCGCCGCTGCGGGAGCGCCTGGACGACATCCTGCCGCTGGCGCGCTTCTTCATCGACCACTACAACCACAAATTCAAGCGCAGCATCGAAGGCATCAGCGACGCCGCCGCCAAGCTGCTGCTCTCGCACGACTGGCCGGGCAACGTGCGCGAATTGCGCAATGCGGTGGAACGCGCCATGATCCTCGAAGAATCGGCGCTGATCACGGCGCCCAGCCTGCCCATCAGCGTGGCCCACTCCGAACAGGGAACGGCGCTCGCGGCCCCGCCCGTCGCCGAAGCGGTCATCGACGGCCTCTCGCTCGAAGATAACGAGCGCAGCCTACTGGCGCGCGCGCTCGAAAAAACCAACGGCAACCAGACGCAAGCCGCCCGCCTGTTGCGCGTCACCCGGGACACGTTGCGCTACAAGATGAAGAAGTTCAATCTGCGGTGAGGCGATCTGGTCGCCGGCGATTTGCCCGCGATTTCCCGGTGCCTCGAGAATCCCGGCACATCACCGGCGACAAGATCGCCGGCGTTACCGGGGTTTTGCGTGGAATTCCGCAGGCCGTCCGCCCATCCCAACAGACGACAGCAGGCGATCGTCCTACCTGGCCTGCCGGCCGCGTTCCAGTTAGCATTCGACTGTACACAATCGGGGACTGTGGAGCCTGGGATCGCCGCGTTATGATTGTGCTGACATGGCCTTGACGCTACCACCGCGGGGAATCGTCATCGTGCTGCTGGCCGTTTTGTTGGTGGCCGCGGTGTACGATGTCCGTTTCCGCCGCATTCCGAACTGGATCACCGTGACTGGCGTGGCCTTGGGCGTGGTGCTCAACGCGTTTCTGTCCGGCCCGCCGGGCTCCTGGTTTTCGTTCGCCGGCGTTTGGTACTCGCTGCGCGGGCTAGGGCTGGCGTTCGCCGTGTACTTCCTCCTGTACGTCATCCGCGCGATGGGCGCTGGCGACGTGAAACTAATGGCCGCGGTGGGAGCCATGGTGGGCTGGCAGGATTGGTTGGGAATCTTCGTGATTACGGCGGTTCTGGGCGCGGTGATGGCGGTGATTCTGATGGTCTCGCACGGCCGCATCAAGCGCACCCTGTGGAATGTCCTCTTCATCTTCACCGAGATGATGAACTTCCGGCCGGCCTACATCAAGAGGGAAGAACTGGACGTGCGCAGCCCCAAAGCCATGGGTCTGCCGCACGGCGCGGTAATCGGCGTCGGCACGGTTTTCTTTATCGTGCTGGCCGCCCGCCTCGCACGGTAAAACCGAACCATCGCAACTTCGTGCTTCCTCCGCGTGCCGAGGCTTCCGCATGCCACACGGACAGCCGGCCGATGCCCTGATGCAAGGCCTCCCGATAGACGAAAGCCTGGTGTACCCTACGCTCCGATTCATGCGAATTCGCCAGGAATGGCGAGTTTCGCCATCTCTCGGCCGCACACCCGCCGGGGGCAGCCAAGTTGAGCGCCGGCCTCCTCCGATGATATGATGCGCAGAAAAAGGAGGGGGACATGAAATGGTTGTGGCTGCCCGGCGGGGCGCTGATTCTGTTGTTTCTGGTGGCCGCCGTGGGCGCCGTGCTTCCGGTTCGGCATCATGCCACGCGGCAGGCGCGATTCCGCCAAAGCCCGCAGGTTCTTTACACGATTCTGGCGGGCCCTCCCAATTGGCGCCCCGACGTCAAGGCCTACGGCTCATTCCCCGATCGGGATGGCAGGAAGCAGTGGTGGGAGCAAGACGAGCATGGGCACAGAATTCGCTTCGAACTGGTGGAGGCTTCCCCGCCCGCGCGGCTCGCCGTGCGCATCGCCGACCCCAGCCTTCCCTTTGGCGGCACCTGGACCTTCGAAATCTCTCCCGCGCCCGAGGGCGCCGACCTGCGCATCACAGAGGATGGAGAAGTGCGCAATGTGTTCTTCCGCTTTGTGTCCCGCTTTGTGATCGGCCACACGCGCAGCATCGAAACGTTCTTTAGAGACCTCGGCGCCAAAACTGGCGACCGCGTCACCACCGAGGCGTAGCCATGGGCCAGGAAAAGGCATGCAGGCTGCGGCGCGGCGGGCGCACCGTGGAAGGCAAGGCGTTGCTCGAAACCGATCATCTGCTGTTTCGCGGCGAGGAAAGGCTCAAAATCTCCTTCCGCGACCTGACCGGCGTAGCAGCGGCGGGCGGCGTACTGCGGCTGGATTGGGACAACGGGGACGCGGAGTTGGAACTTGGGCTGGCGGCGGAGAAGTGGGCGCAGAAGGTTTTGCATCCGCCGTCACTCTTCGACAAGCTGGGCGCCAAGGCCGGCGTGTCGGTTCGGCTCGAAGGCAAGTTCGACGCCGATTTCTCACGCGAGCTCGAAGCCGCGGGTACGAAGGCGGCTAGGAAGCTGGCCGATCTGATATTTCTGACGGCCGATCGAGCCGCGGACCTGGCCCGCATTCCCGGATTGACGCACAAGCTCCAGCCGGCCGGCGGCCTGTGGGTGATCTATCCGAAAGGCGTCGAAACGATTCGCGAGATCGATGTGATCGAGGCGGGCCGCGCGGCGGGGTTGAAGGATACGAAAGTCGTCAGGTTTTCATCCACGCACACCGGGCTCAGATTTACCATTCCGGTGGCGGCCCGTCGTGGCGCAGGCCAGGTAGGATAGACGATTGGTTTTGTCGTCGCGCCTTCGGCAGGGGCGCGCCGCTTGACAGACGACAAAAACCGATCGTCTATCCTACCTCAGACCCCTGGCTCAACCAAGATTCCGCCGCATCGGGAGTTCGGTAGAGTCATCTCGACATTTCCGGCGCCGGCTACTGCCCGTTTTGCCGCGCCTTCTGTGCGAGCCCTGCCTGCTCGTCCACCAGCGGCCAATCGGATTTCGGCAGTTTTCCCTGGTCGCGCAGGCCGGCCAACAGCGCGCGCGCTTGCTCATATTCAGCGGCGGCGGCCAGATAATCGGCGCGGCGCTCGCGGTCCGCTCGATTGCGAGCTTGCGCCAGGTCGATCCACGTCTCCGCGATATCTTCGTCCGTTTCCGCCAAGCTGCGCACGGTTGCCCAGTCGGCGCCGGGCCGCCCGCTTAACTCGCGGTAGCGCGCCGCCGCCTGTTCGAGTTCGGCCAGGGCTTCGTGCGGTTTCGCCATTTTCCTGAGCACCAGACCGATCCTCTTCATGCTTGCAGCCACGACCGTCGCGGCGCGGAAATCGTGAGGATCCGCCTGCGCGGCCTGCTGGCGGAGTTCGAGCGCCACGCGGTGGAATTCGAGCGCATCCTCCAGGCGGTTTGCCTGGCCGGCCGCCCAGCCGAGGTCGCTCAAATCGAAGGATAGATCGATCTTGGCGCGCATGTCCTGCGGATTGCGGGCGCAGCGTTGCTCGTCGATCGAGCGCGCCATCTCATACTCGCGGCGGCAATCGTCCATCCGCCCGGTTACGCCGTACAGGGCGGCCAGCCGTTTCTCGGCCAACGCCAGCGTACGTTGCGCTTCCTGGCTGTCATCGAGCGCCGCCACGCGGCGCGCCAGATCCTGCACCCGCTCCCGCACCACGATGGCCTCGGAGTACCGCTTTTCGTTGATGAACGCATCCGCCAAGGCGGCCAGCGCCGCCTCCATGTCGCTCAACGCGGCCACGTCTTTTGGGTACGCGCCTGCCGCCGCCTCGGCAATGCCGGCGGCGCGCGTGGCCTGGGCGATCTCGGCATCGAACTGGCCGGCCTGGCCGCAGGCTCTGGCGAGATCGATTGCGGCGCGCAGGTATTCGTGGCGCAGCCCTGCGTCGCGAGGCGATTCCGCCGCGAGCCGTTCCAGAATCCCGGCCGCTTTGCGGCGGCTTTCGAGCGAGGCCTGCACGCGGCCCAGGCTCGATTCGGTGAGATCGCCCTCCACCTCGCCGATCCTCGCATAGCCCTGCGCGACCTCGCGCTCCAGCGAACGATTGCCGCCGGCTTCCTGCGACAGATTTTCCAGGTATTCGAGCGCGCGGCGCGCCAGCAGCGCCCGCGCCGCGGTGGAACCGGGCAGAGGCGCGATCGCATCGTAGAGATCGAACATCACGGCGTGGGCCAGCCCGCGCACCTGGTTGAACCGGCGTTCGGAGCGGCGCGCTTCCCACCAGCCGAAGGCGGCGAATCCGGCGATCAGCAGCAGGGCCAGCGCACCGGCCGGGACGGCAATTCGGTGCCGCGCCGTCAGGCGGGCCGCGCGGTAGCGCCAGGTGGGTTTGCGCGCCGCCACCGGGCGGCCATCCAGGAAGCGCCGCAGATCGGCGGTGAATTCGTCCACCGTCCAATAGCGGCGGCGCGGGTCCTTTTCGAGCGCCTTGGCGACGATGGTTTCCAGATCGCCGCGCAGCCGCCGCCGCAACGGCCCGGCGTTGGGCGCCGCGGCATCCACCGCACCGGCCAGCGGCGGGGCTTGTTCATCGCAAATGGCGCGCGCCAGATCCAGGTAGCTGGTGGTGGCGGGATAGGGCCTGCGCCCGGCCAGCAGCTCAAATAGGATCACGCCCAGTGAATAGACGTCGCCCGCCACCGTGTGGCTTTCGCCGCGAATCTGTTCCGGGCTGGCGTAGGCGGGGGTCATGGGGGCGGGACCGGCTTGGGTGATTTCGTCGCCGGGCGCAGCGCCGCCGATCGTCTGCCCGAGGCCGAAATCGAGGAGCTTGGCCTGTCCCTCGGCGGTGACCAATATGTTGCCCGGCTTCAAATCGCGATGCACGATGAGCCGCCGGTGCGCATAACCCACCGCGTCCGCGATCTGCAGGAAGAGGCGCAGCCGCTGGTTGACGCCGAGCGCGCCGCCGCTGCAGAATTCGAGCAGCGGCAGGCCATCCACGTACTCCATGATGAAGTACGGCTGACCGCCCGCCGTGGTGCCGCCATCGAGTAGCCGCGCGATGCCGGGATGCTCGAGTTGCGCCAGGATCTGCCGTTCGCGCTCGAAGCGCCGCCCGGTCTGCGCGTCGGGGTGGGCGGCGGTGATGAGCTTGATCGCCACCTGCTTGCGATATTGGCCGTCGGCGCGCTCGCCCAGGTAAACCACGCCCATGCCGCCGCGGCCGATCTCCTTCACCACACGGTACGATCCGATGGTCTCCGGCGCGGGCGCTTCGGCGCGCCATTGGGCGCCGGGCGCGGCCGCCGAATCGAACAGCGCGCCGGCTTTTTCCTCCAGTGCGAGCAGCGATTCGACCGAACTGCGCAGCTCCGCATCGGTTCCGCACAGCCGGTCCAGTTCCTTGGCACGCTGGCTGGGGCCGGTTTCGAGCAGACTCGCCAGGATCGTCTTGACCTCGCCCCAGCGGGCCGCGGTCATGACTGCGCGGTCCCTTCCATGTGTTCGAGCAGCCACAGCCGCGCGGTGCCCCACTCCCGCTTCACGGTGGCCGGCGAGATCCCCAGGCAGGCGGCGGTCTCCTCAATCGAAAGACCGCCGAAGTAGCGCAGCTCGACGACTTTGCCTTGTTGCGGATCCAGGCGGGTCAGTTCGTCGAGCGAATAGTTCAGCGCGAGCACGTCGATGGCGGGCGAAGGGAAGATGCCAAACGCGTCCTCCAGCGTCACCGCGTTCGAGAAACCCTCCCGCTTGGCCGCATTGCGCGCCTTGGCGTGGTTGATCAGCACGCGCCGCATCATGGTGGCCGCGACCCCCAGAAAATGCGCGCGGTTGCGCCAATCCACCGAGCGCTGGCCCACCAGGCGCAGATACGCCTCATGCACCAAAGCGGTGGGCTGTAGCGTGTGATCGGGCCGTTCCGCGGCCAGCAGCCGCTGCGCCAGGCGGCGCAGTTCGTCATAGACGAGAGGCGTCATCTCGTCCAATGCGGCCTTATCGCCCTCGCCGATCCGTTGCAGCAGTTGGGCGACATCCTGAGGCGCCAACAAGAACCTCCCTGGGACTCAATCACAATTTTACACGGAACCAACCCGCTCGGCTGGCCAGATGCGCCAATTCTTCCCCTTGACAATCATGGGGAGAGGCTGCCATACTCTCCCATAGATCGTCATAGGGACATGGGGAAATCCGCTCAACCGGCTTTGTTGCAGGGCACGCTGGATCTGCTGATCCTGCATGCGCTCCAGCGCGGCGCGATGCATGGCTACGCCATCGCGCAGACTATCCATCTGCTTTCCGATGAGGTGCTGAAAGTGGAAGAAGGCTCTCTCTATCCGGCGCTGTGGCGGCTGGAACTCGATGGCGCGATCACGTCGAAATCCGGCCTGTCGGAGAACAACCGGAAGGCGAAGTATTACCAAATCACCAGGCGCGGGCGAAAACTGGTAGCGGAGCAGGAGGCCACCTGGAGCCGTCTTTCCGCCGCTGTCGCGCGGGTTCTCGGGGGGTGACCAACGATGCGCCGTTTCTTTCTGAAGCTCTTCCGCCGCGGCGGAATGCACCAGGATATTCAAGCCGAGCTGGCTTTTCATCGCGAAATGGCGGCCCGGCACGACAACGCCATTCCGCTCGGCAACGCCGCCGTAATCGGCGAGCACGGATACGATTTGTGGCGATTCACCTTCTTCGAAAACCTCTGGCGCGACCTGGTTTATGCCGCGCGCGGGCTGCGCCGCAGTCCGGTGCTGGTGCTGACCGCGCTTTTGTCGCTCGGTCTCGGCATCGGCGTCAACGCGGCCATGTTCTCGCTCGGCGTCGAATTCCTGTTCAGCGAGCCATCGGTGCGGGATGCGGGTTCGCTGGTGTCGGTGCAACTTGGCGGCAACAGCAATTCGCCGGTCAAAGCCATCGACTTCCTCCGTTCGAGCGGCCTGTTTGCCGAGGTGACCGGCGAGGATGAAGAGGCAGTCACCAACTTCAATAATGGAGCCGAAACGCACCCGGTCTTCAGCGTCTACACGGCGAAGAACTACTTCACCGCGCTGGGAGTTCCGATGCTCGATGGGCGGGGTATTCTCGCCGACGATCCGAACGAAGTCGTCGTGCTGAGTTACGCATTCTGGCGCAAGCAGTTCGACGGCGATCCAGCGGCGGTGGGCCGAAGCATCAACCTGAACGGCCGGATGTGCACGGTAGTGGGAATCCTGCCGGAGCATCATCGCACGCTGGTCGGCTTCGGATATTCGCCCGACGTGTTTCTGCCGCAGTACCTGGACTCGACCGTGCTCGCAATTTACGCGCGGCTGAAGCCGGGAATGTCTATCCCGGCGGCGCGGGCCGGCTTGCTGACGGTGGCCCAGCGCATGGATGCGGAAATGCCCGCCCACTACAAATACGCGGACGAGATTCGCGTGTCGCCCATCGCCGGATATGCGCGCCTGAAGTCGGAATCGCAAATGTTGGCGGTGGGAGCGTTTTTCGCCATGCTGCTGGCCGTCACCGGGCTGGTGCTTTTGATCGCCTGCGTCAACGTGGCCAGCCTGCTGATGGCGCGCGCATCGGCCCGCCGCCGCGAAATCGCGGTTCGGCTCGCGCTGGGCGCCAGCCGCGGCCGACTGCTGCAGCAGTTGCTTGCGGAGAGCCTTTTGCTCGCGCTTTTCGGGGCTGCTGCGGGCCTGGCTCTCGCCGAGTTCGCCGCTGCTCTGTTGGCGCGGATCCACTTGCCGCTGCCGATTCCGGTCCGGCTGCAGATTGAGCCGGATTGGCGCCTGGCGATCTATGCCACAGTCCTCACCACGTTCACGGCGCTGGCCTGCGGCCTGGTGCCGGCATGGCAATCGCTGAAGCCATCGCTAACGCACGACATGCATCGCGAAGGAAAGATGCGGCTTCGGAGCACGCTGGTGGCGGCACAGATCGCGATCTCGGTGGTCGTCCTTACCACCGGGTTTCTCTTCCTGCGGAACCTCCTCGATTCGACCACCATCAGCCCGGGCTTCGATGTGCTCCACACGGTGCGGGCGAACGTGAACATGCCTCCCGTAGGCTATGACGATGCGAGGAAGAAGGCCGAGTACACCAATCAGGTCGTCGACTCCCTGGCAGCACTCCCGGGCATCGAGAGCACTGCCGCCGCGCGCGGCGTTCCTTTCAACTTCGCTGAGCGGTTCATGGTCGGAATCCTGTTCGCCGATAACCGCGAGCGGAGGAATGCGTTCTTCCTATGGAATGCCGTGACCCCCGGCTATTTCCACACCATGGGCATTCCAATACTGCGAGGGCGTACCTTCTCCGCGGCCGACCGAGGCGAAAGAGTCGTCATCGTGAACCGCGAATTCGTCACCCGATATCTCGGCAAGCGGCAGCCGTTGGGAACGGAACTCTCCTGGCAGGCCGACAGCAAGGCGCCGTACCGGATCGTCGGGGTGGCTGAGGTGACGAAGGCGCTCACCATCGGCGAGGAGCCGCAGCCGCAACTGTACGAACCGCTGGCGCAGGCCGCAAACGATCGCCAAGGCATCGAATTCGTGATGCGGTCGGCGATCCCGCCTGCGATGCAACTGGAAGCGGTTCGCCGCACGTTGCATCGCATCGAGCCGATGGCCGGCGCGCAGGTGGACACAATGTATTCGAGCATCGGCCTGGCATTTCTGCCCAGCCAGGTGGGAGCGCTGCTGATGGGCTCGACCGGGATTCTCGGCCTGCTGCTGGCCAGCATCGGGCTCTATGGGGTGATGGCTTATTCGGTGGCGCGGCGGACGCGGGAGATCGGCGTCCGCATCGCGATCGGCGCCAGCGGCGGCGCCATCGCCCGTATGGTTCTCCGCGATGCCGCGCGCGTCACCATCGCCGGAACGGCAGCCGGGCTGCTGGTGGCGCTGTTCGTAACTAAGCCGCTGGCCATGTTTCTGGTGCCCGGCCTGAAACCGGCGGACCCGCTGAATTTCGCCGTGGTCGCGCTGGCGATGCTGATGACGGGCCTGGCGGCGACCTGGGGCCCGATTCGCCGCGCCACCAACGTAGACCCGAACGCGACGTTGCGCGAGGAGTGAGGCGTACGCCGCCAGTAGCATTGGCATCGAGGAGGCAATGGCGGGCTCTGCTATCATAGAAACTCTCCCGCATGATCGTTGAGGCCAGTGTTGTCCGCTTCGATTCGATTGCGCTCGATAGCGGCGCCACGCTCGCGCCGGTCGACGTGGCCTACGAAACGTACGGCCAGTTGAACGAGGCGCGGAACAACGCCATCCTGGTGCTGCACGCCTTTTCCGGCGATGCGCACGCGGCCGGGATCAGTCCGGAAACCGGCAAGCCGGGCTGGTGGGACAACATGATCGGTCCCGGCAAGGCGTTCGACACCAATAAATACTATGTAATTTCGAGCAACGTGCTGGGCGGGTGCCGCGGGACCACCGGGCCGTCTTCGATCAACCCGGCGACCGGCTGCCCCTACGGCATGTCTTTTCCCGGAATCACGATTTCCGACATGGTGCGCCTGGAGACGATGCTGATCGATAAGCTCGGCATTCCGCGCCTGCTGACGGTGACCGGCGGGTCGATGGGCGGCATGCAGGCGCTCGAATGGGCGGTCGCTTTCCCAGACCGCGTGGTATCGGCGATTCCGATCGCCACCACCACGCGGCACAGCGCGCAGCAGATTGCGTTCAACGAAGTGGGGCGGCAGGCGATCATGGCCGACCCTGACTGGAACGGCGGCGACTACTACGGCAAGCAACTGCCGGCGCGCGGGCTGGCTGTGGCGCGCATGGTGGGCCACATCACGTACATGAGCGACGATTCGATGCGCGAGAAATTCGGCCGGCGGCTGCGCGGCAAGCAGAATTTCGGCTTCGATTTCGACGTGGATTTCGAAGTGGAAAGCTACCTGCGCTACCGCGGCAGCCAGTTCGTCGGCCGCTTCGACGCCAATTCGTATCTGTACATCACCAAGGCGATGGATTATTTCGACCTGACGAATGGCCAGGGCTCGCTCACCGCGGCGCTGGCGCCGGCCCAGGCGCGCTTCCTGGTAATCAGCTTCAGCTCGGACTGGCTGTATCCGAGCTACCAATCGCAGGAAATCGTGCGCGCGTTGCGGGCGCGCAATTGCGACGTGGCCTACGCCGAACTGCCTTCCAACTACGGGCACGATTCCTTCCTGGTGGACGTGGCCGAACAGACCGAGCTGATCCGCGGATTTCTGGCGAGCACGCTGGAGAGGGCGGGATGACCGCTGTCGCGGCCAAGCAGGCGTTCGTCCGCGAGCTGCTGGGGCGCAGCGACTACGCCATCATCGGCGATATCGTTTCTCCCGGCGCGCGTGTGCTGGACCTGGGCTGCGGCGAGGGCGAACTGCTGCATTGGCTGGCTGCGAACAAGAACGTGGATGCGCGCGGCGTCGAGATCGCGGGCGAGAAAGTGCGCCGCGCGATCGCGCGCGGTGTCTCGGTGTTTCAGGGCGATATCGACGAGGGGCTGGCCGACTATCCCGACCACGCCTTCGACTACGTGATCCTCAGCCAGACCTTGCAGGAAACGCGGCAACCGCGGCGGGTGTTGCGCGAAATGCTGCGCGTGGGGCGCCGGGGCATCGTGGCCTTTCCCAACTTCGGCCACTGGCGGGTGCGCCTCTCGATGCTGGCGAGCGGCCGCGCGCCGCGCACCAAGCTGTTCCCGTACGAATGGTACGACTCGCCGAACATTCACTTCCTCACGGTGGAGGATTTCCAAGCGCTGGCCGCGTTGGAGGGCCTCACCGTGGAGCGCCGCTACTTTCTCGCCGGCCGCCGTAAGGTGAGCGTGATGCCGAATCTGATGGCCGAAGTGGCGGTGTTCCTGGTGAGCGCGGGGTAGGGGCCGGTGTATTCTGGGAGTGAAGCCTGAGATGAGCCGAGTCGAGCACATAGAGGGACAAGTGAAAAGCCTCAGCCAGGATGAGCTGAAGGCCTTCCGCGACTGGTTCAGGCAGTTCGACGCCGAGATTTGGGACGACCAGATTGAGGCGGACGCGAAAAATGGGAAACTGCGTTCCCTCGCAGAGCGCGCTTTGCAGGATCACGAATCGGGCCGCTCGACGATTTTGTGATCTGCCACGGCAAAGGCTCAAGCCACATGCAGAGCAGGAGCGTTGTTCCGGCTACGGTGCGGCTTCACGACAATTTCTACATCCTGATTCAGCGCCACGAGGAAGCGTAGAAGACGTTCCACGGAGAATTGACGGAATTCGCCTCGCAACATCTTTGATATGTCAGGCTGACGAACTCCAAATAAATTGGCGGCGTCCACCTGTTTCATGCCGCGCTTTTTCAGGATCGTGTCAATTTTGGACACTAGTTGCGCCTTGACGAAGTGCTCTTCGGCATTCGGCACACCGATGTCCTTGAAGACATTGCCGCTACCGGTCTCGTAACCCTTGTTGCTCATGGTTCTCGCTCCTTTGCAATCTGTTCGGCCTCACGCAGCCGTTGTCTTATCAGCTCCATGTCCCGGCTCGGCGTCTCCCGCCCGGTCTTCGATTTCTTCTGAAAGGCGTGAAGTACATAAACGGCACCGGCATACCGCAGGGTGTACACCGCGCGGAACGTGTCGCCACGATGGTCGTTGACGACTTCGACAACTCCAGCCCCTCCGAAACCGGTGAGAACCTTCGCGTCCCGGTGCTTGCCGCCCCGCTGGGCGAGATACAGGGCATAGCCCATGTGATCTTGTACGCGCTCAGGGAACTCGCACAGATCCTCACGGCTCGATCCGACCCAGGTCACCGGCTTGAGAGGCGATTCATCGGTCATGTGCGGTCAATATAGTGATTTCACTATATCATGCCAAGAGGATTTCTGCCCTGGCGCGGTGCCCCCGCCCAATGTCCCGAACAGGGTAGGTCCGGCGATTCTCACGTTCCAAGGGATTTGAGCTACCTTGTAGCCATGGTCTATCTAGCACTCGAACCGCGGGGCGCATCCGAGGCGATACGGCTCGCCGCTAGCGCCGGTTGGCTCGTCTGGGTGGGATCAGATGCAATCACGGCTGAGGAACATCACCACCTCCGCGCTGACGGCGCACAGTTAACGCGCTTTTCGTACCCGTTGGCAAACGCTACGCCCGATGTGATCGCTGATTCATTGGCAACCATAGAGGAGCATCATCCGGGCGAAATCGATTGGGTTCAGCATGTGTGGTCGGAAGGCGCGCACTAAAGACCGCACGAGATGACGGTATCGATGTTCTATCTTGACTCCAATCAGACTTACCGCTCGAGCGAGCTGGACGAGTTCGAGTGGCTGGTCCACGGGTTCGGCACGCGGCGGGCGGATCTACCGGGGCGGTTCGAGCGGCTGGCGACGCTCCAGCAGGTTCATTCGACTGAGTGCGTGGCGGGCGCAGGGCGGTCGGGCGCGCTGGGAACCGGCGATGCGTTGCTCGAAAACACGCCGGGCGTGGTGGTCGCGGTGAAGACGGCCGATTGCATTCCGTTGCTGCTGGTGGATCCCTTCCATCGCGCGGTAGCCGCGGTTCACGCCGGATGGCGCGGGACGGTGGCAGGTATCGCGCAGAGGGCAGTCGCGGCGATGGGCGCGCAATTCGGCAGCCGCGCGGGCGATCTGCACGCGGCGATTGGGCCGGCGATCGGCAAGTGCTGCTATAAAGTGGGCGCGGAGGTAGCGGCGCAGTTCGGCGTGGAAGGGCGGGCGCACATAGACCTGGCGGGGACGGTACGCGGCCAATTGGAAGCGGCGGGCGTCGGCGGGCAGCGGATATACATGTGCGGTCTCTGCACTAAATGCCGCGCCGACGAGTTCCACTCCTTTCGGCGCGATGGCGCGGCGGCGGGGCGCTTGTACTCCTTTGCCGGAATTCTGGAAACCGGCCCGGCGGCGAGTGCATCGACTCCTTTACAGTACAATTAAAGCGAGCCGAAATGTTCACATGGATCTGCCCGCAATGCGGGCGCGAAGTGCCTCCGGCCTATACGGAATGTCCGGACTGCACGAAGAAGTCGCAGCCGGTGGCGGTGCCGCCGCCGTCGTCGCAGGCCGTCAGGGAACCGGCGGGGCCAGTAGCCGTCGCGGCGCCGCCCCCGCCCGAGATCAGGCCGCTGGCTCCGCCGATTGAGCCCGAGCCTGCACCTGTCTTCCAGGCGCCGGCGCTTCCGCGGCAGCCGGCACGGACGCTCGGGTTGCCGGTCTGGCTGGCAACCGTGCTATCGGCCCTGGCGATTGCCGGCATAGTGGCGGGAGTGTATTGGGTCGTAAACCGTTCGCACGGCGGGCGCCCCGCAACACCCAGTTCGGCGGAGGAGAGCCCGGGCGCCAAGCCGGGCGCGGCGGTCAGCGCGATACAGAAGTTCATCGAGGTTTCCTCGGTACGGTTCCTGGAAGACCCGAAGAACAAGGACAAGGTTTTGGTGAAGTTCGTGCTGACGAACCACGCCGAAGCCGATCTCACTGGCCTCGCGGGTAACGTTACCATTTGGGCGAGCACGGGCCGCTCCGAAGAGGACGCGCAAGGCACCTTCGAGTTCGCGACC
Organism: Bryobacteraceae bacterium; assembly: GCA_049508735.1. Lineage (GTDB taxonomy): Bacteria > Acidobacteriota > Terriglobia > Bryobacterales > Bryobacteraceae > Bog-375. The sequence goes on along the minus strand of JBELAO010000024.1, from coordinate 7,986 downwards.
ACTTTGAAGGGGAACGAAGCCAAGGAACTCACCGCGCCGCTGACCGGCAAGAAGAAGATCTACGAACTGCCGGACTGGCAGAATATGACCACCGACGTGCAGATTACCGCGCCAGCTTCCTGAGGTTTTCGCGCGCGGCGGCGAGACCGGGATCGAGCTCGAGCGCACGCTCGAAATCGGCGCGCGCGGCTTCGGTCTGCCCAAGCGCCTGGAGGGAGACGCCGCGATTGTTGTAATTATTCGCGTCGCGCGGAGCGAGGGCGAGGGCGCGGCCGAATTGCGCCAGCGCTTCGGCTGGGCGGCCGGCGGCCAGCAAAACACGGCCGGTTTCGGCTGGTACGGTCGCGTCATCGGGAGCCATGCGGGCGGCCTCAGCCAACAGTGCGAGGGCCTCTTCGCTTCCCACGCTGCGGGACAACTGGATGCGAGGCCGCAGCTTGTCCGGCGCGCGGCCGACGGCTTCGCGCCAGAGCGATTCGTCGCTGGCCCAAACCTGGGTGCGGCCGATACTCACTAGCAGCAGCGCGGCGATAACAATCGGCGCGATCGCGCGCGTGCGGACGCGGGTGAGAAGCAGAGCGGCGGCGGCGGCCAAGGGAAACATGGCGAGGTACATGCGGCGATCGGCCGCCAGGTCCGCGGCGGGGAAGATGGAAGAACTGGGCAGCAGCAGGAGCGCGGCGGCGGCGACCCAGATGGCGAGATCGCGGCGCCATCGCCACAACGCGGCCAGCGCGGCCAAGATGGCGAGCCACGCGGCGACTCCCAGCCACGCGGGGGGAACGCGAATTTCGGGATCCACGGTGAAACCGTAAGGAACCGCGAATAGCCGCAGGTAGCGCCAGAGTACGATGCCTTGCGCCAACAGGTAACGCGCAGGAGAGATGCCGGCCTGCGCGCCCGCCTGCGTGCCCGGCGTCACCGCGGCGGCGTAAATGGTATGGAGGCCGGCGGCCAGCGATAGCGCGAGCATGGCGGCGAGCGGAGCCCAACGCCCTCCGAGCGCCGTGGCGCGGCCTGTCAAGGCTGCTGAGCCGAGAGTCATCTCGGCTTTTCTTCCCGCCGCGCGAGCGCGATTTTCAGCCGAGCGGCTGCTGGTAGCTGGACCGGTCACTATCCGCCGTTCTCTCGCGATGAGCCGCGCATCGAGCAGCCACAGCGCCAGTGGAAACGCGGCGCATTCCTCCTTGGCCAGCAGGGCCAGCGCGAACAGTGCGACCGACAGCCAGGGACGGTCGTCCATCCAGGCCAGCAGCGACGCGAAGACGCAGACAGCGGCCAGCACAATGGCGCGCCCCCAGATGTAATCGACCGCCTCGGCCTGCGATGGATGCACGGCGAACAGGGCCGCCGCCAGCCATGCGGCGCGACCGTCCAGCAGCCGCAGCAGGCACTGGTAAGCCAGCAGCACGGCGGCCAGGTGCAACGCCAGGTTGAGCGCGTGATAGCCGAGCGGGTTCTGGCCGCCGAGGGCGTGGTTCAACCAGAAGGTGAAATAGGTGAGCGGACGGGTCTGCCGCACGGCGAAGACGGCGCCCAGGCTGGAAGCGGACGCGTGGTTCGCTCCATCAAAAATGGCATAATCGTCAAAGTGAAAACCGGAGACCAGGGAAGCGCCAAAGGCGGCCAGCGCGGCGGCGGCAAGAAGAAGGCGAGCGCGCATCGTATCCTACGAGCTTACGGGAAACGGCCGCGTAACGCAGCCGGGCGCGCCGCGCGGGTGGAGGAGATTCTGCGCCGCTTGGATCATATGTATCCCGGCGCCACCTGCGCGCTCACCCACCGCAGCCCCTGGGAACTGCTGGTGGCGACCATCCTTTCGGCGCAGTGCACGGACAAGCGCGTCAACCTGGTGACGCCGGGCCTATTCGCCAAGTACCCCACCCCGGCCGATTTCGCCGCCGTGCGCCCGGAGGCGCTGGCGCAGGATATACGCAGCACCGGCTTCTTCAACAATAAGGCGAAATCGATTGTCGGCGCGGCGCGGCGAGTGGTGAGCGCATTCGGCGGCGAAGTGCCGAAGACCATGGAAGAGCTGCTCACCATCCCCGGCGCGGCGCGCAAGACGGCCAACGTGGTGCTGGGCACCGCTTATGGGATCGCCGCCGGCGTGGTGGTGGATACGCACGTGAGCCGCATCGCGCAGCGGCTCGACCTGACACAGAATTCCGACCCCGTGAAAGTGGAGCAGGATCTCATGAAGATCGTTCCACCGGACCACTGGATTTCGTTCGCGCACCAGATCATCCTGCACGGCCGCGCCCTCTGCGTGGCACGCGCCCCGAGGTGCAAGGAGTGTGGGTTGAACGATCTGTGCTATGCGAAGGATAAAACAGTGTAGCGCCGTGGCGCGCCTGCCAGGCCGCAGAGCCGCAGAGCCGGGAGTCATTTCAACCGGCGATCGCCATCGAATTGACAGGGGCGATCCCCCTGGCTACAATACATAACGATTACTTTATCGTTAATCAATGAGCGCCGGACCTGGCGCGGGACGCGCGTTCGCGTGTCCACAGTGGGCCGTTCCGCGAGAATCATCCGTCATGAAAGTAAACTCCGAAGTACGAATCGACCGCCAGATGGGCCGCGACGACCTGATCGTCATCGCGGGAGCCGGCGGCTTTATTGCAGGCGCGCTCACGCGGTACTTTCACGAGCTAGGCTACACGCGGATCCGCGCCATCGACCGCAAACCCCTGCCGGAATGGTATCAGCGTGTGCCCGGCGTGGAATCGCTGTCGATGGACCTGAGCGAGAAAAAGAACGCCGCGCGGGCCGTCGAAGGCGCCACCGAGGTCTATAACATGGCCGCCGACATGGGCGGCATGGGCTTCATCGAACGCTTTCGCGTCGAGTGCCTGCGCAGCATTTTGATCAACACGCACCTGATCGAGGCGGCCTGGCGCGCCGGCGCCCGGCGGTATTTCTTCTCCTCGTCGGCCTGCGCCTACAACACGGACCTGCAACAGGATTCCAATGTCCGCGCGCTGAAGGAATCCGACGCGTATCCGGCAATGGCGGAGAGAGGCTACGGCTGGGAGAAGCTGATCTCGGAGATGTTCTGCCAGGAGTATTGGGCGGAGCGGGGCCTGGAAACCCACATCGCCCGCTTCCACAACATCTACGGCCCCAACGGCACCTGGTTCGGAGGCCGCGAGAAAGCGCCCGCCGCGCTCAGCCGCAAGGTGATCGAAACCATCGACCGCGGTGACCATACCATCGACATCTGGGGCGATGGTTCGCAAACCCGCAGCTTCTGCTTCATCGAAGACTGCGTGCTGGGCATCGATCAGATCATGCACTGCCCCCGCCTGATCGCGACGCCCATCAACCTCGGATCGAGCGAGCTGATCTCGATCAACGATCTGGCCAGCATGGTCGAGGAAATCGCCGGCGTGAAGCTCCACCGCACTCACGATCTGAATGCTCCCAAAGGCGTCGCCGGCCGCAACAGCGACAATACCTTCATCAAGAGCGTGCTCGATTGGGAACCCCACACGCCGCTGCGCACCGGCATGCAGAAGACCTACGCGTGGATCGCGCAGCAATATGCCGACCGCAAGGCCGGAAAGCGGGTAGTGAAAGACTAGCCGTGGAGCCTCCCACCACTATCGCGGCGGCTTCATCCGCGCCGCTTCCGGACGGTCCGCATGGCGGAAGCCGGAGCGGGGATACCGCCTTCGTCGCGAGCGCCATCCCGCATCGAATGGCACTGGCGGGCGGGTGGATCGACCAGCCGTTTCTGTCGAAACACAACCCGGATCCTCCCGGATCCATGGTGGTGGTGGCGTTGGAGCCGGATCACTTGTTTCTGGACCGCTGCGGCATGGCCAGCAGCACCCGGCGGATCGCCGCCAGCCTGTGGGACGGCGCGCTTCCCGAGCGGCCTCGCGCGGAGCTCGTCCGCGAATTGTACTGGGCGGAGAATGCCGGGAAGGCTGAGCCTTCCGGCTCGCAAGACATGATTGGGCTGCTCTATCCCGGCGTCAGCCGCCTGGATTACGATGCCGGCGTCGACGAGGGCAGGTTTCCCGCGCACGTCGAATCCAACTGCGACCCCGAGATCGCGCGCTGGGTGGAAAGAGTAATTTCCCTGATTCCCATCACCCAGCGTCCCGCCGGCTACAGTCCTTTGGGTATCAGAAACCTCGATCCCGCCTGGATCGCCCAGTTGGGCCGCACCGGCAAGGACTGTTTCGAGGCCATCCTCGACACCGACATCCACCGTCTCGGCGCCGCCATGAACCACTGCATGCGCTGCTGGGAAGCGATTTTGCCGCACACCGTCGAACATCCGGCGATTGGCATCGATCTCAAAGCGATTCTGGGCTGGGTTCAATCCCGGTACCCGGGCGCCATGTACTCCGGGTGCGGCGGCGGATACATGATCGTGGTTTCCGAAGACGCCGTGCCAGGCTCGTTGCGGGTGAAGGTCAGGCTGGGTTAACCTGTGCGATTCCGTGCCGAGGAGGCCTCGCGCCTATGCTGAAAACCGGAATTCTGAACCCCGCGATCAACTCCCTCATCAGCCGCGTCCGTCACACCAATATGCTGGTGATCGCGGATCGCGGTTTTCCGTTTTGGCCGCAGATAGAGACCGTCGACATTTCCCTGGTGGACGATATTCCGAGGGTACTCGACGTGGTTCGGGCGATCCGTTCCAATTTCTTGGCTGGCCGGGTCTTCATGGCCGAGGAGTTCCTCACCGCCAACAGCAGCGAGATTCGACTAGAATTCGAACAGGCGCTTTCCGGTGTGCCGCTGGTTTTTGAGCCCCATGTTCAATTCAAGAAGCGCGTTCCCCAGGCAATTGGCCTGATCCGAACCGGGGACACCATTCAGTATGCAAATCTGATGATCGAATCCGCATGAGCACGCGCAGTAGGGAAGAAGGGACAAGACCATGTCGTCCAGAGTGAATCGCGGAATTGGGCGCCGCCTGGTGAGGGCCGCCACGCCGTTCGCCGCCGCGCTGGCCGCCGCCGCGCTCGCGGCCGCCCAGGCGCCGTCCGAGGCGCGCATCAAGATCGATACCGAACGCGTGGTCGGCCAGGTGGACCCGCGCTTGTTCGGCAACTTCGCCGAACATCTCGGCCGCTGCGTCTATGGCGGCATCTATGAGGAAGGAAGCCCGCTGGCCGATGCCGAGGGCTTTCGCAAGGACGTGATCGAGGCCGCCAAGGGCCTCGGCGTCTCCCTGCTCCGCTGGCCAGGCGGCAACTTCGTCTCCGGCTATCACTGGGAGGACGGCATCGGCCCCAGGGAGAAGCGTCCCGTGCGGCGCGATGACGCCTGGGGAGCTCTGGAATCGAACCGCTTCGGCACCGACGAGTTTCTGCGCTACTCGGAGCGGATCGGCGCCGAGCCGTACATTTGCATCAACGCCGGCCTCGGCACCATCGACGAAGCCCGCCACTGGGTTGAGTATTGCAATGAGCCCGATCGCACTTACTATGCAGACCTGCGGCGGGCCAACGGCCGCGACAAGCCTTGGAACGTCAAGATCTGGGGCCTCGGCAACGAGGTTGACGGACCCTGGCAATTGGGCCATCGCAATGCGGACGACTACGCCAAGTTCGCGCTGGAGGCGGCCAAAGCCATGCGCCGAGCCGATGGTTCCATAAAGCTGATCGCCAGCGGCAGCTCCAATTTCTCGCCCGGCTACGACTGGATCGGCTGGAATCGCATCGTTCTCGACTATCTGAAGAACGATATCGACTATCTCTCCCTGCACACGTACATCGGCAACCGCGAGAACAACTTCGAGAAGTTTCTAGCCGCCGGCTCCGATATCGACCGGCGCATCGCTATCGTCGGTGGCCTAATCCAGGCCGCTCGCGAAGGGCAGACAGTCCATCGTCCCATCTACATCGCGTTCGATGAATGGAACGTCTGGTATCGGACCTGCTGTAGCTCAAACGAGTTCGAGACCGGCCGCGCGGGCCTCGAGGAGCGCTATAACACCGAAGACGCGCTCGCCATGGGCATGTTTCTGAACTCCTTCATCCGCCGCGCCGACATCGTGAAGGTGGCGAACCTGGCGCAATTAGTCAACGTGATTGCGCCGATTGTGACCAATAGGAACGGACTCTTTCTGCAGACCATTTACTGGCCGCTGGCCGAGTACGGCAAACAGCGCGGCAACCAGTCGCTCGATGCGCTGGTCACGGCCCCCTCTTACGACTACGATGGCCGGAAAGTCGGCTATCTGGATGTCTCCGCCACCTGGGACGAGAAGAACCGGCGCGCGTTCATCAACGTGCTCAACCGGAGTTCCAAGCTGGACATCGCCGCGCGCATCGACAGCGCCGGCGGAAAGGTCCCCAGCGAGATTGCCGTGTGGGAGCTGAACCACCCCGACCTGAAAGCCATCAACACGTTCGAGGACGACAAGAAAGTGCGTCCCGTAATACGCACCGTCGCTGTCACTCCAAGCGGAAACGGCTTCGTCTACACGTTCCCCGCCCACTCCCTGACCATCCTCAGCCTGAGATTGGAATAGACCGCTTCGCGCTCAATCGGAGCCGCGACCACAGGGAGCGGTCAGAAAAGCGCCACATTACCCGGAGCGGCAACGCTCGCGCGGCGACGTTAGCGCGGTGCGATTTCAGCCGCATGATATACTCTCTCTTTCACCCCTATTTCTCTTGGGGCCCGTAGCTCAGTTGGTTAGAGCGCTACCTTGACACGGTAGAGGTCCGGCGTTCGAGTCGCCGCGGGCCCACCATTCGTTGAAAACGGCTCTACGCCAACAACGGGGGCATCCTCTTCGCCAAAGGAAATCAGTTCGAAGCGCGAGCCCAGGGCTGGCATCCGGCGCACACCAATCCGACACCGAACGAAGTCTACGGGAGAGCCAGCGCCGAGTGAACGGTTGAAGACGCTGCGGCCCAAGGTAAAAGTGCTGTTTGCGTCAGGCTATCCATCCGATGTCATTGCTCACCGGGGTGTCCTCGACGACGGGATGGCTTATATTCCGAAGCCGTTCAGCCCCGATGGGTTGGCCGCTAAAGTCCGAGAGCTATTGTCCGAGCCTACCTCGCCTGAATAGATAGGCTCACGCGGCGTCAATCGTCAATCAAGCTGGAGACTCTGCACTGTCAAGGGGTGAAACGCTGCCGCATCAACGGGCAGCCGGGCAGGCGAGCTGCTTTCACTCCTGCGGCGGCAGCATGACCACACCCAGCCAGAAACTCTTGATGGCCTGTACCACGCTCATGAATTGGTTCAGATCCACCGGCTTCGCGATGTAGCAGTTGGCGTGCAGTTGGTAAGCGCGAAGAACATCCTGCGGCGCCTGCGAGGTGGTCAGCACGACGACGGGAATCTGCTTGAGGCCGGGGTCCTCCTTGATCTCCGCCAGAACCTCCAGTCCGCCTTTCCGGGGAAGGTTCAGATCGAGCAGAATCAGGTCCGGGCATGCCGCCTTGGCGTACCGGCCCCGCCGCCGCAGGATCGCAATGGCTTCCTGGCCGTCTTTGACCACGGTCAGGTTGTGGTTCACCTCCCCATCTTTCAAAGCCTCCATGGTCAGCCGCACGTCGCCGGGGTTGTCCTCCACCAACAGAAGCTCGGCGGGCCTGGTTCGCGTTTCGGCCTTCATTGGCCCTCCACCGGAATGGAGAAATAAAAGACCGATCCTGCGCCCGGTTCCGAAGTCACCCACAGGCGGCCGCCGTGACGCTCCGCGATCTTCTTCGATATCGCCAGGCCGAGCCCCGTGCCCGGGAATTCCGATGCCGCGTGCAGGCGCTGGAATATCACGAAGATGCGCTCCAGGTGCTGCGGCTCGATTCCGATGCCGTTGTCCCGCACGGAGAACACCCACTCCTTGGCGCGCCGTTCCGCCGACACATGAACCCGCGGCGGCTCCTGGCACCGGAACTTGATGGCATTCCCAATCAGGTTCTGAAACAATTGCGTCAGTTGTCCCGAGTCCGCGTTCACCACCGGCAGAGGGTCGAAAGTCACGTTCGCGTGGCTCTCTTC
>JBELAO010000023.1:0-67874 GCA_049508735.1 Bryobacteraceae bacterium | reverse complement strand
GCCCCGTTCCGGGGCTGCGTTATCCGATGCCAGATTCCCAGTGCTCGCGCACGTGCTCGCGCACTGGGCTATTCTCTGTCGTCCTTACCGGGGCTAAACTCTACTGCTCGATCAGGGCCGCGGCTGCCTGATCGAGGAACCAGGCGACATTGAGGCCGAGGCGGGTGCCGATTTGCGCGGGATACTTCATGGGATCGTACTCGCCTTGGATCACCGACCGCAGCGCCTCTTGCTTGTCCTCCCCGGTGACCAGGAGAACGGTATGCCTGGCGGCGACCAGCACGCCCGGCAGCAGGGTGACTCGCCACTGGCGGAACTGCGGGGCGAAGGTGGCGGCGGCGATTCCCTGGCGATCTTCGATCAGCGGGTCTCCGGGGAATAGGCTGGCCGTATGCGCGTCCGGCCCCATGCCGCGATGCACCAAATCGAAGCGCGGCGGCTCACCTTGGTCCAATCCGAAGAAGCGGCGGATCTGCTCGGCATAGTGCTGGGCGGCGGCCTCCGGATCCAGCTCGCCGGCTATGCGGTGGACGTTCGGCTGGGGAATGCGCGCGGGCAGGATCAAATGCTCATTGACCATCTTGAAATTGCTGGCCGGGTCGGAAGGAGGGACGACACGCTCATCCACAAAGAAGAGATGAATGCGGTTCCACGGCAGATTCGACGCTGCCAGCCGATCGAACATCGGCTTCGGCGACGTTCCGCCCGAAACGGCCAGCGTGGTCAGTTCCTGACCCGCCAGTGCCGCTTCGAGTAAAGTGACGATCTGGCTGGCGCACGCCTCAGCGGCGGCGGGAGCATTTTGGCAGGTTTGATACGACGCGCTCATTTCAGTCGGTAACAAACGAAAACCGCGCAGCGGATTCGAGCGTACTCGAAAACACCGGATCGCGATGTACGATGCCGAGCTCCTCGCGCAGCAGCAGATAGTCGGTGGGCTTGGGCAGCAGGGTGAGCTGGGAAAGCCCGTCGGCGGTGGACGCCAGGTGGTCGTCCTGGCGTTCCAGGCGCGCGTGGAAACCGCCGCCTTCGAGCTCGACGGAGGTTTCTTGCGCCCTGGTGCGAACGTGCACCGTTGTGGTGACTCCGGCCGCATGGAGCGCGCCGGCCACCCACGTACCCATATAAAGAGCCCGCGTGGTGACGGCGCCCAAGTCGCACACGGTGACGCGAGCTGATCCGGTGAGGCGGGCGGCATGGCGCGGATCTTCGAAGACCTGCGCCAGGGTTTGCCGCCAGCGGGTGAGGCGGGTCCAGGCGAGGTCGCCCAGCACCATGCCGCCAGCGGCTTCGTCGGCCAGGCGCCGGAGAGCGGCGGGCGCATCCGCTAACGCGCCAGAATCCACCACCACGCGGTGCGCCATGGCGGCCAGGGCGGGGAATTCGGGCATGGCCAACAGGCGCGGGCTGCGGCACCACAGGAAGACCGGAAGATCCGGCACCTCGAGCGGCAGCACCACCGACGGCACATCGCCGAGAGATGCGTCCGAACAGGTGATCTCCACCTGCTCGCAGCAAATCTGGCGGCGCTGGCCAAACGGCATCCAGCACTGGGCGAAGACGCGCTGGGCGATGGAGCGTTCGCCTGCGCCGGTAAGGCGGATGACGATGGTGCGCGCGGGATGCTCTGGCATCAGAGCGGCGATGGTTTCCCCCAGATCGGCCGGGTCCTCGCGGTCTTCCGTGATCGCGATCAGGGTCATGGTGCAGGCGCGCAGCACGCCGTGCGCGGCAACACCAGCTTCCTGTTTACCTTCGGTCACCCAAAGATCGGCGAGTTCCTTGAGGATTTTCTCGGGAGGCGCGACAGCCATTACGGCTTCCTCCAGGTGTGACCGCGGCGCGCCAGCATGGCGTCGGCGGCGTCGGGTCCCCAGGTGCCGGCGGCGTAGTTGGGGAAGTCAATGGACTCTTCGCGCCATACGTTCTGGATGGGCTCGACCACGGCCCAACTGGCTTCCACCATGTCCTGCCGCGTATAGAGAGTGGCGTCGTCCAGCAAGGCATCGAGCAGCAGCGTTTCGTAAGCGGAAGGCGAGCGCTCGCCGAAGCTGGAGCCGTAGTTGAAATCCATCGACACCGGGCGCAGTTTCATGCCAGCGCCGGGCCGCTTGGAGAGGAACTTGAGCGAGATACCCTCCTCCGGCTGGATGCGCACGATGAGCAGGTTGGGCGTGCCGTCCGCCAGTTCGCCATCGAAGATAGCGAGCGGGGCCTGGTTGAAGTGGATGGCGATTTCGGTGACGCGCTTGGGCAGCCGCTTGCCGGTGCGAACGTAAAAAGGCACGCCGGCCCAGCGCCAGTTCTCCACGCACAGGGTCACCGCGGCATAGGTATCGGTGGTCGAGGCCGGGTTGACGCCGGGCTCCTGGCGGAAGCCGGGAATGTCTTCGCCGCCAATCCGCGCCGCGCCGTATTGGCCCGCCACGGAATTCTGGCGGATCTCGTCGGCTGTCATCGGCTTCATGGAGCGCAACAGCTTGGAGCGTTCGTCGCGCACGCTGGTGGCGCGGAAGCTGGCGCAGGGCTCCATGGCAATCGTGGCCATCACCTGCAACAGGTGGTTTTGGATCATGTCGGCCAGCGCGCCGGCTTCCTGGTAGTATGCGCCGCGGCCTTCGACGCCGATCGATTCCGCGGCGGTGATCTCGATGTGATTGATGTAACGGCGGTTCCAGAGCGGCTCGAAGATCCCATTGCCGAATCGAAAGGCCAGGATGTTCTGCACCGTTTCCTTACCCAGGTAATGGTCGATGCGGAAGATGGCCGATTCGTCGAAGACTTCGTGCAGGCGGTCGCTCAGCTCGCGCGCGCTGGCCAGATCATGGCCGAAAGGCTTTTCGACCACCAGCCGGCGCCAGCCGGACCCGTGCTGAAGGCCGGCCGCGCCGATACCCTTCGCCGCCAGCGCGTATTGGCTGGGCTGAGTGGAAAGATAAAACAGCACGTTGCCGCCGGTCTGATGGGATTGATCCAGGTGGGCGAGCTTCTCGCCGATGCGCTGGTATAGCGCGGCGTCGCCGATGTCACCCGCTACATAATGGAGTCCTTCGGCAAATGTCTTCCAGAGATCTTCGTCCAGCTTGGTGTCTTCGGAAAATGCGGCGACCGCTTCCTTCATCTTCTCGCGAAACTGGTCGTCGGTCAGTGGCGTGCGGGAAGTCCCCACGATGGCGAATCCAGGCGCCAGGCGCCGGTCGTAAGCCAGACGGTAGAGCGCGGGCAGCAGCTTGCGCTTGGTCAGGTCGCCATTGGCGCCAAAAATCACCACCGCGCACGGCGGCACGCGCCTTTCGAAGCGTAGCGGATCCTGGAATGGGTTTTCCGGAGGCATTGGATCTACATATTATCAGATGCGCGCGCACGCCCCGATTGAAAACCGGTCGACGGAGTGTTCACCAGCACATTGGCGCAAGCTTGGGGGTAGGTGGTTGATTTAGCGGTGCGCCCGCGTGACTCGACGGTATGCGGCCCGGCGCCGCTCGGAGATGTTCCTCTAGAATGGAGTTTCCGATGAACATCCGCCTCTCCCAATATGGCCGGGCATCGGCCCAGCCCTCTCCAGTCAACCGAATGATGGAGGACTTCGCCAGCGATTTCCGGGATGGTGTGGATATTAATCTGGGCATCGGATATGTGAACGAGAAGACTATCCCGGTGAGTTTGCTCACAGAGGCCGCGCAGGTTGTCGCCAGCGACCCGGTGAAATACAGGCAGGCGTTCAATTACGGAGGCCCGGCTGGCTCGGCGAACCTGGTGAAATCGTTGCGCGATTTCCTGGCCGGCGCGCCGAGCGGATGCCTGGATGAGACCGCGGTAGCGAGCCGGCGGTTGATCGTCGGGCCGTGCGGCGCCACCAGCATCCTCGACGGACTGACGGATGTGATGGCGGCGGGCCTGGTGGTCACGTCCGATCCGATGTACTACATCTACTGCGACGCGCTCGAACGGAAAGGCTTCGAGGTGCTGGCCGTTCCGGAAGATGAAGAGGGACTGGCGATCGCGGCGCTCGAGCGCAAACTGCAGGCCCCGGGCGGCGCGGTAGACCGGCTGGCATTCTTCTACGTGGTGACCGTCAATAACCCCACGTGCACCATCCTGTCGAACAGGCGCCGCAGGGCGCTGCTGGAACTGGCAGGGAGACTATCGCGCGAACAGGAACGGCGGATACCAATCTTCTACGACCTGGCCTACGAGTTGCTACTGCACGATCCACTGGCTGAGCCTTTTGTCTCGGTGCTCGCTGACGACAACGCGGGGATCGCTTATGAGATCGGAACGCTTTCGAAAGTGTTGGCGCCGGGACTGCGCATCGGATACCTGCTGGGCCCCGATGGTCCGCTGATGAATGCCATGGTGCAAAGAACCAGCGACGCGGGATTCAGCGCGCCGCCGTTCGTCCAGGAAATGGCCAGCTATCTGCTGGATCGTCACGTAACCGGGCAAATATGCGCGGTGAACGCCGAATACCGCAACAAGGCGGTGGCCGTGCGGGAGGCGATTGAGCGGAGCCTGGGAGATCTCCTGGAGGAGTGCCGCGGCGGCAGTGCGGGCTTCTACTTCTACCTGACGTTCCGGGACGTGGAAACCCACCCGTCGTCGTCTTTCTTCCGTTTTCTGACGCGCACCACGGGCGACACTGCTGTCGACGGCCCGACGGGAAAGCGGGGGCCGCGGGTGATGTACATTCCGGGCGAATACTGCGTACACCCGCGGGGCGATCTGGTGGCGCAGGGCAAGCGGCAACTCCGGCTGTCGTACGGTTTCGAGGATGTTCCGGCGATTCTGCGCGCGATCGAATGGATGAGAGAGGCGGCGGAATACGCTCGAGGGCGGGATCCGATGGGTCGCATCGCCGCCCGCGGTCACCAAGCCATTTCAAGCCTCCATTAAGGCGCCGGCTTGCATCAGTTCGCTAACTTGCCTGACATCGCCTCCGGCACTTCCAGCAAAGCCTGGTATTGGCGCGGTGCGTCGGCCAGTACGACAGTCGGTCCGTCCATATTCTCATTGAGATTCCGCCACAAGACCGGAAGGTGTACCTCGACGGACAATTGTACTCGCGGCCACGAAGCGCCTCTCGACGTGGACGCGATCGAGCGGTAATCCTGAGCCCAGATTCCCTGTGCGATAATCCTGAGTACTCTGCCGCCTTCGTCGCCCCAGAGTCCTGAAGGCGCGTCAGAAAACGGGAGTCAGTGATGGCCAAGCCCAACTTGAAGTCCGTCGACCAGTACATTGCCTCACAACCCGGGGCCGTGCAGGGCATACTCGGGCGGGTGCGCCGAGCCATCCGCAAGGCCGCACCGGAGGCCCAGGAAGTCATCTCATATAGGATGCCCACATACATGCTGCATGGGAGCCGCTTGCTTTATTTTGCCGCGTGGAGGCAGCACTACTCGATCTACGCCGCCACCGAGCGAGTGGTGGCAGCGTTCGAGGACGAGCTTGCATCGTACGAGGTCGACAAAGGCACAATCCGCTTCCCGCTCTCTGAGCCCGTCCCCGCGAACTTGATTGGACGAATCACGAGGATCCGCGCGAAGGAAATCGCCCAACGTGAGAAAGCGAAGGCTGCCACGCCGAAAGGGCGCCGTGCCCGGAGAGCTCCTATAATTGCGGGTGGGCGCAATTAGCCAATTAGCTCCAATAATAGAAGGCAAGCACATCTCGGTGGTAGGATGTTATCAGCTCCCGATCCGCCCCACGCCGATCCTCATCGGCCCCAGTTGGTGGGAGTGTAGGTTCAAGTTCTATCATCCGCACCACAAGAATCGCGGCTATGATCACACCCAAATTGATGGGGACTCTCGGCCTCCTGGTTTCCGCGGCGCTGTGTCAGGTTCCGGCGACATTGGTTGTTCATGGCGTCGATGGCACCAGTGCCACGCTTTCCGTTGCCGACCTTGCGAAACTGCCGCAGCAGACCGTGAAGGTCACGGACCACGGAACGCCGGCCACGTTTGTGGGCGTCCTGCTATCGGACGTGCTTGCCAAGGTTGCTCTGCCGGCCGGTGAGAAATTTCACAGCACGGCCGCGTCGTACTACCTGCTGGTGGACGCCAAGGACGGGTACCGCGCGGCGTTCGCATGGGCGGAACTGGATTCGACGTTCATGGACAAACCCGTGTACGTGGTTACCATGCGGGATGGCAAGGCGCTCACGGATCAGGAAGGACCGTTTCGTTTGGTGGCGCCAGGCGAGAAAAGGGCCGCTAGGTGGGTTCGGCAGGTGACCGCGCTGAGCATCCGGCAGGCGAATTGAGGCGGCGAAGAACGGCGGATTCGGGGAGGCGACGCACGCCATCCCGGGCTGCATTGGGTTAACTGAATTGCGCGCGATGCCGTTCGTTTTGAATTGTGGCTGGAGAAGCCTTGACGACTCTTGGCTCTGCAGCCTGGACGGGCCGCGCCACGACGACCCTATTCCCGCATCGGCATCTGGTGTTCGATGTCGCGCCAAGCGCTGATTTTGAGGCGGCGGCAAACCCAGCACAGGGGCTCGTCGGAACCGTCGGCGGTTTCGGCTCCGCACACGCAACACTTGCCGCCCGGCTTCTTCAGGCTGTCCACCGACACGGCTTGGCGGGCCAGTTCCAGCAGTTCCGCGGGAACCAACTGGTCGGGTTTTGGATTCACCTTGCGTCGCATGGCATCCCTACGCTGATCCCACTATGGCAGAAACCACACAGCGGAACAAGCTGTTTCCTCGGCTAACTCGTACTAAGCGGGCTAATAGCAATCTTCAGGCAGCTTCCGGAACCTGCACAATTACAGCAACTTCCAGCGACGATTGGCAACGTGGGCACCGCTCTCCCATGGCTACTCGGGCACGTTTCCCCCGCAAATCAAGCTCAGCCGGAACCGTATGCGTGCAAATCGGGCAGAAAACCTGCCCCAACGTGTGGCTTTCAACCAGCGCTTTCATGACCATCTCCCCTCAATTCATCGGACGCACGCGAAGGGCCCAAGGTTCGGAAACATTCGTTAAGATTCTTAAATCCCGCCCGGCGTGGCGGGTGCTACGCTGAAAAGGCAATGACTCCAGCGCCTCCTAAAATCCAACTGATTCAGTCGCCCGATTATCGTGAAAACTACGCCAACAGTGTCCAGGTGCGGGTGAACCTGTGGGACTTTTTTCTGTTGTTCGGCCGCGTCAGCCAGACGTCGCCGGACAACGTGGCGATACACAATTTCCAGGGCATCTACGTGAGCCCACAGCAGGCCAAGGCGGTGCTCAATGTCTTGCAGCAAAACGTCACCCAGTATGAAAGCGCGTTCGGCGAAATCAAGCTGGAACCGCAGGCCGGCGCCGGCGTAGTGCAGTAGACTGTTGGCGCTGGTCAATTCGCCGCCGGCTCTCCTGCCAGCCGTCCCTTGCGCGGCCGAGTATTTACACCCTAATTGGTCCGCTTATCCCTAATCTCGATCCCTAATCTTGATACTATGTTGCTTCCGGAGAAGTGTAGTGTTTGTCATCACCCATAGGAAGCAATTCGGCCCAACGACATTTTTGTGGGAAGTAGCTGCTCCCGACGTGTCGCGGGCGGCGCGGCCGGGCCATTTCATTATGGCCCGCATCGACCAACACGGCGAGCGTATCCCATTGACAGTAGCGGACTTCGATGCCGCGCGCGGCACCGTCACGGTGGTCATCCAGGCGGTCGGCAAAACCACCTTCGAGATGATGACGCTGCGCGAAGGCGACACCATTCTCGATTTCATCGGGCCGCTCGGCCTGCCCAGCCACATCCGAAAACTGCCTGGAACTGTGGTGCTGGTGGGCGGCGGTCTCGGCGTGGCGCCGGTGTATCCGCAACTGCGCGCGTACAAGCAGATGGGCAACCGCACCGTCTCGATCGTCGGCTTCCGCAGCCGCGATCTGGTGTTCTGGGAAGACGAGTTCCGCGCCGTGAGCGATGAGCTGATCGTCACCACCGACGACGGCAGCTATGGCCGTAAGGGCTTCGTCACCCACGCACTGGCCGACGTGCTGGCGCGGGTGACGGATGCGAGCGAAGTGGTGGCCATCGGCCCGATTCCGATGATGAAGGCTTGCTCGGAGACCACCCGGCCGTTCGGCGTGCCCACCATAGTAAGCCTGAATTCCATCATGGTGGATGGCACGGGGATGTGCGGATCGTGCCGCGTGACGGTGGGCGGCAAGATGAAATTCGCCTGCGTGGATGGCGCCGATTTCGACGGCCACCTGGTGAATTTCGACGAGCTGTCGCTGCGCCAGAAGCGTTTCGAGCGCGAGGAGAAGGCTGCGCTGGAACGCTTCCGCGGCGAATCCGCTAAGCTGGCCAGTCTTCGCGCGCACGTCGAAACGGCCGGCGCGGTGATTTCGACTTGCCAACTGCCCACGCCCGAAGCCGCACCGCCGGCGCCGCTGGGGCCGAAGAACCTGAAAACCATTCCGCCGGAGCGCGCTCCGATGCCGCACCAGCCGGCCGAACTCCGCATCCTCAATTTCGACGAAGTGGCGCTGGGGCTTTCGCTCGAAGGCGCGCTGCACGAAGCCGAGCGCTGCCTGCGCTGCAAGAAACCGCGCTGCGTGCCGGGCTGCCCGGTGGGCATCGATATTCCGGGCTTCATCGCGGCGCTGCAACGCAAGGACATCAAGCGGTCTTACCAGATTCTGAAAGCGTCCAACACGCTGCCGGCGGTGTGCGGGCGCGTTTGCCCGCAGGAATCGCAGTGCGAAGTGACCTGCGTAGTGGGCGCCAAGTATCAGCCGGTGGCGATCGGGCGGCTGGAGCGGTTCGTAGCCGATATGGCGATGGGCCGCGGCTGGGACGAGCCGCCGCAGAACGGCTCGACGAACGGCGGGCCGAAAAAGCGAGCGGCCATTGTCGGCTCCGGACCAGCCGGTCTGGCGTGCGCCGGCGATCTGGCGCGCCACGGCGTCGCGGTCACCGTCTTCGAGGCGCTGCACGTGGCCGGCGGCGTGCTGAAATACGGCATCCCCGAGTTCCGCCTGCCGGACGTGATCATCGACGCCGAAATCGAAAACATGAAGAATCTGGGCGTCGAGATCCGGCTCGACACCATCATCGGCAAGCTGTTCACCATCCCGCAATTGCTGGGCGAAATGGGCTACGATTGCGCGTTCGTCGGCACCGGCGCGGGTTCGCCCAAATTCGCCGGCATTCCAGGCGAGGCGCTGAACGGCGTGTTCTCCGCCAACGAATTCCTGACGCGCGTCAACCTGATGCGCGGCCACAAACAGCCGCTCTACGATACGCCGGTCGGCTTGGGCCAGCGTGTCGCGGTGGTGGGCGCGGGCAACACGGCGATGGATGCGCTGCGCGTCTCCAAGCGAATGGGCGCGCAAAGCGTGACGTGCGTCTACCGCCGCTCGCGCCGCGAATCGCCGGCGCGCGCGGAGGAACTGGAGCACGCCATGGAAGAGGGCATCGACTTCCTGTGGCTGACGGCGCCGGTCGAAATCGTCGGCAATGCGGCCGGGTGGGTGACCGGCATGCGCTGCCAGAAGATGGAGCTGGGCGCGCCCGATGCTTCCGGGCGGCGCTCGCCGGTGCCCATCGCTGGTTCGGAATTCCTGCTCGATGTGGACACCGTGATCTACGCGCTCGGCACCAGCGCCAACCCGATCATCGCGCAGACCTCGCCCGGGCTCAAGGTCAACAAGTGGGGCTATATTCAGGTGGATGAACGCGGGATGACCTCGATTCCGGGCCTGTTCGCGGGCGGCGACATCGTTACCGGAGCAGCCACTGTGATTCTGGCGATGGGCGCCGGCCGTCGCGCCGCGCAGGGAATGCTGGAATATATGGGCCTGGCCGAGCCTCGGCCGGCCGAACCCGCGCCTGCGGAGGTTCACTGAAATGCCGTCATCGTGTCCGAAATGCCACCGCGTTCTCGAAGAGGATGAGATTTGCTGCGCGCAGGTGCGCTACACATGGCGCTGCAAGAACTGCCTGAAGCTGACCACCGGATTCGCCGTGCCGTATGGAAAATGTTTCATGTGCGGCGGCCCGCTGGAGGTGATCGAAGGGCGCGAGCTGGGCGATTCGATGCGCTTCCGCGCCATTCGCGAGGCGGTCGAGTTCGAGCTGAACTCGTTCCACTTTTACAAGCTGGCGCGCGAGCGGGCGCAATCGCCCGAGCAGCGCGCCGTGCTCGAGCGGATGTATGAAGCCGAGCTCGACCACCTGCACGAGCTGGAAGAGAAGTACCACGCGCACCTCGACCGTGAGATGGTGGAGCTCTCCGCCGACCAGGACAAACTGTTGTCGAACTGGCTGTTTCACGGGATCAAGCTCGACCAGGAGACGGGCGTGAAGGAGTTATACGAGGCCGCCCTCGAAATGGAGCGGCGAACTCGCGATCACTTCCGCAAGCTGGCCGGCGATCTGCCGGCCGGTCTCGAGAAAGATCTCTGCGGCGAGTTGGCCGCCGAAGAAGAAGAGCACGTGGCGCTGCTCGAAGGCGAGCTGGAGCAGTTGGGGTAGCGGGGCGCAGTGACACTCGTGCGTGCCGCGTCGAGACTCCGAGCTCCTGATGCGGCGGAATTTGGGTTGAGCCAGGTTGCCTGTATCAGAGATAGGATAGACGATCGGTTTTTGTCGTCTGTCAACGCGGCGGGCCCGGTTGGCGAGAATGACAGGTCACGTAAGGCAATGGTCTATCCTACCTGGATCACCGTTTCTGGCAACGCGGGCAAAAGTGCGAGGATCGTTGGGCAACCAGCACCCGCCGGATGGCCGTACCGCAATTTACGCAGGGTTCGCCGGTACGCTGATACACGCGGTGACTGACCTGGAAAAAGCCCCGCCGTCCGTCGGCATCCACATAATCGGAAATCGAGGAGCCGCCGGCGGCAATGGCCTCGGCAAGCACTTCGGCGAGCGCCTGGTGCAGGCGCAGGGCGCGATCCTGGCGCAGGCGGGCGGTAATCGCCATGGGATGGATCCCGGCGCGGAAAAGGGCTTCATCGGCGTAAATGTTGCCCACGCCGCGAACGAAGGTCTGATCGAGTAGCAGCGCCTTGACGCGGGTGCGGCGGAGGCGCAGGGAGCGGGCAAAATCCGCGGCGGCAATCTCGAGCGGCTCGGGGCCTAGGCGAGCCACGCGGGCGGGGAATTCCTCGTGCACCTCAATCGCGCCGAACTGGCGGCTGTCATCGAACTGAAGCACGCCGCGATCGAGCGTAAAGATGGCGTGGGTGTGCTTGCCCGGTGCGCCGCCGAGCAGCAGGCGGCCTGTCATGCCGAGGTGCAGCAGCAGGTAACCACCGCCGGAAAGCGATACCAGGATGAACTTGCCATAGCGCCGGATGGCCCCAATACGGCGGCCGGCCAGGCGGGCCGCCATGCGCTCCGGATTACCGCCGCGCAGAATCCGCGCCGCGCGGAATTCGGCGTTCACGATGCGGCGGCCCACCAGCGGCAGGATCGAGCGGACCACGGTCTCCACCTCCGGCAGTTCCGGCACTTACGGCACCTCAAAGAAAATCTGACCGTCCTCAATCCGCGCCGGATAGGTGGCCACGCGCTGCGCGGGATCGCGATCATGCTCGCCAGTGCGGCAATCGAACTCCCAGAGGTGGTACGGGCAGATCACGTGCGCGCCGTCGAGTTGCCCTTGCCCGAGCGGACCGCCATGGTGAAGGCATACGCCATCGATGGCATAGATGACGCCTTCGAAGTTGCAAATGGCGTATGGATGCTGCCCTACCAGGACTTCCATCACTTGGCCCGGCGGAAGGTCCGCGGCGCGGCCGGCTTTGATCAGAGGCATACTTTCAGTAAGCGGGCAATACGCTCGAATGTCAAGGCAAGCAGGGTGCGAGCGACAAGGTGGCCCCACGCTATAATTGAGGCGTCATGAAGCGATGGGTATTGGTAGCGGCTCTGGGGGCGCTCGGCGCCGCGTTTTCGTCCGGCCAGCAGAAGACGGCTCCGCCGCCCGTCCAGCAGGCCGATGAGCCCGCCCGCATTTCGGTGGACGTCACGCGCGTGAACATGCTGTTCACAGTGACCGACAAGAAGGGCCGGTTCGTGACCGATCTTGCCCGGGAGGACTTCGAAGTCGTCGAAGGCAAGAAACCGCAAACCATCGCGGAATTCACCGCGGAAAGCGACCTGCCGCTGCGCCTCGGCATCCTCATCGATACCAGCAACAGCGTCCGCGACCGGTTTCGTTTCGAGCAGGATGCGGCAGCCGAGTTCCTGCGGACGGTCATGCGGGCGCACCTGGACAAAGCCATCCTGGTGCGGTTCGACACGCGGGCGGAACTGGTGACGGACCTGATCGACGATCCGCAGTTGCTCGAAGCCGGCATCCGCGGTCTGCGGCCGGGTGGTGGCACGGCGCTCTACGACGCTATTTTCTACGCCTGCCGCGACAAGCTGGCGCTCGATCAGCCGCGCACCAAGTTCCGCCGCGCGATCGTCATCGTCAGCGACGGCGACGACAACCAGAGCGACTATACCCGCGAACAGGCCCTCGAAATGGCGCAGAAGGCCGACGTGGTGATTTACGCCATCTCGACCAACAGCTCCGGCGCCGTTACCGATGGCGACAAGGTGCTCAAGTATCTCACTTCGGAAACCGGCGGGCGCGCTTTTTTTCCCTTCCAGGTGGAGGACATGGCGCAATCGTTTGAAAACATAGCCAACGAGCTGCGCCACCAGTACAACCTGCTTTATCGCCCCGAGCCGCTGGTCACCGATGGGCAGTGGCATACCGTCAGCCTGCGCGTGAAAGGCCGCAAGGACCTGATCGTCCGCGCCCGCGCCGGCTACTACGCGCCCAAGATGTAAGCGGCGCATAAGGCCCGTCAGAATACAACCATTCCGACGTGGCGCGCGCACTCTTGCGTGCCGCGTCGGCACTCATGCCGACGCCCGGCGCATCTTTATGAAAGACGTGTCGAGAAGAGCCTCGACACGGCGCGCACGAGTACGTGCGCCACGTCGGAATGGCAGGTTTATTTCTTGACGGGCATCTTAGGGCTGCGTGCGTCTTGAATACTTCATCGCGCCGTCCGGTTCAAACGAAACGCGATGCCGTCCCGAAACTCCGGTGTTTCGAGTGTCAGTGGCCCGCCGCCGTGATGGAATTTCTCCGCCCGCGCGACACCGCCCGTCTCGGTGTTGATCCACTCGCCGGAGTACGCGCCGGCCGGCAGGTCGAGCGTCACCGCAATCGGACCGCTGCCGTCGAAATATATCGCGTACTGGCGCCCCGGAACCGAAAGAACGTGCGCGTAGACTCCGCCGGCGTGTTTGACCACGGCCCGGTCCGGCACCATATCCGTCAGCGGCAGCGACTTCAGAAACTCACTCAAGATGCGAAGCTGGCCGCGCAATTGGGGGCTGCCGCCGCCGGGACCGTTCACCTCCGTGTCGCTGCCATCCTCATGTCCGGCCGTGAAGGAATAGTCCAGGCTGTCGAACACACTCCCGCCCGCTAGCATGAAACTCCACGCCTGCCGCCGGTAGAAAGCGTCCGCATTGCCGCGAAAGCCCGTTTCATCGCAGGACAGCGCCACGCCCAGCCCGTAGTTCAGGGTCACCGCGAACGGATAGGCGTAATGGAAGTTGATGAGGCTCACACCGGGCGCCACCGCGCGCACCGGGTAGCCGAAGTTGCTGTAGTTCTGTGCGATCAGGTGCTTGTTCGCGAGCGCCGCTTCCTCGCTCGAAATCCATCCCGCCACCCGCACCTGCCAGGCCATCGATGCCTCGTCGGCCACATCGATCGAATTCGGATACCGGTCGCGATCGGGGGCCGGCAGATAAGGGTTCACCACGTCGGCCAGCACCGTGCGGTCCGACCACGGTTCGTTCTGGATTTCGAAAATCACATTGTCGAACCCGTTGGCTTCGTGCACCAGCTTACGCGTATACCGTTCCTGGTGCGCCAGAATATTGCCGTTGTCGAGCGTGTGGAGTTTCTTCCAGTCGATGCCGCTGGTCGCATTCACGTTGTTGACCGGGCAGAACGGGCTCAGTTTCCAGTGCGCTTCCACGTAGTGGGAACTGAACAGCGTCACCTCCACCACGATGCCGAGCCGCGACGCTTCGGCGAGAAATGCGTGGAACCGCTCGAAATACTCCGGATTCCAGCGGTCCAGGTCGAACTTGTTTCCGCCTCCGGCGTATCCGGGCGCGTCGCTCCGCACCCACGGCGCGATGAACCGCCCCGGGCCTGGCGCCAGGTTGTTGCGATGGATCCCGAACGACTGCGCCGGCACCTCCACATACGTGCCGCCGAAGATGCGTGTGTAATTCAAACCATCCGACGCGAGCGCGGCCAGGTAACGCCGGTAGTCGATCGCGCCATTGATCACGCTGCCGTAGTGTTCGCCGCTCGAGACCAGCGCGACCGCGCTGCCGCGGAAGAGAAAGTAGTGCGGGTTCTTCGGATGGAGCCGGATCGGCTCCGCCGCCGCCAACTGAAAAACAAACGCCCCCAGTAGCGCCGCCATGGGAAGAGTGATGTGCATCATGACCCGAAGATTATATACTGATGCGTGCCATGCCTGTGATCGTCTCCATGCTCCGCGGCGTCAACGTCGGCGGCCACAACCAGATCAAGATGGACGCGCTGCGGGTTCTCTACGCATCTCTCAAGTTGCGCGACCCCCAGACCTACGTGCAGAGCGGCAACGTGGTTTTCTTCGCCGAGGATCCAGATCTCGTCGCGCTGGGCCGCCGCATCGAGCAGGCCATCGAGCGCAAGTTCGGCTTCCGCCCCGCCGTCATCCTGCGCACGGCCGCCGAAGTGAAAGACGCGATTGCGAGAAACCCCTTCGCCTCGCGGACCGGCATCGAGCCCGGCAAGCTCCTGGTGACCTTCCTCGCCGGCCATCCCAGCGCCGAAGCGCGAACCAAGCTGCTCGCCATCAAAACCGATCCCGAAGAGCTGCACATCGATGGCCGCGAGCTGTACACCTATTTCCCCAATGGCATGGGCCGCCCGAAGCTGTCCTGGCCGATGGTGGAACGCACGCTGGCCATCCCCGGCACCGGCCGCAACTGGAACACCGTCACCAAGCTGCTGGAAATGGCGGAGAGCCTGTAGGGCGCCGGGCACGCCGGCCTGAGAACAATGGCCACCGATGAACACGGATAAACACTGATAAGAGTTCCCGTTTGCTTACATGCTTACTTGCCTTTTGTCTTATCCGTGTTCATCGGTGTTCATCCGTGGCTCAAGATGAATGGCTATAACTGATCTTCCACCAGGAACTGCTCGTACTTGCCGTCGGCGAGCAGGTAGATATTCAGCGACAGCGTCTTCTTGGCGAACTGGGCGCGATAGCCGCGGTGGATCATGCCGCCACGCAGGCTCTCGGAAACCGCCGTCACCGATTGCAGCTTTCCCAGCGCGCCCAGCGACGTCTTGCAGTCGCGCAGCGCGGCCTCGCTGAAATAACCGTTGGCGTTTTCGGTGAACAGCGCGCGGTCGATCCTCCCTTTTTGCAATGCCGCCAGAATGGCCCGCACTTGCGCGGTGTCCGTGGCCGAAAACTCCTTCCGCTCGGGCGCGAAAACCAGCGTGGCAATCTGCCGCGCGAGCGGTGCCACCATATTCACCACATCCTGATTCGAGAGCACGACGACCGCGCCCTGGCGCGTCGGGAAGACGGTGTTGGAGGAGATGAACCCGGAGACTTCTCCGCCGTGTTCGAACACCGGCATGTTGGCGATGTCGCCCAACGCCAGGCCCAGCGCGTAGTGCGTGGAATCGCCGTTGGCCAGATGCACCTCGCGCTCAAGCTCGTCCCATGAGCGCGCTGAAAGAACCTTCCGGCCGAGGAACGCAATGTCCCACTTGGCCAGGTCGGTTGGCGTCATCGCCAACTCGCCCGCGCCGTAATACCAGCCGGCGGCTTCGCGCTGGGTGGGCCGCGGCGGGCCCACCGCGTACCGCGTGTAGGCGGTGGCATCGGCGGGCTGGAACGGCGGCCAGGCGGAAGCGGATTGCATGTCGAGCGGAGCGAAGATTTTCTCCCGCAGGAATTCCACCAGCGAACGGCCGGATGCCTTCTCGAATATCCGCGCGGCCAGCACAAAATTGGTGTTGCTGTACTGCCATTTCGTGCCGGGGTCGAAATCGAGCGGCTTGCTGGCCCAATGGTCCACCACGGCTTCCGGCGTGGTGGGGCGCGTCCAATCCGGAATGATGTAGTCCTGCGGGGCGTAATCTTCATAGCCGGAAGTGTGCGAGAGCAATTCGCGGATGGTGACGTCGCCCGCCCGCGTGAGAGCGGGGAAATACTTCGACACGTGGTCATCCAGCGAGAGCTTGCCCTGCTCCTCCAGCATCAGCAGCGCGGCGGCGGTGAACTGTTTCGAGATCGACCCCACCGCGTAGCGGGTCTCGACGGTCGCCGCGCGCCCGGCCGCCAGATCCGCCGTGCCGAACGCCTTCGCGTAAGCCAGCTTACCATCTTGGACCACCGCCACCGAAACACTCGGCGCGCCGGCCAGCTTGAGCGTTGACGCGATCTTCTCGTCGAGCTTCTTTTCCAGGCCGGCGGGAAACTGCGCAAACAGCGTGCCCGCCGAGAGAGCCGCCAGCACAAGGCATCGGATGCGTTTCATGGGTCCATGATAGCCGGGTAGAGCGTGTTTTAGCTTGCCCATACACGCCGGAAGCTGTTGCAATGCCTACATTTACCTGTTTCACGATAGGCATACACCAATATGCTATCTGAATCATTACAAAGATTTTATTGACAACAGAAAGTCCAGCGTATGATAATGTCCACTTAAACAGTATAGTCTTGCAGGTGTCCATCTTTTTCGAGGAGCGATTGATCGATATGTACCACCGCCGGTTCTTGGAGGCTCGCGCGAAAGGCCGCGCGACGCGAGCGTTCTTCCCTTCCCCTGTCGCGCGCGGCGTGCTGACGTCCGCCCTGGCATTGGCGGTCTTATCCATCCCGGTATGGGCTCAGACCCCGGACCCGCAACCTGCCCCTCAACCCGCCGCGCAAACCTTGGACCAGAGGCTGGAACAACTTCAGCGACAGGTCAACGAGCTCGAACAGGCGGTGAAAGTCGCCCAGCGCAAGCAGGAGCTGGCCGAAGAAGCCGCCGCCGAGCAAGCCAAGACGCAGGCCACCGTCACCGCCGATACCAGCGGCTTTACCATCCGCTCTCCCGGCGGCAACTATCTGCTCAAGATCGGCGCTGACCTGCAATTGGACAATCGCACTTACCTCGGCACCGGCGCCGGGTCGGACATCGATACGCTGGTTGCACGCCGCGTGCGGCCCACCTTCTCCGGCACCATCTACCATTACATCGACTTCATGTTTCGTCCCGATTTCGGCCTGGGAACTACCGCCATTTACGACGCCTATGCGCAGCTCAACTATCTTGCGTGGGCCAACCTGCGTGTCGGCAAATTCAAGCCGCCGGTCGGATTGGAGCGGTTGCAAAATGACGATGACACTACCTTCATCGAGCGGGGCCTGCCATCCAACCTGGGCCCGCAGCGCGACATCGGATACCAACTCTCGGCCAGCCTCTTCAACAAGCGGGCGACCTATGCCGTAGGCGTCTTCAATGGCGTGCCGGATGCCTCCATCGGCACCGATACCGCGGTCAGCGACCACCGCGATTATTCCGCCCGCATCTTTCTCACTCCTTTCCTGCCTGACGAAAACGCGCTCAGCGGGTTGGGTATCGGACTTGGCGCGTCTGGCGGCAATACCGATGGCGAGGCTCTGCCGGCCTTCAAGACATTCGGGCAGGAGACCTACTTCACCTTTGCCTCCGGCGTTACCGCGGCCGGCCACCGCACGCGTCTCGATCCGCAAACGTATTACTACCTCGGCGGATTCGGCCTGCTGACCGAATACGCGCTCAACGAGGAGGGTTTTCAGAAGAGCGGAGTGCGCCGCGAAATCGCCTTCCGCGCTTACCAGGTGGAGGTGTCGTACATACTCACCGGAGAGAAAAAGGGCTTCGGCAGCCCCACGCCCAGGAGATCCTTCGATCCGTTGCATGGCGGCTGGGGAGCTTGGGAACTGGCCGCCCGCGTGGGCGACTGGGAGGCCGAGAAGGGCATCTACAATTATGGTTTGGCGAGCGACACTACCTCGCCGCGTCACCTGCATGAATGGGTGGGCGGCGTGAACTGCTATCTGAATCGCCTGTTCAAAGTCGCCGCGGACTATGGAAAGACCGATTTCGGCGGCGGCGCACTGAACTCGAATAAGCTGCCGGAAAGGACCATCATCCTGCGGTTCCAGATCAATTTCATCTGATGAGCTGAGACGAGCAATCCGCCAATGAATTCTACTGCTTTTTGCAAACGCGCTGCGCTGTCACTACTCGCCGGCTCCGTGCTGCTCGCGGGGCCGGTGAAGCTGCTCAACGTTTCCTACGATCCGACGCGCGAGCTTTACCAGGACATCAACGCCGCGTTCGCCAAACAATGGAAGGCCAAGACTGGCGTGGACGTCGAAATCAGCCAGTCCCACGGCGGCTCCAGCAAGCAGGCGCGGTCGGTCATCGACGGCTTGCAGGCCGATGTCGTCACCCTCGGCCTCGCCTACGATATCGATTCGATTGCCGAACACGCGCACCTGCTGCCGGCCAACTGGCAGACGCGCCTGCCCAACAACAGCACGCCGTACACGTCCACCATCGTGTTTCTGGTTCGCCACGGCAATCCCAAGCACATCAAGGACTGGGACGACCTGGTGCGGCCGGGCGTGTCGGTGATCGCGCCCAACCCGAAAAGCTC
Source organism: Bryobacteraceae bacterium (assembly GCA_049508735.1). GTDB lineage: Bacteria > Acidobacteriota > Terriglobia > Bryobacterales > Bryobacteraceae > Bog-375. Next base: position 49,136 of record JBELAO010000023.1, on the reverse strand, counting down.
CGGCGGCGCCCGCTGGGCCTACCTGGCGGCTTGGGGCTACGCGCTCAAGAAGAACAACGGCGAGGACAAGAAGGCGCAGGAATTCGTGACCCGCCTTTACCGGAACGTTCCGGTCCTCGATTCCGGCGCGCGCGGTTCCACCACCACTTTCGCGCAGCGCGGCATCGGCGACGTGCTGCTGGATTGGGAGAACGAGGCCTTCCTGGCCTTGGATGAGCTGGGCAAGGATAAGGTGGAAGTGGTCATGCCTTCGGTCAGCATTCTGGCCGAGCCGCCGGTTTCGGTGGTCGACCGGGTCGCCGCGAAACATGGCACTACGCAGGTGGCCAAGGCATATCTCGAGTTTTTGTACACCGCCGAGGGCCAGGAAATCGGTGCACGCCACTATTACCGGCCGCGCTCGCCCGAGGTTGCCGCCAAGTATTCCGGCCGCTTTGCGCACGTGCAACTTTTCACCATCGATGAAGTCTTCGGCGGCTGGCAGAAAGCGCAGAAGCGCCACTTCGACGACGGGGGCGTGTTTGACCAGATATATCAGCCTGGGAAGTGAGAGAGCCATTGGAATGATGATGGTTCTCGATCGAGCGAGAGAAGAAAAGCCGAGACGACTCTCGGCTCAGCAGGCTTGACAGCCCGCGCCACGGAGGGACGCAGTGTCGATATCGTTTAAGAAACCGAGCATCCTGCCGGGCTTCTGGCCTGCGTTCAGCTACACGATTCTCTACCTGAGCCTGATCGTGCTGATTCCTCTCAGCGCGGTCTTCCTCAAGTCGGTCACCTCCACCTGGTCGCATCTTTGGCAAGTGGTCACGTCTCCCGAGGTGGTGGCCTCCTACCGGTTGAGCTTCGGCGCGTCCCTGGTGGCCGGCATGATCAGCGTGGTGGTCGGGTTCCTGGTGGCCTGGGTGCTGGTGCGCTATCAGTTTCCCGGCAAAGCCCTGGCCGATGCTCTGGTGGATCTTCCCTTCGCGCTGCCCACCGCGGTGGCCGGTATCGCGCTCACCAGCCTCTACACGGAAAACGGCTGGCTGGGCCGCTACCTGGCGCCGCTCGGCATCAAGGTGGCTTTCACTCCGTTGGGCGTGATCGTCGCGCTCACCTTTATCGGGCTGCCGTTCGTGGTGCGCAGCGTGCAACCGGTGCTGGCGGATGCCGATGCGGAACTGGAAGAGGCCGCTTCCAGCCTGGGCGCCAACCGCTGGCAGGTATTCCGCCTGGTGATCTTTCCCGTGGTGCGGCCGGCACTGCTCACCGGTTTCGCTCTGGCGTTCGCCCGCGCCTTGGGCGAGTATGGATCGGTCATCTTCATCGCCGGCAACATGCCGATGAAAACCGAAATCACCCCGTTGCTGATCGTTACCAAGCTCGAACAGTACGATTACGCCGGGGCCACCGCGATTGCGGCGGTGATGCTGACGGCTTCGTTTCTGATGCTGCTGGCGATCAATGCGCTCGAAAGGCGCACCCGCAAGTTCATGGCGATGGGTTAACGCGATGGCGACCGTGGCGTTGGAACTTCCGCAGAAACGAGCTTCCGCTATCCCGCGGAGCATCCGGCGCGATCCGCCGCTGGTGCGCTGGGGGCTCACCCTGCTCGCGCTGCTGGCGTTGGGCGTATTCATTGTGCTGCCTCTGGTGGCCGTCTTCGTCGAAGCGTTCGCCAAAGGCCTGCCGGTTTACCTGGCGGCCATTGGCGAGCCGGATACGCTTTCCGCCATCCGTCTTTCGCTGCTGGCTGCCGGCGTTTCGGTTCCGCTCAACCTGATCTTCGGCGTAGCCGCCGCCTGGACCATCGCCAGATTCCAATTCAAGGGCAAGAGCGTTCTGGTAACCCTGATCGACATTCCGTTCGCTGTTTCGCCGGTGGTTTCCGGATTGATCTTCGTGCTCATCTTCGGCGCCCAGGGATGGTTCGGATCGTGGCTGGTGGATCACGATATCCGCATCGTCTTCGCCGTGCCGGGAATTATTCTCGCCACCACCTTCGTCACTTTTCCCTTCGTGGCACGCGAGCTGATTCCGCTTATGCAATCGCAGGGCAGCGACGAGGAAGAGGCCGCGCTCACGTTAGGCGCCACCGGCTGGCAGATGTTTTTCAAGATCACGCTCCCCAATATCAGGTGGGGCTTGCTGTACGGCGTGGTCCTGTGTACGGCGCGCGCGCTGGGCGAGTTCGGCGCGGTATCGGTGGTGTCCGGCCACATACGCGGCCAGACCAATACGCTGCCGCTGCACGTCGAGATTCTTTATAACGAGTACAATTACTCCGGCGCCTTCGCCGTGGCGTCTCTGCTGAGCGTGGTCGCGGTCATCACCCTGACGCTCAAGAAGTTTCTCGAATGGAAGACCAGGGAAGGCGCCTCGAAATGACGCTAGCGTTTCTCTTCGGTAACGCCGGCGGTCTTTGCCGCCGGTGCTTTGCACTTGTAGGCGCCGGGCACGCCGGGTCCGCTGGGGCGTGTGCCTTCGGGGCGGATCCAGGAGAGTCACCCAAGGAAGGGGCAGAATGAGCATCGAAGTCAGCCACATCCGCAAGTCCTATGGCGCGTTCGAAGCGTTGCAGGATGTCAGCCTGCGCATCGAAAAGGGCGAACTGGTGGCGCTGCTGGGGCCATCGGGTTCGGGGAAAACTACGCTGCTGCGCATTATTGCCGGCCTGGAAATCCCCGACAGCGGCTCCATCCACCTCAACGACGAAGACGCCACCAACTCCACCGCGCGCGAGCGCCAGGTCGGTTTCGTCTTCCAGCATTACGCGCTGTTCCGCCATTTGACGGTCGCCGAAAACGTGGCCTTCGGGCTGCGCCTGCGCCCGCGCGCTGCGCGCCCATCCGAGAAAGACATCCGCGAGCGGGTGCGCAAGCTGCTCGATTTGATTCAGCTCGATTGGCTGGGTGACCGCTATCCGAACCAATTGTCCGGCGGCCAGCGGCAGCGCGTCGCGCTGGCCCGTGCCCTCGCCGTCGAGCCGCGCGTCCTCCTGCTCGACGAACCGTTCGGCGCCCTCGATGCCAAGGTGCGCAAGGAGCTCCGCCGCTGGCTGCGCCGCCTGCACGACGATCTGCACATCGCCAGCGTCTTCGTCACACACGATCAGGAGGAAGCGCTCGAAGTCGCCGACCGCGTCGCCATCATGGATCACGGCAAGATCGTGCAGATGGGCACGCCGGCCGAGGTTTATGACAATCCCGCCAACGCATTCGTCTACCAGTTCCTGGGCGACGTCAACCTCTTCCATGGAAGAGCGGAGAGCGCGGAATCCGTCTCGTATGTGCGCCCGTATGAGTTGGAGATTACGCCGCAGGCGGAGACCGCCCACGGCGCCGTCCTCGCCAAGGTGCGCCACATCGCCGCCGCCGGCCCTGCCGTCCGTCTCGAGTTGCTGCGCGAAGACACCGGCCACGCCCTGGAAGCCGAAATCACCCGCGACCGTTATCGCCAATTGCGCCTCAGCATCGGCGACACCGTCGGCGTCACTCCCAGAAACGTCCGCATCTTCGCGAAATAGCCGAGTGGGGCAGGTCCCCGACCTGCCAACCGTTCGAGTTCATTCTTCTTCGCGCGCCGCGATCGATTACATCGATTACAATGTAGGGCTATGGCGTTGTACCGCATCTACAGAATGAAGGACGCCGCACGGCAGCAGTTCCGCATGGCGCCTCACGTGAGCGGAGCCGTTTCGGTGAAGCCGAAGGATTTCGAACAGCTCGGCCAGGTGGAAGGGCAGAACGATTACGACGCCTGGCGCGCGGCGCGCGAAGCGGGCGACGCGCTCGAGGTAGGCGATCTGCTCGAGTCCGACGATGGCCGCTTGCGCATTTGCAAGTACGTGGGATTCGAACCGGCCGATTGGGCGCTGCCCGAACCCAAGCACGCCGCGGAGCCTGAGCCGGCGCCTCAATCCAGCACGGCTTAGGCAAGAGGAGGCACCATGCGCGAACCGAGGCTCGGCGACGATATCGACGATTATTGCGTCCGCTGCAAACGCATCATGAACCACTCCGTGGTATCGGTGATCAACGCCGAGCCCGCCAAGGTGCGCTGCCGCATTTGCCACAGCGATCACGATTTCCGCCATGAGCAGGCGCCCCCGCCCAAAGTGGATGCGCGCAAACAGGCGCTGTTCAACGAGGTGCTCAAGAAGGCAAACCCGCTGGCGGTGGAAGCCGTAGCGGCCATCGAAGAGCCGCTGCCTGAGCCACTAGCGGACCCGGTGGAATTGGAGGCCGTGGCCGTCGTGGTGGTCGAAGAGCCGAAGGCAAAACCGGTGGCGAAGCCGGCGGCGGCTGCACCCACGCCCAAAGCCAAGCCCAAGACCGCAGCCACAGTCAAAGCCAAAGCCAAGGCCCGCAAGTAGACATGCGGCGCCGGGCGTTTCTGGCAGCGGCCTGGGCGCGTGGTGGGTCGGGCGCTTCCGCCTGCCAACGGCGCGGCAGCGGAGTTCAAACTCTTTCGCGAGCCGGGGCGATGATGGCCGGGCAATTTTGCCGCCTTCTGGCGCCGCCGGCATTGCTATTGGTGGCCGCGCTCGATTTGAGCGCGGTCGAGGTTCATCTCGAGTTCGGCGCGCTGGAGCGCATGCTCTCGAAGCAGGTTTTCACCCAGGACGGCCGCAAGTACGTGAAGGGCAGCCAAAAGACGCCCTGCAATTTTGCCTATCTCGAGCATCCGCAGTTCCAAGGCAAGGATGGCAAGCTGGTCATCCGCGCGCGCTTCAGCGGCCGTTCGTCGCTCAACATGTTCGGCCAGTGCGTCGGCCTGGGAGACGCGTTCACCGTGGTCATCACCGCCGCGCCGGTCTTTCAGCAGGGCGCCGTGGCGCTGGCCGGGGTGACCGCGGTGCGATGGCAAGACCGGCTTCTACATCCGCCGCGTGTGTACTGCGCTTTCCGCCAGCCTGGCGCGCGACTTCCGTTACCCGCTGGCGGCCGAAGCGCAACGCGCGCTCGAAGACCCCGGCATGCAGCCGGATTACCGGCGCGAGCTGCGCCAGTTCCGCGTGCCCGAAATCCGCGTCAGCAACGATGCGCTGGTGCTGGTGGTGGATTTCGAGCTGACTGTGAAGTGAGGAGTGTGCCGTGCTGTGGCTCTGGCTCATCGCGGGATCGGCGGCGCTGCTGGCGCTGAGCTCGCTCCGCGATGAGCGCCGCCGCGCGGCGTATTTCAAGACCCGCCTGTCGGCCAGCGCCGGCGCTTTGCCGCCCGCCACGGTGATCGTCCCGGTGAAAGGCGAAGACGAAGGGCTGCGCGAGAACCTGGCGGCGCTGGCCGCGCTCGACTACCCGGACTATGAGTTGATTGTGGCCGCGCAGTGTGCCGCCGATATTCCCGCCGGCGTGCTGCCGAGGCGCGCAAAGGTGGTGCTCGCTCATGGCGGCGATTCCGAGGCCAGCGAGAAAGTGCAGAACCTCGCGGCCGCCGTCATCGCCGCGCGCGGGTCCAGCACCATTTACGCCTTTGCCGATTCCGACGCGCGCGTCACCGCGGGATGGCTGCGCGCCCTGGCCGCGCCGCTCGAGGAACCGGGCGTCGGCGCATCCACCGGCTATCGCTGGTTCACCCCGCAACCGGCCGTCTGGAGCCTGCTGCGCGCGGTTTGGGATGGCGCGGCGTTCGGCCTGCTCGGACCCGGCGACAGCCCCTTCGCCTGGGGCGGTGCGATGGCCATCCGCAAGGAAGTGTTCCTCGCCGCCCGAGTTCCGGAGCGCTGGCAAACCGCGATCAGCGACGATTACGCGCTTTCCGACGCCGTACATCGCGCCGGCTTGCGCATTGCATTTTCGCCCGGCGCGCTGGCGCCCAGCCCGGAGCCGATCACCGCGCGCCGCTTCTTCGCATGGTCGCGCCGTCAATTGCTGCTCACCCGCGTCCACAGCCCCGCTCTCTGGCGAGCCGCTTTCGCAGCGCATGTTGTTTACTGCGGCGGTATGGCAGCCGCGGTCGCCGCGTGGTTGCATGGCTCCGCTATCGCTCCGTGGTTACTCGCCGCGCAGCTCTTGCCTGGGATGGCGAAAGGGTACTTACGCGCCCGCCTGGCACGCGCCGCGCTGCCATCCCAAGCCGCATGGTTCCGGCGTTGGGGCTGGACGCACCCGCTGCTAGCCCCCGCCGTAACCTGGCTGTGGCTCGCCACGTTGCTCTCGTCCACATTCGGCAATTGGATAGAATGGCGCGGGCGGAAATATCGGCTGCGGCGGTGAACGGAATTATCGCACGATGGACGCATGGTCACCCTGACACATTGCGCGCAGAACGGCGGGAGGAGAATCTGCGGCTCGCCGAATGGCGCGCAGCCCACAGCCTGCGCGTGTTCGGTTCAGTGGCCCGCGGTGAAGCCGGTGAGGATAGCGATCTCGACCTGTTGGTCGCCTGGGAGCCGGGCGGGAGTCTGCTGGACCACTCCCGGTTGGTTCAGGATCTCCAGGAGTTGCTCAGGATGAAGGTCCCTGTCGGGACCGAAAGGTCGCTCCACTGGTACGTGCGCGACAGAATACTTCGCGAGGCGACGCCACCGTGAAGGATGATCGGCTGTACCTGCACCATATGCTGGAGCGCTGCCACCGCATCACCCGGTTTCCAAGTTTTCCTGCGGCCTACAGAGCGCTATTCTTTTGTCACTATTCTTTCGTAGCTTGTGCTGTGCAAAACCGCGCGAAAAATCGATTATTCCACGGCTTCCTGTCACCGGTTTTTCTCAGTTTCTCAACACGTTTTGCAGGTTTTTGTTTTTTGTGTTTTTTATTTTTCTTAGGCCATCCAGCAAGTCCCACAAAGGCATTAACACCGTTTATCGTAGCGGAGTAACCTATAATCGTATTTTCTACTGCGCATGGAGGTGCGATGATGGCTAGCGAAAATCAGATCCTAACCGCCCCGTATGTTGCGTTCAAGAGTTTCTGTTCTGCCATTCAAAGCCTTAGGATTCATGGGCTTCCACCAACGCTTAACAGGACCGCATGGGAGAATCGATCCGGGGCCGAACAGAGTCAGATTCTCGGAGCGTTGACATTTCTCGGCCTGATCAACGATAAAGGAGAGACTCAGGAGACTCTGAAGCAACTTGTCGGCCTTGCTGAGGACTCAGAGGCGGAACGCCAGTTTTACTCGACCCTGTTGCGGGCACGATACGATAGTGTATTCAAGTTGGACCTTCAGAACGAGACTCCCAGACAATTGGAGGATGCCGTCGGCGAATATGGCGTCACAGGCAAAGTCAGGGATCGGGCCGTGCGGTTCTTTCTGAAGGCCGCCGTATATGCCAAAATCCCATTATCGTCGCGCCTTACAGCCAACATGCGCGACACTCCGGCGACCGATTCTGCTCCGGCCGGGGATGGGGCGAGCGGCACGGCAAAGGGCAATGGAAAAGTCCGCAGAAAGCGCAAGCCAAGCGCGGCTTCCGACTCACAACAACAGCATACGCCCCCATCCGGATCCAGCGCCATGAAGACCATCAGTCTTCCGGGCGTTGAGGGGAGTCTTTCCATTACCGGAACTTTCAACGCCTTTCAACTAAAGGGAGATGAGCGCGAGCTTGTCTTCAAGATTATTGACCTGATGACAGCGTACGAAGAAGCGGTTGGTGATATACGATGAATCCGGCTGAGCGCCGCCAGCTCGGGGGCGAGGAGCCGAAAGAGCCGGTTCGCCCGCAAACCACGGATTTAGGGTGATGCAGGTAACACTTTGGAGGGCGTTCGACTCCGCCGCGCTCCATCTTTCAGTGAAGGGGTGATTGGTTTCAGCGCAAATGGGAAAACGGGCCTACCCGCCGCTAACGCCGAACGAGGTGATAGAAATACTGACCGCTCTAGGCTTCACCAAGCGCGGGCAGGTTGGCTCTCACGCTCAGTACTTTCGTCCCAGCGACGCCAGTCGAAAAGCTGCCGTTGTCACCGTAGATACTCATTACAAAGAGTTTGACGATGGTTTAATGCACTCGATGGTGAGGCAGTCCGGTTTCCGCCGAAAGGAATTCTACGGAGCCACAAAGCACACAGCCAGAAGGGCTTGCGTGCCATACCTATCTCCCAGCTTGATAATCTTCCCTTGAATTCTCCACCGACTTTGCCGATAATGTAATTGGAGACCTTATGCCCGCCGAAGCCGTGGAGGAGAACTGCGCCGCACTTGCACGTGTGGAGAAGTCTTACACCGTCCGTTGCTTTATGTACCAGCAGAAGTCCACAGGGCTCTTCGTAGCAGAGTGCATCGACTTGGATTTGATGGTGAAGGCCCGTAAGCCCAATAAAGCTATGCGCGAATTGCGCGATGCTGTATTGGGGTACGTGCAGGTGGCTGTCGAGTCTGGGCAGGATTCGGACCTTATCCCGCGTCAGTCCCCTTTAAGCCACCGCATTCGATATCGTTGGGTAGTACTGGCTTCGCGCTTATCACTGCTGCGAGGCGCCCAATCGTTCAACTGCACGCCGACGGTGCCTTCTCGCTGCTTTGCGTGACGCTGGATATTGCGGATACAAGAGAGAACTGCAGAACGGGTGCGGGCCACCGCTGGACCCCCATCGGCGCTGCCCCCCCTTCACTTCTTCTCTTTGACCTTCTCTTCCGGCAGCGGGGGCGGGGGGACGCTGTCGAAGCTGATGCTCGAATCGGCGGAGTACTTGGCGTAGATGCGGAACTGCTCGTCATTTTTCGTCAGGTAATCGTCGCCCGACATCTCGACCACGGCCTGCAAGGGCAGCAGGAACTTGTGTCCGCTCAATTCCTGATAATCGTAATCCAGGCGCGTTTGGGCGCTCTTCACCGGGAAGTCCGCCGGTATCCCCTCGGCCTTCACGGTCACCCGCAACACCTGGTGCGTTTCCTCATCCACCAGGACCTGTCCGCTGTATGCGGGGAAAATATGGCGCCCGTCGTCGTAGCGGATCTCGTAGCGGGAGTTGGCCTGGTCGATGTGATAGTTGAACGCCATCACCACGCGCTCGCGCAGGCGCGACCGGTGGTCGAAGACGAAGCGCGCCTGGCTGGCCGGTTCGAAGACGCCCCGCATCAGGCTGCCGAAATCGCCGAACGCCTTCGCGCCGCCGACCTTTTCGTAGTCCTGGCGCGTCACGCTGTTGTTGATGGTGATCAGCTTGTAGTTTTCCTTCTGCTCGAAGTAGCTGAGCTTGAGCAGCAGGGTATCGCCGTCGCGCCAATCGGGATCGCCCGAGCGCGGCTTGGGCGCGCTTGACCGCTTCACCACTTCCGTGCAAATGAAATCCGGCAGGCTCTGGCTGTAATTCAGCGCGTATTCGCGAACGTCGGCGATAATGGCCGCCTGCTCCTCGGCCGATGGCGGCGGTGGCGGAACATAGACCGGAGGCGGCGCCGCCGGCTTGGGCGCGGCCAACTGTGCCGAACGGTCGCGCAGCGCGAACAGCGCGTGCAGCGTCCGCGGCCCCGCGCCGGCGGTTTCGAGGCGCTGGATCGCGGCGTCACTCAGCTTCTCGGAAAGGTTCACCCTGCTCAGGTATTCCGCCACGTCCTTATCGGACTGTTTGAGTTGGATGGACGACTGAATAAACTGCGACAACCGCTCCACCGTCCAAGTCTGCGCCAGGGCCACGGCGCAACCCAGCGCCAGGCCCAGCAAAAGCCGCAACCGCATGCCTTCAGTTTCGCATGGAACACCTTGGCGTTCGCTCTTTCGAGCCGGCGGAAAAACTCCGAAAAAAGTCTTAGGGCCACCGATAAACACCGATGAACACGGATAAGAGAGTTCTTATATCTGTGTTCATCCGTGTTTATCGGTGGCCCGTCATGCTTTTCGGCAGGCGATCTCCATTGTGAGAAATCTCACACTATGCCGGGGGGATTCGGAAATTCGGGGCTGATGGACTGATACGCATTTATGGCTGGCGATACTATGTATGTATATACCAGTACCAGGAGATGCCATGAGGTCCTTACTCGCTTTGGGTCTTTCCACGGTTTTCTGCCTGGCGATTCCAGCCTCGGCCAAGGACGGCACGGGAGCCATCGAAGGCCTGATCGTCGCCGCGGACACGAAGGCTCCGTTGCGAGACGCGGTGGTGACGCTCTCGGGTCCTTTTGCCGCCACTTATCTGGGTATTCGCGATCAGCCATCTTCCCCGCCGCTCGTTCGCACCGAGACCGACCGGAATGGACGCTTTGTCTTCTCCGGCCTCGATACGGGAAACTACCAGATCCGCGCCACTAAGAACGGATACGCCGCTTCGGACTGGAGCTACGAAACGCGCGCGACGGAGCTGGTGCCTGTCGCCGCCGGTCAACAGGTGAAGGACGTGGTGGTGAAACTGGAAGCCGCCGCCGTCATCGCCGGTACGGTGCGAGACAAGGCCGGGCTGCCGCTACAGGGCGCCTCGGTGCGGGTGCTGCGCCGCAGTTACCGGGAGAGCCGCAAGCCGCATTTCATTTTTTGTCCCGGGATTGGCGCTACCGACGACCGGGGCGAGTATCGCATTGCCGGCGTGCCTTCCGGCAGCTATCTGCTGCGCGTCACCCCTCCGCGAACCGCCAAGGATATTCCGCAGATCTACTTCCCGGACACGGCGGATTATCGAGCCGCGCAGTGGATTACGATCGCCTCGAAAGAAATCCGCAAGATCGATTTTTCGATGCGCACCGGGCCGGTGGCGCGAATCGACGGCCGCGTGCTGGCGCCGGACGGAAAGACGCTCGGCCAATTGACGATAGGCTTGAACCCGCGTGGGGACGGCCCTTCCGACCGCATCCAGGCCGGTATCAGTACGGGCGGAGGGATGGGCCCGTTCGAAATCTCGGATGTTACTCCCGGTTCTTATATTTTGAGCGTGGCCGACCGGAACCAGAAGTTCGCCGCGTTACAGGAACTGAATGTCACGGGCGACATGGACGGCGTATTTGTGAAGCTCGCGCCGGCTTGGCAAGGGCGCGGAGTGGTCTACGTGGAAGGCGGCGGCGCGCCGGCTCTGAAGGGAATCACGGTCAAGTTGCTGCCGCTCGATCTTCCTTGTTGCGGCACTCCCCACGCGACGGTCGGGGAGGACGGCACTTTCGTTTTCGATCCTCTGATGCCCATCCACTACACGGCCGCCCTGGAGAACCTTCCGGCGGGTTACTACGTCCGCGCGATTCGGCTCGACGGCAAGGATATTGGCGGGGCGGGCTTCGCGGTGGAAGCGGACGCATCGTTTACCATCGCGCTGGCTGGCGGCGGCGCGCGCCTCGCCGGATTGGTCGCGGACGCCGCAGGCAAGCCCGCGCCCTACCCTGAGGTCACGCTGGTCCCGGTGGATGGGAACGCCCTCGGCGCGCGCAACGTGCTGGCCGATGCGCAGGGCAATTTCAGTTTCGATGAGGTCCTGCCCGGGCGGTACAAGGTGCTGGCATGGGAAACGCCGGAAGATGCCCGATACCTTCAAGTCCAGGATTCGGATGTGCTGGCGCCGTTCGCCGCCAAGACCGGCAGCGTAACGCTGGTGGCGGGCGAGCGGCAAACCGTTACTCTGACACTGATCACGGCCGGGGAAAGCCGGAAGCTGGTCGCCCCTCGATGAGCGCCAGCGTCCGCTATGCCGGCTCGTGCGATATGTTGCCGAGGATCCAATGAAAAACGCGCTTATCTTACTCGTATGCTTGTGCGCGGCCGCTCCCGCGATGTTCGGGCAGACCGTGCCCGCGAAAGGGAGTATAGAGGGCCAGGTGGTGGATGCGAAGACCAATGCGCCCGTCAGGAAAGCGGCGGTCAGCTTGCAGGGCGGGATGCCGTTTGCACGGCCGGGTCAACCGCTTTCCAATAGCGGTCCGTTGAGGGCGGAAACCGACGCCAAGGGCAACTTCGCTTTCCGCGGCGTGGAACCTGGAAATTACCGGCTCAGCGGCCAGCATGAGGGATATGTGGCGATACCCTACCAGGGCTACCCGACCGTATCGGTGGTGTTAGGGAGGGGCCAGGACCTCAAGGGCGTGATCGTGAAGTTGACACCGCAGGCCGTGATTACCGGGAAAGTGCTCGATGAAGATGGCGAGGCGGTGCAAGGGGCGCAAGTTGCCACCATCCAGCGGGACGGCCGGCAGCGTGGCGGCAGCGGGTGGAACCCCATGGGCAACGGGCAGACCAACGACCTGGGCGAGTACCGCATCGCCGGCCTCACTCCAGGCAGTTACGTGGTCCGCGCAACCTGGCGCAACAACATGCCCATGCCGTACTATGATTCCGAACGGCCGCTCGCGGCCGAGCCGGAGCTCGAATATATTCCCACGCATTATCCGAGCGCGGCCGATGCGAGCAAGGCCACGCCCGTGACGGTCGCGATGGGCGCGGAGATTCACGGGATCGACATCCGGCTGCGAAAAGCCAAGACGGTGCGCGTTCGGGGACGCGTGGAAGGCGTGCCAGCCAGCGCCAGCGGCAACGGCTTCGGCGGCGGCGGACCCATGCCGTGGGTCACCCTGGTCCCTCGAGACGCCTCACGGTTCGATTTTTCCGGGAACATGACGCCCATGATGCAGCCCGGAGACGGCACTTTCGAGATTCGCGGCGTGCTCCCGGGAGCCTATTTTCTGAGTGCTCAGTGGAACGATCCGAACGCGAAACCGCCGATGGCGGCCGTCAAACCCATCGACGTGTCCGAGTCCATCGACGGCATCGTCCTTCGTCTGGACCCCGCTCGCGATGTGCAAGGCACCGTCACCGTGGAAGAGAAGACCACCGTGGACCTGGGCAATGCGAACGTCAGGCTGACGATTCGCGGGCCCATACAGGGAAGGTATCCGCAGCCTGCGCGCATCGCCAGCCGGGAGTTCACACTGAAGGATATCCTGCCGGTTCCCGCCACGGTAGAAGTGGACGGCTTGCCGCCGACTTGCTACGTGAAGGAGGTTCGCTATGGCGGCCGGCCGGTCCCTGCGGAGGGCACCGATCTCACTTCGGGTGAGCAACTGGAAATCGTCCTGAGCACAGCCGTGGCCGAGCTCGCCGGCACGGTGGTGGATGCGAAGGGGAAAACCACACCTAACGCCGTGGTGACGCTGATCTCCCCTGACGCGAACGGCTGGCCGCAGCAGGCCCGCCCGCGCGTGGGCGGAGATTTCGCCATCAACGTCAAACCGGGCGAGTACCAGGCGATCGCCTGGGAGACCATCGACATGAACCTGCTGACGCCGGAATTCCTGAAACACTTCGCCGGCAGGATCACGCCGGTCAAGCTCGCGCCCGGCGCGCACCAGATCGTCAAGCTCACCCTGATTTCTCTCGCGGACGCCGCCAAAGCCGCCGGCCTCGCGCTGCCGGAGAGGCCGCTGGGCTCGATCGCCGGAACGATTGTGGATTCGAAGACCGGCGCGCCGGTGAAGAACGCCACCGTTAAGCTGCTGTATCGCGGCGGATCGTATGCCGGCGGCGTGATGCGGCCCTCGCCGGCGGGCAATCCCTACAGCATGGAGACGGACGACCGCGGCCGCTACTCTTTCCCCAGCGTGGAGCCCGGCTTCTACCGGGTCGCCGCGCAGGCGCGTGGTTACGCCACTGCGAGGTCCGATCCCGCCAACACGGAGGAGTACAGCATCGTGGGCGATGGCCAGCACTTGACTGGCGTGGTGGTGAAGATCGACGCGCAAGCCGTGATTACCGGCAAGATCGTGGATGAGGACGGCGAACCGCTGATGCGCGTGCGGGTATCGGCGGCGCTCCGCAGCCCGGACAACCGCGGGGCCGGGCAGTGGCGCTTTCTCGGCAGTGGCGAAACTGACGACCGCGGAGTGTACCGCATCGCCAACCTCCAGCCCGGAAGCTACCTGGTGCGCGCCACCTACCGCAACCCCGGCGGTCCGACTTTTGAGCAGGACTTGCCCGAGCAACCCGATATGACGTACCGCGCGCGGTTCTACCCCGATGCCACCGAGCCCGGCTCGGCCAAACCGGTAGTTCTGGCCACCGGAGCCGAAGTGACCGGAATCGACATTAAAATGCAGCGGGTTCCCACCGTCCGCGTGCGCGGCAAGGTGACCGGCGAGGAACCGGCCGGCCGGGCTAACGTTCGGTTGGTTCCCAAAAAGGAGCGCGATGGATTCCCTTCCGAGGAGCTGGTGGCGACTCGCGGCCCGGAGGGCGAATTCGAGTTTTCCGGCGTCAGGCCCGGATCCTACTATCTCATCGCGGGAGGTTTCTCCGGTTCCCGGGCCGCGGTCCAATCGATCGACGTCGGCGAGAAGCACATCGACGGTTTAACGCTGGACCTGGCGGGCCGCCGCGAAATTCGCGCCGCTTTCAAGCTGGAGAACGGGCGCGGCCCGGTCTTCTTCAACCTGATCCCGACGATTCCCGGCCTGCCGGCAATCAACCAGAATGTGATGGACGGCGATACGACGCTCACCCTGACCAACGTGGCGCCCATCCCCTACAAGATCGGCGATGGCCTTCAGCCGGACTACTACTGGAAATCCATCGTGCAGGGCGGCCAGCCCATCACGGGCCACGTTATCGATTTCGGCGTTCCCGGCTTGCTGGAGATCACGGTCAGTTCCGGGGCGGCGCGGGTGGATGGCTCGGTGATCGATTCCAAAGGCAAACCGGTTCCCAACGCAGTGTTGGCGCTGGCGCCCGCGGGCGGAGCTTCGGGCGCTGTGCGGACGGGCACGGCGGACGCGCAAGGCAAGTTTTATTTCGCCTCCCTCGCACCTGGAGATTACCGGCTGGCGGCTTGGGCGGTCAGCCCCGCCGGTTCGATCGAGGACGCGGACTTCGTCCGGAGTTCCGCCGCCAATTCCGCGCCGCTGTCGCTCGCGCCGCGCGACCGCAAGACGGTCCAGGTCACCGCCAACCCATAGCCCCGTGGCGCGGCCTGTCCAGGCTGCTGAGTCGAGATTCGTCTCGACTCTTCTTGGGTTCTACGAAGGCGACTCGTTTCGGGAAGAAAAGCCCAGAGGACTCTCGGCTCTGCGGGCCGGACGGCCCGCGCCACGGGGCGGTTACTCGTTGACGTGCACCACCTGCGCGGGGGCGAAGCCGTTGAACCACGTTGACGACGCGTTGCTGTACGCGCCAATGTCTTCTGAGTAGACTAGATCGTCTATCTCCAGCTTCGGCAGCTCCTCGGACTGCGTGATGATGTCCATGCCGTCGCACGTCTGGCCAAAGACTGTCGACAGTTCCTTCTCGCCTGTCTTGAAGGCACTGAGACGATACTGGCAATGGTCGAACACGATGCCGGAATAGGTGTGGTACACGCTGTCGTCAATGTAATAGCACGTCTTGCCATCGCGAACCGCTTTGCCGATGACGCGTGCGATGGCCGTCGCGGCGGTAGCCACCAGGTACCGGCCCGGTTCAGCCAGAATCTCGATTTCCGCCGGGAACAGCCGGTCGATCTCGGCGTTGATCTTGCGCGCCAGCGGCCGCAGCGGCTTCACGTGCGTGTCATAGGGAACCGGAAATCCGCCGCCGATGTCGAGGATCTTGATCTCATGGCCACGGGCTAGTGCCTCCTGCCGCACGGCTGCCGCGATGTTCAGAGCCTGTACGAAGTTATCGAAGTTAGTACACTGGCTCCCCACGTGAAAGCTCAGCCCTTCCACCACCAGGCCGGCGCGGAAGGCTTCGACGATCAGGTCCACGGCCTCTCCGGAATCGCAGCCGAACTTCGACGACAGCTCCACCATCGACCCGGTATTGGGCACGCGCAGCCGCAGCACCAGGCCGGCGTGCGGCGCAAACCGCTTGATCTTGCGCAGTTCCTCGAAGTTGTCGTAGGTCAGCAGCGGTTTGTATTGGTCCAGCGCCTCGAGCGTTTCCCGCGGCTTGATGGGGTTGGCGTAGATGATCTTGTCCCAGATGAAATCCTGCCGCTCTTTCGCCGGCAGGCGCTCGATGTTCTGGTGCACCAGCAGGAATTCGGGCAGCGACGCCACGTCGAAACTGGCGCCTGCTTTGTACAGCGTGCGCACGATCTCCGGCGCCGGGTTGGCCTTTACGGCGTAATAAGCCTGCACTCTCGGCAGGTGGCGCCGGAAGTTCGCGTAATTGCGGCGGATCACGTCGTGATCGATCACCACCAGCGGCGTCCCGTGTTTGCGCGCTTGGGCGAGAAGCTCCTTCTTAGTCATCGATCAATCGAGCACCGGGTCCGACCCGTCGAGCATCTTCACTTTATTGTGGGCGAAGTACTCCTTCGTCAGCGCCTTCATCATCTTGCCCCGCTGATCGTAAAGGCGGCGCGATTTGCGCGGTTTGTGGCGGGAGAGTGCGTAGTGCGTGAGCAACGGCATCGCGATGGTGGTGTCGGTGTAGCACACCACCGCGTCGGGCAGGCGGTCGGGGTCCACTTTTCCCCAGCTCACGGCTTCGCTGGGCGTGGCGCCGCTCAGCCCGCCGGTATCCGGGCGGGCGTCGGTGACCTGGAGGAAAAAGTCCTGGCCGAATTCCTTGATGCGCAGCACTTCCTGGATCTGCGGTTCGGTTTGCAGAGTAAAATTCTTGGGACTGCCACCACCCCACAGCACCACCGCACTCCTGCCGCCACTCCGCTTGGCGGCCAGCACAAAGGCAGTGGTCTCATTGACGTCGATCGACGGATTCAGGCGCAGCTTGTTGCCGCGCAGCTCCACCCCGGCGACGTTCATGCCAATGGTGGAATCGCCCGGTGACGACGTGTAGCACGGCACGCCCGCGCGATAGGCCGCGGCCAGCACGGAAACATCCTTCAACCCGGCCTTGCGTTCCCACTCGGCGGCGTATTTTCCCAGCAAATAATGCAGCTCCGCGGTGCCCATTTCCTTCTGGAATTCCGGCTGCACCAGCATGTCGCGCAGAATCTCGTCGGTGGCCATCAGGCAGTCGCTGTAGCCGAGCAGCACGTCGTAGACGCGGACGATGTCATTGTCGCGAAGCTCGGTGTCGTTCATGCGGAAATCGCCCACACGCACCGGATAGTTCAACGCGAAGTGCATGTCATGGTAAAGATTGGCGCCGGTCGCCACGATCCAATCCACAAATCCCGCCTTGATCAGCGGAACGATCGATGAGCAGCCCAGGCCGGCCGGCGTCAGCGCGCCCGAGAGGCTCATGCCGATGGTCACGTCCGGCTCCAGCATTTTCTCCGTGAAGAGCTGGCAGGCTTCGCGCAGGCGGGCGCCATTGTACGCCAGGAAGGCGCCGTCGATGAGGTCGGCGAGCTTCTCCCGGCCGGTCACGTTCTTGGGCTGAATGCGTTTGCCGGAGAGAAACTTGTCGCGGTTGGGGCAAGCTTTCTTCTTCAGCCATTCCGGCATTTCGGAAAGGTCTTTGCGATAGCGGTCGTGTGACGGATGTGTGACTTGTTTCTTGGCCATGATGTGGGTTCCCCACGATTCTACCAGTCTTATGTGAAATGGACACGTCCGGCGCCACCGTTTATCCTCGACTCATATGACGAATTCGCGCCCGCCGGCAGCCTCGCTCGGTTTTTCGATGCCCGCCGAATGGGAGACGCACGAAGCTACCTGGCTGGCCTGGCCGCATCACCCCACCGATTGGCCCGGCAAACTGAACACCATCCGCTGGGTCTATACCGAGATCGTGCGAAAAATCGCAGCCGGCGAAACGGTCCGTCTGCTGGTCCGGTCGAAAGAGGAATCGAGGAGCGCCGCGCGCTATCTGGAGCGCGCCGGCGCGGACGTCGCCGCCGTCGAGTTCATCGTCCACCCAACCAACCGCGGCTGGATGCGCGACAGCGGCCCGCTGTTCGTCCGCCGGTCCGCGGGCCGCAAGCTCGAAAGCGCTATCGTGCAGTTCCACTTCAACGCCTGGGCCAAGTACGACGACTGGCAAAAGGACCGCCGCGTACCGGAGGTCGCAGCCAGACGTCTCGGCAAGCGGCTTTTCGACGCGCCGATTATCCTGGAAGGCGGCGGAATCGAGGTCAACGGCCGAGGGACGCTGATTACCACCGAGGAGTGTTATCTCGATCCCAAGATCCAGGTGCGCAACCCGGGCCTCGGCCGGGCCGGGTTTGAGGCCGCCCTGCGCGAGTGTTTGGGTGTCCGCAACATCTGCTGGCTGAGCCGCGGACCCGCCGGCGACGACACCCACGGCCACATCGATGACATCTGCCGCTTCGTCAACGCCCGCACGCTCGTGCTGATTCGGGAGGACAACCCGGCCGATGTCAACTATCGACCGCTCGAGGAAAACTGGGAACGCGTCCCGGACCTGCGTCTGGAAGACGGCTCCAAGCCAGAGGTGGTGGCGCTGCCGATGCCCGCGCCGCTCGTTTTCGACGGCTGCCGCCTGCCCGCCAGTTACGCCAATTTCTACATTTGTAACGCGGGGGTCCTGGTCCCCACCTTCAACGACCCCAACGACCGCGTGGCGCTCGGGATACTGGGGGAACTGTTCCCCGACCGCCCGGTAGTGGGAATTCACTGCGTCGATATGATTCTGGGCTTCGGCTCCCTCCACTGCCTGTCGCAGCAACAGCCGGCGGAATAAGGTGCGGGGGACAGACAGCACTGTCCACGCGGCGCAAGAGCGGCGCCTTGGGACAGTGTAGTCTGTCCCCCGGTCTTATTGAAGTGTGGTATCTTGCAAGTGGAGCATCATTATGATTGAGGATCTGTTACGGCCCCAGCATCTGCTTTTGATCTTGGGTATTTGCCTTTTGTTTTTCGGGCCGTCCAAGCTGCCCGAGCTCGGTAAGGGACTTGCCCAGGGCATTCGTGGCTTCAAGGACTCGTTAAAAGACACGCCGCCTTCGGACACGCCCAACAAGCCCGTCGAGTAACAATGCTCGGGCGCCCTGCGGATCAGCGCGGGCGGCGAGAGCCTCGACTGTGCTAGTTTCTTAGTTGGAATGCGACTCTTTCCCGTATTGAGGATGGGTGTGCCGATTGCCGCCATCTGCCTGTGCGTGCAGGGCCAAAACCCGCCAAGCCAACCCCCGGCAGCTAAGGACGCGCCGCTCGAAACCAAGGGCATGCCGCCCAGATCGGCTCCTACGGATTATCCCGACCAGGCTGACGCGGGCAAGGTGACGATTGCGGCCGAGTTCCAGGGACACGCGGTACCCACGGCGCAAGGGAACCTGACCACGGAAGATTATGTGGTGGTCGAAACCGGTTTCTACGGCCCGAAGGGCGCCCGAATCAGGCTATCCTTCGACGACTTCACGCTCCGCATCAACGGCAAAAAGGCGGTGCCCAGCCAGCCGTACGGAGCGGTGCTCAGTAACGTCAAAGACCCCGAATGGCAGCCGCCCGAACCAGAAAAAAAGAAGACCAATGGCATCTTCAGCGGCGACGACGAGCCAGAGCAGAAGGAAAAAATAGACCCGAGAGGCGAGGGCAAAATGCCGCCTTTTCCGGTCAAGGTTCCCATTGAAGTGCAGCGCGCCATGGCACAGCGCGTGCAACGGGCCGCGCTTCCGGAAGGCGATCGCGCTCTCCCGGTGGCCGGACTGGTTTTCTTCCCGTACAGCGGCAAGAGAGAGAAGCTCCGCACGCTGGAGCTGATTTACTCGGGCGCCGCCGGAAAAACTACCCTGACGCTGGAGCCGTAAAAACTCCGGTAACGCCGGCGATCTTGTCGCCGGTGATTTGCCCAAGGCACTGCTCTTTCCCTGCGTGGACAGTGCTGTCTGACCCCCACACCGCGATTGTGGGGCGGGACGGGGGCGTCCCGCGCGGACCAGGGGGTCCGCCCCTCGAATCCGGCTGTATTCCGCCTCTTGACGCAGCGATGTATCACTCCGTCCGGAATTGCATGCTGCGCATGGCCTGGCCGCCAGCGGAATCTGTCACGGTCAGCTCGGCGCGATAGGTTCCGGGCGGAAGGGTTGCGACCGGCAATTTGAGCGCGATCGGAATCACCTTATTGGCGGACTTGGCCAGGGTGCTCAGGTCGACATCGCCGGAACTCCACGCTTGCTCGTTGCTCTGTGCGTCCAGCAGGCGCAGCCGCATGGACAATTGGACCGTCGCGGCGCCATTGGCGAGCGGCTCGTAGATTTCGAAATAGGCCTCGGCCGTGCCGGTCTTCGACAGAACATCGGAGCCGGAGACGGCGATCCGGTTGCCGCGGAAAATCAGCGGGGTCTTGCCTGCTTCGGTCTCGTCCTGCGCGGCCTCGGGCGATATCGGCTGCACATTGCGGCTGAGGGCTATGGCGCTCAAGCTGAGTTGCGCGGCGTTGAACGGATCGATCGCCAGGGGAGCTTCGACGGCGCCGAAACGATCCTGGGCGGTGCGAAAAATAACCTTGAACTGGTAGTTGCCCGGAACCACTTCAAACTGCCTCTCATAGTGGAGCGGGTGCCGCAGAAAATCGTCGAACTGCTGGCGGGTTTCGAAATCGAACTTCACTTTATTTCTGAAGCGGGCGGCCACGTCGCCGCCAGGGATGTACGCCAGGCCGAGCACATCCATCTCGGCGTGAACCCCGCCGTTCATTTCGGTGGGATCGAGAGCTGGAGTCGGAACATCGAGCGCTACGTTGACTCGCGCCACGCCGTTGGCCTCATAAAAGAACGGGACCGAAGCCGACGCCGCTATGTTGCCGGCTTCCGCCGACTCCGCCAGCCGTTCTAACTCGTTCTCCTTTGGCTTGACGGCGGCCACCGTCACCTGGCCGGCGTTGCAGTACAGGTTTCGCCCGCCCACTTTCACGTCGGCCCGGTTCACCGTGACCTTGAGCGTATGGCAGCTTCCTTCCGCGGATACCGCCGGCGAGTAAGCCAGCGTGTAGGCTTCGTCCTGCTCGCGGGTCAGCGGATCGAAAACGCCGGGACCGTCGCTGCCGCGGGCGAGCGCGGACCCGCCAGTGGCTTCGGCCAGATCGAGCGCCCAGCCCGGAGTTGCCACGCCGGCTTGCGCTTCCACCGGATAGACCGAAACATCCGCCTTGCGGAACTCGAGCTCCATGTCAAACGGATCCTGGTGCGGTCCCGCGTTCTTCTCGCTCTTGCCCCGCGTGCGCCGCGTCGAAAAAAGGGACTCCGACGGCTGCTCGCCGGCAGCGCCGGTAGATGGCGCAACATGGGGCACGAACAGGACCACTACTTTGTGGCCGGGCACCTTGGCCAGGCCCTTCGCCACTTGGGCGAAATAGAGCGGCCGCAGATCTCCACCGGGATCGGCGGGATGATCGCAGTGCGTTAGGTCCGGCCATTCACCGAGCGCGTGTTGCAGCCGGCCGCCATCGGACGTGAATGGCGTGGAGGTCGTGTTGTAGCAAACGTCCGTGTAAACGATGGAGATCAACCGGTTGGGGCCGGCATTGTCCGCCACGAATTTGCCGGCAGCCTGCTGGATCCACTTACGATCGTCGGCGGACTGCACACCGAACATGAGGACGACGTGCTGTTGCTGGCTGATTCCCGTCACGGCGGGTCCGGTGTGAGTCAGCAGTCCGGTGATCGATTGTTCCTTGCCATCTTCGAAGACATGGAAATCGGCCGCCGCCAGGCCATGGACAGGTTCGCCGTTCTGGCCGGTCACCACCGCATCCACCAGCACCAACTGTGGCTCGGGTTTCGCTCCCGCACTGGCTGCGCCGGTTTGAGCCAGCAGCGGCAAACCCAGCAACAGCAGCAGCGCCCACGGCCGTGGCGCGCGCATTCCTGCGTAATGCCGGATACTTTTCCCTTTCCGAGCGCCAGCGGTAAATTGTGGGGCGGACGCCCTCGTCCGCGCGCGACCCCCTGGTCGCGCATCGCCCGGGCAAGTACCTGATTCCTCTGACGGAGAGCGGGTCCAGGGGGACCCACGCAGACCAGGGGCTCTGCCCCACAAGGTCGCCGCGGCATTCCGAGACTGGGAAAAGTATGCAATATTACGCATTCCTGCGTGCAGCGTCGAGATCCGTCTCGACGCTGCTTCGCGCGGCGTCCGCGAAGTTCTCATGGGATCTCCACGGTGTCGTTGGCGCTGGCCATTTGCTGGCTTTCGGCGTCGCGCGCGACCACGCGAATCATGTAAGAGCCGCTCTTGACGTCGAAGTCGTTATTGACCGTGACGCCAAGCGAACGCCGGTGCTCGACATCCTGGTCGGTCAACCGGATTTCCACCACCTTCTGGGTCCCTTTCACGTAGTTGCCGTTGCCATCGAAAAGGGCGCACACCAGGGTCACGTCGTTGCGATTCCGGTCGTCCTGCTTGCGTAAGTGAAGCTGCCGGATGTCGAGGTGAGCGATGACTTTCAGCCTGGCTTCCGCGGTGGTGGTCTTATAGAACTGAGTGTCGATGTCGAGCGGCAGATCGCGCAGCTCGTCGTGGGAGAACACGGCCTCGCCGATTTCCCGCGTGGAAGCGGTTGCGGCATCCTCCACGTGGTCTGACGCCCAATAACCCTTGCGCGCCTGCACCGAAAGTCCCTTGCCGTTCGCCAGTGTCACTTTAATATCGTGGAACCTTCCGTCCGTTTTGAGATCCTTGGGATAGAAGCCCAAATAGTAGACGTACTCCGGCGGGTTGGCCAGGCGGTTGAATTCGGCCAGGAAATCGTTCTGCGCGAGCGCGGTGCCACCGGTTGCATCGGCCAGGTCATGCAGTATCAGCCCCTGGGCGGTGATGGCGTCATGGGCGAACCGGGCCACCTGCAATCCGGTGTCGGGGCTCGATAGACGGCAGCCGGGAACTTCGCCGGTCGGGTCGATGGTGAATACTCCGCGCCCGTCGAGGGTGTTGATGATGACGCCGGAGCGGGTGGCGCGGTCGATGGATTCGCTGAGGCTCCGCTGCAACTCGTCGGGCAGGTACATGCCGGGCGAGACCAAAAGCATAATCCGGTCGCCCGGCATGGAGCCGAGCAGCCGCACCACGTTGTTGAGGATGCGGAAAGCGCTGCTGGCGTCGCTGGCGCCTTCGTTGTAGACTGCGCGGAGAGTGGATCTGGCGATGGGGGCAGCTTCGTTCACCTGGTGACAATTTAGTGTGAGGCAATCCATGGTGATGTAGGTCTGCATCAACAGCGCCGGCGGCATTGAGGTGCAGGTATACGCGCAGCTAGGCCCTGTCGTGCTGCAGCCCGCCAGCTCGTCGCCGGGATTCTTCATGAACAGGTCCGCCACGTAAAAGCTGGCCGGAGGGAAATGCACGCGCGGCGGCACGGGCATGATCTTCATCAGCGCCTCGCTTAATTTCGCCACGTCATTGGTGAACTCGAGCGTCGTAGTGCCGGAGAGCGTCAGCACCGCGATGCGCTCCTGCGGTGGTATCCCCTCGATGTGCTTCAGGGCGGCCTTGCGCGCGTTCATCAGATCTTCCAGCTTGAGATGGACATCGTCGAAGACAAAGGCCACGAAGCGGCTGGGGACCACCGGCTTTGCCTTGGCCGGCTCGCCCGGCATTTCCGCTTTGGCCGGCTGCGCGGCCTTCGGGACGGCGCTGCCCTCCAGGGTGAACTGTGCGATCTCCTGCGGCTTGCCGCGATCGGTGAGCTGAAAGTCCTGCTTTTGCAAGTTGCCAACCGTGTTTCCCTGCTTGTCGCGAACCACCACCGGAACGCGCACCAGGTTTACCGTCGATTGAAAGGTGAATGTCTCGTCTCGGGTGCTAACCCCGCCGGTCTGGGTCTGCGCCGCGAGCGTAGCAATAAGAAGAAAAAAGGACCAAGAGCGCACTAAGCTCTCCTTCCGTGAGAAAGCCGGCAGCGCAGGCTTCCGCCGAAATGGGCGCGCTTCGGGCCACTCGTTTGAATTATAACGTCGCCGGCGCGCGGGCTGCGCCGGAGATTGCTAGCTCGAAAGGGCCATGCGGCGCGGGACGGCGCGACCGCTCCCTGTGGTCGCGGCTCTGAAAGCCGGCGGCGGTAATAGACGGCAACCGGCGCGGGTTGGAACGCGTTTAAAGGTATGAATGCTCCAAAGACCGATGTGTGCCTGGATCGTGCTGGCTATCGCCGGCGGCGCGGCAATGGCGGCCGATTCGCAGCCTTGGAAGGACAAGCAGATTGCGGAATGGACCGTGGAGGAAGCGCGGCAGGTGCTCACGGAGTCGCCATGGGCGAAGACCGTGACGCCCTCGCCGGACGGGTCGGGCAGGCTCGGGCAGTCGCGGGCTGGCATGGGCGCGCCCGGCCTCGGAATCGGCGGGATCGGCCTGGGACTTCCCGGAATGGGGCGGCGCGGCGGCATGGGGCGTGGCTCCAATGACGCCGGCAGTACGGATTCCGGGCAGATGCCGGCGCTGACACTGCGTTGGATTAGCGCGCTGCCGATGAGTTCGGCCCTGCTCATCACCCACGAACCGAATGCGCCTTCGGTGGACGAAGACCATTACGCGATCGCGGTGTATGGCGTGCCCAGCGGCATCGTCCACGGGGATCCGGACAACCTGGGCGCGGAGTTGAAGAATCGCGCGGCGATCAAACGCGAGGGCAAAAAGGACATGAAGCCTTCCAGCGTGGAAGTTCTGCTGCGCGACGACGGGCCGGTAATTATTTATCTTTTCCCGCGCACCAACGAGATCACGCGGAAGGACAAGGTCGAATTCGATGCCGAGATTGGCCGGCTGAAGTTCGCGCAGGACTTCTTCCCGGACGAAATGATCTACCAGGGCAAGCTGGAACTGTGACGTGGAAGCCGGCGCCAGAAACGTCCGGCTTCTGCCCGTGCGCGCCTTATTGCCCGGCCACCGCGTACTCCAGACGCCGCTCCACGCGCTGGGCGCCTTGTTGAATGGCGATCTTGATCGCATACTTGCCCGGCGCGGGCACCGTGGCGATGCTCATCGGAATGGCGCCGGAGGGATCGGGCGCGGGAAGATCGGCGGTCTGGCGGGCGATCACGCGGCCAGCCAGCGAAAGCTCGACCTCCATGCTCGGCTTCGCTTCGGCGGCCGTATCGGGATACACCATGAAATACACGAATGGATGGGCCGACATATTCACCACGCCATCCAGCTCCGGCGACGCGCGTTTGCCGCCGTACTCCAGGGGATCGGCCGGATCCGGCGGCCCGTTGACGTCATCCAGCGTCTTCACCAGCAGCAGGTCGCTGAGGGCGACACCGCCCGAGCCCGGATTCTCGAATTGCACGGTCTCGACGCTGGCCTGGTTGGCTTCGCGGTCGGCGACCGCCGCTTCCAAGGTGTACCGGCCCGGCGGCAGCGTGACCGGCTGCGAGTAGCGGAGCGAACCAGCCCGCAAGGCGGCCAGCCGCGTATCGGGAAAAGTGAACGGGAAGTCATGGCTGATCTTCTCCACCACGCGGCCTCCCGCGTCGCGGATCAGCGCTATCACCAGGACGTGCAGCCGGAACGTTTGCAGGGGGCCCGGCGTGGTCTTGATGCCGGCAGCCGGCACGTCCACGGCCACCGCGTACTGCGAGCCCACGACACCCGGCCGGAAGCGGAGAGCGCTCACGTGAAAATCGAAGGCGTGCGGCGGCGGGCTGGCCTGGAGGGCCTCCATGGCGGGCCGTTCAAACAGCTTTTCGGACAGCGGATCGTGAGCGGAATCGGCCCGCCGCAGAATCGGGCGCTGCTGGTCGTCCTCGGCGGTTTCGACCGGCGCCGGCATCGGCAGCCGGTAGTCGCGGATATCGAAGAGCTTCCAGTCGCCTTTCGGCGGCGAAACCTTCAGCGTCAAGGCCACTTCATCGCGCGGTCCCTGATAATAGGCCACGCGTAGGTGATGCATACCCTCCGTAAGCTCGGTCCGGCCGCTCGCATATGTTGTGGAATGTACCCCGTCGTTATCCACGACCCGGCGCTCGTCGATGAAAAGAATGCTGCCATCGTCGGATTCCAAAGAGAACGAGTACCTGCCAGCTTCCTTAACCCAGAAGTCGGCCTGGTAGTCGATCGCGAACCATTCGAGGCGGTCCGTCACACCCGTTATGCCTTGCAGCCAGGATCGCGTGGGGACGTTGAGGGTGAAGGTGCAGACGGTGCCCCCCGGCTTCGTCCGTTCGAGCGTCGGCAGCATCGGTCCGAGCCTCTGCGTGTCATAGGGGATGTCGTACACCTTGCCTTGAATCATTCCCGCGAAGCAGTTCGTCGAACCGAAGTCGAAGGTGTCGTCCTTCCGGCGCTTGATCGCGTGCGCGGGCGGCGGCAGCAGAAAGGCGCACAGGAGTACAAAAAGTGGAAACGAGGACCAGGAGCGCACGATACTCTCCTTCCGCGAAAACCCGGCGGCGCGGATTGTCCGGAGTGGGCGCGCTGCGGCCGTCCCACTCGCTTTGCATTATAACCTCTGGACCCGCTCGCCAACCCCGCAAGTTGCTAGCTAAAAAGAGCCATTCGGCCAATCGAAAACCGCCGCGAGCGTGAGTTCCACGCGCATACGAACCATTTCGTCCGCGTGGTTGCCTCCGCCTTGGAATAAACTTGTCTCCATGAAGATTACCGGCAATACGATCCTGATCACGGGCGGCGGCACGGGCATAGGCCGCGGCCTGGCGGAGGCCTTCCACGCATTGGGAAACCGCGTCATTATCGCCGGCCGCCGCCAGCAGGCGCTCGAGGAGACCACAGCCGCGAACCCCGGTATGGCATCGCTTGCGCTCGACGTAGAAGACCCAGCCAACATACGCGCTTTCGCGGCTGAGTTAGCCGTGCGTTACCCGGCGCTGAACGTACTCGTCAATAATGCTGGAATCATGCGGTTCGAAAAGCTGCCAGCGCAACCGGACCCGCTCAGCGATGCGGAAGCCATCGTCGCCACCAATCTGCTGGGCCCCATCCGGCTGACCGCGGCGCTGCTGCCTCTCCTCGAAAGGCAGCCTTACTCCGCCATCATGAACGTGACCTCCGGGCTGGCGTTCGTTCCGATGGCGCCAACCCCCACTTATTGCGCAACCAAGGCCGCTCTCCACTCCTATACCCAGTCACTTCGCTATCAACTCCGTGGGACTACCACGGAGGTTCTCGAACTCATCCCTCCCTATGTCGCCACGCATCTCTCAAATGGGGCCGCCGACCCTCGCGCGATGCCACTCGACAAGTTCATTGCGGAGGCGATGGAAATCCTGAAGGCCCAGCCCGCGGCGGCTGAGATCTGCGTCGAAAACGTGAAGCGTCTCCGCTTCGCCGCCGAGAGCGGCCACTATGACGCCATCTTCCAGGGTCTCAACGAGGCCATGAGAAACCCCTGACAGCGGCGCCGTGGCGCGGCGCTTAGGGCCTGTCGGAAAATAGCCGTGCCATCCGACGTGGCGCACGCACTCGTCGGTGCCGCGTCGGCACTCGTGCCGACGCAAGGCGCCGCCGGAAAAAGACGTGTCGAGAAGAGTCTCGACACGGCACGCACGAGTGCGTGCGCCACGTCGGTCGCAAAGGATTTGGCATGGTTATTTCGTGACAGGCCCTTAGCTGCCGCTCACTCGCGAGATGACGGATCGCGTGGTAAAGCCGTATCCTATCACTAGCGGGGAGTTGCGACTGATCGACGATGGAGCGCATTGGACGGTACAAGATCGTTCGGGAACTGGGCCGCGGCGCCATGGGAGTGGTGTATCACGCGATCGATCCCAATATCGGCAGGCCGGTGGCGATCAAGACCATTCAGCTCGGTAACGTGCGCGATCCCGGCGAGCAGGAGCGGCTGCGCGAACGGCTGTTCCGCGAAGCCCGTTCGGCCGGCATCCTCTCGCATCCCAGCATCGTCACCATCTACGATGTCGAGCAGCAGGACGACCTGGCGTTTATCGCCATGGAATACGTGGATGGACCCACGCTCGACCAGATTCTTTCAGCGCCGCGGCCGATCGATCCGGAACGGATGTTCCGCCTCCTGACGCAAACCGCGGGCGCGCTCGATTACGCTCATCAGAGGGGAATCGTACACCGCGATATCAAGCCGGCAAATATCATGATCGCCACCGATGGCACGGCCAAAATCGCCGATTTCGGCATCGCCAAAATCACCACCTCCGAGCAACTCACCATGACCGGCTCCATCGTCGGCACGCCGCATTACATGTCGCCCGAACAGGTGCAGGGCCAGCCGGTGGACGGCCGTTCCGATCAGTTCTCGCTGACGGTGATTGCCTACGAGATGCTGACCGGCGAAAAGCCATACACGGGGGAGCACCTGACCACGGTGGTCTACAAGATTGTGGCGGAGGAGCCGAGGCCCGCGCACCTTTTGAACTCGACCTTGACGGTCCCCATTGAGGCTGTACTCTCAAAGGGTCTGGCGAAGAAGCCCGCCGACCGTTACGCCACTTGTCAGGAGTTTGTCCGCAGCCTGGAAAAGGCGTGCGCGGCGTCGCGCACCTGGAAAACCCTGGCGCGCGGCGGCGCCTTGAATGAGCCCACGCTGGCGGGAGCTCCACGCGCCGCCATCACGCTGCCGCCCGCCCGCCGCCCGCGCCGCGGCGACGAAACCGCAAATACGCGGGGCGAGCGTTCCAGGCTCGGCTTTCTTCCATTCCTGGCGGCGATTCTGATGGCGGCGGGCGTGCTCGCGCTAATCGGGTGGCAAACCTCGAGGTTTTCGTGGCTGATGCCAGGCGGCCGGGGAGGCGCGGCAACCGATCTCGCGCCAGAGCCCAAAGCGCCGCCGGCCATCGCCGCCAATGCGAAGCGCGCGGCGCCGCCCGCACCCGCGCCGGTATCGCCATCGCCATCTGCCACGGATGAGAGCAAGCCCAGTCCACTATCGGCCGCGCCAGCGCCCGGCGAGGAGAACAAGCCTGCCGGAGAAACCGCCAAGCCACTCGATGCGGACGCCGAGGTGCCTGTAGCGTCGGCCCAACCACCGGTGGCGGCGCCGGCACGGCGAATGGCGCCGGCGGTAGTGCCCGAGCCGGCCGAAGTGACCGTGATCACCAGTCCGGCCGGCGCCATCGCGATGCTCGACGGAAGACATGAGATGACCTGCTCGACGCCGTGCTCGCTCGATGCCGCGCCCGGCCGCCATACCGTTTCCATCGCCATGGCGGGCTACCAGCCGGAGCACCGCGACCTCGACGTCGGGTCCGGATCCATGGAGCTTCCCATGGTGATCCTGCGCTCCATCCAGGGCACCCTGTGGGTCACCAGTTCGCCGGCCGGCGCAGCCATCACCATCAACGGCAAGCGATTCCCGCAAACCACGCCCGCGCAAATTGCCCTGCCTCCGGGATCGTACCGTGTGCAGGTAGAAAAAGACGGGGCGCAGAACACCTCGGCGCTGGAAATCCGCAATGGCCAGACTAAGGTGCTGAAGTTGTCGCTCAGCCAGTAGACTCTGTCTGCTCCGACGCGGTTTCTGGAAGACCACGACGGCTTAACTGTAATGTTTTGTACTGGGACCAAGGTTCCCTCCTGCCCAGGCTTCGCAAAATGTACCTGTCTTTTTTGGTTTCCGGCGGATACAATGACACCCAAGCACTTGCCGCGGCGGAGGGGAAGCTCTGATGGCCATCAAGGTATTTGTCTATTTGCAGATTCTGGACCTGCTCACCACCCTGCTTGGCTTGCGGCTGGGAGCGGTGGAAGCCAGTCCGTTCGTACGCCTGTTGATGCACGCGGGGCCTGCGATTGGCCTCACGGTCTCGAAGGTACTCGCGCTTGGCCTGGGCGCTTTCTGCGTGTACACGCGGAGATTCGCTCTCATCCGGCTGGCTTCCTATTGGTACGGCGGCCTGGTGGCCTGGAACCTGGTCATTCTGCTGGCCCTGCCGGTCCACGTGGGCTCCTGATCTCCACTCCGGCCTCTGCGGCGCCCGGCGTGATCGGCGAGCGACGCGGGTCACCGCGCAGTTTCTCTCGCCGCGTTGGTAACCTTTTCCCCGGCTCTTGGTATAACCATCATGCTGCAAGACCTGCGTTACGCTTTTCGCGCCCTCCGGAAGTCGCCTTTGTTCGTCATTGTGGCTGTGGTTTCGCTGGCGCTCGGAATCGGCGCGAATGCGGCGATTTTCAGCCTCGTCAATCAGCTCATGCTGGAACTGCTGCCCGTCAAGCACCCAGAGCAGCTCGTCCTGCTGCAGGCCAAGGGCGAGCACTATGGCAGCAACACCGGCGACAACTCCATCTCTTACCCGATGTATCAGGACTTCCGCGATAAGAACCCGGTCTTCGCCGGCATGTTCTGCAAATACGGGATGCGCCTCAGCCTCACCACCGAGGGCCGCACCGAACTGGTCTCGGCCGAGCTGGTTTCCGGAAACTACTTCCCGGTGCTGGGCGTTCGCGCTGCACTGGGGCGCGTCTTCACGGCGTCGGACGATCTGGTTCAGGGCGGCCATCCATTGGTCGTACTCAGCTATGGCTATTGGACCACGCGGTTCGCGGCCGACCCCGGCGTGATCGGTAGGAAAATCGTGGTGGCCGGTTACCCGATGACCATTGTCGGCGTCAGCCAGGCCGGCTTCGACGGGGTGGAGAAAGGCTACTCGCCGCAGATCCGCATCCCGATGATGATGAAGCATGAGGTCACCGCCGGCCCCTGGTATTCGCTCAACGACCGCCGCGGCCGCTTCGTGCAGGCGTTCGGCCGCCTCAAACCCGGTGAGACGATGGAACAGGCCAAGGCCGGACTGCAGCCGCTGTTCCACCAGATCCTGAGCGGCGAGGTGCGCGAGAAGGATTTCGCCAAAACCACCGACTACACCCGGCAGCAATTTCTGCGCATGTGGATGAACCTGCTTCCCGCCTCCAAGGGCCACTCGTACTTGCGCGAGCAATTCTCGAAGCCGCTCGCGGCGCTGATGGGGATGGTGGGGCTGGTGCTGCTGATTTCCTGTTCAAACCTGGCCAACCTGCTGGTGGCGCGGGCCACCGCGCGGCAAAAGGAGATCGCGGTGCGGCTGGCCCTGGGCGCGAGCCGCGCGCGCATCGTTTGCCAGCTTCTTCTGGAAAGCACCCTCCTTTCGCTGGCGGGCGGCGCGGCCGGTGTAGCGCTGGCTTTGTGGATCGACCACGCGCTGATCGCGTTTCTGCCCGCCAGTGTTGCCGCGCTCACGCTGACCGCTACTCCCGATTGGCGCGTGCTGCTGTTTACGCTGGCGGTTTCGGTGCTCACGGGCCTGGTTTTCGGCCTCGCCCCCGCATTGCAGGCCAGCCGCCCGAAGCTGGCTTCCACGCTGAAGGACCAGGCGGGCGCGGTAATCGGCGGCGCCGCGGTGGCGCTGCGCAAAGGCCTGGTGACCGCGCAAGTGGCGCTCTCTTTGCTGCTGCTCATCGGCGCCGGTCTTTTCTTGCAAAGCCTCAACCATCTGAAGGAGCTGCATCCCGGTTTCCAACTGGATCATCTGGTGACCTTCGCGGTTGACCCCACCGTCAACGGATACAAACCCGAGCGCAGCCTGGAATACTACCGCCAGTTGGAGGAAAAGCTGCGCGCACTTCCGGGCGTCAACGCGGAGGGCCTGGCTGTGGTGGCAGTGCTGGATGACGATGAGTGGGACAGCTCCATCGCCGTGGAAGGATACACGGCCAAGCAGGGCGAGTGGGTCGATCCCCACATGCAGTACGTCTCGCCGGGCTTCTTCGAAGCTATGCGCATTCCCGTCCTGCTGGGCCGCGGATTCGACCTGCGCGACGATAAAGGCACGCCGCCGGCGGCCATCGTCAACGAGAAGTTCGCCCGGCGCTACTTCGGCTCCGCCAGTCCCATTGGCAGACATATCGGCATGGGCGGCAATCCGGGCACCAAACTGGATATTGAAATTGTCGGTGTGGTGCGGGATACCAAGTACGAGAACATGCGGGACGAGGTTCCGTATGAGCTCTATCGGCCCTACCGGCAAGTGGAATTTGTGGTCGGCACCAACGCTTACGTGCGCACCGCCAGCGAACCGGCCAATTTCTTCCCCGCGCTGCGCCATGCCGCTCAAAGCGTGGATACGAACGTCCCGGTGTTCGGCATGCGCACACTCGAGCAGCAGATGGACATTTCGCTGGTGACCGAACGGATGCTGGCGACGCTCTCGAGCGCGTTTGGCCTGCTCGCTACGCTGCTGGCCGCGCTGGGTCTGTATGGCGTAATGGCGTACATGGTGGAGCGGCGCACGCGCGAGATCGGCATCCGCATGGCTTTGGGCGCGGCGGGCGGAAACGTCATCTGGCTGGTGATGCGCGAGGTGATCGTGCTCTCCGTGGCGGGTCTCGCTATCGGGCTGACGGGCGCGTGGGGGCTGACGCGCCTGATCGAAGCACAACTGTTCGGCATCCACGCGAGCGATCCCACGACGATGATCCTGGCTTGCGCCTCCATCGCCGCCGTCGCCGGCCTGGCCGGCTATGTGCCGGCGCGCCGCGCCACCGCCGTCGATCCCATGCGCGCCCTGCGCTTCGAGTAGGACGGGGACGCTCTTAGCTTGCCGCCAAAAGTAAGAACACGATTACGTGGGCCGCGGTAGTGGGCCAAACCCGCTCCAGCAGCGCTGTCTGGACGCAGGCGGCTTGCTATACTGGATTTTCAAGTTCACATCTCAAGGAGTTTCATGATTTCTGCAACACAATTGCGTCCGGGAATGGTGATTAAGTTCAACAACGAGCTTTATTCCGTTTTCAGCGTCAACCACCGGACGCCGGGCAACCTGCGCGGGTTCGTACAAGTCAGGATGCGCAGTCTGCGCTCGGGTTCCATGACCGAACACCGCTTCTCTTCCGAAGACAAGGTCGAAAAGGCCGTCATGGAAGAACAGCAGATGGAGTACCTGTACGACGACGGCGAGTTCTTCTACTTCATGAACACCGAGAGCTTCGAGCAGATGCACCTGATGAAGGAGTTGCTCGGCGATGCCATCCAATACCTGATTCCGCAGTTGCTCGTCAGCGTGGAATTCTACGAGGGCAAGCCGATCAGCGTGGAGCTGCCGGCCACCGTGGACCTGACCGTGGTGGAGACCGAACCCGGCATGAAGGGCGCCTCGGTTTCGAACGTCACCAAGCCGGCCAAGCTCGAAACCGGCCTGGTGGTGCAGGTGCCCCCCTTCATCACCGAAGGCGAAAAGATCCGCGTCAATACCGCGGAAGGCACTTACCAGGAACGCGCGTAAAGCGCCGGAAAAATAGTTCGCTCAATCGCAGCGCGACCATCATTCGGAGCCGCGACCATAGGGAGCGGTCATTTTTCATTTTGGTTGATAGCCTTTAGCGCGCGAACCAAGCCGTCCTCTTCACCGGCAAGCACGGTGCGCAGATCGAGCAGCAGGCGGTCCTTTTCTATGCGCGCCACCACGGGCGGGTCCGCGGCGCGAAGCTGACGCTCGGCTGCCACAACATCCGGGCACTCGATCGAGATCAGCCAGGTGGCGATGGACTGCTCCGGCGTGGCGCCGCCGCCGATCACGGACGAACCGGAAACGACTTCCGTACGCAGGTCGGGGACCTGCGCCACCAGCGCCTCGGCGCGCGCTCGGATAGTGGCGGCCGGCTGGCGAATCATCGCCAGCACGGGGATCTCTTCCCAGCGCTCCAGCAGCAGCAGGCGCAGCGTGGTTTCCAGGGCCTGGTAAATTAGCTTGTCCAGGCGAAGGGCGCGAAACAAAGGGTTGCGGCGCAGACGGCTGACGAGTTCCGCCTTCCCCGCGAGAATTCCCGCCTGCGGGCCTCCCAACAACTTGTCGCCGCTGAACGACACCAGGTCCACGCCGGCTTCGAGGCTCGCCCGCACCAGCGGCTCGTCAATCCCGAACGGCCGCAAGTCCACCACGCACCCGCTGCCCAGGTCTTCGAAAACCGGCAAGCCTCGTTCGCGGCCCAGCGCCACCAGCTCATTCAACTCGGGCCGCCCGGTGAACCCTTGGATGCGGAAGTTGCTGGGATTGACGCGCAGCAGCAGGCGGGTGCGGTCGTTGAGCGCGCCGCGGTAATCCTCGATGCGCGTCCGGTTGGTGGTGCCAACCTCGCGTAGCGCCGCGCCGGAGCGCGCCATGATCTCGGGGATGCGGAAGCCGTCCCCGATTTCGATCAGCTCGCCGCGCGAAACCACCACCTCGCCGCCGTCCGCCAGCTCGTTGAGCGCCAGTAAGAGCGCCGCCGCGTTGTTGTTGACGGCGATGGCGGGCGCGCCCAGCAGCCGACGCAGCAGCGGGCCGACGTGAACATCGCGCCGGCCGCGCTTGCCGCTCGCCAGATCGTATTCCAGGTTGGAATAGCCGGCCTCGACCGAAAACTCGGCCAGTGGCGCGCGCCCCAGGTTGGTGTGCACCACCACACCGGTTGCGTTGATGACGCGCCGCAGCGAAGGCTGCGCAATGGCGTTGAGAGCCGCTTCCACGCGGGCCGCCACCCAGAGCCCACCGTCGCGCCCGGCCAGGATGTCGCCGCGCGCGTCCTCGATCGCACGCCGGATCTCGGCCACCACCAGCGCTCTTGGAAAGCGCGCAGTTTCCTTCGCCAGGCTGGCCAGCACCTCATGTACCGCCGGCAACTCGCGTAGCTTCCCCATTTCCGCCACGAATCCGATGGTAAGCGCTTGTGCGAGGTCACGCAACCGATTACACTGTGTATATCGGGGCGTGGCTCAGCCTGGCTAGAGCGCCTGGTTCGGGACCAGGAGGTCGGTGGTTCGAATCCACTCGCCCCGACCAATCCTTTCAATAATTTACAAACAGGCGCTAACCAAAATCGAGTGCCATGAGCACGAATTTGGGTGGGTAATTTGGGTAGGCAGTTTACATTGGTTTCTAAGGCCGTGGGTCATACCTCGACTGCCCCAACCCAGTGTCCTCAATGACTTGTCATCCACCCGAGGCCGCGACGCACGGGTGGACAGGGCAAGTGGCTGGGCCAGTTGAGCGGGCGGACATCCTGGTCGGCCACCAGGCGATCAGCACGGTCAAGCCAACTGATTCGCAGGTTCTTGACAAACGAGGTATCCACGCGCCCACAGACCAGCGTTGCGCATGTCGGTGCTATTCAGTAATTAGTAATCAGCAAGCCTTCGGTTCAACCCCCGCTGGTAGCTTCATAAAATCAATCCACTTAGAGACGGCGAGGCAACGTCCGACGCACGTTCTCCCCACACAGACCTCGGATTCGCTACAGGGACGGCGGAGCGCGGCGATGAGGCGATCCGGCTTCGGCTTTCGTAAGGCGCAATCGCCGGCCGCTATTCTCCAATCCTCTCGGGAAACAACCCAGGCATCCAACGCGAAGCGAGCCCCGCCGGGAAGACCAGGCGCAGCGGCGCGCGCGAACTCTCCGAGGCGAGTACTCCACGCTCAATCAGTGCCGAGACAATGCGGCGGGCATGACGCTCGCCCACGCCCACGACGCCAGCGGCATTGGCACGAGGCAACTCTCCCCGGTAGAGCACCGCTTCGAGGATACTGCCTGACTTAGGCGGCAAAGTACCGATCCGGATTTCTTCTTCGGCCCAAACAAGAATGCGTGCCCTCAAGCGATCCGGCTGCATCAGGCCTTCCATGAATTCGACCTGGTCGATGCACGTCCTGAGAAAGAAGTCCGTGAAACTCGCGAGGGCCTCCTCGCTCAAGTTGCCGCGCCCATCAAGGTCGTTATGACGGGTGCCGTCACATGCGGCAAGATGCCCCTTATAAGCATCAACATTGCGCGCAAGGCCACGCGCCACCGACCAGACAGCGCCGGTGTCGAGTGTCTCCAACAGCATCGCATGGGACATCAGGCGTGAAACGCGGCCATTGCCGTCAACGAACGGATGAATCCACACGAGGCGATGATGCGCCGCTGCAGCACCCAGGATCGAATCCGTCTTGCCGAGGTGGTTGTAGATCTCCTCGAAGCGCTCCAGAAAACGCGGCATGGCGCCGGAACTGACAGCGATATGAGCGCCGACCTTGACGTCTTTGCCGCGCAGTTCACCGGGGACGACCCGTACTCGGTCTTTCGTTTGCGGGTCCTCTACCCACAACAGATCTTCGGGCAATAACTCGCAGAAACGGCGATGGACTTCCCGGATGCCATCGCTTGTGGCCGCGCGCCTTCTTAGCCCACCGCCGTCGATCCACTTCTGAACGGCGATATGCGCCCTCGCTTCGAGCTGCAGATCGCGCTTGTGGGCATTCTTGCTATAGTCGTTCTTCAGGGCGCGTTCGATATCGACCGGGTGAGTGTCGTGCCCTTCGATCAGGTTGCTGTAGTAGCAAGTCATCGCACGCACCAGATCGGCGAGCGAGGCCAGCAGGCTCTCCGGAAGGCTACGTCGAAGCCCGGTGGACTTTTGTGCCAGATCCAGGGCAAGGTCTGTTAGCGCGCCGCGATGGCGGGATCCGTCGCCAATCAGCAAAGGCTCCATGAGCGAAACCGGTTCTCCTCGATCTTTCGCCGCTTTCATGTCCGCTTTTATATCCTCACCAAGAAGTACAACAAAACATTATATATCATATTATTACAATATACTAAAGATTCGATGCGTCCTGCAATAAGTCCGCTTTTATGTCCGCTTAAAATGCGCCCTTTCCCAAGCCAGAATCATGGCGCCAAAACCGCGCGCAGTTCAGTCCCTAAGCAGGCCGGCCAAGTGAACCCAATAGCGCCGAGATCGCCTGCATGATGCGGCTTTGATCCACCGATTCGGGCAGTGGGATCGAGAGAACCGGACGGCGCGTGCGTGGATCCCGGGAAAGCAGGCTCGAAAGGCCACTGCCATCGGGCGCGCTTCGCGCCACTGCCGCCAGCGATTCGAGGAATCGCACGCCGGTTTCGATCAACCCTGCCGCAGCCCGCTCGAATGAGGCCGGTTCCGATGCGGCGGTCGCGCCTGCCGGCGACTGCGCCGCCGCTTCGGGTGACGGTGTCGTTGGAGAGACAGGCTCCGGCGCGGAGCGCTTAGGAACAGGCTTCGTTGGGGCCTTGTCAGTAACAGGCTCTGGACGCGCCTGCTCATCTACGAAGATCTCCTTCACAGCCTGGAGAGTGCTCTTTCGCCCGAGCGCCGCGAAACTTACCTCGGCGGCTGATGAATCGAAAACGCCCGCGAACAGCAATTTCTTCACCTTCAGCGTCTCCCACACGCGCTCTTCGATGCTGTCCTTGGTCAGCAGGTGCACCACGTGGACTGGATGGGCTTGGCCCAAACGGTGGACTCGTCCAATCCGCTGCTCGAGGCGTGCGGGATTCCAGGGCGGTTCGAAGTTGATAACGGCCGAAGCCGACTGAAGATTCAGACCAACGCCGCCCGCGTCGGTAGACAGGAACACACGGCACTTCGCATCGCGACGGAATTTTTCCATCAGCGCGCCCCGATTCCGTGAAGGCACGCCGCCGTGCAAAGACACGAATCCCACGCCCATCTTCTCGAGTTCCTGGCCGGCCAGGTGAGTCATCCGCTCGTACTCGCTGAAGACCACCACCTTGCGGCCTTCCTCGATCGCCAACTCGCGGATGAGCTCGCGGAACTCCTCGAGCTTCGGCGAGTGATTCGTCTGTTTGTCGAAAAGAAATGTGGAATCACAGAGCATCCGCATGTTCTGCAGGCAGCACATGATCCGCCGTAGATCGATTTCAGATAGCCAGCGCTGCCGCTCCCACTTGCGCATCAAAGCGGCCAGGATGTCGTTCTGCTCCCAGTACGGTTCGGCCTGCTGAGGCGTCAGCGAAACGTGGAGAATCTGGTCGGTCCGCTTCGGCAGATCCTTGAGGACCTCCTGCCGCGTGCGCCGCAGCAGGATCGGCGCCAATTGATCGTGAATACGGTCGAGACCGTGGTAGCCGATGAGACGGCCGTTTTCGTCTTCCGTCCGGTGCTCATGAAGGAAGCGGAACGCAGGACCGAGACGGCGGCCGTCGATGAATTCCACCACGGAGAACAACTCCTCCAGTTTGTTCTCGAGGGGAGTTCCCGTTAGCACGAAGGCGTAGCGGCTCTTCAGTTGCTTGATGGTGCGCGCCGTGGCCGTAGTCCAGTTTCGGATGCGTTGCGCTTCATCAAGAATGATGAGGTCGGGCGCCAGTTCGTGCATGTAGCGCACATCCTTGAGGACCAGTTCGTAGCTGGAGAGGTTGAAGAACTTGGGCGAGGCATACAGTTCCTGCCGCCGCTCGAGCGATCCGTCGATCACCTGCACGGAGATGCCGGTGAACTTTTCGATCTCCGTCTTCCATTGATACTTCACCGAGGCCGGGGCGACTACCAGCACTCTCGAAATGCCACGGCGGCGCCGGAGCAACTCGGCGGCCGCCAAGGCCTGTACGGTCTTGCCCAAGCCCATGTCGTCGGCGAGAACCACGCGACCCCGGCAGGCCGCGAAAATGGCGCCGCGCTCCTGGTAGGGCAACAGCTTCGTCTTGAGTACTCCGTTCAGAGGATCACGTCCCTTGCGAAGCTGTGCGAGAAGCTGGCTTTCCAGATCGAGCCCGTCCGCGAGCTCGTTCTCCCGGTCGAGATACTCGATCACGTCGCTGTAAACTACCGCTTCCAGATCGGCCTTGCGGAAGGCCTCAATCACCTCATGAAAGCTCCGGAAATGCCGTTGCCGCAACAGCCCGGCCGAATCGAAATACTGCCCGGCCAGCTTGCGGAGAGTGGGCGATGGAGCGGCCGGCAGGCGCAAGCGCACATCGATCGTTTCCCCGTATTGCAGGGAAATTGAGGCGCGCGAACGCGCGTACGCCTTGCTTTCGAGTGAGTGGCCGTGCCTTTTGCGCAGGCGCAAAAGGAGGGCCTCAACGTGTTTGCAGGTGCCCAGGGTATTGACGGCGAAGTCCGGGCAGGAGCAGTAGTTCTCAAACAATCCCGGCCCGCGCATGGCCACACGGTAGGTTTTCCCGCTGGCTGACTTGATGCGGTAGTCGCCGTACGGCCCATTGCTGGGCCGTTCCAGAATCTTGGCGATCGAATCGCGCGCGCGTTCCCGCCGTTCGGCAATCTGCTGCTCGACTAACATGTGGACGCTCCTCGCTTTTGGATCACGAGCCAGGATAGCAAGGTGCAGGCTGATTCGAGTTAATGCTCAATCCTCTCCAAAGCTAGAAGGACGTCCCAGGCGTAGCTCCAGGCAACGCGCTCCTGCTCCAGACGCACGTTCACTCCCCAGCGCTGTTGTTTCAGCCCGCAATAGAGCGACTGTTCAGCGGGCGTCAGCAGCGGAAGTTCCGGCGCGGCATATTGCCGGTCCTCCTCAACCCAAAGGTCGCGATGGGACAGCAGCGTCTGCTCGTCCATCAGCGCCGATTCCAAGTACGGCATCTTCGACCGGGCGCGGCTTAGTATGGCCAATCCGTGTGTGTCCAAATCGCCCCAGTAGGTGCACGGCGCCCGCACGACCCACGGCAGAGTCGCCAGCGTTCCCACGCCGTAGCCAAGGCCCATGAACACGACCGCGCCCGGACAGTCCTCGAAGGCCAAGCCGGTCTGCAAGTTCTCGACGATGTAGACGCGCGATACCGGCAGATCGAGCGTAGCCAGTTCTTCCGGGCGAGCTGAGATGTCGCGCAGTCCTCCTGCGAGTCGGCGCAGCCTCTCGTCCAACAGGAACAGCCGCACGATGTGTGGAAGCGGCTTCAATCCGCAACGTTGATAGAAATCCAGGTCGCAGCCAGCAGCCTCCTTCAGGGCGGCCACCAGATCGGCAATCAGCGTCATGCGCCCCTCCAGCCATTTGCTGTCGATGCCGGCAACGGGCAATTGGCGCGCATACAGATTCGACTGCGGATTGGCTTCAAGCCACGCCACAAGATTCTCCAGCCGCTCGATCTCGGTGGCGTCCCAATCCGCCAGTAAGTCGAAATCGCGGGCCAGTCGTGCCCTCAGCCCGGGCCACCGCGCCACGAGATGCCGGTGACGCGAACTCGCTCGCTGCCACCGCTGTCCTTCCCCGAGCCACGCGGCCACGTTCGCCGGTTCGCGGAGCAGGAGCCGCTCCGGCAGGCTCTGCACGCCCAGTGTGCGCCATCGCCGCTCGCGCCACACCAGTTCCCCGGCCCCGCTCCACGCCGCCCAGGCCGCTATCCATGCGCGCACCGCGTCGGGTTGCCGTTGCGCCTCCCGCTCATCGGGCGCTCCCAAAGACAGATCGAGCGGCCACTCGTCCTCACCCATCAGCCAATCGCAACGGCGTCTCCGGTAGCGCCGGGCGATTGTCTGCCGCACCGCTTCAGGAAGCAGCAACAGGGGTTTCGCCATGGGTGTGCTCCGGCAGTTTCAGGCGCTGGTGGTCCGAGTCGTATTCGATCATTAGGATACTGGAGTAGCGGCGCTCACTGATATGGACAAAGCAGGCGCCGCCGATGAATGGCTCGAGCGTCATGACCGACTTGAGTGGCGTCGCCACGATCATCTGAAAGCCGAAGTTGGCGAAGATGTTCATGGCCAGCGCGGTGAATTCGTTGTCGGCTTTGTCGAAGGCCTTGTCCAACACCACGGGCGCGTAGACCGGCGCGCCATGATCGGCGCCCCCCAATTGATATCGCAGGGCCGCGGCCAGGCACGTTGTGGCTCGCTTTCGATGCCAAGCAGCCGGCAGAAACGCTCACGGTAGGGTTGGAAGTCCTCCCGCGCGAATGCCTCGGGAAACGACTTCTTCAGCTTGCGTACATCCAGATCGAAATCCTTGATCTCCCGCAAGTCGAAAGGCCGCTCGAAGATCAAGTAGTGACGCTTGACATCGGTGTTGCCGTTCGAGCTTCCGCGCAGCCAAAACAATTGAACCAGCACCACCACCCGGCCCTGCGAGTTGCCGTAGGTGAGCGCCAGCGCGGACCAAGCGGTGCCGGTGCGCAGATACTGCATGGCGATCTCGCCCGACTCGTCGTCCTTCTGCTCCGCCCACGCGCCGCGCACGTAGCTGACCAGGTTGCGATCCCGCCCGGCGCGGGACGCTTCGCGCGCGGCCGCGTTGAAGTCAACCCATCTCGGCGGCACCAGCAACGCCGAGATGGCATCCAACAAGGTCGTCTTTCCGGTGCCCGATGGACCGACGAAGAGAAAGCCGCGCTCGGCCATCGGGATATCATGGAGGTCCGAAAAGGTCCCCCAGTTGAACACCTGCAGACGGCGCATCCTGAATTGATCGGCGTCGAACGGCGAACCGGAAGATGGCGTGGCGGGCTTCATAGACCGGCCTCGTCATCAGTCTCCGGTAGCGGCGCGGGCGTCACGGCCTCGCCATCCGCCATCCTTTGAAAGGTGCGGGTGAGCGACTGAATTGCCTCGGCAGAGAAGAGGAGCT
Source organism: Bryobacteraceae bacterium (assembly GCA_049508735.1). Lineage (GTDB taxonomy): Bacteria > Acidobacteriota > Terriglobia > Bryobacterales > Bryobacteraceae > Bog-375. The sequence continues at coordinate 8,169 of JBELAO010000023.1, read as the reverse complement.
TCAACGTCGGCGAAATCTCGTAGCGGTCTTCGCTAAACCGGATCTTTTGCAAGATGCTGTGCGTCTTGATCTTCTCGATGGACGCCTGGATGCGCTTGTGGAATCCGGCCCGGTCGGTATTCGTGCTGCGCTCGTAAACGCTCATGTGCTCGACGATCTCGTCGACCGAGATCACCGCGCGTTCGCCTTGCGCATCGGCCTGCGTCAGCCGCTGCCGCAGATGCAGCAGCATGATGGAATCGAGAAAGGTCAGTTGCGCGCGGCGGAGGAGCACCGGCGTCTCCAGATCGCCCGCATCGGCCTGCCGGGTAAACGCGACTTGCGTGTCGGTGTCTATCACCAGATCCAGAAATAGCTCCGACAGGCGGCGGCGAATGAGCGCTTCGTCGCGCACCAGCACGGGCCAGAGTTTAGGATGCCGTTGTCCATCGAGGGAAGGACCGGCGAGCAGTTGCACCAGTACCCTGCGTGTCTCCAGCGGCAGTTCGCCGCTGTCGCCTTCGAAGAGTTTTACTGGCGATGCCTGGGCGTCTTCAGGCAAGCTCATGAACCCGCTCCCTCACGAAGTAGAGGGAAGGAATCCGCGCGCGCCGGCGCCGCTCATCCTGCCCCTCCCATTCGACGGTTTCGGTTCGGTCGCTACGCACGCCGTGGCGGGCGCCCAGAGCCATATAGCCGACCACGCTGCCCAGCCCCTGCGTGGCGGGAAAACGGCTCATCACTTCGCCGATCGATGCCTGCGATCGCTCCCGTAGCACGGCGCGGATATTCGCTCTGAGCACGCGAAAGTCGATCTCGGACTGGGCCACCAGATCGCCCACCGTGTCCAGGTCGATGGGCGCGCCCTCGCCTTCCTGCATGCCTCCGCCCGGCGCTTGAGCCGCGGGGTCGAAGAGCACCCACTGCGTCAGCGACCGCAGGCGACTGCTGGTCAATGGCAGCGTGTATTCCAGTGTGCCCGTGGCGTGTACTTCATCCTTCAGGGACAGTGCGACACGCTGGGCATCCTTCAGCAGTTGGTTGAAGCGACGCTGTTCCAAATACTCGCGGCTCTGCACGAAATGCCTGAGGCTGCGCGCAAAGTGCTGCAAGACCTCGTGCACCATGCCGCCCTGTTCGAGCAGCATAGGCGTTAGGCGCAGCAGGAACCGCCGGTCGCGGATGTCCAATTGCCCGGCAAAATCGCGGGACACGACTTCGTCGATCGCCTGGTCGAGCGCCGAGCTCTGATCGGGATTCGTGAGCAGCCGCCAGAACGCGGAGAAGGTCTGCCCTGCCTCGCTGTCGGCGATCACGTCCACCCCGGCGAACAGGGCCTCCAGCACTTCCCCGCGACTGGCGTCGTTGTCCATCAGCCGTTCGCGCAGGTCGCGATTGAGCTGTTCGAAGCGGTCGCGCACGCGGCGGAAATCGCCGGCTAGATCGTCGGCCAGCGCGATGATCTCATAAACACGTTCGAGCGCACGTGCTTCCAGCAGCGGCTGCAGCCGGCCATGCCGGATGGCTTCGATTTGCTCGTCGATCCGTTCCCGCTCGGACAACAAAGTGGCGACGCGGGTCTCCGGGTTGGTGTCGGTTTCCTCCGCCAGACGCACCAGTTGTTGAATCACCACAGCCAGCCGGCTTTCGGTTGCCATAGTGCGGGGCTCCACCAAACCAGCGGCGAAACGGATCGCGGCCGCCGCCGCCGCGGAAAGCTCGTACTCCTCCTCGGATGCGCCTGGCGGGAACCGCCGTTCCAGGTACCCCGCGGCGAGCCAGTCCGCAACGTAGGCCTGAGCGGAGCGCGGCAGATCTTCTCCTTGCGCCAGCAGATCTTCGAGATCGCGATTCAGCCGCTCATAAAAGATGGATGCGGGCAGCCTCCGATCGCCTACGAAAAGGTGTGTTTGGAGCAGGCCGATGACAGCAGGACCGTTAGCTGACGCCAGCAACCGCCACAGCGATTGCTCGCGCAAACGGCGATAGGTCGCGATCGCGTTGTCTGCCTTGGTGTGACGCAAACGTGCACCTGGTACCAAATGATAACAGCCCCGATGACGCCACGTGTTGGACAGGGCGTTTCACGCTTGGTCCGAGCGACCAGCCATGGGCCACCAGCGCTTAGCGGCAGCGACGCGGCAGGGTTGAGGGTAGATGGAGCGATCGAGAACTATTCGCCTGTATGGGAAAGGTCCTATTGGCGTCTCGGTCGGAGGACAGGAAATACTGCCCACCCAACCGCCCACCCACAGGCGTACTTTTGGTGTGTAAATCGAGATTTAACACGAAAGTATTTGCTCTATAATCATGGCGTTAGGCAGGGCGGTCTGGTTCGGGACCAGGAGGTCGGTGGTTCGAATCCACTCGCCCCGACCATAATCCTCTCAGAGAGGCTAGCCGAGCCACCAATTTGCGCGTCTTCCTGGAGGATCTCCTGGTCTTGCCACCAAGGGGGTCGCAAGGGGCTTGGCTAATCTTTCCAATGAGTTGCCGTGCCGTTTCCAAGGCCGCCGAAAGCTCGCCTTTTTCTTGACCTTTTCGCGCGTCGAGCCGAACGCCGCAGGATTCACACCGAGCGCTAGGTCCCCCGGGAGAGTGCAGGGCCATGCTCAACCTAAAATCCTCGAATTATTTGGCTGAACTCCGATCAGCGTTCATTTTGATAAACCCCAACAAGTCAGTTGAGTGACGCATCGCAGTGTGCCACTGGTGTGCCGCTCCAACGGGGACGATTTCGATCATCGGTTCGCCCTTCCCGAGATCCCGGTGAGCCGCGTTGCAAACAAAGCGGTGAGCACGCTGCTGAAGCTGCAATCGAATCGGAACCGCTACTGTCGGCGAAGGCGCTGGGAGAGCGTACGAATTGCAAAGAGTGCGGCTCCGCCGCCAAGCAGGAAGAACGAGCTTGGCTCGGGGGCGCTGCCGGAACTACCAGCAGTCAACGTCACAGAGAAGCTGCCCCCGTTGTCGTCCGTGACCCAGTCATCGATTCCCAGGAATAGCGTACCCGCCTGAGTCGCGTTGTACACATCACTGTCTCCGACGAAAAAGAGGAGAGTCGGGCTGATACAAACGTCCGTCACAGAGCACTGCGGCTTGGTCGAGTCGATTGCCACAAAACTGGGATTGTCAGCAGTGGCGGCCGGAACAAACGCGCCTATAAGGCCATCGAAATTCGGATCCACCGTGCCCACCACGCCAGCCTCCTGCAGTGGGTCTTCAGCACCACCCCAGGCCGAGGGCGTGAGCTCATAGCCGTTCGGAGTTACACACTCAGGAGAAGGTGGCCCGTCGGTTTCGCAACCCGTAGCGCTGATGGTGATCGTCGTGGGACCGGCAACAGCGATCCCGGCAACCAAGGGGTTGTCGTCGGGGTCTGTCGGATTACCGAAAAAGGCGTTCCTCCCGGTCGCATCGACAGTCACGATGCCGGCAGTTGCCGTCGTGACGAAGAACAGCATAAACGCTATCAGGACGACCCACACGCCTGGGGCATTCCAAGCTACCATTTCCGTTCGGTTCCTGCTCGCAAATGTTGCAAACATTTCAATTATTCCTCCGACCCGAGAGCGGGATGACTGCGCTGTCCCTGGCGTAGCGCAATCCAGACCGGCCGCTCGGGATTATTCGTCTGTTTGTCAGGAGATTTGCCGTGATCACACCCGCGTTGACAGGCGGGGCTCAGGCCAAATGGCGTAACTCGCCTTCTCGCCGCCCGACTGCCTCACGGCCTGTCGGGCGTTCGCTCAAGATAGGTCCGGCGCGTTCGTTCAGAAATGCCCGGCAGGCAAGGCGAGCGCGAACGCACCGACATCCGATCTTCTTGTTTCAGCTCAAGTGACCTGAGCCTTCACCCATGGAAGCGGCGGCGGAACGCAAAATGACTCACGCCGGGCGAAAAATCTTCGCAACACGAAGCGTGAGCGTTTTTCAACGGAGCGGTCCTTTCGATAGAGCCGAATCTGCCGGTCGAAGACCTAGGATCGGATTGGCCCACACAATCCGCGGCTCTCTATAGCGGACAGGGCTCCCATTGGCTCAGCCGTCCTGGGCTGCATGCAATGACTTACGCGACAGGCGAACTGATGGAAGAACTGCCGATTACCGGCGCCTTGCAGCGCACCAGCGGCAATAATTCCTCCCTGAAATGAGACTCAAGCCGCCGCGGATGTCAACACCGGTTTATGCTGGAAGGAACAGGTTATGGTGGACAGGACTGAAATGGCGGCTCTTGGTTCGCCGGAATTCTCATCGGCAGCTCATAGCGGACCGGGGATCAAGATGCGGATCTGCGCGGCGCTCTCGTTGATAGTCTCGGCCGCGTGTCTTCACGCGCAGACCGGCGGCTGCGAGGTCCTGCCTGCTGCGAAGCCTGAGGATATCAACGCTCTGGCGAACACCGGCCTTGCGCTCTCACGCGCGAAACAGTACGATGCCGCGGCCGTCTGCTATCGCAAGGTCCTGGCCATTGACCCGAATATTCCCCAGATCCAGCTCAACCTCGGTCTGGCCGAGTTCAAGAGCGGGCGCTTCCGCCAGGCGGCCGGGCCGTTCCGGGCCGTGCTGGAGCTCGACCCGAAGAATATGCAGGCGCGGACCCTGCTGGGCATGAGTTACTACGGCAGCCGCATGTTCAAGGACGCTGCCGCGAGCCTCCAGATCGCGCTTGCCGGCGACCCGGAAAACGCGCAGCTCCACTACTATTTCGCGCAGAGCCTGTTGTCGTCTTCCGATTACCAGGGTTCGTTGAAGGAGTTCGAGTGGTTGCAGCGCCACGACCCCGATGCTATCGCCACGCACGTGCTGATGGCCGAAGCGTTGGACGCGCTCTCCCGCCCGGAGGAAGCGATCCTGGAGCTGAAGGCGGCCATCGCGAAATCGCCGGCCGAGCCCAACGTGCATTTCGCCATCGGGTATATCTACTGGTCGCAACAAAAAGACGATGAGGCCGAACGCGAGTTCCGGCTGGAGTTGGATCACGATCCGGCCAATGCGCAGGCCTGGGCCTGGCTGGCCGACGTCCTGATCCGCCGCAATGACTTTCAGAAGGCCAAGCCGCTCCTCGACAAGGCTCTGTCCATCGACCCGAGCGTCCGAATCGCCCATCTCGATCTCGGAATCGTCTTCGCGCAGGACAAACAGTACGGCCGCGCCATTGAGGCGTTCAAGGAAGCGATACGGCTCGACGATTCTAAGACCGATGCCCATTTCCGCCTGGCGCGCGTGTACAAAGAGGCCGGCAAACCTGCCGAATCCGCCGCCGAGTTGGCCATTGTCCGCCAGTTGCGCGAGCAGAAGAGCGAAGACAACCTACGGAAGGTGACCGGCAACCCGCCCGAGTTGCAACCCGACAAGTAGGCCGCCGCGGGACACCGCACCCAACGCGGGCACCGCCCGGCCACTGGCATTACGGAGACTCTGTAAGGGGCGCCAGCGAGGAACGAATCGTCGCCCGGCCCGGAGATGAGGCGATGCCAGGCGCTATTTCCGCGCGTGGCGTCTCGCGATGATCTGCGTCCGGATCGCGGGCTTTCCCTCTTCGATCAGATAGAACTGATCGGCCCCGACGTTATGGAACTCCTGCCGGAATCCGCTCGGCCAGCTCACTTCCACACTGTCGATGCGCGTGCTCGGTCCGAGGCCGAAGTGTGCGCGCAGATCGCTCTGCGAAAGATAGCTGCCGCCCGCGGCAATCTCGCGGATCTGCGAAATGCCGCCGGCCTTCACGCGGATACGCGCGCCCAGGGCGTCGCGATTGCTGCGCGTGCCCACCAGCTTGAAACTCACAAAGTGATTGCTACCTCCACCGCGGTTTCGCAAGATCGAAGGTGGGTCGTCGTTATTCCCCACGACAATGTCCTCGCGGCCGTCGTTGAACAGGTCGGCGAAGGCTACGCCACGCCCGAGGTGGGGCGTCGAAAAACCGTTCCCGTGGGACTGCGCATCCGCGGTCGCGTCGGTAAACGTGCCGTTGCGATTGTTGTGAAACAGCAGATTGATCTGCTTGTAATGACCTTTCACGGTCGAATTCTCCACGCCCTGATAAACGTGCCCGTTGGCGATGAACAGGTCCAGCCAGCCGTCATTGTCGAAGTCGGTGAAGCCGCCTCCGAAGCTCAGGAAGCGCGCTGTGATGGTGGCGATGCCTGCCTTGCGGCTGACTTCCTCGAAGATGCCGCCTCCGGTATTGCGCCACAGATGGTGGGGCACATCCTGAAAGTCGGAAACGTAGAGATCCAGCAATCCGTCGTTATCGTAGTCGCCCACCGACAGACACATCGCCGCCATGGTATTGCCGTCCTCGTTCAACCCCACGCCCGCCATCAGTCCGGATTCGGTGAACGTGCCGTCGTGATTGTTGTGGTACAGGTAGATCTCCATGCCATCGTTGGCGGCGAACAGATCGGGCCAGCCGTCGTTGTCGTAGTCGGATGCGATCACCGACAGGTTCTTGCCCTTGGGTTGATAGATGCCGGCGGCTCTTGTCACGTTGGTGAACGTGCCGTCGCCGTTGTTGTGATACAGCACGTCTGGGCTGCCATGATACTCACCGGGCGGGCAGCTCGATTCCGCGCCGGCGATGATACAGGTCTGCTTCACCTCCGGGCCGAAGTCCACGTAGCCGCCGGCGTACAAATCGAGATACCCGTCGCGGTCGTAATCGAAAAAGGTGGCGCCCAGGTGCAGACGCGTGCCGAAGTCGGTACCGTCCACGTGCGCCTTCGCGGTGACGTCGGTGAAGGTGCCGTTCCCGTTGTTGTGATAGAGCACGTTCTTGCCGTACTGCATCACGTAGAGATCGGGATAGCCGTCGTTGTCGTAGTCGCCGGCTACGCAGCCAAGGCCATAGCCGGTGCCCGGCACGCCGGCCTTTTCGGTGACGTCGGTGAACGTTCCGTCGCCATTGTTATGATACAGAGCGTTGCGCGCCGCCAGACCCCGCCCATAGAGATCGCGCGCGCTGACGAAGTAGATGTCCGGCCAGCCGTCTCCGTCATAGTCGAACACGCATACCCCCGGACCCGCTTCGTCCATGATATTGGCCACGCCCCGGTTGCCCTTCAGATGGACGAAGCCGACGCCCGCCTGCTTCGTGATGTCATCGAAGCGCGGCGTGGAGTTGTCGCCACCGCCGGCGCCGGCAACAGCCGCGGCGAGGAGCGACATCCCCACCACTAATCCCGCCGCAATCAAGAACCGGGCAGGCGGCATGCATCTCCCTGAGTATGATCGGATTGCATACAGGCCAAACTCAGTGACCTCAGTCACTGTCGAGCCCGGCAGCGCAACCTATTTCCGGCCCGCCGGCAGCTCATCCGCGATTATCTCATGCGCGGGCAATCGCGCTCTGACTATACCTGGCGCTGGGTGCTGGACATGAAAGATGATTCCAAGGAATACAGCGCGTTCCTGAGTGTGCCAAACGAATCGCGCAGCCCCGGAACGGGGCGGGAGCAAGACCGGCAAGCGAGTGCGCGATTCGAAGTTTTCGCGAGTGTGCCGCTAGAGTTTATGTCGCCCTGAGTGTCGCCAGATCGCCCTGGGTCTTAGCCACCAAGCTTCAAGCTGCGCGGCGATCCCGTCCGGCGTCCCGCTTGTCCAAGAAAAACTATGAAGAATCATATCGCGAGATCGCTGGCCAGTTACGGCGGACGTTGACTACCGGGCGCCACTCGCATTGGCGACGTTCCACCTCGGACGACGGCGTATGCGGTCGGTCGTTCCGCAAATGAAGCTCGGTAATCGCGTGAAAATAAAGCGTTGATACGGTACGGTACCGTAATCCTCTAGTAGATAACCATTACCCTCCCTACAATCGATGCGGTCTCGTCCAGTCCCAAGGGGTGCCTGGCGAGACAACAGAAATCTCGCTTAAGGAGAGAAATGTGAAGCACGTCAGACTACGTCAGCTACTGATATTGTGCATTCTCGCGCTGACCTTCGCGTTCCACGCCGCAGCGCAGGAGGCAACCATCGTCGGAACGGTTACCGACTCCTCGGGGTCCGTTATTCCCGGGGTACAGATTACCGTCACGAACAACGAGACTTCCGCTATTCGCCATATCGTCAGCAATGAGGCGGGCCAGTACACCGTGCCGAGTCTTGTGATCGGCAAGTACAGTGTTAAGGCCGAGGCCTCTGGTTTCAAGGCTGCCCAACAGAACGACATCGTCCTGAACGTCGGTG
>JBELAO010000022.1:0-68982 GCA_049508735.1 Bryobacteraceae bacterium | reverse complement strand
CTGCTCTCGTCGAGCTCGCTCAGCGGATAGGAAACGTGATGCTGCAAGCTCGGAATATCGGTGAACCGCAGATCCAGTTGCTTGGCATCGTTCTTTTTGGCAAATTCCAAAACTTCTTTCGGAGTCACGGATGATCTTCTCCTTCAGGGTGCCCAAAGCGGGCAGAAAACGGCCTTTACGATCCGAATGGATGGTAGGCCAATGTAAATTGTAGGAGCCCTCCGTCCGGTTTGCCAATAAAAATAATCGATTGCGCCGATTGACGTTAGCGCCGTCAGGCCGTAACCTGCTCAATCGCCGCTACCGCTGCCAGGCCGCGACCGCTCAATCGCCGCTGCCACAGTCCCGCCGTTAAACAAGCAGCCCCGTGGCGCGGGCCGTCAGGCCTGCAGAGCCGAGAGTCATCTCGGCTTTTCTTCCCGCAACTCCCGTGATTTTTCGACATTTCCGAAGTGGCTTCTCACTGCGGCTCTGCGGCAACCCCGTGCGCCACGCGTGAAATCGCGTTGACCAGTTTGCGATAGGGGATCGCGGCGAAGTCGTCGAAGGGTAACCATTCGCCGTCGCGCCAGGTCGAGTAATACCAGCGCGCGATCAGCGCCAGCGATTCCTGCCGCTCGCGCACGCTCCCTTGCCGCGACTCGAATGTGGCCAGCAAATCCCGCAGTTTCTGATCGAGCGACACCGGCTTGCCCTCTTCCACCTCGAACCCCAGCCGCGTGGCGGGTTGCAGTTGTCCGCCGGCCACAAACCACAGCTCGACGGCGGAGGGCGCGGCGGATGGCAATACGGCCACGCCGTGCAGCCGATCGATATCGCGCGCCAGCTCGTCGCGCAGTTTCAGAACTTCCTGCACCTTCTCCAGGCGTTTATGCTGGCGGGCGGCTTCTTCGAACTGCATCTGCTCGCTCAGCCGGTCGCGCGAATGTGCGATCGCGCCCACCAGCGATTCGCCGTCGCTGCGCAGGAATTCGAGCACGCGCTCCACTTCGTGACCGTACTCGGCCGGCCCCACCACCTGCTGGCAAGGCCGCAGGCACAGGTTCATTTCGCCATAGATGCAGCCGGGGTGTTCGGGCGAAGGCGCCAGGTCTTCCTGGCAGCGGCGCATCTGAAACAGGTCCAGGAACTGCGATTCGAACCGCTCCGCCGAAGCTCGCGAGCGGAACGGCCCGAAATACAATCCCGGCCCGCGCGAAAGGTGCGCGGCGATGAGGCTGCGCGGGTACTCGTTCTGCAACACGATTTTCACGTACGGCGGCATGCGCAGCTTGAGCAGCTTCAGATAGCGATCCGGGAAAAGCCGCCGCGCCTGCCGGTACAGAACCACCGCGGATTCGAAGGCTGAACCGGTGATCTGGTATTCGATGCGGCGCACTGTCTGCCGCAAGTTGAGCAGGCGCGAAGGGCGCTCGCGCGCGGCGAGCAGCCGCAACAGGCGGCGGCGCAACATGCCGGTTTTCGAGAGGTACGGCTCGCCCTCCGCCGGCCAGAGCGCGAACACTGCCGGCAGGTTGGGCAACCCGGCCAGCAGCGCATCGAGCGCGGCCAGCTCAGATCCCGTTTCGACCGCGTGCGTGAGGCTTTCCATACGGATGTGCCAGTTGGCAGGCGAAAGCGCCTGCCCCACCCGCCCGCAAATCCTTCGATAGCAAAGTGGGACAGCAAAGTGGGACAGACGCCCGGGTTTCGGGTCCGAGGCGGACTTTCGTCTGTCAACCTGCGCGTCAACCCGATACTTCACCGCTCCCTAACGGTCGCGGCTCCGACGCGCCTCTTTCGGATCCGCGAAACGGAGCCGCGACCATAGGGAGCGGTCAGCCATTCATCCAACCGCAACGCAACCCGCCCTCAGTGCCCGGCCCCCGGCGGCACGAAATCCGCGGGCAGCGCGGCGCCTTCGCCGAAGAAGTATTTGTCCATTTGCTCGATCAGAAACTCCTGCGCCTGCTGCGTGCCCAGGTTGAGCCGGTACTCGTTCATGAGCATCTTCATATGCTCCACCCACATCTTCCACGCTTCCTTGGACACGTTCTCGTAGATCTTCTTGCCCAGCGGATGCCCGTCGAACGGCACCTCGTCCAGGCCCTCCATCTCGCGCTGAAACTTCACGCAGAATACCATCCGCTTGCCCCCCGGATTGGTGCCCGGAATCTGGCCAGAACCGCTTCTTCCCGCACTCCCCATGTCAGTGATCGCCGCTCCTCAGGTCTAGGATACAACGGGGCAGAGGGGGCTTTGTTCCGCGCAGGCAGGGGCGGCTACCGATCCGCGCTCAGCTTTTCGCTGATTGGGCGGGGGCAGGGGATGCTCCGCGGATCCAGCCCCCGCGTGCGCATCAAGCTCTCCAGCGTTTTCAACGCGTCTCCGACGTGGGGCTCCTTCTTCAGGTCAATTTCGGCGGCCGACTGTTCCATGAACACCTATAAGAGCAGCATCGCGACCTGATCGATCCTGTTTTCCGACCGGGCGCTGAGGGTCAGCAAGCCTCACCCAGTTTTCCCAACGCCCAGCGCGCGTGGTCGGCGACCATCGCGTCTTCCGATGCTGCCAGTTTTTCCAGCGCGGGGCGGAATTTAGGGAGGCAGCGGTTGCCCATCGCCACGGCCACATTGCGCAGGAAACCGGCGTAGCGGGCGCGCCAGACGGGCGTTCCGCCGAATAGCCCGCGGAATTCGGCTTCGCTCAAGGCGGCCAGGCGCTCCAGCGGCGGCGCGAACTGACGCGGGTGAAAAGCCACATCGCCGGTGACGGGGGCGCGCCGGTTCCACGGGCACACGTCCTGGCAGATGTCGCAACCGAAGACGTGGCCGCCGTTGCCGGCTCGCCGGTCTTCGGCAATCCCGCCGCGCAGCTCAATCGTCAAATAAGAGATGCACAACCGGGAATCGACCGCGTGACGACTGCCAAATGGCACGATGGCCTGGGTGGGACAAGCGTCGATACAGCGGCGGCAGGTGCCGCAGCGGTCGGGCGGAGGAGCGTCGGCCGCGATTTCGAGCGAAACCAACAACTCGCCCAGGAAAAACCACGATCCGCGCGGCTGGTTGATCAGGCAGGTGTTCTTGCCGATCCAGCCCAGCCCGGCCAGTCGCGCATAGGTGCGCTCCAATAGCGGCGCGGTGTCCACGCAGATTCGCGAATCGAACGGCGCGCCGGCGAACTCGCGGAGTCTCGCCTCCAATTGCCGCAGGCCTTGCCGCAGCACGCGATGATAATCCTCGCCCCAGGCGTAGCGCGAAATCCAGGCCAGCTCGACGTCATCGAATTGCGTCGAATAGGGCTGCGGGGCATTGTACAGCTTGCCCACGCAAATCACCGAACGCACCGAGCGAAGCTGCGCGCGCGGATCGTCCCGCATCGCCGCGCGGTAATCGGTGAGATAGCGCATCTCGCCGGCGAACCCGGCATCCGCCCAGGCTTGATAGTGGGCTCGGTCGTCCGCTGGCTCCGCGCGGGCTACGCCAGCCAGCTCGAAGCCGCATGCTTCAGCCAGGCGGCGGACGTCGCGGCTCGTCAAATCTCCAGCCCCACGGAGCGCATCAGCTCGATGGCGTTGCTCTTGCGCACCACCCCCGGCTGCATACGGTAGTCGAAAAGAACCTTGCCATCCTCGATGCGGTCTTCGAAGTGGACGTTCAGAGCCCGCTCGCCTAATGCATCTGCAATCCCGGCCAATGCCAGGTCGTGGGTGGTAATGAGACCCACCGCGCCGCGCTCCACCAGGCCGCGCACCAGTGCCTCGGCGCCGATCCGCCGGTCGTGGGAATTGGTGCCGTGCAGGAATTCGTCGATCAGAAACAACACCGGGCGCGGGCCGGCGGTCTGGTCCAGGATCTGCCGCAGGCGCAGAATTTCGGCGTAAAAACGCGAGATGCCGCCTTGCAGCGAATCGTTGACACGAATCGACGCACCCACCGCTAGCGGCGAAAGCCGCAGCCGCGCGGCACGCACCGGGGCTCCGGCTTGCGCCAGCACCGCGTTCACACCCAGCGTGCGCAGCAGCGTGCTTTTGCCGGACATATTGGAACCGCTCACCACCAGCAGGCGGAGGTTGCCGCCGAGCGAGACCGAATTGCGCACCAGCTTCGATTCCGGGATCAGCGGATGGCCGATCTCGACGGCTTCGAGCAGCGGCGATTCTTCGGTGAACTCGGGGAACGGATCCTGGGGATGCTCGAAGGCGTGGCTGGCCAGCGAGGCGAGCGCCTCGATTTCGCCCACCGCCGCCAGCCATCGCCGCACCGCCGGGCCCGAGCGGCGGCGCCACTGTTCCACGCGCACGGCCATGTGGGGCGTCCACAAAATAAAGATCTCGGCCACGCGCACGAAGACGTTGTCGCGCGAATCCAGGTACTCGATCAGGCGTTTGAGCTGCGCCAGGCGGCGCGAAGGCGGCGCTCCCTCGGCCGCGAGCGAACTGCCGAGCGAAACCAGCAGCGGCGCGTGGAACTGTTCGCGCTCAATCAGCACCAACACTTCGGAAATGAGCCCCAGCTCGTGCGCCGCCTGGTCCACCGCCGTCACCACTTCAGTCATGCGTCTGTGCTGGCGGTAATAGAACCAGCCGTTGATGGCGAGAGCCGACAGCAACAGGTCGCGCAGCAGCAGGAGCGTGAAATCGGCCAGCACGACAGTCCCGGTCAAGTGAAGCAGCAGCGCAACGCCGGCCGCCGCACCGGCAATTCCCAGCACAGTGCACGCCCAAAGCGCGAACCGCAGGCCGCGCCCGCTGAGCTGCGGCTCGGCCTCGCCCCAGCGGGCAAGCGAATCCGCATCCACGCCGGTGCGGGCGTCTTCGGCCAGCACCGCCAGGCGCTCCCGCAGATCCAGACGCGGCCGCAGTTCCGTCACCGCCTCCTGCCGCGAGCGCGCCACTGGCAGGTCCGCCGGCTCGAGCAGCCAGCGCGCGAGGGTCCGTTCACCGGCGCTGGTGCGGGCAGTGGAGAGAAGCTCGAATAACGAGCCTATGCCGAACAGGTCCAGGTCCTGCGCATAGGGGTGCGCCAGGTCCAGGAAACGATCACCGGTGCTGCCGGTGCCGGGCCAGTTGCCTTCCAGCCGCGCCAGGCCGCGCTCGAAGAACCGCGCTGCGCGACGCTGCTTTTCAAGCTGCCGCGCGAGGCGCGCATGCGTGGCCATCAGCGCCACAAATGCGGCAATGGGAATCAGCGTCCAGAGGATCGTGATGCGTGGCCCGGAAAGCGCCAGCCACACCAGCACGCCCGCCGCCGCCACCACGCCCAGCCGCCAGTAGCCCAGCCGGCGCTGGCGCCCCTCGGCCGCCAGGATGGAAGCTTGGCGCTCCTGGTGCAGCGCCGTATAAATGTCGCGCGGATCTTCGATCACCGCTGGCTGCATAAAGAAAATGTCATGTGCGATCGCCCACCGCTCTCTTAAGCCGAGCGGCTCGGAATGTGCAATACAACCGCTCCCTACGGTCGCGACTCAGAACGCGCATCGGAGCCGCGGCCATAGGGAGCGGTTGCCGGCTCTGATACACCACCGCCGCAGTCTTATTCTCGCAGACGGAGGCTCCGATTTCGTAAGAGCCCCGGTAACGCCGGCGGTCTTGCCGCCGGTGTTTTTTTCTCTTCGTCGTTCCGCTCCCGCCAACCTTGCCCAAGGCACAAGGCACCGGCGGCGAAGACCGCCGGCGTTACCGCCGGGCCTGCATATGCCGGCATGTTATATTGAGGTCGTGCCGGGCGGTTATCTTCCTATTTTCATTTTCCTGATAGTAGCGGCCGCGTTTCCGGTGGTGGCCATCGGCGCGGCCAAGTTGCTTCGCCCGTCGGCTCCCTCGGTTGCCAAGCTGGAAGCTTACGAGTGCGGCATCCGCGCGGCATCCGATTCACGGGGCCGTTACACGGTCCGGTTTTATATCATCGCCATCCTGTTTGTCATTTTCGACGTGGAAACCATTTTCCTTTACCCGTGGGCCGTGCGCTATGGGTCGCTCGGCTGGTTCGGCGTTGCGGAAGTGGCGGTGTTTCTCGGCATCCTGGTGGTCGGCTATATTTGGGCGTATAAAAAGGGTGCCTTGGATTGGGTCTAAATGACACAGCCGAGCCCCTCGGTGCCCCAGCAAAATCCACCAGCCATCGCCAAGAGTTTCCTCTTCCAGGCACAGCGATCCCTCATTGGGTTTAATTTTGGGCTTTGTCAGCCGCTGGTGTAGTGGAAACGGCGGTTGGCGGGTCTTAGGAATAGAATGTGCAAGGGTTTGTTCGGCCGGTTCGCGCATTAGCGAAAATGGCGGCGTTCCTGGCCTTCATCCGCGTCGGTCAAATTTGCGTACCTCAGGAAAGGTGTATCGTAATGGATCTGAAACTCGTTCGTTTGGCAATCTTCTCCGCTTTCGCTATGGGAGGGCTCGGCACGCTCGCGGCTCAGTCCGGGTCGCTGCCGATGCTCCGCCTGGTGAGCGCCACCGTTGGACCGGTATCGATCGCTGCCGGCGCCAACGGGATCAACCAGACAGTGGAAGCGTACAACGCCGGCGCCGGCACGCTTTCGCTTTCCGTCAGCTCGTCGGTAGCGTGGATTACGCCCAGCGTAGGCACGCCCCGCGCCTGCACCACCACCATCGCCGCCACGTCGTGCGTCCCCTTGATTTTTGGACTGAACACATCGTCGCTGGCGGCATCCGCGACGGCGTATACCGGCATCGTCACCGTCACCGCGCCGAACACGGTGGACGCACCGCAGACCATCACGGTGACCGTCGAGATCGGCGGCGCCGTGCCATCCAGCGTGATTGCTTACGTGCCGCCTTACGTCGCGCCGCCGGCGGCAGCCAGCACCGTCGCTGTTCCGTTCACGCTCGGCGCCGCCAGTTGCCCTTACCTCAATGGTTGCCTTACCGGCGCCATCAACACCCAGGATGGAGCGAATTGGCTGAGCCTGATGCTGAGCGGCGCTGGCAGCAATCAGTCCACGCTGCCATACATGATCAACATAACGCCGCAGCAGAGCAACACTGCCGGCAATACTTACACGGGCTCCATCGTCACTTCCGGCTCCGCCTTCGCCCCCGACAATAAAACCATTGCGGTGACGATGAACGTAACCACGCTGCCGATTGTGCAGGTTCCCGCTCCGATCAACCTGCAAGTATTGCCGGGCTCGTCGACCACGTCCTACACACAGTTAGCCAATCTGGGGCAAGGCACACTTGCGATTTCCAGCGTGACCGCATCGGGAACGGGGCTCACATCCACCAATTCGGGAACCGACCTCTCTGGGCAGGGCGGGAACACTCCATGGTTCAGCGTAACCATTGACTCGACTGGCCTTTCGCCCAATACCTACACCGGCTCGGTGACTGTCGTCACCAATGCGGCTAACAGCCCCACCGTGATTCCGGTGACCTTCCAGGTGCTGGCCGTGGGGCCGCCCACCATTTTCTATCAGGGCGTGGTGGATGACGCCGTGTTCGGCCAGGACGGCCTTACCGTGACGCCCGGCGATGTGATCGCGCTGTTCGGTCAGCAGCTCGATGCCAATGTCGGAGTGGCGGGACTGCCTCCGTTGCCGACGAGCCTCGCCGACCTTACCTCGGTCACCGTGAACGGCGAAACAGCGCCGCTGTACTTCGCCTCCTCCGGCCAGATTAATTTTCAGATGCCGATGGATACGCCCTACGGGACTGCGCTGGTTCAGACCAGCACCACAGTGTTTTACTCCGCGCCGTTAAGCCAAGGCCCCGAAACCAGCAACATCGTTTCGGTCCACGTGGCCGCACGCGCACCGCGGCTGCTGCTGCTTTACAACACGGGCGGCTACGGAGCGATCGTGGATGCCTCGCAGGGCAACAGCTACAACACGCTGCCCATACCATCGACCGTCTCCGAGCCCGGCTTCATTACCAAGCCGGCCGCGACGGGTGACGTACTGGTGATCTACGCGATCGGACTTGGTCCCACCAGTCCATCGGTCGCAACCGGCCAGCCCGCTCCGGACGGCTCGGCAGGGCACCCCCTGGCGCAATTGACATCCACGCCCACGGTGCTCTTCGGCGTGGACAAGGATGGGCTCCAGGTGCAGATCAGCGTGCCTCCCGCGCAAATCCAATATGCGGGATTGTCGCCATACTACGCCGGCCTGTACCAGGTCAATGTGCCCATTCCGCAGAACTGTCCTCCGGGCACGGTGCAGGTATCTCTGACATTTCCGGATGGGACGGCCAGCAACGCCGTCAACATCGCCGTTCAATAGCCGCGGATAAACGGAGCCGCGACCAAAGGGAGCGGTCGTTTGGAGGACGCGTACAGTGCCACTCCTTCGGCCGGCTGGCCGGAAGCATGAGGCCCGCCCGCTCCCTTCGGTCGCGGCTCCGTTTTGACAAGGCTCGCTGACCGGCGCGGCGGCGTCACGCTACCATAAGGGTTGAACCCTTTGAAACCCGCTCCCACCCCCTGGCCTCAGGTTTACTTGTGCGTCGCTTTGACCACCCTGGCCACCCTGCTGCTCGAGCTTTCGCTGACGCGCATCTTCTCGGTGGTGTTCTATTACCACTTCGCATTCCTGGCGATTTCGATCGCCCTGTTCGGCCTCGGCGCCGGCGGCGTCTTCTCTTACGTAGTGGCCGGCTGGAAGGCGCCCCTGTGGACCAGCCTGGGCCGCCTGAGCATGCTGAACGGCCTGCTGGTGGTGGGCGCGCTGGTGGTACTGCTGGCGCAGAATAACAATCCCACCAATTGGGACCTCGCGCTGATCTATTTCAGCACCGCGCTGCCGTTCTTCCTTTCCGGCGCCATCGTCTCGCTGGCCATCGGCGAAACCATCACCCACGTCAACCGGGTCTACTTCTTCGACCTGATGGGCGCCGCCGCCGGATGCCTGCTGCTCTACCCGCTGCTCAACGGCTTCGGCGGGGTCAGCGCCGTGCTGGGCGCGGCCATCACCTTCGCCGTGGCGGCCGCCATCTGGCACAGCGTTTCCGGTTCGGTGCGCGGCCGCGTCGGATCGGTGGCGCTGGCGCTGGCGCTGGTGGCGTTTCTGATCGTCAATCAGCGCTATCACGTGATCGACATCCGCCACGCCAAGGGGCAGACCATCTCACACGAGATCTTCCAGCACTGGAACGTCTTCTCGCGCATCGGGCTGGTGGATCGCGCGAGCGAAGGCCGCTACAGCATCGTGATCGACGCCGACGCCGCCACCGACATCGCCACTTTCGATTGCGACCACCTCAGCGCCGCCGACCGCCGCAACCTGATGGACCAGGGCCCGGCCCTGCCCTACGCGCTGCGCCCCGGCGCCAAGACCCTGATTATCGGGCCCGGCGGCGGCTGGGACGTGGCACGCGCGCTGGCCTATGGCAGCCACGATATCACCGGCGTCGAAATCAATCCCATCATCGCCACCACCATCATGCAGGAGCGCTTTCCCGCCCTCAGCCACGGCCTCTACCTGCGGCCCGACGTCCACATTTACGTGGAAGACGGGCGCAGCTTCGTGCGCCGCAGCAATGACAAGTACCAGGTGCTGCAAGCGACACTGGTCGATACCTGGGCTTCCACCGCCGCCGGAGCGTTCGCGCTTTCGGAAAACAATCTCTACACGGTGGATGCGTTCCGCGATTACCTGCGGCATCTTACCGACGACGGCGTGGTGGCCTTCACCCGCTGGGGCTTCGATCCGCCGCGCGAAAGCCTGCGCCTGATTGCGCTCGCCCGCGAGGCGCTATCGGAGCTGGGCGAGCGCCAGGCATGGCGCCACGTGATCGTCGGCCGGTCCGGCTCGGTGCACGGATGGGGCGCGCAGGATACCGCGATCGTCAGCCGCAAGCCGCTCACCGCCGCCGATTGCGACCGCGCCCGCGCGCTGTTTGCCGCCGCCAACATGCAGGCCATCTACCTGCCCGACGCCGCGATTCAGAATCCGTTCTACGAGCTGCTGCACACGGCCGATCCGGCCGGCTTCGAGCGCCGCTTCGTCTTCGATATCCGTCCGGTCACCGACAACCGGCCCTTCTTCTTCTACACCGTGCAGCCGCGCGACCTGCTGACGTTTCTGCGGACGGCCTCTCACGATACCGCGGATTACAAGGTGAATAAGGCGGTGCCGCTGCTGTTCGGACTGGCGCTGATTTCCTGTCTGGCCACGCTGCTGATCATGCTGCTGCCGCCGCTGGTGCTGGGCACGCGCCTGCCGCGCCATCCGGGCGTGCTCAAATTCCTGCTCTACTTCCTGTTCATCGGCGCCGGCTACATCCTCATCGAAGTGGCGTTGATCCAGAGATTCGTGCTCTTCCTCGGCCACCCCACGCCCGCGCTAACTGTGGTCATTTTTTCCCTGCTGGTTTCGAGCGGCCTGGGCAGCGCCGCCGCGGCCCGCCTGGAGGCGCACCGGGAAAGCCGCCTGATCAAAATTCTCGGATGCGTGGCGATGCTGGCCGCGTTGATCGGGCTGGTGCTGGCCTCGCTGCTGACCGCGCTGGTCTGGCTCCCTCTGCCGCTCAAAGCGGTGATTACGGTAGCGCTGATCGCTCCCTTGGGATTCGTGATGGGCATGCCCTTCCCCAGCGGGCTCCGCCGCCTGGAGCAGTGGCATGCGCCTTCGGTTCGCTGGGCCTGGGCGCTCAACGCGGCGGCCAGCGTGCTCGGATCGGTTTGCGCGCTGGTATCGGCCATCTATCTGGGCCTGGTCGAAACCATGATCATCGGCGGCCTGTTCTATCTCGCCGCGCTGGCGGTTGTGGCACGCGTCCGCACCGCCGAATCCACCGCGCCACAACCCGGCGCCAACCGAGTCGTGCTGGCAAGCTGAAGCGCGTGGGCAGGCGCGCCAGCGAGGAATTCGCGCTCTTACTCGTAGCGCAAAGCAACCATCGGGTCGATGCCGGTGGCGCGCCGGGCCGGGATGTAGATGGCCAGCGCGGCGGCTGCGACGAGGACCAGCGGGATGCCGAGGAAAGTCACCGGGTCGCTGGCCGGCACGCCAAAAATCAGCAGCGCCAGCAGGCGTGCCACGGCATAAGCCGCGATTAGCCCCACAGCCATGCCGCCCACCACGGTGACCATGCCGCGGCGGAAGACCATGCCGAGAACGTTCGGCCGCGACGCGCCCAAAGCTACCCGCACTCCGATATCGTGAGTCTGCTGCGAGACCAGGTAGCTCATCACGCCATAGACGCCGACGGCCGAGAGAATCAGTGCCACCAGGCCGTAGAATCCCATGATGACGGCCACATAGATCAACCCGAGAGTCTGATGTTTGGCCAGCTCCTCGAAGGGCAGCACCTCGGCGATGGGCTCTTCGGGATCCACCGAGTGGATGGCTTTGACCACCGCGGATGCGAAGAGGTTGGGATCGCCGGCGGTGCGCACGCCGAAATCCGTGTGCTGTTGCGGGAATTGTTCGAGCGGAACATAGATCACCGCCTTTGGGCCGCGTTCGAACGGATTGTCTGGCACGTCCGCGGCGATGCCGACAACCGTTACCCACTCGCCGCCGCCTTCGGAATCGAACCGGAAGCGCTTGCCGATGGGCGCGGGTTCGCCCGGCCACCAGCGCCGCACGGCGTGTTCGCTGATCACCGCCACGCGCCGGCTCTCGGGCCCGTCTGCCGTGCCGAGAAAGCGGCCCTGGCGAAGGGGAACGTGCATGGTCGAAAAATAATTCGGCGTCACCACCTGAAACTGCGCGGCCGGATGGTTGCCGGGCTCGGGGACGCGATTCTCGATCGAGAACAAGCGGCCGGAACTGTGGCCGCTGCAGGGCATGCCTTTCACCGCGAACGCGGCGCGGACGCCGGGGACGGCGCTGGCGCGCTCGATCGCCTGCCGGTAAAATGCGAGCCGCTGGCTGTCCTTGGGATAGCGGTTTTCGGTAATCGACAATCGCATGGTGAGGAGCGTTTCCGGCTCGTAGCACTGGTTGTTGTTGAGGAGGGCGCCGGTGCCGCGGATCATCAGGCTGGCGCCGACCAGCAGGACCACCGACAGCGCGATTTCCGCCGCCACCAGGAAGCCGCGCAGGCGGGCGCGGCCGCGGCCGGATGACGCGCTGCGTCCGCCTTCCTTCAGAGCTTCGTGGAGATTGGACCGCGTGCCCTGCCAGGCGGGCACCAGGCCGGCGAGAAGGCCGCTGGCCACCGCGGCGAGCAGCGTGAACAGCAGGGTGCGCTGATCCAGACGGATGTCGTACCAGCCCGGGATGTATTGCGCGATGTGAGCCGGCATTCCGGCGAGGATGGCCTGAATATCCCAACTGGCGATCAGCCAACCGAGAGCGGCGCCCGCCAGCGAAAGTGTGAGGCTCTCGGTGAGGTACTGGGCGATCAGGCGCCAGCGCCCGGCCCCCAGCGCGGCGCGCACGGCAACCTCGCGCGAGCGGCCGAGCGCGCGGGCGAATTGCAGGTTGGCGACATTGGCGCAGGCGATCAACAGCACGAACAGCACGCTCACGAACATCATCAGCGAGTACTGATGCGTGTAAGGGCCGATCAGGTAATCGTGAGCGCCCATCGAAAAGAAGCTGCGTCCCTTATTGGTATCGGGGTACTCGAGCGCCAGCCGCGAGGAGATGGTCGCCATTTCAACATCCGCCTGGCGCACCGTCCGTCCCGGCTTCAACAGGCCCATCACGGTGAGGTAGCGGTCGTCGCGCGCATTGCTCGCGTCGGCCGCAAACGTGGGCGACTTGAGCGGCGTCCACAGCTCGGAGGCCATGGGGAAGACGAATTTCTTCGGCATCACGCCGATCACGCGGTAGTCTTCGTCGTCGATGCGGATATCGCGGCCGACGATTGCCGGATCGGCGGCGAAGCGGCGTCTCCATAGCGCGTCGCTCAAAACCGCCACCCGGTGGCCGGGCTGGTCTTCCTCGGGCGCGAAGGTGCGCCCCAGCGCCGGCTGGGCGCCCACCAGCGCGAAAAAGTTGGGCGTCACCATGTAGTTGGTCACGCGTTCCGGCGCGGCGCCGTTGCCGGCCAGGTTGCTCAGGGCGTCATCCCAGGCCGTCACGCCTTCGAAGACGGACTGCTGCCGGCGGAGATCGGCGGTGTCGGCGGCGGACATCCACAACCAATCGTTCGGATTGTCGGGAATTCTCTGCAGCACCATCGCCAGTCGGCTCAAATTCGGCACCGCCAGGGGCTTCCAGAGCATGGCGTCGCAGACGCTGAAGTTGGCCGTGGTGGCGCCAATCCCCAGCGCCAGCGTGGCGATGGCGGTGAGCGTAAAGCCGGGCGACTTGCGCAGCGTGCGCACGCCGTAGCGAATGTCCTGCCAGAGCATAGGTGCCGGATAGAGTGCACCTGCGTCACCACCCGTAAGTCGATGAAAACAGGTGGACGAGGTGCTGCCGGCTGTCCGGTTATGGGAATGCCCGTGTCCCTATTCGTGCTTTTCCAGCAGCAGGTTGATGGTGCCGATGGCGATTTGCATGCGCACGCGGATCTGGACCGGCAGTTTGCGCCGATCGTCGGTCAGCCAGATGTTGAGGTGAGCGGGACGCCTGTAGAGAACGTTGTAGAACAGGTAGGCCTCATAGCGGATGGTGTGGAAGGTGCCCTCGGGCGTCTTCACGTCCTCGCGCTGCTGCGCTTCCACTTTGGCCATCACGCTCTTCTTGCCGTCGCTCATGGCGACGTTGACGCTGTGGCCCGGTTCCAGGTTCAAGGTGCGCAGAAAATACAAACCGCCCGCCACATCGTGCACGCAGGGAGGGATTTCGATGTCCTTGGCCAGCAGCACGGCGTTCTTGGCGCGGTCGCGCTCCAGGTAGCTGGCCTTATGATCGTCGTAGGTGACGCGCGTTTCGCGCTGGCGGCTGCCTTCCTGCGAATAGAGGAGGGTGGATTCGGCACAGCCGTCCTGGTTGAGATTCGCCTGGTAGGAATCTTCCACGCGAAACAATTTGGAGACCAGTCCGCTCGATTCCACCTTGAGTCTGATCTGCGAGGAGGCGCGCGTCTGTTGCCACTCGAGCCGCACTTTGCCGGCCGTGATCAGCCGCCATTCGATGCTGTAGGTGAGCGTCTCATGCGCGGGCAGCGCCGTGTTTTGCGCCAAGGCAAACGGAGCCATACCCAGCAGAGGCAGCCAGAGCCGCGCAAGCATGTAGTCACAAGTTTCGCAGATACGCCGCCAGGGATGCAACGTCATCCGGTGCGCTACAGCCGCACGATCTTCTTCGAGATATAGCCCTTGAGCGCGTTGCGCGTGTCCACAATCAGCGGTGCGCGCTCCACCAGCGCCCGGTAATCGAAACCGGTGTGGTCGGTGATGATCACCACGCAGTCGGCGTCCGCCGCGGCCGATTCGGGTTGCGCCTCGAGTTGCAAGCCGTCCAGGCGCAGGTGGGGAACGTACGGGTCGCTGTAGCTGACGGTGGCGCCGCGCCGCGCCAGCAGCAGAATCACGTCCAGCGCGGGCGATTCGCGCATGTCGTCGATGTTGCGCTTGTAAGCCACGCCCATCACGTGGATGCGCGATCCCTTCACCGGCTTGCCGGCGTCGTTGAGCGCGTTCTGCACTTTGTCGGCCGCGAAATGCGGCATCTGGCCATTGATATAGCCGGCCAGTTCGATGAAGCGCGCTTCAATCCCCGCCTGCTTGGTTTTCCAGGAAAGATAAAACGGGTCGATGGGAATGCAGTGGCCACCCAGGCCGGGGCCGGGATAGAACGGCATGAAGCCGAAAGGCTTGGTGGCCGCGGCGTCGATCACTTCCCACACGTTGATGCCCATGCGGTCGCACATCAGCGCGATTTCGTTCGCCAGGCCGATGTTGATCATGCGGAATGTGTTCTCCAGCAGCTTGACCATCTCGGCCACCTGCGTGGAACTCACCGGGACCACTTGCTCCAGCGCCTGGGAATACAGCAGGCGGCCCATTTCGGTGCAGACCGGAGTGCAGCCCCCCACCACTTTGGGAATATTAGCGGTCTGGAATTTGGGGTTGCCGGGATCGACGCGCTCAGGCGAAAAGCAGAGGAAAAAATCGCGGCCCGCTTCCAGGCCGGACTTCGACAGAATCGGCAGCACGACCTCGTCCGTGGTGCCCGGATAAGTGGTGGATTCGAGAATCACCAGTTGGCCTGCGTGAAAGTGATGGGCGATCTCCTGGCAGGAGCTCACGATGAAGCTCATGTCGGGGTCCTTGGTTTTCCGCAGCGGCGTCGGTACGCAAATGTTGATGGTGTCAAGCTCCAGCACCGCCGAGAAATCGGTGGTGGCATGCAGCTTGCCGGATTCCACCAGCGGCTTGAGCGTAGCGCTGGGTATATCGCCCACGTACGAATCGCCGGCGTTGACCCTCTTGACTTTCTCCTCGCTGATATCGATTCCGGTGACGGCGAAGCCGGCCTTGGCGAACTCGACCGCCAGCGGCAGTCCAACGTATCCCAGACCCACGATTCCCACGTGGGCCCGCTTCTCGATGATCTTGTGCTTCAGAATCTGAGCGGTCGGGTGATCGGCCAAAAGAGTTTCGGGCATCCAACCGCTATTCTACGGCAAAGAAAAAGCCCTCCGCCACCAGCACCGCCGGACCGCGCAGGAAGACGTTTTCTTCGATGCGGATGTCGAGCGGCCCCGCCGGCGTGAGGACGCGCAGCGGCGATTGCGCCATGCCGCGCGCCACGGCGGCCACCGCCGCGCCAGTCGAGCCGGTGCCCGAACTCATCGTTTCGCCCGCCCCACGCTCCCAGAAGCGAACCTCGATCGAGTGCGCGTCCACCGGTTTCACGAACGAGACATTGGTGCGGTGGGGGAAATGCGGATGCCGCTCCATCTCCGCTCCCATGGCGCGCCAGTCAAAATCGAAATCGGCCACCGGCACGGCGCACTGCGGGTTGCCGGCATCGATCAAAGTAACGTCTCGATCGCCGGCCGAAAGCGGCAGAGCGAAGCGTTCGGCCAGGATCGCCGCGCGGCCCATGTCCATTTCGAAGAGGAATTCCCGGCCGTCGCGCTGCAGCAACCGGAGCGTCTTGACACCCGCGCCGGTTCGAATGCGGATCACATCGGCGGCGTGGCCGTGATGAATCAGCAGCGCGGCGGCGCAGCGCGTGCCGTTGCCGGAAATCTCGGGAGCGCTGCCATCGGAATTGTACAGCTCAATCGCGCCATCCGCCTGCCCGTCCCGCAGTGGATCCACCAGCATCCAGCCATCGGCGCCGATGCCGGTGTGCCGCTCGCAGATGGCGCGCGCGATAGCCGGGTAGCCGCCGCCCGGCGCATCGCGCCGCCAGGTGAGCAAAAAGTCGTTTTGCGCGCCGTGCGCCTTGGTGAAAGGGATGACCATCGTGGCTCGTTCCGAAATCAACTGCTCGTCTTCAGCCACCGATGAACACGGATAAACACCGATAAGAGTCTTGTTTTTCTTATCAGTGTTCATCGGTGTTCATCGGTGGCTCATGATTTCGCTACCCCAGCGGCTCGACCTCCACGGCGGTGCCGTAGGCCAGCACTTCGGTGACGCCTTGCATCACCTCGGTGGCATCGTAGCGGGTGCCGATCACGGCATTGGCGCCCAACTGGCCGGCGTGCTCCAGCATGAGATCGAAAGCCTGGTTGCGGGTCTGCTCGCACAAATTGCTGAATATCGAAATGTTGCCGCCGACGATGGTTTGCAGGCCGGCGCCGATGGTGCCGAAGATCGATCGCGAGCGGACGACGATTCCGCGCACCACGCCGAAGTTCCGCTTGATTCGGAAGCCCGGCAATTCAAAAGCTGTCGTCGTTCTTTCATGAGGTACCATGATTGCCTCCCACGCGCCGGTAAATCTCGATCGCCGGCGCGCCACTAACCTGAATCGTCTTTTCCAGCCGGTAGCGGATGCCATAGCCCGAGGCGCTTCGCACCGATTTTTCGACGTCGTCTCCGGCCATCGCCACGGCCCACTCCTGCCACCAGAACAAGTCGGGGCGTTTCACCGCGGCCAGCCATGGCAGGCCATTGTCGCCGGTGAAGGTCTCGCGCAGCGGAATCCCGGCTTCGCGATAAACTCCCGTAATGTCCCCGGACGTTGTGATAATACCTGAACCTGGGACGTAATGCGAGGCCAGATATTGCGCGGCCTGGCGAGTCCAATCGCGCCGCGCCTCGGAGTTGACCAGCGACTCCCGCCATGTCACCCAGTTCCTCGGCTGCGGCTGGAGAATCCACGGCGCGGCACAGGCCAGGACCAACCCAACCGCGCACCAGGCGCGCAGGCTGCGCGGAGCGAGGGCCGCCAACGCGCCCACGGCAAAAGCCAGCAGCGGCACGGCGGCCAGGCCGTAACGCGAGTTGTAATAGGAATGCGGCCACAGCGTGGGTATGAAGATGGGCGTGCGCGAGCTGTGCATGCTCCAGACGTAAAACACGCCCGGCAGGGCGAGCAGCAGCAGCGGCCAGAAAGCGCGTTTGACCAGCGCCGCCACCACACCGGCCAGCCCGGCCAGCGCCAGCACGGGCCCGGCGCAAAGGAGCGCCGCATGGCGGAAATAGTAGAGAGCCGCCCACCAATCGCCTTTGCCGGGATAGGGCGCATCTCCCTGTATCGCGTAGGCCGAACCCGGGCCGCGCAGGAAGTAAAGCGCGTCGCCTTGCAGCCACCAGTTATGTCCCAGCCAATACAGCGGGCCGAGACTGGCCAACACGCCGAAGACCACGCCTGCGCTGAATTTGCGCCGCGCGAAATACAAGGCCACAAACGGAATCAGAAACCACCCCTCGTACCGGCTGAGCGCGGCCAGCGAGGCCGCCGCGCCGGCTGCCAACACGGCGCCCCAGCCACCCGTATCGCGGTAGCGGACCGTCGCGTACAAGAGCGCCATCCAGGCGGCCCAAAAAGCCGGCTCCGACATGGGAATCGACCCGAGATACAACACGTTCGGATTCAACGCGAATGCCGCCGCCGCGGCAAAGGCCGGCGCATCTCCGCCAAACACACGCCGCACGGCCAGAAACAGAAACGCACCCGCGGCCACCAGGCAGATGCCCGATGGGATGGCGCCGGCCAGGCCGTTGCGCCACAGCGTGTCGCGGATCGCGAACGGCAGCATCAGAAGATGCGGCACGGGCAGCCACGGCGTGCCCAGTTGGTCGTAGCCCGGCGTTCGCGAATCCACGATGCGGCGGGCGATGTTCAGGTGCGCTTCGGCATCGCCATAATAAAGCAGCCAGCCGTGCGAATAGAAGAACGCGATGGCGGCCGCGCTGGCCAGCGCCACGAGCGCGATGGCGGCCAGCGCGCCTTTCCACGTTCCCGATTTCAGAACTGGGTGCAGGACTGAAACTCCCGGAAGCGGGCATCGATTTCATCCCGCGTCAGTGAGCGGAAGCGATCGACGCCGAACTTCTCGCAACAAAAGCTGCCCATCACGGAACCGTAAATCACGGCGCGGCGCAGCGCGGCGAAATCCGCGTCCTTGGCCGCGACTCCCTGGCCCGCCAGATAGCCGATGAAGCCGCCGGCGAAGCTGTCCCCAGCCCCGGTGGGATCGAACACTTCCTCCAGCAGATAGCCGGGAGCGATAAAGTGGTCGTCGCCGTGGAACAGCACGGCGCCATATTCGCCTCGCTTGATCACCAGCGTGCGCGGTCCCATCGCCTGGATGGCGGCCGCCGCGCGGCGCAGGTTGCGCCAGCCGGAGAGCATTTGCGCTTCGCTGTCGTTGATCAGCAGAAAGTCCCACTGCGCAATGGTGGCGAGCAATTGCTCACGATAGTCGCTGATCCAATAATTCATCGTGTCGCCGCCCGCCAGCTTGAGGCTGGTCATCTGCGCCAGCACGCCGCGCTGGAGGGCGGGCTGGATATTGCCGAGCAAGAGGTACCCCTCGCCGCGGTACGATTCCGGCAGCTTGGGATCGAAATCGGCGAAAACGTTGAGATCCGTGCGCAGGGTGGTGCGTTCGTTCATGTCGGCGGAATACACGCCGGCCCAGAAAAACGTCTTGCCGCCCGCCACGCGTTCGAGACCCGCCAGATCGATCTCGCGGGAAGCCAGCAGCGCGCCATCCTCCTCCGCGAAATCGTCGCCGACCACGGCCACCAGCTTCACCGGCGTGAAATAAGCCGCCGCCAGCGCGATATAGGTGGCCGCGCCACCCAGCATCCGGTCCACTTTTCCGTGCGGCGTTTCCACGCCGTCATAGGCAACCGAGCCAACCACCACAAGTGACATGTCAGTCAGAATTGTAACAGCCGGAGCTGCGCGGCGAGCGGCCGAGCGGCTGCGGACAATTGGTCGGGCATGTTTTTGCCGCCCATTTCACAGCTTGCCAACGCCCGCTTGCGGGCGCACTTTTCCCGAAGCCTGCGTTAGCCTCAAGCCCGCTCTTCGCGCCATCGGATACACTGATCGTTCAGTTGGAATCTGGGAGACGCGAATGGAAATGCCGAACCGGTGCCCTGCGCGCCGGTTGTTGTTGAGCGGCGACGAAGCGGTGGCGCTGGCAGCTCTCGATGCGGGCGTGCACCTGGGCACCGGCTACCCGGGTACGCCATCCACCGAAATTCTGGAAGCGTTCGCCGCGCTGGGCGGCCACGCGCAGTGGGCGCCCAACGAGAAGGTGGCGCTCGAAGTCTCCATCGGCGTGGCATTCGCCGGCGGGCGCGCGCTCGCCACCATGAAACACGTCGGCTTGAACGTGGCGGCCGATCCGCTCTTCACCGTGGCCTACACCGGCGTCACTGGCGCGCTGGTGATCGTCTCGGCCGACGATCCGGGCATGGCCTCCAGCCAGAACGAACAGGACAATCGCCGCTACGCGATAGCCGCGGGCGTGCCCATGTTCGAGCCCGCCGATTCCCAGGAAGCGTACGATTTCACGTTACGCGCCATCGAGGTCTCCGAGCGCTGGGGCCTCCCTGTGCTGCTGCGCATCACCACCCGCGTGTGTCATTCGAAAAGCGTGGTCGCCACGCCGGGCTACCCCGCTCCGCCGCCGCGCGTGCCCGCCTTCGAGCGCAACATCGCCGCGCGCGTGATGATTCCCGCCTACGCCCGCCCGGCGCACCGGCGCTTGCGGCGGAAGCTCGATGAAATCGCCCGTTGGAACGAAGCCGAAGGTCCCACCGTGATGGTCGAGGGCGACCCCGCGCTGGGCGCCATCGCTACCGGCATCTGCTATCAGCACGTGCGCGAAGCGCTGCCCGGTGCGAGCGTTTGCAAGCCGGGCATGACGTATCCTTTGCCAATCGAAAGGATGCGAGAATTCGCCGCACGCGCCGGCCGCTGCCTGGTGGTGGAAGAGGGCGACCCGTACCTGGCCGATGCGGCGCGCGCCGCCGGCATCGCCATCGAAGCCGCGCCTGAAGCTTTCCGTTTTGGCGAGCTGAACGTCGCCCGCGTGCGGCGCATGGCCGCGCATGACCAATCGCCCGAGCCCCAACCGCCCGCCGGCAAGCCTCCCGAGCTGTGTCCCAGTTGCCCGCACCGCGCCGTGTTCACCGCGCTGCGCAACCTGGATTGCATCGTGGCCGGCGATATCGGCTGCTATTCGCTCGGCGTGCTTCCGCCGTTTGAGGCCATGGACACGCTGGTGTGCATGGGCGCGGCGCTCGGCGTCGGACTCGGCATGCGCCACGTGCTGCCGCCCGAGCAGGCGCGGCGCGTGGTCAGCGTGATCGGCGACAGCACTTTCGTGCATAGCGGCATCACCGGCCTGGTCGAGATGGTCTACAACCCTCCGCCCACCGGTCACGTCGTGCTGATCCTCGATAACGGCACCACCGCTATGACCGGCATGCAGGAGCATCCGGGAACCGGCCGCACCCTCGATCACCAACACACCGGCAAGTATGTTTTTGAAGACGTGGCGCGTGCCATGGGCATCCGCCGCGTGCATGTGACCGATCCCACGCTCGCGCCTGATGCCTTTGAGGCGCTCATCAAAGCCTGTCTGGAATCGGGCGAGCTGGAACTGATCATCGCGCGCCGCGATTGCTTGCTGGCCGCCGGCGCCATCCGGAGATACGAGAAAGCCAATGAACCAGCGCGCTAGGCCGACGTGGGGCAGGTCCCCGACCTGCCAACTCGCCCGCGGGTCGAGGTTGGCAGGTCGGGGAACTGCCCCACATCGGCACCGAGCAATCTGTCACAGGTGATTTCGAATGCAAGTGCAAACCCAAGTTACCAACATTGTCGTGGCCGGCCTCGGTGGCCAGGGAGTGCTGAAAGCTTCCGACATCATCGCCGGCGCGGCGTTTCTGGCCGGGCTCGACGTGAAGAAAAGCGAAGTGCACGGTATGAGCCAGCGCGGCGGCTCGGTGGCCAGCGACGTTCGCTTTGGCGAGCGCGTGTTCAGCCCCATGGTTACCGCCGGCGAAGCGGATTTTCTGCTGGTCCTGGACGTCGGCCAGATCGAGGTCAACCGCGCCATGCTCGCTCCGCATGGCGTGCTGATCGAGCCCGGCCTGATGGCCGGCCGCAACTTGCGCAGCTCCAAGGCGCTCAACGTGGCGCTGGTGGGAGCGCTCAGCCGCAGCCT
The DNA here is from genome assembly GCA_049508735.1 of Bryobacteraceae bacterium. Lineage (GTDB taxonomy): Bacteria > Acidobacteriota > Terriglobia > Bryobacterales > Bryobacteraceae > Bog-375. Next base: position 47,546 of record JBELAO010000022.1, on the reverse strand, counting down.
GGATTTCTCCGAGGAACTTTGGATCCAGGCGCTGCGCGACAACCTGGCGCCGAAGCTGCTCGACATCAACCTGCAAGCGTTCGCAATCGGAAGAGAAGCTGCGTAATCCAGCACCTCGACGTTTTCTTGGGCGTGCGACACAGGAAGGCCGAAACTCTCCATTGCTAATGAATTCCGGCGAATCTGAGCGTCGGCGTACGCAAGGCTTCTTTCTTTCAGGCGGCTTTGTATCAGGGCACGGCTTCAGCCGTGCCGGAAGATCGCGAGGAAGGGCTTCAGCCCCTGCGCCCGCAGGAAAGCCTCAGCGGCGAAAGCCTTGGGCTACAAATTTGTTGTGGCACGGCTGAAGCCGGTGCCCTGATACAAAGCCAGCCGCCGAGTTTCCACTTCTATGTCCCGCGCCCCATTTTCTTTATCGACGCGCCGCCCTGGGCTACGATTGTGTACGTGGTAACCGCACTCGTGCTTTCGGCCGGCGGCATGTACGCGGCTTGGGAAGTGGGCGTTTGGAAGGCTCTGCGCGAACGCGTCTCGATCGGCCTGGTGGTGGGCGCGTCGGCCGGCGCATGGAACGGATGGGCCATCGCCGGCGGCGCCAGCGTCGAGGAGCTCGAACGCGACTGGCTGGATCCGGCGACCGGCCGCATTCTCGCGTGGGGCCCGCATTCCACCGGCCTGCTCCGTCCGGAGACGCTGCACCGCAAATCGCGCGAGCTCTTCGCGCGCTATCGCCCGCAAATTCCGTTTGGCCTGACCGTGGTGGAAGTGCCGCGGCTGCGGGCGCGCCTGGTGCGCGATTCCGCGGTCACATGGCAACACCTGGCGGCTTCCTGCAGCATCCCCTTCTGTTTTCCGCCGGTGCGCATCGGCGGCAAATATTATGTGGATGGCGGCCTGCTGGGAGCGCTGCCGCTGTGGGCGGCCGAAGCCATGGGCGCCACGCGCGCGATCGCGGTGAATGCGCTCACTCATCCGCTCTTTCGCTCCGCGCACACGCTGCTGGACCGGCGCCGTCCGAGCGCGGCGCTCGAAGTGATCCGCATCCAGCCTTCCGAGCCGCTCGGCAGCTTGCGCGACGCGGTGGTCTGGAGCGAGCCCACCATCGCGCGCTGGTTCGCATTGGGCGTGCGGGATGGGCAACGTTTCGGATAGCGGCGCGCGGACCGGCATTGCCGGAAGCTGGTTTCCCGGAGGGTGCGCGACATGGAAACTGGGCTGGCTTTGTATCAGGGCACGGCTTTAGTCGTGCCGCAACACATCGCAGCCAAGGGCTTTAGCCACTGCGTCCTTTCTGAGTCCGCAGGGGAAGCCCAAGGTCTTCGCCTGATTTTCCGGCACGGCTAAAGCCGCGGCTAAAGCCGTTCCCTGACACAAAGCCTCTGATTCGGCAGAGCCTTGCGTACCGCTACGCTCAGATTGATGCCAATTCATTGGCGATGGAGAGATTCGCCATTTCCGCGTCGCGCACCTTCCCGCCATTCCGGGGATACCCAAATTGCCGGATGTTATGATGCGAGTCTATGCGCGATGTGTACGTAGGAATAGTGGGTCTGGGCAACATCGGCTCGGGCACGTTGAAGATTCTGGCGGAGAACGCCGATCAGATCGCACTCAAGCTTGGGTTTCGCTTGCGAGTTGGGGCCGTCTGCGATCTGTTGATCGATTCCAAGCAGATTCCCGAATCGCTGGGACCGGTTTTCAAGACTAACGACTGGCGGCGGTTGATCGAACATCCCGATCTGGATATCGTGGTGGAACTGGTCGGTGGGACCACCATCGCGGCCGAGGTCATCCATGCCGCCATCGCGGCGAAAAAGTCCATCGTAACCGCGAATAAGGAATTGATGGCGTTGCGCGGCGCCGAGATCTGGGAGCGCGCCATCGAAGCCGGTACCAACGTCGCCATGGAGGCCAGCGTGGCGGGCGGAATTCCCATTCACGCCGTGCTGCGCGAGGGAATTTCAGGCGACCGCGTGGTGGCCCTGCTCGGCATTCTCAACGGCACCAGCAACTACATTCTCACCGAGATGGAGCAGCACGGGACGCCGCTTGAAACCGTGCTGGCGGAAGCGCAGCGGCTGGGCTACGCCGAAGCCAATCCGAGCAACGATATCGATGGGTTCGACGCGCGCTCGAAGCTGGCCATCCTTTCCGCGCTGGCCTTCGGCGAAAAGATCACGCCGGCGGACATTTTCACCGAAGGGATTCGGCGCCTCTCGCCGATGGATTTCCAGTACGCCCACCGCCTCGGCCACACCATTCGATTGCTGTGCGTGGCGCGCCAGACGCCGCAGGGGCTGATCCTGTCGGTGCGCCCGGCCTTGATTCCGCAGGCCGCCATATTGGCGAATGTGCGCCACTCCTACAATGCGATCTGGGTGCAGGGGACCTACGGCGAAGACACCTTTTACTACGGCCGCGGCGCCGGTCCCAGGCCGACCGGAGTGGCGGTGGTGAGCGACTTGATGCGGGTGGCACGCGAGATTCTGAGCGGCAGCCCGACGCGCGTCTCGCCGTTCGCGCACCAGCGCCTGGGAATATATAAGCCGATCCCCGTGACGCTCCAGACCCGCTCCTACTACGTGCGGTTCCGCGTGGTCGACCAGCCCGGCATTATCTCCGCGCTGTCGGGTATCCTGGCGGCGAAACACATCGGCATCGAGGCCGTGCTCCAACTGCCGCACGAGAACAAGTTGGATCTGCCGTTCGTGATTACGCTCGAACCCACCACCGAGCAAGCCGTGCGCGATGCGGCCGCCGAGATGTCGAAGCTCGACTTCCTGTTGGAACCGCCCCTGGTCTTGCCCATGGAGCCGCCGCTGTAGCGCGTGTCCGCAAAAGTCGCACAAGATCGCCGGCCCTACCGGGTTACCCGAGGCAGATCTTCACCTTTTCCGCCAGCACCGCTCCGGTGTACGGTTTCTGGATGAAGCCGGAAACCCGCTGGCCCTTGAACAGCGTCATGGTCTCGGACTCGCTGTAGCCGCTGGAGACCAGGACCTTGATTTCGGGGCGGATCCTGCGGAGTTCGGGAAGCGCTTCCTCGCCGCTCATGCGGGGCATACTCAAATCCAGCACTACCAGCGCGATGTCGGACGGATGCCGCTTGAGCAAATCGATGGCCGACGGTCCGCCGTCCGCCAGCAAAACTGTGTACCCGTAACGCTCGAGCGCCCTTCTCACCATATCGCGCACGAGTTTTTCGTCGTCCACCACGAGGATCGTTCCAGAGCCCTTCGCCGCGGCCAGACCGGCCGCGGCCGGCCGCTCCTCGGCCGCGCGCGCGGCGGCGGGAAACAGCACCGTGAAGCAACTGCCTTTGCCCGGCGCGGTGGCGACCGAAATCGCCCCTTTGTGACCGCGCAGGATGCCGGCAACGGCAGCCAGTCCCAGCCCTCGCCCGGTGAATTTCGTGGAGAAGAAAGGATCGAAGATCCTGGCCTTGGTGGCGTCGTCCATGCCACAGCCGGTATCGCGCACTTCCAGACAAACGTATCTTCCCGGAGTCAGTGCGGCTGCCTCCGGGTGCAGTCGCGTGTACTTGTCGTCCACCTGTTGGACGCCGGTCTTGATGGTGATCAGTCCGTCATGGCTGCCGATGGCTTCCGCCGCATTGAGCGCCAGGTTCATGAACACCTGCTGCAACTGGCCCCGGTCGGCTTCGACCGGCGGCAGATCGTCGTCCAGATCGAGATGCAGCGCGATCTTCTTGGAAATGGAGGGGCGTACGAGGCCGACCATCTCGGGGATGAGGGCCGAGAGACTCAACGCCTCCACCACGAACTTGCCCTTGCCCGAGTAAGCCAGCATCTGTCTGGTGAGATGAGCGGCCTGCTGGCCGGTCCGGATCACTCCGTCCAGCAGTTCAGCGGCGGCGTGATCGGGCGGAAGCAGCTCCTGGGCCAGGCTGGCGTTGCCGATCACGCCGACCAGCAGGTTGTTGAAGTCGTGCGCGACGCCGCCCGCCAGCAATCCCAGGCTCTCCAGCTTTTGGGCCTCGCGGAGGTTCGCCTCGGCGCGCTTGCGGCCCGTGATATCGACGAAAACTCCCACCGCGCCTCGTGAGTGTCCCTGTTCGTCCAAGAGCGGCACGGCGTCGCCCAGCAGGCTTGCCGAGGTACCGTCCTCGAACGCGATCTCAAATTCGTAGTCGCGGACCGCTTGCCCGGTGGATCCCGCCTTTCGTACCGGCGACTCCGCCGGCGGAATCTCGCCTCCGTCCTTCATCACCCGGAACTTCGGCGGGTTCTCGCCATCTGGCGGGAACGTCGACAGATTGCTGCCGGCCGGCATTCGCAGCAGATCGTAAGCCGCGTGGTTGCCGGTGACGGATCTGCACGCGGGGTCGTGAGCCACCAGAATAGCGGCCGGGGCCGCATCCATCAGCGCTTCCAGTTCCGCCGACCGCGCCCGCTCGCGGCTTTCGCTTGCGCGCAAGGAATCCTCGATCCGTTTCAACCCGCTGATGTCGAGGTTGATGCCCGCCCAGCAGGCGATCCGCCCCCGCTCGTCGCGGACGGGAACGCCGCGCGCCAGAATCGGATGCCACTTTCCATCCACACCGCGGAAGCGGTGCTCCATATCCCATCGTCCTTCCGTGCGGACGCACTCCTTCCACGCGGCCACCGTCTGTTCGGCATCGTCCGGGTGCAGCACTTCTCCCCACCCGAATCTGGAACACTGCTCCTGCGTCAGCCCCACCAGCTTCAGGAACGACTCGCTGGCATACGTGTTCCGTCCATCGGGATCGCATACCCACACGCCGTAATCGATCGATTCGCCAATGCCGCGGTACATCCTCTCGCTTTGGCGCAGTGCCTCTTCGGCGTGCTTGCGTTCGGTGATATCGCTCGCGGCGCCGAGCCATTCGACGATTTCGCCGTTCGCATCCTGCAGCGGGATGGCGCGCGAGTACGTCCAACCCAGGGCGCCGTCCACGCGCCGGACCCGGTGTTCCAGTTCGAAGATCTTCTTTTCCCGGATCGCTTCGCGGATGGCGGCCACCACGCGCGCCTGATCGTCCGGGTGAATGTAACGTTCGAGCCACGTGCCGCTCGGCGTATCCGTGTCGGCGATAAAATCGTGGCCGCGGAGTTGCCGCATCTCGCTCCAATCCGGATTCATGCGATACACTGCATCCCAACTGGCGGTTACCAACGCGCGGAAACGCTGCTCGCTCTCGCGCAGCGCCTCTTCGGCGCGTTTGCGGTCGGTCAGATCGAGGATCGTGTATGCGAATCGCCGGCTTCCGGATTGGCCCGTCCCCAGATAGCCGGCGGTCGCCAGCAGCCAGCGTTCCCGCCCGCCGGCATCCCGCCGGGCATACTCCATCGATACGGACTGGCCGGTGCGCCAGCTCTTTTCGTAAAGCTCGGCCCACGTTTGGGCGACTTCCTCCGAAATGCCGGTTTCGAGTGCGGGCGTGCCCGAAACCGACGCCCGCCCCACTCCGAACATCGCCGCCGCCGCCTCATTGCAGGAAAAGTGAACGACGCGGCCATCGATCAATTCGACGATTCCCCGCATCACCCCGGGGCTGTCGAAGAAGCTGCGCAGGATGGCTTCGCTCTCCCGCAGCGCCTCCTCGGCGCGCTTGCGGTCAGTGATTTGCTCACTGAAGATGATGATTCCCCCGATATCGCCTTTTGCTTGGCGCCAGGGGTGGATCTCCCAGCGTACCCAGTCCAAGTCTCCGTTGGCGCGGGGGAAGGGATCTTCGTCGCATGTTTCCACTGCACCGGCCAGGCAACGGCGGTGTACTTCTTTCCAACCCTCCCCTATTTCCGGAAAGACTTCGTAGTGACTGCGGCCGATGATATCCTGCTCGCCGAGGGAATAGTCTGCCATCCATCTCCGGCTCACCGCCAGGTATCGCATCTGCTGGTCAAACATCGCAATGGCGGCGGGCGCGTGTTCGACGAACAACCGCAACTGCTCCTCGCTGGCCCGCAGAGCCTGCTCGGCCAACTTGCTTTCGGTGATGTCCCGGTGGAAGCCGATCATTCGGGCGGCATGCCGCTGTTCGCCCTCGCCTTCGAAGAAGGTGCGGCTTGCGCCAAAGATCCAGTGGACCTCGCCATTCGGCCAGATGACGCGGTATTCCAGACCGGCCAACTCCTGCGATTCGGTCCCGGCGGATTTGTCCAAGTACTCGCGAACCCGTGTTCGGTCTTCGGGATGGACCCGCTCGAGCAGTTCCGGATACACGATCTCCGCATCGGGTGGCAGCCCCCAGACGGCCTTGGCTCCGCGGTCCCAAAAAGACTCGTGAGTCGTCATGTAGTGCTCGAACGTGCCTATGCCCGCGGCATCGAGCGTCAGCCGAAGTTTTTCCTCGCGGGATCGAATCGCCTCTTCGGCCCCCTCGTGGCCGGCCGCGCCTGAATGTGCCTGGATCAACGCGGTGGCCACGGCGATCAGGACCGCCGGCTCGACTGGCGACGGCAAGTACGCTTCCGCCCCGCTTTTCAGCGATTCCGCATACTCGCGACTGGGTTCGCTCCGGCTCGAGAGGTGCAGCACCGGAATGGAGGCGGTCCGCGGATCGGACTTTAGCCGCTTGGCGACCGCAAAGCCGTCCATGCCGGGCAATTCAGTGGCAAGAACGACCAGCGCGGGGTGTTCTTCTTTCGCCAGTGGCAGCGCATCGGCTCCGTTGGCGGCTTCGATGACCTCGAATCCAGCCGTGCGCAAGACTTCGCTGCGGCCGCCGCGAACCGCGGCAACGTGGTCTACCGAGAGGATCGTATGGCGCATCGCATCACCCTGAAATGACCACCGAATCCAATTGCATTCCGGGTTGGCCACCATGGCGGTTCATGCCCGGCGCCACATACCCTTTAATTCTATCTCACGGACAGGCGTGTGCGGCTGCCGGGGATTGGCTATACTATTGTTTTCCCCTTGTAATCAGGAGTTCTCTGACTCATGTTTGATCTGTTTCGCAGCCGAGAAAAATCGGTGCGCATCCTGTTGGGCGCACTGCTGATGGTGGTGGCACTGTCGATGCTGACCTACCTGGTGCCCAATTACGGCACGGGCGCTCCCACGCCGGACACGGTGGTGGCGTCTGTAGGCAGGGACGAAATCACCTCGGGCGACGTCATGCGCCTGATTCAGGCCACCATGCGCGGCCGCCAGCTTCCCCCCGAGCTGATCGCCACCTACGTCCCGCAAATGGTGGACGGGATGGTGGGTGAGCGGGCGTTGGCTTACGAGGCCACCCGGCTGGGCTTCGAAGTGAGCGATAACGACGTGCGCGCTTCGATCCAGCAGATGATCCCCAACCTGTTTCCCGACGGCAAGTTTGCCGGCAAGGACGCCTACGCCGCGGTGCTGGCCGAACAGCAGTTGACGATTCCGGAATTCGAGAGCAACCTGCGCCGCCAGATTCTGATCACCAAACTGCGCGAGGTAGCGGTGGAGGGCACCATCGTCTCCGAGCTCGAAATCGAGCACGCCTACCAGGAGCGCAACGAGAAAATCAAAATCCAGTACGTGAAGGTATCCGGCGACAAGTACCGCGCGGACGTCGCGCCGAGCGCGACGGACGTGGAGACGTACTTCCACACCAACCAGGCGCGCTACATGGTGCCGGAGTCGAGGAACCTGGCGATCCTGATCGCCGACCAGGCCAAGATCGCCGAATCCCTGGTTCCGTCCGACGCCGATCTGTTCCGGATGTACAACCAGAACAAGGAGCAGTTTCGCACCAAGGAGCGGGTACACGCGCAGCACATTCTGCTGAAGACCTCCGGCAAACCGCCCGCCGAAGACGCCAAGATGAAGGCGCAGGCGGAGAACCTGCTGAAGCAGATCCAGGGCGGCGCGGACTTCGCGGCGCTGGCCAAGAAATATTCCGAGGACACGGGCTCGGCCGAGAAGGGCGGGGACCTCGACTGGATCGAGCGGGGCCAAACGCTGCCCGAGTTCGAGCGCACCGCGTTTTCGCTGCCACCGGGCCAAACCAGCGGGCTCGTCAAGACCGAAGTGGGGTATCACATCATCCGTGTGCTGGCGCATGAACAGGCGCAACTCGCCCCGTTCGAGCAGGTGAAACCGCAGCTCGCCGCCAGTTGGAAGAACGACCGGGTGAACGACATCGTACAGCAGATCTCGGACAAGGCGCAGACGGCGTTGCAGAAAGACCCGCTGCATCCCGACGAGATCGCGGCCCGGTTTCACATGCAGGTGGTGCGGGCGGAAGGCGCGCGGCCCGGCCTGCCACTGCCGGAAATCGGCACCAACACCGATTTCGATCAATCCATCGTCGGCTTGAAGCAGGGCCAGGTTTCGCAGCCGGTGGCTTTGCCGGGGAACAAGCTGGCGTTGGCGGTGGTCACGGGTGTGATTCCCGCGCGGCCCAACACGCTGGCCGAAGTGGAGAATCAGGTGCGCGACGTCATCGTGCAAAGCCGGATGGCGGCGGCGGTCAAGGACCACGCCAAGGAACTTGCCGACAAGGCCAAGGCCAACGGCGGAGACCTGGCGGCGGCTGCCAAGTCGATGGGACTCGAAGTCAAGACCTCGGAGGAATTCAACCGGGCGGGCTCGATCGATGGCATAGGTCCGGCCAGTTACGTACATGAGGGATTCTCGCTGCCGGATGGCGCGGTTTTCGGTCCCCTGGGCACGCCGCAGGGTTCGGTGGTGGCCAAGGTGATCGCGCACGTGCCGGCCGATATGTCGCAGTTGGCTCAGACGCGAAACTCGATCCGCGACGAGATCAAGAGCCAGCGGGCGCGCGACCGCAACACGCTGTTTGAAAACGGCGTGCGCGAGGAGTTGCGCCGGCAGGGCAAGCTCAAGTATCACGAAGACGTCATCCGCCGCCTGGTGGCGCAGTTCCACAGCTAGCCCGATGCTGCGCGACCTGCTGGACCTCTACCGGTCGCTCACCGACCCGCCCCGGCTAAGCCATCTGCTGCACACATTGCTGGCGGGGTGGGCCGGCTACGCGGCGCTTTTCGCCGTGGTGTATTCGGAAACCGGCTTGCTGATCGGGTTCTTTCTCCCCGGCGATTCGTTCCTGTTCACGATTGGCGTAGTGGCGGGTTTCGGCGCGCTGGACATCCGCCAGGTGAATGTGTTGTTGATGCTGGCGGCGCTGATGGGCGATTCCACCGGCTACCTGTTGGGACGCCAGACGGGCCCCAAAATCTTCAGCCGGCCCGACTCGCGCTTCTTCAAACAGGCTTACGTCACGCGCACCCACCGCTTCTATGAGCGCTATGGCGGCAAAACCATCGTGCTGGCGCGCTTCGTGCCGGTCGTCCGCACCTTTTCCGCCTTTATGGCTGGCGTGAGCCAGATGCCGTACCTGCGATTCCTGCCTTTCAGCGTGTGCGGCGGCGTCGGCTGGGTCTTCCTGATGACCTCGCTTGGCTATCTGCTGGGCCAGGTGACCTTCGTGCAGCGCAACTTCGACAAGGTGATCCTGCTCATCATTCTGCTTTCGCTGTCGCCCACTTTCATCGAAGTGTGGAAAGCTCGCCGGAAGGCGTAGGCGGTCTTGACCGCTCCCTCTGGTCGCGGCTCCGTTGCCGTCGGGGCTGTGTCGGAGCCGCGACCATAGGGAGCGGTTGGGCTGCGATTGAACCGTTCATTTTCCGGGGCTCAACAGGTTGAAGCCGCCGCAGGCAGGGCAGCGGTAACTCTCGACGGGGCCGAATCTGCGCCAGCCCGTAGCCTGCTCGCGAAGATACTCTTGGGAGTGGCCGGCGCCGCAGCGCACGCAGACGTTTACCCAGGGATCGAGCGCCTCGCGGGGATCGGCGGCGCCAAAGTGAAATTCCCAGCCGTAGCGGCTCCAGCCGGTGCCGAAGACGCGGTCGGCCGTCCGCAGCGACCAGAGGAGAACGGCCAGGAAGCGCTCGTCACCCCGAGCGAAAAGGAGGAGCCTCTTTGGCCCCCAGCCGCGCACGTTATGGTTGTTCAGGAACGAGAGCGACGAGTAGAGGTCGCGCGTGGCGCGGTGAGCCAAGCCGGTCAACCGTTCGATCGGTGCGACGATCTCTTCCGGTTTGCGAAAAGGGTTGACGTGGCCGCCGCCGCGGCCGATCCAGCGGTAAACCCGATCGGTGAAAGTACCGGCATCGGGTACCGCTACGTACAGCCCCGCGCCCGGCTTGGCGACGCGGCCTATCTCACGTAACACCGCCTCGAGTTCGACAAAATGCTCCAGGCTATGGTTGCTGACCACGAGTTCGAAAACGCTATCGGCAAAGGGCAGACGGGCCGCATCGCCGCGCACCAGGTAGCCCGCCGCGCCGGTGACGTCGAACTTCAGGTCCAGGCGTACCACGCATATATCGGGCCGGACGGCGGCGAAACTGCCCGCCGCGGCCCCCAGGTCTAGTACGCGGGCTCCGGCCGGCAGCCGGCTCAACAGGTGGATCATGCTTGGCGCATCCCTCCGGGTAGGCGCGTGGGGCGCCTGCCGTCAGTTATAGCAAGGGTTGCACCCCCGCTGCGCCAGTCCCGGCGCGCCAAGCCGGCTGGAATCGAGAGGGAGTTCGAAATTCCCGCACCCTGGGGGCTTGCCAGCGCATCGAATTAACCAACGGGTATTCAAGACCCGATTAAGTTCTTGCGTGCGCTTGGGAATCCAATTAAGATATCGGAGTAGGCTTAGTCCGAATCTATCGGGGGCAGAATGATTTATTCTCGATCGTCCGAGTACGCAATTCGCGCCTTTGTGCACCTGGCCCAGGTGCCCGATGGCAGGTACGCCATGGTGAAGAATATCGCGGAGGCTGAAGACATCCCCGCGCACTTCCTGGCCAAGATCCTACAGCAACTCGCCCGCAAGGGACTTCTGCGGTCGAGCAAAGGTCCGACCGGCGGATTCGCGCTTCGGGTGGATGCGGGCGACATCCGGCTGCTCGATATCGTCGAGGCGTTGGACGGCTTGGCCCCCTACCAGCAGTGCGCCAGCGGGCTTGCCGAATGCAACGACGACATGCCCTGCTCGATGCACGATAGCTGGGTAGCCCTGCGTTCGCGTATCATGGATTATCTGGGCAAGAATTCGATCGCGGACCTGGCCAAGGCGCTGGAGCTGAAAAAGAAATCTCTGGCAGTCAGCAAATCGCGCAAGGCCAAGCGCGCGACCGCGAAACGAGCCTAGGCAACACCGCGTCCGAGCGAGTTGCATCGCCAGCGTGGGGTTGCGAATATGGATTCGGAGGCATGATGGGCCAATCTGTCCTTGTCCCCATGGTGGTCGAGCAGACCTCACGGGGCGAACGCGCATACGACATTTACTCCCGGCTGTTGAAAGAGAACATCATCTTTCTAGGCACGCCGATTGACGATCAGGTGGCGAATCTGATCATCGCCCAACTCTTGTTCCTGGAAGCCGAGGACCCGGAGAAGGACATTTCCATTTACATCAATTCCCCGGGCGGCTCGATTACGGCCGGCCTCGCCATCCTGGATACCATGGCTTTCATTCGTCCCGATATCGTGACGATCTGCGTGGGCCAGGCGGCGTCCATGGCGGCGGTGCTGCTGGCCAAAGGCACCAAGGGCAAGCGGTTCAGCCTGCCGAACTCCCGGATCATGATCCACCAGCCCTCCATGCAGGGTCTGGCCGGGCAGGCGGCCGATATCGACATCTACGCCCGCGAGATCCTGCGCATGCGCGAGATCCTCAACGGTATGCTGGCGGAAGCCACCGGCCAACCGGTGGAGCGCGTCGCCAAGGACGTGGACCGCGATTACATCATGGAGCCCGACGGGGCGGTCGAGTACGGCATGATCGACCGGGTGATCGCCAGCCGCGACATGGCGCCGGTGCCGATCAAGAGCTGATTGGCTTGCCGGCCGTGCTGATCGACATTTCTTCCGCACCGCCCCAGCGGCCCGAGTGGCTGCGCGCGCCCGCGCCGGCGGGCGAGAACTACCGGGACCTCCGGCAGATCATTTCCAGCCTGCGCCTGCACACGGTTTGCGAAAGCGCGGCTTGCCCCAACGTGGGTGAGTGCTGGAACCACCGCACGGCCACGTTCATGATTTTGGGCAACGTGTGCACCCGCCGGTGCGGATTCTGCGCGGTGGAAAAAGGCGCTCCGCTGCCGGTGGACTACGACGAGCCGCGGCGCGTGGCGGAGGCGGTCGCGGCAATGGGCCTCCGGTTCGCCGTGATTACCAGCGTCAACCGCGACGACCGTGAGGACGGCGGTGCGGAGCTGTTCGCGCTGGTCATCGGCGAAATTCGGCGGCGCGTCGCCGGTTGCGGAGTGGAAGTGCTGGTGCCCGATTTTCAGGGCAGCCGCACGGCCGTCGAAACGGTGCTCGCTTCCGCGCCGGACGTGTTCAATCACAATACCGAGACGGTGCCTCGCCTGTACCGCCAGGTGCGCCTCGGCGCGCGCTACGAGCGATCGCTCGACGTGCTCGAACATGCCAAACGAATTGCGCCGGCGGTACCCACCAAGTCCGGGTTGATGCTGGGACTGGGCGAGACCGGCGCGGAGGTGCTCCAGGTGATGCGCGACCTGCGCGCGCGGGGCGTGGGAATTCTCACGCTTGGGCAATACCTGCGGCCTTCCCCGAAGCACCTGCCCATCGTGCGCTACGTGCCGCCGGAAGAGTTCGCCGACCTGCGTTCGTCCGCACGCGAGATGGGGTTTGCCCACGTGGAGGCGGGCCCGCTGGTGCGTAGCTCGTATCACGCTTCCGAGTCGGGTGAGAAACTCATTTCGAGCCACGGATGACACCGATGAACGCAGATAAAAGCCAGGACTCTTATCCGTGTTTATCCGTGTTCATCGGTGGCCCTGATTTGTCTGCGGCTTCTGGCGCCGATGGCGCCGGCCGCTCGCGATGACGGCTTCGCCGATTCGCAGCCGGCTGCTGCTGGTGGCGGCGGCGATTCTGTTTTCCACCGGTGGCGCGGCCATCAAATCGGCCACTCTCACCGGTTGGCAAGTGGCTTGCTTTCGCTCCGGAGTGGCTGCGCTGGTTCTGCTGGCGGCGCTGCCCCAGGCGCGCCGCGGCTGGAGCTGGCGGATTGCGCCGGTGGCCGCGGCGTATGCCGCCACGTTAATCGCCTTCGTGATGGCGAACCGGCTCACCACCTCCGCCGACGCCATTTTCCTGCAATCCACCGCGCCGCTCTATCTGCTGCTGCTGGGCCCGCTGTTGCTCAAGGAACCCATCCATCGCGCGGGCCTGTTTTACATGCTGGCGGTAGCGGCGGGCATGGCGCTGTTCTTCGTCGGTGGCCAACCGGTGCTGGCGACCGCGCCCGATCCGCCGCGCGGCAACCTGGTGGCACTGTTTTCGGGCCTGGCGTATGCTCTGACGCTGGCTGGCTTGCGCTGGCTGGGCCGCCGCCCGGAATGTGACGCAGGACTGGCAGCGGTTGCCATGGGCAACGCGCTGGCCTGCGTGGCCACGCTGCCGATGGCGTTTCCGCTGCGATCCCTCTCCTTCGCGGATGGCGCGGTGATCCTATACCTCGGCGTGTTCCAGATCGGCCTGGCTTACGTTTGTGTGACGCGCGCCATGCGCCAGGTCACCGCCTTCGAGGCCAACACCGTGCTCTTGCTCGAGCCTGCGCTGAATCCGGTTTGGGCGTGGATGGTGCATGGCGAGCGCCCGCCGGCAATGGCCTTGACCGGCGGCGCCATCATCCTTTCCGCCACGCTGGTTCACACGTGGCGCCAGCGTCGCGCCTGACCGGCAGAGCGCGGCGGCACGCAAGACCGCCCGCGGTACCGGAGACGCAGGCCGGTAACGCCGGCGGTCTTTGCCGCCGGTCCGGCTTCCCTCAATCTTCCAGGATCAGGTGCGCCAGTCCATACTCGGCGGTGTGAGTCAGGGATAGCGAGATATGGCGCACGCCGAGTTTTTCCGCGACCCGCGCCGCCACGCCGTGCAGCCGCAGCGTGGGCTTTCCCGAGGGCAGGTTGGCGACCTCGAAATCCTGCCAGGTTACTCCGTGCCGCCAGCCGGTGCCGATGGCTTTCATGCCCGCCTCCTTGGCCGCGAAGCGCGCCGCAAAGCGCTCGAAACGGTTGGCCTTGCGCTCCACGTAAGCGATCTCCGACGGCGTGAAAACGCGCTCGATGAAGCGCTGGCCGTAGCGCTCGACCAGGTGGCGTACGCGCGGCACTTCCGCCAGATCCACTCCCGTACCGACGATCATTTGATCTCCGCGCCCGGCGTGGCCGGGGTGAGTCGCCCGTGCTGGACGCCCTTGGCGCCGATCAGCGCGCCCGCCAGCGAGCGCACCGCCGCGGCTCGACCGCGAATCACAATGCCGATCGCGACTCCCATGCGGCTTAGTTCACTCATTGCTACACATCGTAGCACTTGAGTCTTACCGCGTGTACTCGCACGAATCTAAGCGTTTGGGGATGCTCCGGCCTCTCTCTATCGCGAGGCTTTGTATCAGGGCACGGCTTCAGTCGTGCCGAATGATCGGGAAGGAGATTGGGCTTCAGCCCCTGCGGGCTTAGGAAAGCCACGGTGGCTGAAGCCTTTGGCTAGCGATGTGTTGCGGTACGCCTGAAGCCAGTGGCCTGATACAAGGCAGCCGCCGAGTTCCCACTTTAATGTCGCGCACCCGCGTAGATGGCACGCCGACCCGCTGATGCCGCAGATCGAGTGCGATACAGTTAGGTTTGAGCCGCGCCTGAATTTCCGCAGGGAAGTATTTGTCAGGGCTGCTTGTTCTGCGCGACGCGCTTGCGGTGCTCCGCCCACCGCTTTTTCTGCGCGGCTGCGATTCGCGCTCGCGCTGCGGGGCTCAGCACCCGTCTGACCGCCGGCTTGGCCGGTGCGGCGGTAGCAAGAGGAACGCGCTTTCCCTTGAGCTGAGCCTCAATGCGGCGAATTTGATCTTCGATTCTTTGTTTCTCCACCTGATAACCCACCAGGGCCATCCGCAGCGTGGTCGAATCCTCCAGGCTTCTGCCTCTTGCCATATGCGTCTCCCCGCATAACTATAACATACGAGTTGCGAGCTTGTGCCAAGATTAGTGTGAGATAGCGAGGAGGCATATTTGAAATGAGGGCGCTGATTCAGCGGGTAACAGAAGCCAAGGTCAACATAGATGAAAGTACTATTGGATCTATACGTAAGGGATTACTCGCATTTGTGGGTATAAGCCGTGTCGATACGACTCTCGATGCGGACTATGTACTAGGGAAATTGCTTGGGCTGCGTATTTTCCCGGACGAAGCTGGCAAGATGAATCGCAACGTAGCAGAGGCTGGCGGAGCGCTCTTATTGGTATCCCAGTTCACACTTTATGGAGACTGCCGTAAGGGGCGGCGCCCTAGCTTCGATAACGCCGCTACGCCGGAACAGGCGATTACACTCTATAACTACCTGGTCGAGTCAGCCAGACGCGGACCAGTACGGGTTGAAACCGGAGTTTTCCAGGCACACATGCAAGTACACTTGGTCAATGACGGCCCGGTTACCATCTGGATTGAGTCGGAGCGTACTTCCGTGCACGCCTGAGCCGCGGACGGTAGCACAGTAAACGCTAACCCAACCGGGCGGAACGTTATCCAGCCAGCGGAATCTCACCCTGATGTTCTTACGCCGGCTCCCCTACTGCCGGTTTAAGTACTTATCGTACAGTCGAGTCTGCTTGCTGCTCAGTTCGATTTCCTGGCCACGGATGAACACATGTTTGACCTGTGTCTGAATCTCCAGAGGATCGCCCGTAGTCACTATCAAATCGGCCAGTTTGTCTGTCTCGATGGAGCCAAGCCGATCGCCCGCGCCCCAGATCTGCGCCGGGTTAATCGTGATCGCCTTGAGCGCTTCGTCCTGAGGCAGCCCGAAGGCGACCGCCGTCGCGGCCTGATAGGGCAGGTTTCTCACGAACTGATTCTCGAAGGTGCCGAAAGCGAACTTAATTCCGGCCTTGTAAGCTTCCGCCGGCAGCGTGAACGCCTCGTCGTAGGGTTCGTCCTGCCCGCGCGGCAGCGCGAGGACTCTGCCCAGAATCACCGGTATGTTCTTGGCTTTCAGTTCGGCGGCGGCGCTTCCCAACTCGCGCGGCTGCACGATGACGATCTTCACGTTCTCCTTTTCGGCGAACTGAATGGCATCATGGATCGCCCGCGGCGTGGCAGCGGCGATTGCTACTGGGAGTTTGCCCTCCAGCACAGGCAGCATGGCCTCGTACTTAAGGTCGCGCACGAAACCAGCGAGACTGGCGGTCTTGGCTTTCTGGTAGCGGCGGGCTTCCTCGAAAAAGTCCGTCAGCTTCGCCATCTCCTGCTGGTAAGTGCGCATCATCTCGGTGAAAGTCCGCGCACCGGTTTCGCCCGCCAGACCGGCGACGTTCTCCGGCACGGGACCGCCGCGCCCACCAGTGGGGCCTAGCGCCGGAAACTGGACATACATCGCCGCCGGGCCGGATATCGCCATTTCTTCCCACGTCCGGCCAAAAGTGTGGATGAGGGCGGCTTGCCCGGAGATGTATTGCGGCGGACGGCCGCGGCCGCCGCCGCCCTCGTCGTTGCCGGCGCCGGCCGGGAAGGTCATCGCACTGGTAATGCCGGCGATCCGCACCACGGCGAAGTGTTCGCTATCCGGATTCACCGAGGCCAGCGCGCGTAGCTGCGGCATGAACTCGCCCAGTTCGCCGGTGTCCACTGTCTCGCGGATCAGCTCTATCTCGGAGAGCCCCAGGTTGGTGCCTGAGTCGATCATTCCCGGGTAAACTCGGAGACCCTTGCCATCCAGCACGCGCACGCCCTTGGGCGCGACCACCTTCAAACCTATCTCGGAGATTTTCCCATCCAGCACCAGAATCGACGCGGCCTTCACGGGCTCGCTCGACACCGGGTAGATATCCGCGCCGCGAATCAGCACGCTGTCGTTCGAAGCCCCGCCGGCGGCTATCGCGCAACCGATCAGAATCCCGAGCAGCTTCATTGGACTGGCCCCCTGCCGCCCGTTGGCTTGGGCTGGCTCTGCTTTTCCTTATCGAGCAACTTCTGTTTCTCCAGGGCTTTCGCCGGCCGGCCGTTGACGTCGTTGTTGCGGTCGAAATAGACCCGGCCGTCGATCAGCACCTTCAACACCTTCGCGTAGTCGGAGAGCGGGTACTTGTCGTAGATCACCAGGTCGGCGTCCTTGCCAGCCTCGATCGAGCCGACCCGGCTGTCAATGCCGAGTTGCTTGGCCGGGTTGATGGTCACCATGGCCAGCGCGTCGGTTTCGCTCACCCCGCCGTACTTCATCGCCTTGGCTGCCTCCGTGTTCAGGTGCCGAATCAGTTCGTCGTCGTCGCTGTTCAGGCTGACCACAATTCCCTTCTTCTGCATGAGGGCGGCATTGTAAGGGATCGCATCGTAAGCTTCGATCTTGAATGCCCACCAGTCGCTAAAGGTGGAAGCGCCGGTGCCCGATGCGGCGATCTCCTGCGCCACCTTGTAGCCTTCCAGCACGTGCTGCAGGGTGCGGATCTTGAATCCGTAATCGTCCGCCACGCGCAGCAGCATGAGGATTTCGTCCTCCCGGTAACAATGCGCGTGGACATAGCGTTTGCCCTCCAGCACCTCCTTGAGCGGCTCCAGCTTCAGATCCTTGCGGGGAGGGAGGGGATGCTCGCCGCGCGCAACCTTAGCGGCGTAGTCGTCCCATTCGGCCTTGTAAGCCTTGGCTTGGTTCAGCGCTTCGCGGATCGTATCCTCCACGCCCATGCGCGTAGCCGGATAGCGGGCGGGCACGGTTTGTGTGGCGCCGCGGCCGCCCGGCGGGTTGCCGGGCCGCTTGGGGTTCTCGCCCAGCGCGAACTTGATACCCGGCAGCGCGCCTTCGAAGATCATGCCTTGGGCGTCCCGGCCCCACCGCATCTTCAGCACGATGGTTTGCCCGCCGATGGGGTTCGCCGAGCCATGCAGGATGTTGGCCGCGGTCACCCCGCCGGCCAGCGCGCGGTAGATCGCGATGTCTTCCGGGTTGATGACGTCCTTGATATTCACCATCGAGGAGACCGCCACGCTGCCCTCATTCACGCTGCCATCCACCGCGATGTGCGAGTGGCAATCGATGATGCCGGGTATTATGTATTGGCCGCCCGCATCGATCACGGTCGCGTTCAGCGGCATCATCACTTTTTCGCCGACCTCGGCGATCTTCCCATCCTTGATCACCAGCGACCCTTCGAGCGTCCCCTTGGTCACGGTCATGATGGTGGCGTTCTGAATCACGATGTTCTGGGCGTACACAGGCGCCAGCGCGGCCAGCGTCACAATCCAGGATTTTCTCATTGGCTTTCTCCCGGCTCCTCGGCCCCGCCGCGTCCGCCGCCTGCCGGCGGTTCGGGTGCAGGCTTGTACTGCTTGCCGTCGACGAAGATCATTTGGATCTGCGTGTGGTCGTCGAACAGGTCGCCCTTGGTGACCACCAGGTTGGCGATCTTGCCGGCCTCGATGCTGCCCAGGCGGTCCGCCACGCCGTAGATCTCGGCGGGCGAAAGAGTCAGCGCGCGAATCGCATCCTGGCGCGCCAGGCCGCTGTCGATGGCCTTCTTCACCGCGCGCTGCAGTTCCTTCGGCTGATCCAGACCGTCGGTGTACAAGGCGAACGGGATACCGGCCTTCTGGAGCAAGCCGGGCGCCGCCGGTCCCTGGTCGACGTTCTCGAGCGAACGCATGGTCCGGTAAGCTTCCGGATCGGGATCGCGCGGCGCCTCGGTCCAGTGCATGCTCACCAGCACGGGCGAACCATATTTCTTGAGCAGCGGCGCGGCCTCGGGCCGGTACGCTTCGCGCATGCCGTATAGAATCGCCGGCTGTTGCAACTCCGCGGCGAACCGCAGCATACGATCCATTTCCACCAGCCTGTTGGCGGGCAGCAAAATGCGCTTGGAGTCGAGCACGCCCTCCAGCGCCCGGTCGTACGGCGGCCGCTCCATGCCGCGCGGCGACTGCGCGTAAGCCTCTTTCAGCAGCTTGTAATGCCCCGCATCCAGGTAAATCTGGCGGATGTAGGCGATGTAGCCCATCAGCGCATTGGGAAAGCCCGCGCCGAAACCGCCGGCGATTCCGCCGCCGCGCGAAACTGCCAGGTACTGGCCAACTGCGGGCGCCACCACCATTTCGCCGGCATGACCCACCGAAGCCAGGTCGATGATCGAGCCTTGCCCGCCGAATATGCCGCGCGCGGGAAAGGTCACGGTGGTTGTGAAACCGGCGCTGCGCAAGGAATCGATGCGGCGGTCGGATGGATCGATCTCATCGGCTGCCAGGACCCAGCTCGTGGTAGCGGGTCGATCCTCCGGCCCCATTGCCCGAGTCACCGGCGCCGCGGTAGTGGCTGGTGTTGCGGCGGGCGCCGGCGTGGGCGCGGGCGTTGTCGTCGTTTGGCCGCGGCCGCCGCGCCCGGCCGGCGGTGTCGCCGGCGCGAGACTGGGGATGCCAACCGTACTCATGCTGTCGATCAGCCCGGGGTATACCGTCATGCCTTCGCCGTCAATCACCCAGGCGCCGTCTGGAATTGACGCGTTCTCGCCAACCGCCTCGATCAGGCCGTTCCGTACCACCACCGTGCCTTTGCCGATCACCGGCCCGCTCACCGTGACGATCTTGGCGTTGCGAATGGCCAAGGTCCGCGGATTCTCGGCGATGGCCCACGCGCTCAGCAGCAGTAAAGCCGCAACCAGTTTCCTCATAAACAAGACTGTACACCGAATTGGGGCGGGATCGCAGAGGTTCCGGCTTCAGGGCTTGCGGAACGTCAGGCAGTACTCGTTGCCCGCGCTCACCAGCCGCGTCTGAATCTCGCGCATTCCGGCGGGCACGATGTCGATAGGAGCCGAGGCTGATCGGGTCTCGCTGGCATAGTAGCCCCGCGTGAACGGATTCTTCCGGTACTGCCCGGTCACAACCTTCTCGGTTTCATCGACGATCATGATCTTGGTTCCCGGCTTCGCGACGCGGATCATCTCCGCGATAGCGCGCTCCTTGTCGCTGAAGAAGTTGATGCCGCCGACGTGATATACGCAATCGAAGACCGCGTCGCGAAACGGCAGCCGCTCGGCTTCGCCATGAAATAGATTCGCGCCACGCCCCCAGCGCTTCACGTTGCGGAGGCATTTGCGCAGCATGCCCCAGGACAAATCGAGACCGAAGAACTCGATGTCCTGCCGAAGGAAAGGCAGGTTGCCGCCGGTCCCAACCGACACTTCAAGGACGCGCGCACCGGCCCGGATCTCGAGCTCGGGAATGAACCCCAGCCGGCGGTCCGGCTTGCGCGAAATCCAGTAGTAGAGCCGCTCGGCAATGTCGTAGCCCGGCGCCAGGCGGTCATACATGGTCTGGTACTTTCGGTTTGGCCCGGACACCTCCTGGAGAAACACGGCGATTCCCTCGCGGATCGGGTAACTCCGTCCGGATTTCGGATGGATCAGACAGTTATCGCCTAACTCCAGAGGGTCATGCGTCTCCGGGTCGCCCAACAAGTCCAAGATCTGCGAATCTATGGCCATATCACACTAATACGGTCTCTTATGGTGAATTGTTTCCTTATGTTCCATGCACCAACTGAGACCTGCCCGCCGCTAACGCGCCAACCCCACCAATCCGGCCGCGAACAAGCGGTCGTCCACGCGGCCCAGGCGGCGTACCACGCGCGGCACGACCAGCGGCGTGTGGTGAATCGTCATGAGGTATTCCGGAATCGCCCACACGTCATCTTCCGCTGTCATCCAATGAATGGAGTCGAATCGGCGTAAGTTCACGGGCCGCGAGTAATTGCGCAGCGTCTTCTCCCGCCGCAAATTGTAATAGTGCTCGAAGTACGACATCGCCAGTTCGCGCAGTCCTCGATAAACCGGCTCGCGGTAGCGCAGCCCGGAATAATTCGACTTGGCGATCGCGCCCCAGCAGCCGTCGCGGCGAAAGATGGCCAGCACGTGATCGTCGTCGCGCACCGCTTCGAGATCGAGCAGCAGCGGCGGGAAGCCAAGCGCGCGCAACGCGGCGGCGCCAAACAGTGCCCCTTCCATGCAGTGCGCCTTACGCTCGCGCAGCACGCGCCGGGGCGAGCCGCAGGTTGGCCCGTCCGGTTCCTTGTTATAGGCTACCTCGTGGTCCAGAAAGTGCTGGATCTTCTCCGGCGTGCTGAGACGGCGGAAGACGGCGCATTCGGCGGCGGAAAACGAATCGCGGGGCATTGGGCTCGGGCCTCGTTAAGCAATCACTGTACCAAGCCTCACGGTCGGTTCTGGTCGGGTTCAGCCGTGAACGTAGAGACCCCCGGAGCTACTCCCGCCGCCAGACGAACTCACCGTTGACGATAGTGGCTACCGGGCCGCCGCGAAATGTCCGTCCGTGGAACGGGGAATTGCGGCTGCGGGAAAACGACTGGTTCACGTCGTAGGTCCAGTTTAGTTCCGTGCTGAAGATCGTGACATCGGCCGGCGCCCCGGGCGCGAGCGTGCCGCGGCCCAGGCGCATGATGGATTCCGGACCGGTGGTGAACAACTCTACCAGCCGAGCCACGGTGATCTTGCCCGCATGAACAAGCTGGTCGAGCGCCAGGCCGAGCGCCGTTTCGAGACCGATGATGCCAAACGGGCAGCGCTCGAATTCCTGCATCTTTTCGCTGCCCGGGTGGGGAGCGTGATCGGTGGCGATGGCGGCGACCGCGCCGGCGGCAATGCCCTCCACTAAGGCGGCGCGGTCGCACACGGAGCGCAGCGGCGGCTTCATTTTGTAATCGCTGTCATACGCCGCCATGTCTTCATCGGCGAGTGAGAAATGATGCGGCGTGGCTTCGCAGGTGACCGCCAGGCCGTGCTGCCGCGCGTAATCCACCATGGCCACCGCGTTGCGCGTCGAGATGTGGGCCACGTGGTAGCGCGCCCCGGTCAACTGCGCCAGCACCAGGTCGCGGGCCACCATCACATCTTCCGAAGCGGATGGGATGCCGCGCAATCCCCAGCGGACCGAGCGGGCGCCTTCGTGCATATCGCCGCCGGCGGCCAGGTTCGTGTCCTCGCAGTGCTGGATGATGGGCAGGCCGTAAGAGCGGGCAAACTCCATGGCACGCCGCATCACGCGCGCGTTCATCACCGGCAGTCCGTCATCGGAGATGGCAACCGCGCCGGCGGCCTTCATGGCGCCGATGGCGGCCAGCTCTTCGCCGGCGCTTCCCTTGGTGATGGCGCCGATGGGGAAGACGTTCACCGGCGCCAGCCGCCGCGCGCGCTCCACGATGTAACTGGTGACGGTGGCGCTGTCGTTCACCGGCTTGGTGTTGGGCATCGCACAGACGGATGTGAAACCGCCGGCCGCCGCCGCGCGCGCGCCGCTCTCGATGGTTTCGGCGTGTTCGAAGCCCGGCTCGCGCAGATGCACGTGCATGTCGATAAAACCAGGAGCCACCACCATGCCCGTGGCATCGAAAACCTCGCCGACGGGTGCGATCAGGTTCGGCGCCACGCCCACAATGCGGCCGTCGGCGATCAGCACGTCGGCGATGCCGTCGGTTTGCGATACCGGATCGATCACGCGGCCGTTGCGGATGACCATGGGCATGGGCTATCCAATCACCCTTTCCAGCACCGCCATGCGCACCGCGATGCCGTTTTCCACCTGGTTGAGGATCACCGAGCGCTGAAAATCGGCGACCTCGGAGGAAAGCTCGCGCCCGCGGTTGATGGGGCCGGGGTGCATGACGATGGCATCCGGCCGCGCCAGGTCCAGGTGCTCCAGTTGCAGGCCGTAGAATCGGAAATATTCGCTGGCCGGAAACGACGCTTCGTGCTGCCGCTCCAGTTGCACGCGCAGCATCATGATCACGTCGGCGTCGCGGATGGCCTCGCGTATATCGGTGGTCAGGGAAACGCCGGGGGCCAGTTGCGCCAGCTCCGCCGGCAGCAGGGACGCCGGGCCGCAGAGCACGATGCGCGAGCCGAACTTGGCCAGCAGGTGAACGTTGGAGCGCGCCACGCGCGAGTGCGCGATATCGCCGATGATGGCCACTTTGAGGCCTTCGAGCGACGGCCGGCGGTCCAGAATCGTGCGCGCGTCCAGCAGCGCTTGCGTGGGATGCTCGTGCGCGCCGTCGCCGGCGTTGATGATCGGCGTCGGCAGGTGGCGCGCCAGAAAGTGCGGCGCGCCGGAGGCCGCGTGCCGCATCACGATCGCGTCCGGCCGCATGGCGGCGAGCGTGTTCAGCGTATCCACCAGCGATTCGCCCTTGGAGACGCTCGATCCGGCTGCCGTGATCGAAACCGCGTCGCCGCCCAGCCGCTTGGCGGCGATTTCGAAACTCGTGCGCGTGCGCGTCGAAGCCTCATAAAAGAGGTTGACGATCATCTTGCCGTGCAGCGTGTCGAGTTTCTTGAGCGACTGGCTCTGGATGGGCTGGAAATGCTTCGCGCGCGCCAAAATGGCTTCGATTTCGGCGCGGTCGAGCTCTTCGATCCCGAGCAACCCGGCCGGCATCGATTACGCCTCCTGGGCGGCGGCCCGTTCCACCAGGAGGACTTTCTCCATGCCGTCCACTTCCTGGAATTTCACTTCGATGATCTCCAGGTCGCTGGTTTGCACCTGGCGGCCCACGAAGCGCGCCTCAATCGGCAGCTCGCGATGGCCGCGGTCGATCAGCACCAGAAGCTGCACGCGCGACGGCCGGCCGTGATCGAACAGCGCATCGAGCGCGGCGCGAATCGTGCGCCCGGTGTACAGCACATCATCGGTCAGAATGATGTCCTTGCCCTGCACCGAAAACGGGATGTCGGTCGAGCTCACCACCGGCTGAATATCGACGGTGGTCAGATCGTCGCGGTACAGGTTGATGTCCAGAATGCCGGTCGGAACCTTGCGGTTTTCGAGCGCCTCGATCTTTCGCGCCAGCCGTTGCGCCAGCGGAACGCCACGGCGGCGGATGCCGATGAACGCGAGCTGATCGAGGTCCTGGGTCTTCTCGAGTATTTCATGCGCCAGCCGCACCAGCGTCCGGTCGATTTCCGAAGCGCTCATGAGCTGGGCCTTTTCGCGGATAACAGACATATCGGTTCCCAGGACAGGGTACCACGCCGCCCGCGAATGGTGGGCTTGCACGCGGTAAACCTCACCCGCAAGGATGAAAATCGAAACTCGCCGAGCCAGCGAAGTGGGGCAGGTCCCCGACCTGCCAACGCCGCTATGGCCGTGGCCCGGTGCGCACGGCTGAGCCAGGAAAACGAATCTGCCATGTCACTTCGGGTGCGGACGAATTGACACGATGAAGTAAGTGGCTCCCTGGATCAGCAAATAAAAACGCCAATCGCGGTTCACGCGGGCTTGCCAGAGGTCCGTGGCCTGATCGTACTTTTTGGCGCGCAACGAGGGATGGTTGAAGTCCTTCGCCAATAGCCGGACTTGCTTCTCGAAGGCTTTTTGAATCGCTGGCGGCGCGGCGCGGTAGTCCTTCTCGGAACGCCGGGTATGTGCCCAGGTCATTTCAGGCTAAGAGGCCTTCGCGACCGTGCGGCGCTTGCGCCCTTTGAGAGAATCGATCATCTCATCAACGGTGTTGAAAGGACCGCGCACCCGCCCCTTGCGTACGTCCTCCAACCCTTCCACAATCGCACGATCCAACATCACCTTCGGCGTCAGCGTGATTCTACCCCGCTCCACTTTCGCCTCCAGGATGTCGCCGACGGCAACACCAATCTGCTCCCGGATCCGCTGCGGGATCACAATCTGGTACTTGTTCTTGACGGTAACGATCGACATAGCTCTTGGAAAGTCGAACTGTTCAACTTGATCATATCAGGCCCGTCCCCGCCCTGCACGCTCCCCACCCGCGCCGCGCGACCGGGGGATGACGGAAACATCCACTGCTTATGAGTTCGTTCGCAATCCGGCAGTGGGATCCGCGAGGCTTCTCTTCAAAAAGCTCTGTATCAGGGCACGGATTCATCCGTGCCGAAGATCGCAATAAAGGTTCGGGCTTCAGCCCCTGCGCCCGCAGCAAAGCCCAGTGGCTTATGCCTTCGGCTGTCGATGTGTTGTGGCACGGCTAAGGCCGTGCCCTGATTATGATACGAAGCCAGGCGCGGAGTTCCCACCGCGACGCGCGCTGAATTACCATCAGCGGTGGTAACCCATCCATGGGAATCAAAACGGTATGCGCGGGACTGGCGGTGGCGCTTTCGCTCGCGGCGCAGACGCCTATCAGCGTTCAGGTTCTGAACCAGACCAACACCAACGCCGGGCTGAACGGCCGGCTTCAATCCTTTATGTCCACCGCGTTCCAGCCCGCCGAATGGGATAACGCGTTCTTTAGCAACTTGCCCGCCGCCGATGGCTTGCTCTGGCAGCTCGCGCCGCAACACATTCGGCTGCAGCCAGTCTCCCAGGGTGTCCCTATGACCGGGCCCAACGAGTGGGACTTCAGCACACTCAATGACGTGCTGCTCCCCGTGCTCAATACCGGCGATCACAGCCCCGAGCTGCAGCTCGCCACCGCGCCGGCATTCATGAGCGACTCGAGCGGGCACATCCTGACGACGCAGGCCAACTTCCAGGCCTTCGCCGCTTACTGCGCCAACGTGGTGCGTTATTACAACACCGGCGGATTCGACGTCAACGGGACGCACTACCAGTCGCCGAGCCCTTACCACATCACCTGGTGGGGCATCTTCAATGAGCCGAACATCAACGGTCTCACCGCGTCGCAATACGTTACCCTCTACAACACCGTGGTGCCGGCCATGCACGCGGCCGATCCCACCATCAAGTTCGTCGCCATCGAGGAATCCGATTTCTCCGGCCAGTCGCAGGCGTTCGTCCCGACATTCGTCCAGCAAGTGACGGCCCCAGTGGATGTGGTGGCGCTGCACTATTATTCGACCTGTAACCAGACCAGCACCGATCAATCCATCATGGGCAGCATCCCTGGGTTTTTGGCGGATCTGAAATACGTGGAGGGTCAATTCGAAACCAACCCCGCGCTCCGCAACGTTCCGGTCTGGATCACGGAGAACAATGTCAACGCCGATTACAACAACAACGGCATGAGCGCCTGCAACCCGGGAGAGGTTTACCACACCGACTACCGCGCAACCGACGCCTTCTTCGCGGCCTGGCGTCCCTATCTGTTTTCGCAACTGGCGCAGGGCGGCAATCAGTCGCTTTACCACTGGGACTTTGATGCCGACGCGGAGTTTGCCGAGGTCGACTACACGTTGGGCACCACTTACCTCAGCTATTGGACCGATTACGAACTGGCGCACCTGTTTCCGTCGCCGCCCGGCGCGGCCATTTTGCAGGTGAACAACTCCGACCCGGGCGCGCTCGAAGCGCTGGCCGTCCGCAACGATGACGGCTCGGTGGCCATCCTGCTGGCCAACCACGCCGTGCGCAGCTCGAGCGACAATAACGGCCCCGGCGTTGCCGCCAACGTCACGCTGGACGTCTCCGCTCTGGGCTCGTTCTCCACCGCCAACGTCACCGCCATCAACGCCGGCACCAGTCCCTCGGGTCCCTTGCTCGCTAACCAAACGGTCGCGGCGAACGGCACCATCTCGATCTTGTTCCCAGGTTACGGTGTGGCGTTTGTGCGGTTGGCCCAGGCGCAGCCGCAGATCTCGGCGGGCGGCATCGTCAACTCAGCCACCTATGCGGGCGGCGGCGTCGCGCCCGGAGAACTGGTCGACATCTTTGGGCAGAACCTGGGACCCGCTGCGGGCTTGAGCAGTCAAGCCAGCGCGGGCGTGGTGCCCAATGCGTTGTCGGGCGTGCGGGTGTGGTTCGACGGCATTGCCGCGCCCGTCCTTTATGCCAGCGCCGGTCAACTGAACGTGGTGGCGCCCTATGCGATTGCGAGTGAGACCAGCACCAGCGTAAGGGTCGAGTACCTCGGCGCGTTCTCGCCCGCCGTCAGCGTCCCGGTGCTCGCGGCGCAGCCGGGCATTTTCGCTCTGAACGCCTCCGGCGCCGGGCCGGCCGCGGTTTTGAACCAGGACTACTCGGTGAATTCGCCCGCCCATCCGGCGGCGCGCGGGGACTACATCATGATCTATGCGACCGGCCAGGGTGTCGCGTCGCCCGCCGGCACAGACGGGCTGATCGCCCTGGCCGCTTCATCGGGCCCGCCGCCACCGGCGTTGACGGTCCTGATCGGCGGCCAGGCAGCCACGGTATCCTATGCCGGAAACGCGCCCGGGTTTGTCGAGGGTGCGCTTCAAGTGAATGCCATGGTGCCTGCGGCCGTGACGCCCGGCAGCGCCGTTTCGGTTGTCATCTCCGTGAACGGCGCGGCAAGCCCGGCTGCGGCCACGATCGCGGTTCAGTAGAGAACCGCTTCAATCGCCAACGACCGCTAGGTCGAAGACCGCGCCCGCGCGGCGCGAAGAAAAGCCGCGATGACGCTCCGAACTCCTGATGCGGCGGAATTTGGGTTGAGCCAGGTTGCCTGTGTCAGAGGTAGGATAGACGATCGGTTTTTGTCGTCTGTCGAGCGGCGGGCCCCTGCCCAGGCGAGACAGACGACAAAAACCGATCGGCCTGCGCCGCCCGTTCCCCATCAGGAGGGTCAGCTCATTTTCCGCATCGCGCGGAAAACACCGGACAACGTCAGGAGGTCGGACTCTCGGCTCAGCAGGCCTGACGGCCCGCGCCACGGAGCCGCGGCCACACGGAGCGGCCGGCACCGCCACTACGTACACGAATCGTCAGATCTGGTACTGCACGTTCTCCGGGTTCTCCCGCGCGGCGTCCGACTTGTGCAACAAATCGGCCAGAGTGGTCCGGTCCAGAACGTCCGAAATGGCGTCCCGCACTTCTCGCATGATGATGCGCGTCCCGCAGTTCTCTACGTCCTTGCACTCGGGACAGGGCCGGTAAGCGGTCTCGCTCGCGCACGGGATCGGCGCCAACGGACCCTCCATCATCCGAATGATGGACCCCACCGTCACCGCCGATGGCGGCCGGCTCAAACGGTAGCCTCCTTTACGCCCCAACTTGCTCTCCAGCAGGCCGTGACTCTTGAGATCCAGCAGAATCGCTTCCAGGAATTTCAGTGGGATGGATTCTTCGCGTGCGATGGAGCCGATCATCACCGGCCCCTCCCGATACCGCCGGGCCAGGATCTGCATCGCCTTCAGCCCATACTGGGTCCGTTTTGAAATGGTACGCATCGCCTCTATCTAGATTACCCCGAAGCTGACAGCCAAGAGTCGAAAAGCGGCCTGACAGGGCACTGCCACCTAGTTTTGGAAAAGCCTCGGAGTGGTCGGCGTTGTGGGGCGGACCCCCTGGTCCGCGCGGGACGCCCTCGTCCCGCTGCTTTATCGACGAATCAACCACTTGCCCGCGCCAAAAAGCCGGCCAGGGGGCCGTCCCCAGAGGGGACCCCGGGACGAGGGCGCGTCCGCCCCACAGTGGATGCAAGCGCCCGGTGACGGGAAAACTAAGCGGCATTGGCCTGACAGGTCCGCGCACCATGCCGCGACTTAGGGTCGGCCCCATGCGGCAAATGCTAGCGTCCGGAGCTGCCGGATCACCCGTTTTTCGACCCGCGCCGAGTCAGTATCGCGACCGCGCCCGGACGAGTGTGCTGGGCGAACCGGTTCGGTTTGGACTTCGCGTAATCGAAACGGTATTCGGCGCGGAGTCCGTTAACTCGTCTCGCCTTGACCTTAGTTTGCGACGTGTTCTTCATAATCGTGTTGCTCCACCCTCGTGGCGCGGCGGGCGCTGATGACGCGAATACGGCCCGGCTTCAACTCCGTAAAGGAAACCAACAGGAGGTGCTTCGCCACGGAATGTCCAACGACGATCTCGCGGGATTCGTCCACCGAATGCGCGTCGTCCGGGGAAACTCGCGTCAGAGGATTGCTGAATACCGAAGTCGCCTCGGCAAAGCTCGTACTCCCTGTGGTTGGACCGGGCTTTGCGTCGACCCCATTCGAATACCAACGGCATCGCGTCGTTCTCAAGAATAGCGCTTTCGCCAACTACACAATCATCGCCGGGGTTTTCTCTGGGCCACTTCGCAGCCAGGGCCTTGGTCGGGAACGTCTCTAACGTGGGCGGGGATCTTGAGCTGGAGCTGGCCCTGGGCGGTCGTTTGCTTCGCGTCTGTGGTCTGAGCGGTGAAGACGAACGAACCGGTTTCGGTTGGAGTGCCGCTGATCACGCCATCGGAGCTGAGCGAAACGCCGGCCGGGAGCGCGCCGCTGGTCAGCGTCCAATTCTGATACGGCCAGGTTCCTCCGCCCCCCATGAGAGTCTGCGTGTAAGCCTTGCCGGCCGCTCCATCCGGCAGGGCCACCGGCGTTCCGTTGCCGGGCGCTGGCGCTGCGGCGTAAGGCACGCCGATGGCTCCGCACGGCGCGGTTACCGGGACGAACACCGCTAAGGCCATGCCGTAGTCTCCTGGTCCACAGCATGGCAGTACCGTCGTAGCGGTAGTCTGGTCGAAAAAGACCAACCCATCGAAGTCCTGGGCGAGCCGCGATGTGGGCGCGAACTCCGCGATTCCGTCAGATTCAGCCGCACCGATGTCCCTGAACTCGAGCCCGCCCAGCAGCCAGGAAGACGCGGGGTCGTTCGCGTCCGCCAGCCCCAAATTGAGGATCTGTTGCGGCGTTCCGGTTTCGTGGAAATAGTATTCCGCACTCCCCGCAAAGGAATCGAGGGCGGGGTATACCGCGAGGTTGTATCCCGTCACCGTAGTGCAGGGCGCTGAACCGCAGTCCGCCGTGTACGCTCCAGAATGGAAGGCGGTCCCCAGCGTCACGTAGTCCTGTCCGAAAACCCCCGCCAGCCACCCGCCCATCGTCTGAGGCTCCTTGTTGATGTGGCCGTTGTGCGCCCAGAGGATAATGCGCGAGCCGGGGGGCGCCTGCGCCGCGATCCACTCGGCATTGACGGCCATCGAAGCATCCCGCGAGGCGTCGGAATAGCCGGACGCCGCGTATTGAATCGCCTGTGAGACAATCGTCGCGCTCTGAATCGCCCAGTCCACCTCTGTTGCCGACATCGTCTCGAGGTACTTGGCGCGATTGGCCTGAAGCTGGCTGACCACGTCCTGGGCAGCGGTTTGAGCCGCCTCGTACTGCGATTGGTTGGAGGCGGTCGGAGTTGCAATATCGACGTAAGTGATGAACGGGGTGATCAGGCCGTAGCTGGAGTTGACCGAAGGCAGCAGGCTGGGATCGGCCTGCTGTACAAAGCGAACCACATAATCCATGGCGACCACTGGGAACTGCATGTCGAAACCGAGGAACTGGATGGGCCCCTTGCCGGAAGCGTTGTACTGGCGCATCCACTCGATCATGTCCAGCACTTCCTGCGTGTTCCAGATCCAAAAGTACATCCCCTGGAGCAACTGCGCGGGATCGCCAATACCGGTAAGCAGGTAGTCGTTGATGCGGGCCGCCTCGGGCATGTTAGCTTCCATGGCAAACACCGTGAACCCCATTTCCTGGACCAGAAACGAGACCAGCCGCGCATCCATGCGAAAGAACTCCGAGGTGCCATGGGTATCCTGGCCGAGGCCGACGATTTGCGCGTTGCCGACGATGTCTTTGAGCGGCATCAGTTCCGTGAAATCGGCGTCGGGATCGAGACTGGTGAATGGAATGGCGTTGGCCTGGATCCACTGAATCTGCTGCGACGTCGGATTGGGGAAATACGGCTGGCCGTTGACGTCGATGCTCAGTTTGTCGAACCAGGCCGTCCCCGGACCCTGGAACTGGACGCCGAATTCCAGTGTCGCGGCCCCAGCGGGTACTTCGAGGAAACAGTCGTAAATCTGCCAGCCCGAAGAAGCTGTCGAGCCCTTCGTGTATGAATACGCCACTTGGTTGCCCTGAGGGTCGAGTGCTTCCACAAACAGGCTTGCATACACGTTGCTAACGCCCCCTCCCAAGGTCTTGAAGAAGCCCGAGAGATGGAACATCTGTCCCTGGGCCGGGCTGGCCGTCAGCGTCTCGTACGCGTGGGCGAACTGACCGGCGCTCGACGTGAGCGACGTGATGCGCAGGCTCTGCGTTCCGTCAACCGCGGTGCTGGCGTCGACGGCATATTGAAAGGCGGCCGTACTGGAAAGGGTCCAACCGGTTGGGACGCCGCCCGACGAGTTCTCGAAGCTCAGGTTCAGAGCCGGCTGGCCGGACAGCAGCGCCGCCGCGAACGCTTCGAGCAGAAGCAGCCGCCACAGGCACGCTGAAGCAGTCGAAAACAAGCCCCGGCGCCGGGTGCGGTTAGCAGAGATATCGATCTCAAACTCTTTTATCCATCCGCACAAATTGGTTCTGACAGCAGCAAAGAGCTGCGTACGCATATCGCATTCCTCCCACATCTGAACGCTTGGACGCAGGTGCGTTTACACCGGTTACACGCCTGTCAATGCCACGAATCGGCAACCAGGGCCGCCTCGCCGGAACGTCTCTCAGCCGAGCTTGCCGCACGGAGCGACACCGCATGAAACAGTCAAAAACCTGCCCCGTGCTAGAATCTGAGGCACATTCGTGAAAGCTCAAGGCAACAGGCTCGTCAAACGTACTCTTCTCGGTCTTGTCCTGGCACTCTTCTTGATAGGGGCGGCAATGCAGGCCGCCCGTATGATGTCGGATGTCAAAGAGGAGGGGCAGCTCAACAATTGTGAAGGCAACATCGTCTGGCAGGCATCTCAAATCTTCCCTCTGCGGAGCGCATTCCGCCCCATCGAACATTACCCGCAAGTCATCTTCCCATACACACCTCTTTACTATGTTGCAGTGAGGGTTGTAAGCGGCGTTCTGAAGGACCCTTTGCTCAGCGGCCGGATGGTTTCGATGGCGGCGGCGCTCTGGATTGTAGGCTTGTTCGGATTGACCGTGCTGAAGGCAACGCGTGGGTATGCACCCGCTGGGATCCGGTGCTTCGCTTCGGCATGCACTTGCGCCTTGGCCTTGCAGTTGCCGGCCATGATATGGGTTCCGTTGGCGAGGGTGGACCTGCTGGGGATTGCGCTTCAGTTCTCCGCGCTCAGCGTCCTCTGCATCCGGCGATTTCGATTCCCAAACCAAATGGCGGCGTTCTTCCTGCTGCTGCTCGGCTTGTACACGAAACAATCTCTTCTAGCCATCCCTGCCGCCTCGGTGTTGCTGATTGGTCTGATCCGGCCTTCCAGGGCGCTCCAGTTGGCCGGCGGCTTCGCCGCGACCGGCCTCGCGGTCTTTCTGGCATTTGCCTGGGTCACCGATGGTGGCACAGTCCGGCACTGGATCATTTACAATGTGCACCCATTTAACCTGTTGGCTGCGATTAGACAAGAGTATTTGGGCTCCAAGGGTCTGGTGGCGGTGATTGCCGCGGGGCTGGCGGCTTTCTGGCTTGCGATTCCGCCAGCGAGCCGCGCCAGGTGGCGCGACCGGCGGGCGCTGGTCTCCGCCCGTCTGTTGCACAGTCGGTTGCGGCGGGTGGGCTTGGGTTTCGGACTCGTGGCGACCCTCGGGTTCCTCTGGTCTCTTGGGAGCGGTAAAGAAGGGGCCGACATCAACTACTTCCTCGACTGGCAACTCGCGCTGTGCCCGCTGACGGGAGTATTCCTGGTCTTGTGTCTGCGCGAATGGGAAAAGCAAGACCACGGAATGGCCATTCTGCGGCCGCTCCTCGTCCTCCTGCTGGGAGCTACCGCCCTGCAACTCGGGGTTGATTCCATGTACGCCTGTAATTCGGCCATCGGATTGGGAAGGGAAGCGCGCCGCGAGCGCGCGGCGGCTCGCCGCGAAGAAGCGGAG
Source organism: Bryobacteraceae bacterium (assembly GCA_049508735.1). Classification (GTDB taxonomy): domain Bacteria; phylum Acidobacteriota; class Terriglobia; order Bryobacterales; family Bryobacteraceae; genus Bog-375. The sequence goes on along the minus strand of JBELAO010000022.1, from coordinate 14,838 downwards.
CTTGTCAAACTGATCGCCACGTTTCCGGGACCCGTGGCAAGTGAGAACACCGTGGCGTTGGTGCGGGCGGGCAAGTCTATTCCATTCGACCCAGGCCTCTTAAAGGCGACTGCGGAGACCGGAGTATTCGATGAAAACCCTCTGCTCAAGAGAGTGTCGGACCGGTTCTTCGATGCGTTCGTCCTTACCGACAGTGCATCCCAGTTCTTTAGCCCGCGCATGCTCGAAGCGATACACCAAAACTACCAACCTTACCCATTCAACGGCCGGCATTACCTCATTTACGTCCGAAAAGGGTCTGCGGCGGCAAGAGATGTTTCCCCTGTGGCAGACTAGAAACCCGCGGCGCCGACATCGCGCCCGAGTTCTCAACTGATTGCAAGAGGCGGACCGGAAACACGTAGCCCTCTCCCGATTCGTCAATCACGCGGTTTAGGGTTTGCCCCGGTTGTTGGCGTACAGCCAGTTTATATGGGGGTCCGGTGGGATTTTGGCTGGGACGCAGGGATTCGAACCCCGATACGCAGATCCAGAGTCTGCAGTCTTACCGTTAGACGACGTCCCAACTGCAAGTTCATTTTAGCACCGCGACCGAGCGGAATTCATCCGCCGGCCGTAGTACACTGAATCTTCAACATGCGGAACTGGTTGCGGGCAGGCTTGGCGCTCGTAGTGTGTGCGGCGGGGGCTCAGGCGGTGGATTGGAAGACGCTCCAGCCGCAGGGTTACGTGAGCGACTTCGCGGGAGTCATTCCCCAGTCCAGTCGCGCGCCGCTCGAAGCTTACTGCGCCGCCGTCGAGCAATCGACCGGAGCGCAGATGGCGCTCGTCACCATTCCGTCCCTCGAAGACGAACCCATCGAAGACGTTGCCAACACCATTTTCCGCGCCTGGGGCGTGGGGCTGAAGGGCAAGAATGAAGGCATCCTGATGCTGCTGGCGATCCACGACCGCCGCAGCCGGCTCGAAGTCGGTTATGGCCTGGAGCCGATTTTGCCCGATGGCCTGAGCGGCAGCATGCTGCGCCAGATGCGCCCCGCGCTGCGCCAGGGCGATTACGGCGATGCCATGCTGGCGGCCGCCGAGACCATCGGCAGCGCCATCGCGCAGGCCAAGCACGTGACGATCACCGCCAGCCTGCAGCGCCGCTACCGTCCCAGCGCTTCCGATTCCATCCCCTGGCCGCTGATCGTGGGCGGAATCATCCTGCTCGTCTGGCTGCTAAGCGCGGGTGGGCGGCGCGGTGGTGGATCCGGCGGCGGCATTCTCACCGGCATGATTCTGGGTAATCTGATCGGCGGCTCCTGGGGCGGCCGCGGTGGCGGCGGATTCGGCGGGTCCGATTCCGGCGGCGGATTCGGCGGTTTTGGCGGCGGCGATTCCGGAGGCGGCGGAGCCTCCAGCGACTGGTAGGTGCGGCATGGACAAGCGACTCGATCAACTGGTAGAGAAACTGAAGAAGGCCTACGGCGAGCGGCTGGTATCGGTGGTGCTCTACGGCTCGGCTGCCGCCGGCGATCATCACGCCGGGTTTTCCGATTTCAATATTCTGTGCGTGCTCAGCGAGCTCGCGCCGCGCGAGCTGGCTGCGTCCGCCGAGCCGTTCCGTTGGTGGCGCGAGCAGGGCAGCCCGTCGCCCCTGCTGCTCACCGAACACGAGCTCGCCACTTCCGCCGATTGCTTCGCCATCGAGTTCCACGACATGCAAAGCCATCACCGGCTGCTCTTCGGCAAAAACGTCATTCCGGCCCTGGTGGTGGAAGATACCTTCTACCGTGCCCAAGTGGAGCACGATCTGCGCGCCAAACTCCTGCGGCTGCGCCAGAAGGCTTCTGGAGTAATGGCGGACCAGGACCTGCTGCGCCGCCTGCTGCTCGATTCGGTGTCCACGTTTTGCGTGCTCTTCCGCCACGCGTTACTGCTCGATGGCGTGGCAGCGCCCCCGCAAAAACGCGATGTGGTGCGGCTGGCGCACGAGCGATTCGACATCGATCCCGCGCCGTTCGAAAAATTGCTGGATGTGCGCGAGGCGCGCATCAAACCCAAGGAGATGGACCCGCTCGCCGTGCTGGCCGCCTACCTGCGCGCCATCGACACGGTAATCGATGCGGTGGACCGCCTGCAGAAATAGGAGAGACAAGTGAAAACTGCGCTGATTGTAATACTGGTGCTCGTGGTGCTGGGGGTGATCGTCGGCGGCAAGTTCGTGAGCGTCCGCAATGACCTGGTCACCCAGCGCGAAGCGGTGACCAGCCAATGGTCCGACGTGGATGTGGCGCTCCAGCGCCGCGCCGACCTGATTCCCAACCTGGTGAACACGGTGAAAGGCTTCGCGGCCCACGAAACGGAAGTGTTCAAGGATATTGCCGACGCCCGCGCCCGGCTCGCCGGCGGCCGCACGCCGGGAGAGAAGATTCAGGCCAACCAGCAGCTCGATACCGCCATCTCACGGCTGTTGGTGATCGCCGAAAACTATCCCCAGCTCAAGTCCAACGAGAATTTCCTGCGCTTGCAGGACGAGCTCGCCGGGACCGAGAACCGCATCGCCGTCGAGCGCCGCAAGTACAACGAAGCGCTCCAGCGCTACAATACCTCCATCGCGCTTTTCCCCGACAACCTGGTGGCGGGCATGTCGGGCATGGCGCGTAACGACGCGTACTTCCAGACCGAACCCGGAGCCCGCACCGCGCCGAAGGTGCAGTTTTGATGGCCGTGCGGCCGGGCGTCGGGTGGCAGAGGTCCGCCGGAGAAGCATCATGCGTTTGGGACAAGTAAAAGTCGAAGGCCGGCTGATCGCGGCGGTTTGGGAAGGCGAGTTGGCGCGGCCCATCCCCAGCCATACCACGCTCGATTTGATCAAGCGCGCGGAGACCGAGAATCGGCCGCTGTCCGCTTTGGCCGCCGAGCTGGCCAGCCGCCACGCCGAAAAACTCGCTCCCGTGTTGCCTGTGCAGCCCCCCGAAGTTTGGGCCTGCGGCTGCACATATGAAGCCAGCTCCAGCTTTCGCGACGCTGAGCACGGCACGCGCGAGGGCATGTACGCCTACGTGTATCGCGAACCACGGCCGGAGATCTTCTTCAAGGGCACCGCGCGCGTCTGCGTGCCTTCGGGCCAGCCCATCGGCATCCGCGCCGATTCGCGTTTCACCGCGCCCGAACCGGAGTTGGCCGTGGTGCTGGGCAGCCGCGGACGCATCGCGGGCTATACGCTCGCCAACGACGTTTCCGCTTGGGATATCGAACGCGAGAATCCGCTCTACCTGCCGCAATCCAAGGTCTACGACAGTTGCTGCGCCCTCGGCCCGGCCATCCTCACCGCCGATGCGCTGCCCGATCCTTATGGGCTCGAAATCGCCTGCACCGTCGAGCGCGGCGGGCAGGTTATTTTCGCCGGCTCGGTTTCCACTTCCACGCTGCACCGGCGCCTCGATGCGCTCATTGCCGCCCTCACCTTCGCCAATCGCGTGCCGCTGGGCACCGTGCTGTTGACCGGAACCGGAATCATCGTGCCGCAGGAAGCTGCGCTCACGCCCGGCGATATCGTCAGAATCCGCGTCCCCGAAATCGGCGAGCTGGTCAACACGGCGGCAAAGGTCGGATAGCGCGCGCCCGGGCGCCGGGAAGATAATTCGAGACGACTCTCCGAACTCCCGATGTGGCGGAATTTGGATTGAGCCAGGCTGCCTGGGGTAGGATAGACGATCGGTTTTTGTCGTCTGTCAGGATGGGCCGCCGGCCCGCGGAATTCCATGAAAAACCCGGTAACGCCGGCGATCTTGTCGCCGGTGATTTGCCGGGATTCGCGGAACTTCGACCCGGTTTTTCGACCCTGTCAAGCGGCGCGCCCCTGCCGAGGCGCGACAGGGGCGAAAGACTACTCCGCAGTTCTGGGAATCGCGGGCAAATAGCGCCAGCGGTAAGTTGTGGGGCGGACGCCCACGTCCGCGCGCGACCCCTGGTCGGGCATCGCATGAAAAACCCCGGTAACGCCGGCGATCTTGTCCCCGGTGAGTGGAAAGGGAAAAGCATGGCGGCATCGGGCCCGACGGCCCCGGTGATGCACGGGCAAGCCGCGCCACGGTTCTCCGCGCCAGATCTCGCGTTACTGCTTGGCCGGCAGAAAACCAGCCAGAAAGATGGGAGTCCAGGTGTTCGAGTTCGGCCCCTGGCGCAACACGCGGAACTGCACAGCGTCGCCCGGTTTCAGCGTGGTCTGCACCTTCTTGACATCCTCGATGCTGTTGACATGCTGGCCCGCAATCGCGATGATGACGTCGCCCTTTTGCAGCCGGATGTCCTCGGCAAAGGAATTGGGCTCGACCTCAATCACTCGCACGCCGCCCTTTTCTTTGATTCCGAGCGTCTCGATCTGCCGCTCGCCCAAGGTCTCGATGGTCATGCCGAAGCTCACCGCGGTGCCCTCCTGCTTCTGCTCCGCTGCTTGGCTGCCATTGCCGAACCGCTCGGGGAAGATCTGCGCCAGGTCGGCCACCTGCACCTTGATGTTCTGCCGCTTGCTTTCCCGCACGACCGTGATGTCGAGTGTATTGCCCACGGTGGTCGAGGTCACTACGCCTGTCAGTTGATTGCCGTCGTGAATCGGCTTTCCGTTAATCGCCACCACCACGTCGCCATCCTTGATTCCGGCCTTGTCCGACGGCCCGCCTGGCGCCACCGATTCCACAAACACTCCCTCGGAGACGCCGCTGGCCTTCAGGTTCGCCGCCGTTCGCGGGTCGTCCGACGGGCTGAAAGAGATGCCGATGCCGCCGCGCGTTACTTTGCCGTCCCGGATGATGGCGTTGTACACCATGGCAGCGCTGTTGATGGGCAGCGCGAAACCGATGCCTTCATATCCGCCGGACTCCGATGCGATGGCCGTGTTGATGCCGACCACCTCGCCGCGCATGTTCAACAGCGGGCCCCCGCTATTGCCCGGATTGATGGCCGCATCGGTCTGCAGAAAACGCTGGAACTGCCGATTAGCGTCCTCCACCTCGCGGTCCTTGGCGCTGATGATGCCCGCGGTAACCGTCTCCTGATAGCTGAACGGGGAGCCGATCGCCACCGCCCAGTCGCCCACCTGCACAGCGTCGGAGTTGCCGATTCTCGCCGGTTCCAGGCCGCTCTTGCCGGTCACCTTGATCACCGCCAGATCGGTCACTGCATCCGAGCCCACCAGTTTGGCCGGGTATTCGGCCACGTCGCCATGAAACTTCACCTGGATGCGGTCGGCCTTGTCCACCACGTGGTTGTTGGTCAGAATGTAACCGGCCCGGTCCACCACCACACCCGAGCCGAGCGCTTCGGTGCGATGCGAGCGCATGTTCGGACCGCCTTCCCCGAACGGGTTGCCGAAGAAGCGGTACAGGAATTCGTCCATCCCGCCATTGCCGCTGCCATTGCCATTGCCTTCGCCCTGGTCGCCTTCGTCCGGCTGCAACGGGCGCCGCCGCTGGTGGGGATTTTGCGTCATTTTCGGCAGGTAGCTGGTGGAAATGCTCACCACCGAGGGTTCCACCTGCTTGGCGATCTGGGTGAACTGGGAGGGCAACTCAACCGCATTCGGAATCGTCAGCGGCGTCGCGTCCGGCGCGAAATTGCCCGCGTTCGAGCGGGCAGCCTTCACTCCCGTGCCGACCAGCGTGCCGATCACCACGCCGATGGCCAGCGTGAACACAATCAGGGTGAATGAAAACAGCTTCTCGGTTCGTAACCTGTCGAAGAATTTCATGGAATGTCCTACTCCTGCGCTCCAGGCCGGCCGGAATCGAAATGCACCGGTCTGCCGGTTACTCTAGTTAAGATGGATGTGGCCGCGAAGCCCATGGTTTCACCTCCACCAGCACCACGCCTCCCAGGATCAGGCCCGCGCCCGCCGCGGCTCGTCCGGAAAGACCTTCCCCGGTCAGGAAATACGAAGTCAGCCACGCCGTCACCGGCTCGAGCATGTATATCAGTGCCGTACGGGTAGAAGTAGTATAGCGCTGCGCCCACGACTGGATGGTAAACGCCAGTGCGGTGGCCAACAATCCTGTCACCAGTATCGCGCAGACCAGGGACGGGCGCCACTGGACGTGCGGCTTCTCCACCCACCACAACAGCGCCCATGACCACACGGCCGAGGTCGCAACTTGCGTCACCGCCAGCAGTTCGAAACTGACCCGCCCCGAGTAGTGCCCCAGCGTGACGATCTGCGCCGCGAAGGCGAAGGCGCACGCGAGCGTGAGCAGGTCGCCCTGGCTGATCGCTCCGATGCTGCCGTGGAGCGTCATCAACCCCATCCCCACGGTAGCCACCAGTACGCCCGCGACCTCCGAGACTTGCGGCCTGATCCGATAGACCACCGCCGCCAGCACCGGCACCAGAACCGAGCACAGCCCCGTGATGAATGCCGATTTGGGCGCGCTGGTGAGCCTCAGGCCGAGCGTCTGCGTCAGGTAGCCGGTAAACAGCAAGCTGCCAATCAGCACCCCGGCGCCCACCGATTTCCAGTCGCGCGTGCCGGCCGCCCGGTCGGAGCCGTGACCGGAGGGAGCGGTTGTCTTGCCCACCCCGCGGAATATCGCTACCAGCGCGATCGTCGCCAGGGAAAACCGCAGCGCCAGAAAATACAGCGGAGAGATGTCCAATAGCGCCGATTTCACTACCACGAAAGTGGCGCCCCAGATCAGCGCGTTCCAGACCAGCAGCGCCTCCGCGGCGCGCTCCCGGCTCAGTTTGGGCGTTGACAGGCCGATGCGCCTGCCCCACTCGAAGCTCACCGGCCATCGCTCCCCGGCTCGGGAAGTTGCGGCCCGAGCAACAACAGCATTAGCAGAAAAATGCGCTTCAGCCCCAGGTCGCGCCCTTCCGGCCGGAACCATTCCTGCAACGTGTGCGCGCCGCCGCCCAGGCCGCCCGCGCCGATGGCGATGGCCGGCGTGCCCAACGAGAGAGGAATATTGGCGTCGGTCGAGGCGCAATCGAGACGCGACCGGATGCCCAGGTGCCCGTCCACCGCCCGGATATATTTAAGGATGGGCGCGTCGTCGGCCAGCGCCGCCGCCGGCCGCGAGCCGATCTCCTTGAGGCGCGCGGCAACCGGGCCGCCCGAAGCGCGCTGGTTCTCGTTCTCTCGCGCACGGTCCACTGCGCGTTCCAGCGCCTTAACCAGGTCGTCCATCTTCTGGTTGCTTTCCGAGCGGATGTCGATCTTGGCGCGCGCCGCCTGGGCAATCGCGTTGACTCCCGCGCCGCCTTCGATCATCCCCACATTGATGGCCGACTTGGGCGAGCCTTCCAGGCCGGTTTCCGCGAACAGAGCCACCGCGCGGCACAGCGCATGGACCGGGTTGCCGACCCCGAAGTCGCTCCAGCTATGCCCGCCCGGGCCGTTGAATACGGCCTCGAAACGCCGGCTGCCCAGGGCCCGGCTGGTGATGTGGTCGGTGTTGGCGCCATCCGCTACCACGAAAGCCGCGATGCGCTTGGCCAGCCCCGATTGCTTGCACAGATAGCGCATGCCGAGCAGATTGCCTTCGCCTTCCTCGCCCACGTTGGCCACCAGCAGCGGGCGAAGCGCGAATTCGGGCAGGCGCGGCCCCGACTTCCACGCGCGGGCGAAGCTCAGCAGCGCGGCCAGGCCGGCCCCGTTGTCGCACACGCCGGGTCCGCGAAAGCGCCCATCGGTATCCACCTCGATGTCATCTTTTGACCGCGGCGCGATCACTGTGTCCAGGTGCGCCGTCAGCGCCACGTACGGCCCATCGCCCACAGCCGCGATCACGTTGCCCGCGCGGTCGATCGAGGCTTCCCAACCGAGCGCGCGGAACTGCTCCAGGAACCAGGCCGCGCGATCCGCCTCCTGAAACGTCGGCGCGGCGATGCGGCACACTTCCAGGTGCTTCTCGTTGATCCACTGCTTCTCGCGGGTAAACCATTGCAGGCATTCCTTCACCCCGCGATGATCCGCCAATTGGTTGAGATTCACCCCGTCCGCCGCGCCGACCGCCATACTGTTCGAGTGTAGCAGCCGCAAAACGGGCACAAGCACGAATTTCGCTGCTCTTGCGAAACTTCGTGCCTGTCCCCGCTTTGCGAGGCCGCGCGTCGCCGTGGGCCACTCTCTTTCGCCCTTCGGGCTCGCATATCCAAGCCGTCAGCCCGCCCTACCGCGCGTCCGTCGACTTGGCCTCTTCGAGCGCCAGAGCGATCACTTCTTCCATCGAATTCACGTAGTGGATGGTCATGTCGGCGATGTGCTCGGTCTTGAGGTCTTCGCGGACGTTGACTTCGTTTTCCGCCGGCATGATGACTTCGCGCACGCCGCTGCGTCGGGCGGCCAGCACCTTCTCTTTGATGCCGCCGACGGGGAGCACCTGGCCGGTGAGCGTGATTTCCCCGGTCATGGCGAGGTTCGGGCGGATGCGGCGCTCGGTCAGCATCGACATCAGCGCGGAAGCCATCGTGATGCCGGCCGAGGGCCCGTCCTTGGGGATGGCGCCGGCCGGAACGTGGATATGGATGTCGATGGACTTGAACAGCTCGGGATCGATGCCGTATTGGGTCGCTGCTCCGCGCACCCAGGTGAGCGCGGCCTGCACCGATTCCTGCATCACGGGTCCCAATTGGCCGGTCATGATGAGGCCCTTGCTGCCGCCGGGCATGCGGCCGGCCTCGATGAACAGAACGTCGCCGCCCACCGGCGTCCACGCCAGGCCGACCGCGACCCCGGGCCGGCGGGTGCGCTCGGCCACCTCCGTATCGGTGCGGAAACGCGGCGCGCCCAGATCCAGCTCGACGGTCTGCGGCGTCACCTCGATCTTCTCGTTCTTCTCCTTGCGGCCTTCGGCGATGCGGCGCGCCTGCTTGCGGCAGATCGAGCCGAGCTCACGCTCCAGGTTGCGCACTCCCGCCTCGCGCGTGTAACGGCGAATCAGGAAGCGCACGGCATCGTCGGAGAATTGAATGCTTCCATCGGCATCCAGACCGTTCTCCGTGATTTGCCGTGGAATCAGGTACCGGAAGGCGATGATGACCTTTTCCTGTTCGGTATAGCCTTCGAGCGAAATAATTTCCATGCGGTCGCGCAGCGCGTCGGGAACCGGGTCGAGCACGTTGGCCGTAGTGATGAACAAGGTCTTGGATAGGTCGAAGGGGACATCCAGGTAATTGTCGCGAAAGGTGGAATTCTGCTCGGGGTCGAGCACTTCGAGCAGCGCCGAGGCCGGATCGCCGCGAAAATCGCGCCCCAGTTTATCCACCTCATCGAGCATGAATACCGGGTCGTTGGCGCCGGCCCGGCGCAGCGCCTGAATCACCTGGCCCGGAAGCGCGCCGATATAAGTGCGGCGATGGCCGCGGATCTCAGCCTCATCGTGCATGCCGCCCATCGAAATGCGCGCGAACTTACGGCCTAGCGCGCGGGCGATCGACTTGCCGAGCGAGGTCTTGCCCACCCCGGGCGGCCCGACGAAACACAGGATGGGGCCTTTCAACACGGGGCGAAGCTGTAACACGGCCAGATAGTCGAGGATGCGGTCCTTGACCTTTTCGAGGTCGTAGTGATCTTCGTCGAGGATTTCCGCCGCGCGCTTGACGTCCACCGGCGAGCCGGACGACACGCTCCAGGGCAGCGCGGCCATCCACTCGAGATACGTGCGGGCGACGCCGTACTCGGGCGAGGCGGTGGAAATGCGCGCCAGGCGGTCCAGTTCCCGCATGGCTTCGGTCTTCACTTCCGGCGCCATGCCGGCAGCTTCCAGCTTGGCGCGCAGATCGTCGATCTCATGCGAGCCGTCTTCGCCTTCGCCCAGTTCTTTCTGGATGGCCTTGAGCTGCTCACGGAGATAGAACTCGCGCTGGCTTTGCGAGAGCTGGCCCTGCACCTGCGATTGAATGCGGCCGCGCAGTTCCACCAGCTCAAGCTCGCGCGTGAGATGCAACAGCACCTGGTTGAGCCGCGCCAGGCCGTCGGTCTGTTCCAGCAGTTTCTGCCGCTCCACGTGCACCAGGGCGGGCAGGTTGCCGGCCACGAAATCGGCCAGCCGGGCCGGTTCGACGATCTGCGCCGCGGTGGCGGAGAGGTCGTCGGACAGGTTGGGCGAGGCGGAAACGATCTGCTGAAACAGACCAACCACGTTCTGCCGCAGCGCCTCCACTTCGGGCGTGATGGCGGGATCGATTTCTTCCAGCCTTTCGATCCGCGCCCGCAGGAACGGCTCGGTAGCCGTGAACTCGCGTATGCGAATGCGCGCGGAGCCCTCGCAGAACAGCAGCAGGTTGTCGCGCGGGACGCGGATGGCCTTGTGCATCACGCAAAGGGTGCCGATTTCATACAGGTCTTGCGGCTTCGGCGCATCCACACGCGGGTCGAGTTGAGAGACGATGGCCAGGGAGCGGTTCTCGCCCAAGCTCTGCACCAGCGCCACCGAACTGGGCCGGCCGACGGTGATGGGCAGCATCGCGCCGGGATACAGAACCACGTCGCGCACCGCCAGAATCGGAACGTCCTCGATCAGCGCCTCAGTCGGTTCGGCCATTCGCTCAGTGTACCGCGAGGTAGGGCACGCTCTAGCTTGCCAACGCCGCTTTCAGGCGCGTTGTTGCCTCAGTCAGGCGCCCTTGGGATAGCAGCCCAGCACGCGCAGAAAGTCGGCGATCTCTTCCAGGTGACCCAGCGCCTTGCGCGAATTCGGGTTGTCCACGTGGCCGATGAAGTCCAGATAAAAAAGATATTCGTAAGGCTTGCCGCGCAGCGGGCGGGATTCGATTTTGGCGCAATTGAGGTCGCGCAGGGCGAACGCGCTCAGCGCGCGAAACAGCGATCCGGGAATATTGCGCGTGCTGAATACGAGCGAGGTCTTCCAGACCGTAGCCGGCGGCACGCGGAGCGGATGGCGCTTGGCATACTCGGGCGTGCGCAGCAGAAAAAAGCGCGTGAAATTCTGCCGGTCGCTTTCGATCGACCGGCGCAGAATGCGCGCTCCATAGATTTCCGCGGCCACCGCCGAGGCGATGGCGCCCGCGTCGGTGAGTCCTTCCTCGACCACCATTTTCACGCTGCCGGCGGTATCGTAATACGGAATTCGTTCGATTTGCGGGTTGGCGAGAAAGAAATCCAGACACTGATTGAGCGCCACCGGGTGCGAGAAGACGCGCTTGATCCGGCGGAAGCCGACGCCTTGGGGAGCGATCAGATTGTGAACGATACGCACGCTGGTCTCGGCCACGATCGGCAACTCGAAATGCAGCAGGTGATCGTAATTCTCGTGCACCGACCCGGCCAGCGTGTTCTCCATCGGCACCATCGCGCCGGCCACGTTGCCTTGTTTGAGATTGCGGAAGATGTCTTCGAACCGCACGCAGGGCAGCACCGCGGCGGAGGCCCCCAGCAATTGGCGTACCGCTTGTTCGCTGAATGCGCCGCGTTCGCCCTGAAAGGCAATGGCGGGCGAGCGGCGCTGGCGCGCGGTCTTCATTGTCCGGCTCCCTGCCAGCGGCGAATCGCGGCATCGGGCAAGCCGAGCAGATCCAGTATGCGGTCCAGGCTGTGATCCACCAGGTCCATCACGGTTTGCGGGTGATGATAGAAACCGGGGATGGGCGGCGCGATGATGGCGCCCATCTCCGCCAGGGCCGTCATGCTGCGGAGATGGCCGAGATGAAAGGGCGTCTCACGCACCATCAGAATCAGTTTGCGCCGTTCCTTCAGGGTCACGTCGGCGGCGCGGGTCAACAGATTGGAAGTGATACCGTGAGCGATGGCGGACATGGTGTGGATGGAGCACGGGGCAACCACCATGGCATCCACCGGATAAGAGCCGCTGGCGAGCCGGGCGGATATATCTTCCGGCGAGTAGGAATGGTCCGCCAGCGCGCGGATCTCGGTAATGTGTTTCCCGGTTTCCAGAAACAGAGTTTTCTCACCCGACCTGGTCCACACCAGGTGCAACTCCACACTTTCGGTGGCGCGCAGCCGCTCGAGCAGCCGCACTCCGTAAAGTGAACCGCTGGCGCCGGAAATGCCGATGACGATTTTCACCTTGCTTCAGCCTGGATCATAGCATGGACCGTGGCGCAGGCAGTCTTGCCTGCAGCGTCGACAGTCGTGTCGACGTTTCCTGGCAACGGCGGAGTGGGGCGCAACAAAGAAATGTCGAGATGAATCCCGGCACTGCACTGCCCTCGCCACGTTGGCGGAGTGAACTGTGAGAAGCAACCAGCGGGCCGCGAACCTCGCCTACAGCCGCTTGAGCATCTCCTTGGCTTCCTGAAGCCGCGGGAATTTCTTCTCGGCATCGCGAAACTCGCGGGTGTGCACGCGGCGGCGTGCGCCCGAATGATTGACCGGAAACCGCAGGTGCAGCATCTCGTGGAACACCACATACTCCAGCGCCAGCGGCGGAACGCCCGGCCGGTCGAAAATGCGGCTGATCACGATGGCGTTGTGCGAGGGATCGAAATGCCCCAGCATGCCGCGCGCCGGCCGGCGGCTCCAACCCAATTGCGGCCGCCCCATCAGGCCATCGAAATACTGCGCGTTGAGGCGCTCGAAAATCTCCTCCAGATTGTGATGCTGTCCGGCGGGCCCGGAAATGAATTTGCGCCCGCGGATCTGCCGCACCAGTTGCGCCTGGCGCCGCATGTCGCGCCGGTTCAGATACAGGCGGTAGCGGTGCGCGTACATGGCCGGCACCGGCTTCCGGTAAAGCTTGCCGAGAAGAATGAACGCCAGCGCTTCGGTGACCGGGGCCGGCGCGCCGGCCAGCAGGTCGCTGATCCGCACCCGCAGGCAGCCGTCCCGCAGCGAAATGGAGCTATCCGCGTTAGCGAACTGGCAGAACTCGACGCGCAGGCTGGGCAGCGGCGTGCGCGGCCGGAGGGCCCGGAAAACGCGGGCGTAAATCTGCTCCGGCGTTTCGAAAAACAAAAGAGCGGTCAGGCTGTCGCTCTCGATCATGCTGTCTTCGCCCGGCATCGCGGCTCAGTGCGCCGAGTATTGCTGTTGCGGCTGATTGAGCACCACGTCAATCGTCTTTGCTTCCTCGTCGATGTCGAAAACGTGCCCGTAAGTCTGGTACCCCTTGGCGTTGACCTGAATCAGGATGCTGCCTTGCGGGATGGCCGGCACCTTGGCGATGCCATCCTGGTTGGTGCGCATTTCATAGGTCGTGCTGACGGCCTTGCCGTAGCGCTCGGCCGGGTGTTTGGCGTTGGCCTTCCATCGAATGATGACCTCGGCGCGGTCGATGGCGTGGCCGCCCGGCGTCTTTACCGTGATCTCGAGCTCGGTCATCGGCTGGTCGGCCCAGGCGATGGAAAGCGCCAGGCCGGCGAGCCCGGCAACCAGTACCAAAAGGCAAGCACTGCGATTCCGCATACTTCGATTATCGCCGATGCTAGAATGGAGTTGTAGTACCCACCGTGCTTCTCAAGAGAAATGGGGGCGCAACGGATTCGACGGGATTGAATCGGGGTGGGGAGGCGTGCCGGGTTCCGAGCTCCCGTAAAACGATCGGAAAAACAGAACTGCCAATACGCAGTTTGCATACGCTGCCTAATTAGGTAGCCGCTCCAGCCGTCTGAGCCCGCGCGGCGGCCAGCGAGCGTCATTTTGCGGGATAGGCCAAAGGCTTCTGTCCGTAGCCGGCGGTCGAGATCCAATCGGGCTGGGCTTTCGCCGCTCTCGCCGGTTTTGAAGCGGAGGCCGAGACTAATGAGCCGGATACGCACGTAGGCTCTTCATGTCGGGCTTTCTCGGACGGGGGTTCAACTCCCCCCGCCTCCACCACTATATCTGTATTAAAATCAATAACATACGGACAAGGCAAGCAACTTGTAAGATTTTAGTAAGGTGCGGTGTAGTAGACTGGAGCCATGTTGAACGTCTTCCGTCGCCACGGAGAAGGCTGCTCTCTGAAGCGAAAGCGCAGGGACGGGCGGCACGGCAAAGGTTATTGTCCGACGAAGCCGCCCTGCCGGATCTACGTTGAAGGTATCGACGGCACTGGAAAGTACCACCCGCCCCATGTTCTGAAAGACCCCGACGCTGGCGGCATCGTCCGGGACTGGAATCGAGCGTGTGAAATCGTTCGAGCGATGGAAATGCGGACGCCGCCAGCGCCGGTCCAAAAGCCGAAAACAGCGCTCTCGACGGCCATCGCTGGATTCCTAGCTCTTAAGGCCAAGAGAGACGCTGAAACGCAGAGAAAATACGCTAATATCCTCAAACGGCTCCAGGGTTTCTGCGAGACCGAACTGCACACGGCTTTCGTGGACGACGTGTCCTTCAATGACCTCGTGAACTTTCGGAACACATGGAAAGAAGCCAACAGCACGCAAATCAACCAGCAGACGAATGTGAAGGCGTTCTTCAAATATTGCGTTCGTGCCGATTACATCCTGAAAAATCCCGCCGAACAGCTTGACGCCATTCCAGAGAATAAGGCAAAGACCGATCCGTTTGAAGCGGAAGAGATGCAGCGGATATTCGCTGCCCTCCCCAATTTGACCGACGAGTACGGGCGGCGGGGTGAAGCAATTGCAAAGCAGACCAAAGCGTTCGTCTACGTCATGAGATACACCGGAATGTCGATTGGCGATACCACGACGCTGGAGAGATCGCACGTCAGTGGATGCAGGATTCGGACGTGGCGGAAGAAGACCGGCGAGGATGTTTACGGAAGAGTTCCGCCGTTCGTCATTGAAGCCCTGAATGAAGCACAACCCGATTGCGGATTCCGAGGGATGGCGATCAGCGTTCCGAACTGATGTCGATCACGATTCCGAAGTGATGCCGATCAGTGTTCCGAACTGAAGCCGATCGGTTTTACGGTTGTAGTTCGGAACGGTGAT
>JBELAO010000021.1:0-74863 GCA_049508735.1 Bryobacteraceae bacterium | reverse complement strand
ATTGGTTCCGGGATCCGGTTGCCGGAAGGGCCGGAACGCCGTTTGGGGGGAATTCTTGATGAGAACCACGACACCTGGACGCCGGTATCTGCTGTACCTCGTTCCCTGCCTGTTGGCGTCCCTCTTCCTCCTTGTGTATCCGGTATACGTCATCCGTCCCTTCCGGGCCCAAGGAGTTCGGGAGTTGGCCGTGGCGCTGGCAGTCACACGATACCGTGCGGCCTTCATGGTGGCGCTGCTTGCCCTGGCTTTCATCGCCCTGATCTGGTACTGGCGCCGGGAGCCGCGTTGGTTTCGCCGAACGGTTTCCGCGGCAGCCGTGCTGGCAGTGGGGGCAATGGCGCTGGCTTCGCGCGTCAACATCTATGAACTGATGTTCCATCCCCTGGGGCCTCCCGCCTTCATGGCCGCCGGACAGAGCAAGCTGGATGGCGACGAAATGGTGATTGCGATCCGCGTCGGCACGGCTGCGCGCGCCTATCCGATCCGCGATATTTCCTATTACCACATCGTGAACGACCTGGTTGACGGCGTTCCGATTGCGGCGACGTATTGAACGCTCTGTCACACCGGTCTGGTGTGGAGGGCGGAAGTCGACGGGTTGCGGCTGAGGTTTCACCTGGCCGGCATCAACGATCAGAACTTCTTGATGCGCGACGAGGAGACCGGCAGCTACTGGCAGCAGATCACCGGCGCGGCCATCTCGGGGCCGCTCGCCGGACGGCGATTGACGCTGGTCGCGTCCGATGAGCTGACCTTCGCCACCTGGAAAGCCGAGGAGCCGCAGGGTACGGTGCTGCGCGAGCTCGCTGCCGACACTGCTCTATACGCGCCCAGGGATTGGGATGTGAAAATGCTGCGGGCGCCCACGGTCATCGCCTATCCCGAATCCGCCCTGGCGCCCCGCGAACTGATGGTGGGATTGCACGGATTCGGCGCCAGCCGCGCGTTCCCCTATGATGCGTTGTTAAAAGAGAAGCTCATCGAGGACCATCTGGGCGCCGAACCTGTCCTGCTGGTGCTGGGCCAGGACGGACGCTCCGTGCGCGTTTTCCGGCGGCGCATTCCCGGTGTCGCGGCGGCAGCGGATTTCTATCGCGTGCTGGCTGGGCAATCCGCTTCGTCCGCGGCGCTTCTGATGGACAGCGCCACCGGCAGCGAGTGGAATTTTCAGGGGTGCGCCATCTCCGGCAAATCGAGCGGCGTGTGCCTCGATCGGGTGGAATCGATCAAGGACTATTGGTTCGACTGGCGTCACTTCAACCCGGCGACAACGGTGTACCGCGCGAAACGGAACTGACGGGAGACGTGGCGCGGCACTCTTGCGTGCCGCGTCGAGACTCGTCTCGACGCTCTTCGTCCCAGGCCCGCCAGGCGTCGGCAGGAGTGCCGACGCGGCACGCAGGAGTGCGCGCGCCCACGGAGCAGCCGCGCTCTTGCTACTATCGGTACTTGAATCCCCATCCACAAATCATCGTGCTGGACGCCGGCGGGCAGTATTGTCACCTGGAAGCCCGCAAAGTGCGTGACCTGGGAGTGTACGCCGAAGTGCGTCCCAGCGAGACTCGGGCTAGCGAGCTGGCCGGAGCCAAGGGCATCATCATCTCGGGCGGCCCTGCCAGCGTGTACGATCCCGAAAGCCCCACCTGCGATCCGGCGATTTTTTTCACCGGCCAGGCCGTGCTGGGCATCTGTTACGGGCAGCAGTTGATGGCGAACCTGCTGGGAGGAACGGTCACCCGCGGCGAAAAGGGCGAGTATGGCCTGGCCACGCTCGAACTCGACGAAGTCGACGACCCGCTGTTCGCGGGGCTCGCCGGACGGCAACAGATCTGGATGAGCCATCGCGACGTGGTGGCGGCGCCGCCGGCCGGTTTCACCGTTGTCGGCCGCACCGATACGTGCGCGGTGGCTGCCATTGCCGACGCCCAGCGAAAGTTGTACGGTGTGCAATTCCATCCGGAAGTGGTTCACACGCTGCGCGGCCGCGAGTATCTCCGCAATTTCGTTTTCGGCGTTTGCGGATGCGTTCCGGATTGGGAGCCGCGCGGGCGCGTGCCCACGTTGGAGCAGGAGATTCGCGATACCGTGGGCGCCCGCAGCGTCTTCTTCTTCGTCAGCGGAGGTGTGGATTCGAGCGTGGCGTTCACATTGTGCACCCGCGCGCTCGGCCCCGCGCGCGTACGCGGCGTCTACGTCGATACCGGCTTGATGCGGGAAGGCGAAACCGATTTCGTAAGCCGCCTCGGCGTCACCGTGGAGCAGGCGGGAGACCGGTTTCTCGGTGCACTCGCCGGAGTGACGGACCCGGAGCGCAAGCGGCACATCATCGGTGAGGAGTTCGTGCGCGTGCAGGAACGCATCATCGAAGCGCGCCACATCTTCGAGGAAAACTGGATTCTGGGGCAGGGCACCATCTACCCGGACACCATCGAATCGGGCGGCACGGCCAAAGCCGCGGTCATCAAGACCCATCACAACCGCGTGGCCGGCATTCAGAAGCTGATGGAAAGCGGACGCATCGTGGAGCCGCTGAAATCGTTCTACAAGGACGAAGTGCGGGAAGTGGGCCGTGAGCTGGGTTTGCCCGCCGAGTTGCTCGAACGGCATCCCTTCCCCGGTCCCGGCCTGGCGATTCGCTGCCTGTGCGCCGAATCGGATGCGCCGGTCGCCGCCACCGCGGAGGGCTGCGTCATCCCGGTCCATTCGGTGGGAGTGCAGGGCGATTCGCGCAGTTACGCGCCGGTGCTGGCGATCGACGAAATCGACGCGGTTGATGGACACGCTGCGCTCGACCATGAGCGCGCCACCGCGCTGATCAACCGCCTGAGCCAAGTCAACCGCGTGATCGCCGCCGTGACCACGCGCGTTCCGCTCGCGCAGATGCGGGTGCGGGCCAGTTCCCTCACGCCGGAACGGATCGAGCGGCTCCGCCGCGCCGACGCCATCGTGCGTCGCATCTCGCACGAGAGCGGCTTTGACGCGACGGTGTGGCAGTTCCCGGTGATCCTGATTCCACTGGGCACGGGCCAGGCGCCGGATTCGGTGGTGCTGCGGCCGGTGGATTCGGTGGACGGCATGACCGCGCGCTCAGTCGCGATGCCGCGCGAGCTGCTGGACCAATTGTGCCGGGAGCTGATGGCGATGCCGGAGATCGCCGGCGTATTCTACGACCTGACCCACAAGCCGCCAGCCACCATCGAGTGGGAATGAGCGGCGTGGGCGGACGCCCTCGCCCGCGCCGGGCCCGATCCTATAGCCGGAGAGAAGGCCGACGAGGCGTCGGCCGCGGACCGGGGGATCCGCCCTACCTTACTTCCCCGGCAGATGCACTTCGATTTCGGATTCCCGGTTGAGACGCCGCGTCAGGTCGTAGTCGACCAGCGAGAGCGAAACCTGGTTGTGGGTGTTGCCGGCAAGGAAATAGTGCAGCGTGTCTCCCTCCACCCAGTAAGCCACGGCCAGGTAGACATGATGGTCCTTCAAGGCGATGTAGTAGTGCGGAGGCTCTGGCGCCGCGGTCTCGCCGGAATCGTCGAAGTTGATGATCGTGCTGTGCGGCGGCGGCTCGGCGGCGGTGGCGTATTCCGGCCCGGAGGAATCGTTATCGACGGCCTCGGGCTGCGCCGCCTCACCGGAATCGGTGTACGACTGGTCCACCGCCGGTGCGCCGAAGCCGTAAGCCACCGGATAAGCGTAGGGAACCATCACCATGGAGGCCGCGCGCGGGAGGCGTGGGACCGAATGGACGCCGCTGCGCCGCGCGCCGCCCGAGCCGGAGGCTCCCCCATTATGGGCAGTCGATGAGCCACCATGATGTTGCGCCGCCAGAGCGCCGGCAACCAGGAGGGCAATTCCCAACCCGCACAGTATCCTCATACGCGAGTCTCCCTGCTTCGATTGTACAACCCGGGCCACCGCGGCCGCGATGGCTCTTTAGGGCCGGTTGCGAAAGAACTCAAAGACAACATAGCCAGCCAGCCCTGCCAGAAGGGCAATCGCAAAATTGGCTGTCGTGAAAATGTCCGCGAACGCCCAGGCCAAGCCCATCTGCTGTCCTTTTCCGGAGCGCGTAAACTCGCCCATGAGGAGGTTGGAATAGAACAGGAAAACGATAAAGCCGACCTCGACTATCGATCTCCAGATTGCCCTTTTCACTTGTCCGAGTCTAGCAAATCGGCGAAAATGCCCGCTGCGGACGGGCGACCTATTCGTAACGCAGCGCCTCCGTCGGGTTCAGATGCGCGGCACGATTGGCGGGAAGAATGCCGAAGATCAAGCCCACCGCGCAGGAAACGCCGAACGCCACCACGATGGCGACCGGCGAGACCGGGATGCGAATATCGGCGAAGAGGCCGGCGCTCAATGGAATCGCCACGCCGGCCAGGATGCCGACCAGGCCGCCGGAAAGGCTGACCATCATCGCTTCGACCAGAAACTGGAGCAGGATTTCGCGCGCCGAAGCGCCCACCGCCAGGCGCAGGCCGATTTCGCGCGTGCGCTCCGTCACAGTCACCAGCATGATATTCATGATGCCGATCCCGGAGATCAACAGCGTAATCGCCGAAACCAGCACCAGCACCAGCGACAGAATCAGCGAGATGTTTTTGGCGGCGTCCAGAATGGCGGTCAGGGTTTGCACGCGGAAGGGCGCGCCGGGCCGGTGCCGGCTTTCCAGGATCTGCTCCACGCGCGCCGCCACGCGGTCCACCTGCTCGGGCGTGCGCGCCTCGACGTACATGGGGTCGATGCGCTCCACCGGGGTGAAGTAGCGCAGCACGGTCACCGGCATCAAAATCGTATCGCGCTCGATTTCGGACTGGCCCATGGTGTCGCCGCGCTCGTGAAAGGTCCCGATAACCGTGAACTCCAGGCCGTACAGGCGGATCTTCTGATTCAAAGCCGCCGCAGGCAAGCCATACATGCGCTGCGCCAGCGGATCGCTGAGCAGGACGACTTTCTCGCGCAGCGAGAGGTCGCTCGCCTCGAGGCCCCGCCCCGAGCTGACGGCAATGTTGCGCACCGTGACATAGGAATCGTCGGTGCCGATGATTTTCACGTCGCGAACTTTGCCGCCGATCAAGAGCGGGTTGACATCGGACATCACGGCGGTGGCGGCGACGATGTCGCCGGCAAGCGCCTGGCGGACGGCCTCGACGTCGGCGAGCTTGACGTAATCGGCGTCGGCGGTGGCGACGGTCGGCCCGCTGTTCACCAGGTAGGCGTAGATGATGTTGGAGCCTACGCCCTCGATCTGTTGCAGGATGTAATCGCGGCTGGTGAGCGAAATCGTTACTACCAGGATCACCGAGGCGGTGCCGATCACCATCCCCAGCCCGGTGAGCAAAGAACGAATCGGATTGGCGCGCAACGCCTGGGCGCTGAAGCGGAAGGATTCGCCGAGCAGCATGGGCGGCTTAGTGGCCCGCCTGGCGCAGCAGCCGCAGGGCTTCGGATCGCGGCGGATCGTCGGGCGTCAGTTGCGCGGTTAGATAGCGTTGCAGAAGCTCGCGCGCCTGCTGCTTGCGGCCTGTCTTGATGTAGAGATCGGCTCTGGCGAGCATCAGCTTCGGGCTGCCAGGCGCGATCTTCTCGGCGCGCGCCAGGCTCTGGTCGGCTTCCTGCACGCGGCCTTGCCTCACCAGAAAGCGCGCCAGCTCAATCAACTTGCCGATCTGTTCCGGCGCGGCTCCTACGGCCGACCGCAGGTGGGCTTCGGCAGCGGAATGTTCATTGTGCTTCTCGGCCAGCTTGGCCTGGGCCAGAAAGCCCTCGGCCGGGCTGAGTTGCGCGATTTGGTCCGCCGTACGCCGCGCTTTCTCTTCTCCGCCGCCCAGGAAACCGGGCGCCTGCAGGTAATAATCGAACAGATCGGACAGCGCTTCGAGATTGCGCGGATCGAGCTCGGTGGCCCGCTCCAGATACTGGCGCGCCTTGTTGGCGTAGCCGGGCGCGCTGAAAATGCTGGCGCTTTCGGCGCGCCGGCCGTATGCACGGCCCAGCCAGAGCGCATGCAAGGCATCGCCTGGTTCGGCGGCCAGAGCCTTTTCCATGGCCTCGGCGGCACGCTTGTAGTCTCCCTGCATGTAATAATCGCGGCCCATCAAATCGTAGACTGCGGCGTCCTTAGCCGGAATCGTTTCGAGAACCCGCAACGACTGATCGAAAGCAGTGAGATTGTACAAGTTGCGCGCCCGTTCCAGCTCCGGGGATGCGGCCGCCAACAAGCCGGCGATTCCGAAAATGAGGAGAGAGCCTTTCATTCCGCTTCCCAACCGCATGATTCCGTTGTTGTTTCTTTTGTCACCATTATAGATGAGCCGGACAATTCCGGGGTTTCCGGGAAATAGTTCCAAAAAACTTTTCGGTACTCGTTCGTCGCCGCGTGCGATAGAATCGAGCCATCATGGTCGCCGGAGAACTGAAGCGATACCTGCGACTGCTGGGTATCCGCGAACCTATGCCCGGGCGCGCGGTTTTGGATGCACCGTCGCTGGATAAAATCGTACATAGTCACCTGTGCAGGGTGCCTTTTGAAAACGTGTCCAAATTGCTGCTCCTGGGACGCGAGGGCGCCGGTCGTGTTACCACGCTCACCGAATTCCTGGATGGCATCGAGCATCGCGACCTGGGCGGCACCTGTCACACCAACAATCCCTTCCTGGCATCACTGCTGAATGCGTTGGGCTACCAGGCCGACCTGTACGGCGCGGACATGAGCAAACCCAACCTACACACGTCGATTCGCGTGCGATTGTCCGGCGTCTCATACCACGTGGACGTGGGCTACGGAGCGCCCTTCCGCCGCGCGATCCGTCTGGACCGTTTGCCTTGGGAATTCGTGCAGGGCCGCTACCGTTTCGTTTTGGGTCGCGCGGACGTGCCGGATTCTCACCAGGCCAGCGTGTACTCCGGCGAGCAGCGCCTGCACGGCTACGTGGTGCATCCGCCCGCGCGCGAGGCGAGCTTTTTCGACAACACGGTGATCGAATCCTATCGCCCCGGCATGACCTTTACCAGCATGCTGCGCATCATCCGGTTCTTCGACGACTACGCGGCAGATCTGGAGGACGCCAAGTTGAGCATTCACCGAGGCCGGGAAACTACGACGAAGCTGCTGCGCAACATGGCCGAGCTGCGCGCCGCCGTGGCTGGCGATCTCGCCATGCCCCGCTGCCCGGTCGAAGAGGCAGTCGCCGTGCTGGAGCAGCACACGGGGAAAAGCGTGTTCGAGGGGAAGCGGACGGCGGGCGCGGGCTGAGGGACCTTCGCCGGCGGCAACCGATTCACATCATTGATGCACGGCGGTGTAGAGTGTCTGCGTGCCGGGCAGGCCACCCAGATTAAACGTGATCGGCACCAGGTTGTTGTCCGGCAATGCCGGCACGACCACGTTGAACTGATAGAGCCCGACCGAATCCGGCGTCAGGCCTGCGTATGTCACCTGTTGCGCGGGCGTCTCTCCGAACAAGACCTGCAAAGGCGCGGTGAGCTGAGTGGTTCCGGCCGCAATCTCGCCCGCCGGAGTGTCCGGGACAACCGGGCCGAAGCCGATTCCATAGATGACAATGGTCTCACCAGGCTGGGCCGGCCGTGAACTGGCGCCTGCGATCGAGCCGGCCGGAAGAACATACGTCCCGTCGGCAAACTGTGCCACGACATATTGGTTCCCGCCGATGTTGAACGACGGCGGAGCGAGCAGGCCCGCCTCGGTCGCGTTCACTGTGACGTTTACCGCCGCGCTGATGACGTTTCCGCTGGTGACCGTCAGTGGCAGGGAGCCCGCGACGATGTTCGAAGGCAACTGCGCATTCACCTGGCCCGGCGAGACATACTCGACGAACGCCGCTTGACCTCCGATGGTCACCTGTACGCCGTCTAGAACAACGGGTGCGCTGTTGCCGTTGAAATCCGCGGTGGTCCAAGGCCGCGCGGTGGAAGAAAGATTCGATCCGTAGATCTCGACCCAAGTTCCTGGCGTGGCGGCGGAAAAGCCGCCAAAGTCTCCCGCGCTGATCACTCCACTGATGGTGGGCTGCGGCACCGCAAACACGTACGCGCCTCCCAGGCTGTTTTCCCTGCCCACGGCCCCGATTGCCGCCGTATCCCCGCTTACCGAGACGGAAAATCCGAAATAGTCGTTCGCCACGCCATCGGAAGCAGTCAACTCCTGCTGTTGTCCCCACGCTCCACCGCTGAGCGCAAACAGGTACGCGGCTCCCTGGTCGGCACTCTTGTGATAGGCCGCAATCACCGCCGAGGCTCCGCTCACCGAAACGGAATTGCCGAAGCTGTCGCCCGCCGCGCTATCCGAAGCAGTGAGCTTCTGCTCTTGGCCCCACGCTCCGCCACTGAGCAGAAAGCCGTACGCGGCTCCTTGCGAGCCGTTCTTGCCAGGCGCCCCGATCACGGCCGACTCCCCATTCATCGCGACGGAATAGCCGAATGCGTCGTCCGCCGCGCCATCGGAAGCAGTCAACTCCTGTTGCTGTCCCCAGAGTCCGTTACTGAGCACAAACACATATGCGGCTCCCTGGTAGATGTTCTTAGCGGAAGCTCCGATCAGGGCCATGTTCCCGCTCACCGAGACGGAGTAACCGAAATAGTCGCCGGCCGCTTCATCGGAAGCCGTCAGTTCCTGCTGCTTGCTCCACGCCCCGCCATTGCGCACAAACACGTACGCGGCTCCGTTGCCAGGAGCCCCGATCACCGCCGTGTCTCCGCTCACCGAGACGGAATAGCCGAAAGAGTCGCCCGCAGCGCCATCGGAAGCAGTCATTTCCTGCTGCTGGGTCCACACTCCATTGGCGCGGACGAACACGTACGCGGCTCCCTGTTGGGGTTGCGAATTGACGGTCTTATTCCAAGCCCCAATTACCGCCGTGTCTCCACTCACCGACGCGGAGAAGCCAAATTGGTCGTCCGCCGCGCCATCCGAAGCCGTCAATTCCTGCTGCTGGGCCCATACGCCGCCGCTGCGCACCAATACATATGCGGCTCCCTGGGCGTTATTCTTGCTAACAGCCCCGATCACCGCCGTGTCCCCGCTCACCGATACGGACCAGCCGAATTGGTCGCCCGCAAAGCCGTCGGAAGCGGTCAACTCGGCCTGCTCGGTCCAGGCCGGATTAGCCGCAGCGGCCAGCGCGGCGAGTAGAACCGCCAGCGCGAGAACCAGGACAAGCCTGCGGGCGCCCACCGGAACCGGAGCTGCACTCAGCATCTTAGGCGACCTATCGATGTCCAATCCAGGATTCCTCTGTGGCTTCCCGGACACCTCCGATGCTACACCTAGCCGTCCCGGTCTGCACCGCTATCGGAAGCTATCTGTCATCGGCGACTGATGTGCGGTTCCACCAGGCTGGCAGGCCGGCGATGGAATCGAGCACCACATCGGGGCGGATTGCGCCTTCCAGGTCTGCCGGATGGAACTTCCCGGTTCTTACGAGCGCGCCTTTGAGCCCTGCCGCCTGCGCGCCGGCGACATCGGCCTCGATGTCGTCGCCGATCATGAGGACCTCGGCGCCCGCGAGCGAAAGCCGCTCGGCGGCGGCAAGAAAAAAGCGGGCGGCCGGTTTGCCGAAGACGAGCGCCTTTCGTCCAGCCGCATGTTCCAGCGCCGCCACGAACGGCGCAACGTCCAGCGACAAGCCATCCGATGCCAGCCAGTAGCGAGTCATGCCCAAAGCGATCAGTTCCGCCTCCTTGTTGTTATGCAAGAGGCGGAAAGCACGGTTCAGTGTCCGGTAATCCCAAAGCTCCCCAAGATCGCCCACGATCACATAGCGCGCGCCGCGCTCGGCGTCGTCCGCCAGGCACGGCAAACCGGCGAACTCGCGACGCGCCGGCTCGCGCACAAACAGCGCGATCGGCCCAGCAGGCGCAGTCCGCAACCACTCCGCCACCACGGCACCGGGCGTCAGGATCTCGGTTTCGGCCGCCCGAATGCCTTGTCTCATCAGCTTTTCGCATAGCGCTCCGCGGGACTTTGACGTTGTGTTGGTTAGAAAGAGATGCGGAACCCGATGCGCCTGGACCCATTCAATCGTCTCTGCGGCGCCCGCGATAGGGTGTTCGTCGTTATAGATCACGCCGTCCATGTCGAACAGAACTCCGCGCACGGCTTGGCATGGACCGATCGATATCGCTCCCGGCATGTTGCAATTCTAACCGTCCGCACCCAGTGAGCGGGATATAATAATCCGCAGAGGAATCGATTTTATGGATCGCCGCGAGTTTCTGGGCGCCGCAGCCGCTTTGACGGCCACCGCTGCGTATGGCTCGGTGGCGCCTCTGCCACGCCGTCCATACAAGGACGGGATTGATCTCTCCATCATCGCCCTCGGCGGGATCGTTGTTTGCGGCATGTCACAAGAGGAAGCCTCGCGCCGCGTCGCCGCCGCATATGACCGGGGCGTGAATTACTTCGACTGTGCCCCGTCCTACTTCGATGGTGAAGCGGAAACTAAGCTCGGCGAAGCATTGCGGCCATATCGCAGCAAGATTTTTCTGGCGGAAAAGACCACGGCTCGCGACGCCAAGGGCGCACGCGAGGAACTGGAGCGGACGCTGCAACGTTTCCACACCGATCATGTGGATCTGTACCAGTTTCACGCCGTCGGCTCGATGGATGACGTCGATAAGATTCTCGCGCCAAGCGGAGCGGCGGAGACCTTCTTTGCGGCGCGCAAAGAGGGCAAGGTTCGGCATCTCGGTTTTTCCGCTCACCATTCGCCGGCCGCTCTCCGGCTCATGGACGCGCTCGAACTGGATAGCGTGCTGTTCCCGGTCAATATCAACGCTTGGGAGAACGGCGGCTTCGGCCCGCAGATTCTCGCCAAAGCGAAATCCAAAGGAATGGCCCGCCTGGCGCTGAAG
Source organism: Bryobacteraceae bacterium (assembly GCA_049508735.1). Lineage (GTDB taxonomy): Bacteria > Acidobacteriota > Terriglobia > Bryobacterales > Bryobacteraceae > Bog-375. The sequence goes on along the minus strand of JBELAO010000021.1, from coordinate 63,985 downwards.
GCCCTTGCCTTCGGCAGGTGGCCGGCGGATATGAAAGAGAGCGACCGCAAGTATCCCAAGTGTTGGTATGAGCCGATCGACGATCGCGAGATGGCTCGCCTGGCGCTCCGCTTCACTTTGAATCACGAGATCACGGCTGCGGTGCCGCCCGGCGACGAACGGATATTCGACCTGGCGTTGGAACTGGTCTCCTTGCCGCTGCCCCAGTTGAGCGCGGACGAACTGACGGCGCTGAAGGCCAAAGTATCGTCTCTCGAGCCAGTGTTCCGGACTTGACGCGCGATAATCCCCGACTCAATACCGAGCCCCTCACCGGAACCAGGACGGCTGGGAATACCGGGGACCTTCTTTACAATTCCCGCTCGCTTTTCGTCACCCACCGGCCGCAATCTGTGTCACCATGTTTGACAACTGCATTCGCCGCTTCGCATCGCGCTCGTGCGGCATGACACTGAGGGGATAAATGAGAATCCGTTTTGTCGACTGCGCCGTGGCATTCGCCATCGCGGCCGCACCATTGAGCGGCCAGGGAATTATCAGCACCGTTGCCGGGGGGCCAAGCTGCACCAGTACCGGCGAGGGCGGCCCGGCCATCAGCACCTGCCTCGGCGGGCTTGGACTGATTGCCATAGACAAGCAGGGCAATCTGTACTTTTGGATGAACTTTTCGATCCAAAAGGTGAATACGGCTGGAATCATCAGCACGGTGGCCGGCGGGAGCGGCACCGGATACAGCGGAGACGGCGGGCCAGCCACCAGCGCCACGCTGGGCGGCCTCCAGCCGTACAATGGGGTGGCAATCGGCCCCACGGGAAATCTGTATATCAGCGACGATTACAACCATGCCATCCGCATGGTCAGCGCCGCGACCGGCATCATTACGACGATTGCCGGCAACGGTTCCCCTGGCTTCGCGGGCGATGGCGGCCCGGCGTCCAAGGCTCAACTCTATTTCCCGGCGGGCATTTGCTTCGACAGCGCGGGCAATCTCTATATTGCAGACGAGTTCAATTATCGCATCCGGAAAATCAACACCGCCGGAATCATCAGCACAGTGGCTGGGAACGGAAACGCCCTCGGCGGCACCGCAGTCGATGGCGTGCAGGCGACTACCACGGCAATCGACAACCCTCACGCGGTTACCGTTGACGCCGCGGGTAACATCTATATCGCGGAGAGCAACCGGATCCGTAAGGTGGACTCCAGTGGTGCCATCCACACTATCGCCGGCCTGGAAGCCGGCACTTTCGGATTCTCCGGCGACGGCGGCCCCGCCACAGAGGCTGAGATCTTCGGACCGCTCGGCATGGCTGTCGACTCATACGGCAACCTCTTTTTCGCCGACAACCAGAACCAGCGGCTCCGCGAGGTCAACGCGGCGGGCATCATCAGCACCGTCGCCGGGTACCTGGGCCCGGTTTCCACTCCCATCCTCGATAACGTCCCGGCCGCAACCGCCTATATCTCGAACCCGTGGGGCGTGGTGCTGGACTCCGCCGGCAGTCTCTACTTCACGACGGGCGCCGACTCCGTCCGAAAAATCACGTCGGGGGCGTCAATGGCCGCCAATCCAACCACTCTCTCGTTTTCGTACTCGGTTGGCGCGGCCGCTCCCGCCAGCCAATCGGTCAACCTAACCAGCTTGGGCGCTGCATTGACCTTCACCGCCGCGGCGTCCACCGTCTCGGGCAGCAACTGGCTCTCCGTCAGTCCGTCGAGCGGCACCACGCCAGCCACGCTCAGCGTCTCGGTCAATCCGACCGGCATTCCAAGTGGGATTTACCAAGGCGCGATCACAGTCACTCCGAGCGGCTCCGGCAACCAGCCGCTGTCATTCGCGGTCACGCTGACCGTGAGCGGCGCCGGTGCGCCGGTGATTGCGAGCGGTGGCATCGTCAACGCAAGCGGCTACCAGACTCAACTGGCGCCGGACACGGTATTCGTGATCTTCGGCAGCGGCTTGGGTCCGGCGTCGATCGCAACCGCCGCGCCTCCCAACTACCCGGTGACCCTGGGAGGGACATCCGTTACGTTTACGCCCGCCGGCGGCGGCGCAGCCATCAACGCGAAAATGTACTATTCGCTGGCCGGGCAGATCGCCGGGATTCTTCCTTCTTCGATCACACCCGGGACCTACGCTGTCGAGGTGACGTACAACACCCTCACCAGCGCGCCTCAGAACGTGACGGTGGTGCCGCGCAGCTTTGGGATCGCCACCGCCAACAGCGCCGGCACCGGGACGGCGCAAGCCACCGACGGGAACGTCAATGGCGGTCTCAGCCTCACCCGGTTCACCAGCGGCACCACCTCGTCCGGCGGGCTAACCTGGACGCTTACGCCGGCTCACCCGGGAGACACACTGGTGTTGTGGGGCACCGGCGGCGGCGCCGACGCGCTCAACGACACCGGCGGCAGCTCCGGCGACCAGACCGCTGCCGGGAACTTCTTCGTGACCGTCGACGGCACCCAGATTACACCGCTCTACGCAGGCACCTCCTCCGGCTACCCGGGACTCTGGCAGATCAATTTCACTTTGCCCGCGAACATCGCGCCGGATTGCTTTGCAACTGCGCAGGTCAGCGGGGGTGGCGTTTTGAGCAACGCCGTCATAATTCCCATTGCCGCGGCCGGCCAGAGCTCGTGCTCGGCTCAAGGATTCAGCCAGTCCGTTCTTCAGAAACTGGATAACGGCGGTGACATCGTATTTGCCGGATTCTCCTTCGGTCCGTTCGCTTACACGGGTGGGAGCACGGAGCTCATGGGCGGCCAGTTCGCACGCTACAGCGCGGCTGAGTGGCTCGCCAACTTCTCGGGGCCAAAATTCGGCTCTTGCATCGTGCTGGACGAAACCTACCCAGCCGGCGGAAAGGAGCCCTCCGCGCCCGATTCGTTTCTCGACGCGGGCGCCAGCCTTCCGGTCAGCGGTCCGGGTTTGCCGGCGAACACAGTCTTAGGGAAGGTAGCCCTGTCCAATGGGCCCATCTACAGTTTCACTCCGGCCGCCGGCGCGCTGGTGGCGGGCACCTACACGATGACCGGCAGCGGTGGCGCCGACGTCGGTCCATTTAGCGTATCGGCGACTTTCCCCACCAGTTTCTCCGCGACCAATCTCGCCTCGATTACGACGATCCCTCGCACCCAGCCGCTGACTATCACCTGGGCCGGTACCGGGTTTGACGAGGTCATCATCGTCGTCCAGGGTGGCATTCTCACCACCACGACAACGCACACGGTGAGCATCTCGTGTGCCGCTGCGGCGAGCGCGGGTACGTTCTCGATTCCAGCGGCTGCGCTCGCTTATCTTCCTGCCGTCGTGAGCGGGTCCGCGGGCAACGTCGGCCAGCTCGAGGTGGAAGGCGTTCAGTCCAACGGAGGGGTCATATCGGCGGAGTTAGGCGGGCAAACTCTTACGCCACCGCTTGTCGCGGGCGGCCAGGTCGATTTCGGCGGCTTTACGCCTTTCATCGCCGTGGAAACGAGCGTATCGATTCAATAAGCGCAGTCGAGCGGTCATTTGCGCACGGCACCTTCAGGTCGACGCGAGTTCGGCCGGCGGCGTCACAGAAAAGTCGGGAAACTTCCTCGTTTCGCGCCTTTTTTTGTCACGTTTTGGCTACTCATTCAACTTAACCTTAGAGGATGTGGAAGTATCAACTTTAGTGGAGATGGAAGAGATTAAATGATCGTTATCGCGTTTCTGGCTTCCTTGGGCATCGTCACGGCAATCATCGCCCTTCTGGTTTACAACGGTTTGATTGGGCTGCTGGTCCGGTCCGAATCGGCGTGGTTGAACATCGAGGCTCTCCTCAAGGTGCGTCATGAGATGATTCCCAGCCTGTTGGAAGCGGTGAGGGATTATGCCGCCGATTAGAGTTGGGGCATCTGAACACATCGCGAGTTGGCGTTCGGCTGCGGCGGGGACTACCTTCGACGAAGGCCGCGCCGTGGCGGAGAATCAACTGACGGGCGCCCTGCGGCATTTGCTGGCGATGGCGGAAGAACACCCGCAACTGCGCGCGTCCGAGGAGTTCAGAGCGCTCGAACGGAATCTGAAGAGCGTTGAGGAGTCGTTGCGAAATGCGCGGCGCGATTACAACGACACGGTCCGCGATTATAACCGGCGGGTTCGGATGTTTCCGGGCAAGATCCTGGCGGGTCTGCTGGGACTCCAGCCGAAACCGCTCTTCGAGCTGTCCTCCGCGGAAGAGAAAGAGAGCGCGCCAGCGGAGTTCCACCAGACTTCGTGACTACGGCAGGTGCGAAAGGCTGCTCTCGGGCGCGCGGCGCGTTTTGCGGGAAATGGACATCGCACCGGCATCCGCACCATTCACTTCACCGGCCCCTGTGACCGCCCTTGTCGCGGGAGATTCCGCCGGTTGGCGTCGCCCGGAGGCTGGGCCATCCCAGCGGGCTTGGTTTCGCCTCCGTCTTCGGACGCAGCGTCGGATTTGCCCGCCGCGCCTTTGCCGCCGGCCGTCAAAGTCAGGTATTGCACGATTACCGAAACCCTGCGATTCGAGGCGTTCGCCGGGTCTTCCGGATGCCGCAACTGGCGGTCGGCGAAGCCGCGGACCTGGCCCACCTGGTTCGCTCGCAGGCCATTGGCCTCCATGATCTTGCGGGCGGAATTGGCGCGGTCGGCGGAGAGCTCCCAGTTGCTGTAGGAAGCGTCGCCACTGTATGGTTTCGAGTCGGTATGGCCTTCGATCAGCATGCTGTTGGGCAGTTTGCCGAGCTCACCCGCCAGCAGGCTGAGCAGTTGGCTGCCGTTTTCGGTGGGAACCGCCCTGCCGGACTCAAAGAACATGCCGGCTTCATTCTCCAGCAACTCGATGCGCAGGCCGTCGGCGGTGATGGTGATCTCCACGTGGTCCTTCAGGTTGCGGAAATTGGGCATGGCTTTCAGCGCTTCCTGGAGCTTCTCGCGGAGCTTGTTCATGTCGTCCTTGGGAACCTCGATCGAATTCCCCAAGCCGGCTAAGGTGGTTCCGATCTGCTTGCCGCTTCCGGTGGGGTTGTTGAAGTACGCGCTGATCGCTTTTTTCACTTCCTCGTCCTGACCCATCAGCCACAGCACGATGAATAACGCCATCAGGGCGGTGACGAAGTCCGCATAGGCGACTTTCCAGGCGCCGCCGTGATGCCCGCCATGTCCCGCTTTTCGGCGGATGACGATGATCGGGCGGGGCTTTGTGTCTTCGGGTTCGCTGGGCATGGTCTTATGCCGCCTTGCTGGCTACTTGACCGCCGCCACGGCAGGTGGTCTCCATCTCCTTGAACGACGGGCGCACCTCGGAAGGGATCGAGCGGCGCGCCAACTCCACTGCCAGGATAGGGCTCATCCCTTTGACGAACGCCAATGCAGCCACTCGCAGAAAGCTGTAGTAGTCGGCCTCCTCGGCGACCTGCTTGCTCATGGCCGCCGCCAGCGGGCCAAACACGCCGTAACACAACAGGATGCCCAGGAACGTGCCAACCAGGGCCGAGGCCACCTTATGGCCGATCTCCTCCTTGGGGCCGCCTAACGCACCCATGGTGATTACGACGCCGAGCACCGCCGCCACGATTCCAAGCCCGGGTAGGGCATCCGCCATGGTGCTGAGCGCCGAAACCGGTTCGCCCGCTTCCCGGTGGTGTACGTCAAGATCCGCCTCCATCATGTTGTCGATGTCCAGGGGATCCACGCCCCCCGAACATGCCATGCGCAGGGTGTCGCAAAGGAAGGTTACTGCGTGATGCGATTTCATGAAATCCGGGTACTTGCTGAAAATAGGGCTCTTTTCCGGGCTGTCCACCTCCTCTTCCACCTTGGCGGTGCCCGCTTTACGGGCGTGATTGTACAGCTCGAAAAGCATCTTTAGATTACTGAGGTAAAAGGCCTTGGTGTAGGCTCCGCCGGTGAAGATGCCGGCGATTCCTTTGCCGACGCGGACCAGCAGGGGAAGCGGATTGGCCACCACCAGGGTCCCGATGGCCGCCCCCAGGATGATGAGCAGCTCGGCCGGCTGCATCAGCACCAGAAACTTGCCGTGCTCCATCGCGTAGCCAGCCGCGATGGCGCCAAAAACGAGAACAATCCCGACGATGGAAATCATTGGATCAGTTTGTGACGACAATGAATCTATCGGTAAGGCGGCGGATTACTTTAGGCGGCGGGTCGCCACCCGCAAATTGATCTTGCAATTCCAGGCACATGCCTGGAAAAATAGGGCTTTGGCAAAGACTATGCGCGTACGTGTGTTGGGCATCGTGCTGGCCGGCGGGAAAGGAACGCGGCTCTACCCGCTGACCAAGGAACGGGCCAAGCCGGCCGTTCCGTTCGGGGGCAAGTACCGCATCATCGACTTCGTGCTCAGCAACTTCATCAACTCCGGGATCTACTCGATCTACGTGCTGACGCAGTTCCGCAGCCAGTCGCTGTTGCAGCACCTGAGCGAAGGCTGGCAATTCGGCACCCTGCTGAAGTCGCAGTTCATTATTCCGGTACCCGCGCAGATGCGGAGCCCGGGCGAGACCTGGTACCAGGGCACGGCCGACGCCATCTATCAGAACGTCAACCTGGTGGAGCAGGCCGATCCGGACGCGGTGGCCATCTTCGGCGGCGACCACATCTACCGGATGAACCTGAACAACATGCTCGATTACCACCTGGACAAAGGCGCGGATGTCACCGTGGCGGCGATTCCGGTGGATAAGCGGCATGCTTCCGAGTTCGGCGTAATCGAGGCCCGCGAGGACGGCCGCATTCTGGCGTTCCACGAGAAAAACCCTACCGCGCCGACCATTCCGGGCGACGACACGCGAGTGTACGCCTCCATGGGCAACTACATCTTCTCCACGGACAGCTTGTTGCGCCTGCTCGCCGACGATGCGGCGGAGGAAGCCAGCAGTCACGATTTCGGGCGTGACATTCTGCCCAAGCTGGCCGGCGGAGCGAAGATTTACGCTTACAATTTCCAGGACAACCGCATTCCCGGCGAACCGGCCGATTCCGAACCCTACTGGCGCGACGTAGGCACCATCGAGGCCTATTACGAAGCCAACATGGACCTGCGGACGATCACCCCCGCGCTCAACCTATACAACCCGGAGTGGCCGCTACGCAGCGCCAGCTACGCCGACCCGCCGGCCAAGTTCACGTTTGACGACGCCAACCGCCGCGGGCAGGCCATCGACAGCATCGTCTCCGGCGGCTGCATCCTGTCGGGCGGGATGGTGCGCAACTCCATCCTGTCGCGCGGCGTGCGCGTCCATTCGAGCGCCATGGTTGACGAGTGCGTGATTCTGGACAACTGCGACATCGGCCGCCGGGCCAAACTGCGGCGGGCTATTCTGGACAAGAACGTCAGCGTGCCGGAAGACGCCCAAATCGGCTACGACCTGGAACTCGACCGCCAGTTCCATCACGTCACCGAAAGCGGCATCGTGGTGGTGGCCGGCGAACGCACGCCGGTGGAGATTTCCTCATTGGTGCTTTGACCCGGCTACCAGCCGCATTCGCCCGATGGAACAACACATCCTCGAATGGATCACCGAGTACGGTTACGCGGCCATCATTGGCCTGCTTATGCTCGGAATTGTCGGCTTGCCTGTGCCGGATGAGACCCTGCTCACCTTCACCGGATACCTGGTGTTCCGCGGCAATCTTCGCCTGCCGCTGGCGTTCGCGGCCGCCCTCACCGGCAGCGCCTGCGGCATCACCATCAGCTACCTGCTCGGCCGCACCTTCGGGCTCAAGCTGATTCACCGCTACGGCCGCTATGTGCGCATCACGGAAGATCACGTGGAAAAGGCGCACGCTTGGTTCCGCAAGGCCGGCCACTGGAGTCTCACGCTAGGCTACTTCGTTCCCGGCGTTCGCCACCTCACGGCTTACGCCGCCGGCATGAGCGACCTGGAAGCTCCCCAATTCGCCCTCTTCGCCTACACCGGCGCCGTCCTCTGGGTGTCGGCGTTTCTGTCACTGGGCTACTTTCTGGGAGACCGCTGGGAGGCAGTCGAACACAATATCCACCACTACCTGGTCTACCTGACGCTGGCCGGGATCATTCTGCTGGCGGGCTACTTAACCTGGCGAAGGTCGCGGGCGCGAGCCAAGTGAGATGCTAAAGAAGGCGGGGCTGAAGAAATGAAGAAGTGCGCGGTCGTTTTCGAGAAGGCACCGAACAACTGGGCCGCCTACGTGCCGGATCTCCCTGGCTGCGTGACCACCGGCCGGACCATCGAGGAGATACGCCGCCTGATCGCGGAAGCGGTCGAGTTCCATATCGAAGGAATGCGTCTGGGGGGTGAGCCCGTACCCGAGCCAGCCGCGGTAGCAGAAACGGTGGAGATCCGGGCGGCGTAAGATGGGCGGCTTGCCTCAGACCGACAAGGGCCTCGCGCCGTCTCGCGGTTTCGTAGCCTGAGTCCCCGGATTTCCCTTAGGGCTTTGCGGGCGCCGGCTGCCAGAGCTCAATCTTATTCCCATCCAGGTCATAGATCCATGCAAAGCGACCGTACGATTCATCCATTCGTTTGGCGTCAATCTTGACGCCCTCTTGTTTTAAGCGGTCGAGCAACGCATCCAGATCGTCCACGATGTAGTTGATCATGAACGGTTGCGTGGCTGGGATATAGTCGGAGGAGGCGGAAAAGATAGTCCAAACTGTAACGTGCTCCTTTTGCGGGTCGTCGTGTTCGCGCCAAGGAAGCATCGCGCCTCCGCCTTTGTCAGCGAGTCCGAGATGCTTCGAATACCATTCGCGCATCTGATTACGATCAGCCGATTTGAAGAAGACACCGCCGATTCCAAGGATGCGCCCGCGCTGTTCCATTTTGACCGGCGGCTTCGACTTTTCAGGTTGCGGAGATTGCACTTCCTGTCCTCTTAAGCTGGCCGAGATGAGCAACAGCCAGCCGAACGCGATTGTGCTCCAGCGTATCTCTTGCATTTGCGGATTATATACAAGTTTCGATTCGAATGGAGCAAACGCGCTGAAACGGTTTCTGCCAGCAATCATCGCTCTGGCGGGCTCGCTGGTCTGCCGAAAGCGCCAGGCGCAGCCCAGGTGAGCGCCAGCGCTACCGTCACCACCACCACGCAGCCGATCACGTTGTACCAGAGATAGGAAATGTGGCTGTGCAGGAACGCCCAGAAGATGGCGGCCTCACCTGCCAGCATGCCCAGGAACACGGCCGTGCCGCCTACTCTCTTGAACGCGAAAGCCACCACGAAGCAGCCCAGCAGCGAGCCGTAGAACAGCGACCCCACCACGTTGACGGCCACGATCAGCGATCCGAGTTTCTTGCCCCAGCCCGCGAACGCGACGGCATAAACGCCCCAGAACAGAGTGGCCCAGCGCGAGGCCGTCAGATAATGATGATCGCTCGCGCCGCGGTGAAAGTGCCGGCGGTATAGATCCACTACGGTCACGGTCGCGAGCGAGTTGATCTCGCCCGAGCTGGCGGACATGGTGGCGGCCATGATCACCGCAATCACCAGGCCCACAATCCCCACCGGCAGGTAGCGCGTCACGAACGAGAGGAAGATATAGTTGGTGTCGCTGAACCCTTTCTCGCCGCCGCTCGCTTCCACCAGGCGCGCGGCGCTCGAACGGGCTTGATCGAGCGATTGCTGCGCATCACGGTAATTAGCCAAGCCGCGCGCGTGCGCCGCGCCGTCGCCGGCCCGATGCGCCTCCGCCAACGCCAGCGCGGCTTCCCGGCGCCGCTCAAACGCCTCGTGATAGCGTGTCTCGACGCCCGTGTACTCGCTCGATTGCGTGATGCGCGCTAGCTCGGTGTGCTGGAACAGCACCGGCGGCTCGACGAACACGTAAAAGACGAACACCATGGCGCCGATGAATAAGATGAAGAACTGCATCGGAATTTTCGCCACGGCATTGAACAGCAGGCTGAGCCGGCTCTCCATGATCGAGCGGCCGGTGAGGTACCGCTGCACCTGCGACTGGTCGCACCCGAAGTAAGACAGAAACAGAAACGTGCTGCCGATGAGACCGCTCCAGATATTGAAGCGGTCGTTCCAGTCGAAATTGGTGGTGACGGCGTTGAGCCGGCCCGCCGCGCCGGCCAGAAACACCGCGTCGCCGAAGGAGACCGTATGCGGCAGCAGCACAATGACGGTGATCAGCGCAATCAGCAGTCCCAGAAAGATGACGCCCATCTGTTGCACGTCCGACCAGGTGACGGCCTTGATGCCGCCGATCACGGTGTAACTGACCACGGTCGCGCCCATCAGCAGTGTGGTGGCGCGCTCCGGCCATCCCAGGATCACCGACAGCACGATGGCCGGCGCGTAGATGGTGAGCCCGGCCGAGATGCCGCGCTGGCATAGGAAAATCACGCTGGCCAGCGCGCGCGTCTTGGCGTCGAACCGGCTTTCCAGGTACTCATACGCGGTGTAGACGCGGGCGCGGTAAAACACCGGCACCACCACGGCGCAAACCACGATCATGGCGATGGGCAGGCCGAAGTAAGCCTGCACGAAGCGCATGCCATCCACATACGATTGCCCGGTGGTGGAGATGAACGTAATGGCGCTGGCTTGCGTGGCCATGATGGAGAGCGCCATCGCATACCACGGCATGGTCTTGCCGGCGAGCAGGTAGCGATCCACCGTGTTGCTGCCGCGGCTGCGGTATAGGCCGTAGGCGACGATGGAAACCAGCGAGGCGAGCAGGACCACCCAATCCAGGGCTCTCATCGGTAGGCACGCGTGAAAAAGTACGCCGCCAGAATCACGCCCACGAGGTAGATCAGCACCGCCAAGTAGACGCGCCGCCAGCTACCGAGAAACGGCGGCGGCGAATCCGGCACATCGCGAAGCTCCGGCATGTGAGGCAGTGTAACACGGGAAGAATGGGACGAGATTTGCGGTGATCCGGAGCGGATGTCTTCTGTCGCGCAGAGAAGCAGGAGGAGCTGGTCCTCTTTACCTGACGCCTCAATTTTGTTTTGCAGGCGACGACAGGCGATAAGGCTGCCAACCATCCACCTGCGTGACGTGTACGATTGATCCGCTGTCCATCACTGTGCTTCCTGGCGCATTCGAACGAAAGGTGCCTGTGATCATAACGTATGTGTGATTTAGATGGGCGAATTGTTTTCTTTGATCGTCAGAAAGACCGAGCGCAAACATGTTGCGGTATAGGTTGTATTCGCCATCCTGTTCGTAGAGCCAGAGATTATCGTTCTCGGGCATCGAACCGATATTCAGAAATCCAATCGTCGAGATAACCTTGCCGTTGTATTTCTGCGGCGAAGCAAGTAAAGCGATCGTCCCCACGTCTATCGACCCTGAATGCTTAGAAGCAGCGATAGACATGCTCGCGGCCGCAGAGAAAAGCGCCAGGACAATCCAAACGCCCGCCGTCTTCGCACTCACCGTGCGGTGCGTCAACCGTGTGCTCATGACGTTCCCAGCAAGTTCTTCGCCATACGCAACTTCCGCCGCCCCTCCCTCACTTCCCATACGGTGCCAAATCCGGCGGCCCATGCCAGTTAGCGTGAAGCACCCACGCCCGCCTGCCGCTGAAATACCGCAACAGTTCTTCCGGATGGCCCGCCTCCCACGCCCACACCACGTCCGATTTGTCGATATCGGGATCGTTGTAGACCCACTGCTCGAACGGATTGTCCCCTTTGTACCATCGAACCAGGACCAGATGCTTCCCACCCATTTGCCGGAGCTTGGCCAGGACATCGGCGCGATGCGTGCCACCGGGCAAGGTGTAGCACCAGGTCATGGGAAAGTCGGGCGGGCAGAATAACACCGGTTGGGCCACCACGCGGAAGGCCACCATCACGGCGCAGATGACCGGTATCGCTCCAACCAGGAACATTCCCGACATTTGTGTGCGGCGTCTCCACAGTCGAAGATGCCGCATGGACTGCAACAAAATCGCATAGAGCAGCGCGGTCGCCGGGGCCGCGTAGTGCGGGTAGAACCAGATGCTGAATCCCAGCCCCGCCAGGAACACTACTGCCGCAATCAGCAGAAAGCGGATTCTCCTGTCTCGAAGTATCCAGGGCAGCGCGAGAAGCGGCAGCGTCAGCACAGGGCCGAGGTAAAACAACCAGAAATCGCGGATCTTGATCGCGGACGCCCATAGCCAGCCCGAAATGGATCGGGTGCTGCGATAGTAGTCCATCTCCGCACTCGTATAGAAAGCCCGCAAGGCTGCGTTTCGATAGACCGGCTCCGGTTTGGCGGGCGATTGCCAGATGAAATACGGCGCAATCGCATAAGTCTGCCGTTGCAATTGCTGCGGTGATAGAAGTGGGTTGCCCGTAACTCGCGACCAATAATGCAGAGTGGCTGCGCCACCGATCGAAAGCGCTATTAACATCGGAACCGCGACGCGGAAAACCGACACTCGCCAGGAAGGCCGCTCGCGGCCGAACGCCCACACAGCCAAAGCAGCGGCAACAGGCAGAGCGAGGACTAGACCCTCGTATGGGCGGGAGTTCGCCAGAACGATGAGTCCCAGCGCCATCCACAAGGCATCCCGAATCCTGTGTTTGCGAATGAGCCTTGGCAGCGCGCCCAGCACCAGCGCGCCTCCGAGCGCTGGGACTGCTCCGCCATAGTAGGTGTTCATCCAATACCCGAAAATCCCCAGCCGTGCGACTGCCAGCAAGCCGCCCAGCAACGCCCAGGTTGGCGGGAGCCACGCTTGCAGCATCCAGCAGAGCGCGGCGCACATCAAACCGACGCTGAGCCAGACTCCGGCCCAAGGATGCCCGGTGACGACTTTGCCGGCCGCTAGAAACAGCCCTTGCGCGGGAAAGTACATCGACATGTAGGTCGGCTGCATCAGAATGTGCAGACTCTCGAAATGAGTCCACATGGGATGCGCGGGGTTGGTAAGGCGTCCGAGGGCAAACGTATCGCCCGACAGGAGGTAGCCAAAATCGTCGGCGATCCAGGGCAGTCGGGAAGGCAGAATCGGGAGCAGCGCGGCGCGGATCGCAATCGGCAGAATTCCCACCGTGACGACGGCTAATTTGCGCCGCCTGGCGAGCCAGTGAAACCAACCGAAACCGCGCCACTGTTTCTCGCGTGGATGCGGACCGAGCAGCGCGGAGCGCACCAGGAGAACGACCGCGAGCGCTTCGGCAATATACAAGAAATAGCGGATTACAATTGCCAGAAGCGTGCCCAGGAACGCCATCATCTCATGCGATCCAATCCGGCTCTATATGATTCGGGCGCATGTCTGTAAAGGAACATTGTAGGCGCAATCGCGCGCCGCATGGTGGCCTGCGCATCACCGGAGAAGCCCAGGCCGTCGATAGGGCGTGGCGCGGGCCGTCAGGCCTGCAGAGCCGAGAGTCGTCTCGGCTTTTGTTACCTTCTCACGAGATGCTCCGGCCAAGAAAAGCCGCGACGACTCTCGGCTCTGCAGGCCCGACGGCCCGCGCCACGGAGCCTCTTTACCCTCCCACGGTTTTCTCGACCAGTTCCTGCGCGGCGGTCTGAATCTGCCGCAAGTGAGCCTCCCCGGCGAAGCTTTCGGCGTAAATCTTGTAGACGTTTTCGGTGCCGGAGGGGCGCGCGGCGAACCATCCGCGGTGGGTTACCACCTTGAGACCGCCGAGCGGCGCGCCATTCGACGGCGCTCGGTTGAGCTTGGCCTCGATCGGGTCGCCGGCAAACTCGGTCGCGGTCACCTGCTCGGGCGAGAGCGCGGCCAGTCGCGCCTTTTGCTCCGGCGTGGCCGGAGCGTCGATCCGTTCGTAGACCGGCGCGCCGAATTGTTCGGTGAGCTTCTGGTAGATTTCGCCGGGGTCGCGGCCGGTCCGCGCCGTCATTTCCGCCGCCAGCAAGCCGAGAATCAGCCCGTCTTTGTCGGTGCTCCACGGCCTGCCGTTGCGCCGCAACATGGATGCGCCGGCGCTCTCTTCGCCGCCAAAGCCGAGCGATCCATCGAGCAGCCCGTCCACGAACCACTTGAAGCCGACCGGCACTTCGACCAGCGGATGGCCCAGATGTTTCGCCACACGGTCGATCATGCTCGAAGAAACCATCGTCTTGCCCACGCCCGCGCTCTCCCTCCAACCCGGCCGGTTGAGAAACAGGTAGGAAATGGCCGCTGCCAGGTAATGGTTCGGATTCAGCAGACCCGCGCTGCGCGTCACAATACCATGGCGGTCGTGATCGGTGTCGCAGGCCCACGCCACGTCGAACTTGTCCTTGAGCGCAATCAGACTGGCCATCGCGTAGGGCGACGAACAATCCATGCGGATTTCGCCGTCCCAATCGAGCGTCATGAAGCGGAAGGTCGCGTCCGCCCAATCGTGCCGGATGGTCAGGTGCAGGCCGTAGCGCTCGGCGATGCGGCCCCAGTAGGCGATGCCCGCCCCGCCCAGCGGGTCGGCGCACAAGGAGAGGCCCTCGGACCGGACGGCGTCGAGATCGAGCGCCGCGCCCAGGTCGTTGACGTAGTTCGCGACATAGTCGAAGCGCTCGGTTGCGCCGATGGCGCGCGCGTAAGGGATGCGCTTCACCGGCCGCAAACCATCGGCCAGAATGGCGTTGGCGCGATCCTGGACCTTGCCGGTAACGCCGGCATCGGCCGGCCCTCCGTTGGGCGGATTGTACTTGAAACCGCCGTCGGCGGGCGGATTGTGCGAGGGCGTAATGACGATGCCGTCGGCGAATGCGGACGTGCGCCCGTCGTTGTAGGTGAGGATGGCGTGGGAGAGCGCGGGCGTGGGCGTGTAGCCGAGGTCGGAATCGATCATCGCGGCCACGCCGTTGGCGGCCAGCACCTCCAGCGCCGACGCGAGCGCCGGCTCGGAGAGCGCGTGCGTGTCCTTGGCCAGAAAGAGCGGCCCATCGGCGCCGAATTCGTGACGCAGCTCGCAGATCGCCTGGGTGATCGCCAGGATGTGGTCTTCGTTGAAGGAGTTCTTGAGCGACGACCCGCGATGTCCCGACGTGCCGAAGCTGACCTTCTGCGCAGTCACGGAAATATCGGGTTTGGCCGTGTAGTAGGCCGTTACGAGGCGCGGCAAATTCTCAAGCTCGTTTTCCTGGGGAGGTTGACCGGCATGCGGATGAATGGCCATGGACCTTAACTTAACCGTTTTGGCGGAGCCGGCGCAAATGTGGTGGAGTGCACTCTTTAGCTTGCGCACTGCCACCTGTTAGACTCTAGACTGAATAGCGATGCCTGAATCGGCGGGTTTGTTCATGGCGGGGCTCATCGAGCGCGCCCGCAAATTGAAGAAGACGATTGTGTTTCCCGAGGGCGGCGACCCGCGGGTGCTGGAAGCCGCCGCGCGGTTAGCGCGCGAAGGCGTGGTGCGGCCCGTCCTGGTCGGCGCCAAGCCTGGCAGCGCGCCCGCAGGGGTCGAGTTCGTGGATCCGGCGGCTTCGTCCGCGGTCGCGCGCTACGCGGCGATTTACTATGAACGCCGGCGCGCCAAGGGCGTCACGCAGGTGGAGGCCGCGGCAATCGCGCTGCGTCCACTCTACTTCGCATCGCTGATGGTGGCGGCGGGAGATGCCGATGGCAGCGTGGGCGGCGCCGCGAATAGCACCGCAGAAACCGTGCGCGCGGCGCTCCACGCGGTAGGGCCGCACGCGCGGGCGCGGCTGGTGTCGAGCGCCTTCATCATGGCGCTCGAGGATCGGTCGCTGGGCCACAACGGGCTGATGGCTTTCGCCGATTGCGCGGTGGTGATCAACCCGGACGCAGGGCAGTTGGCCGATATCGCCATCGCCACGGCGGATACCACGCGCGTGCTGCTGAACACGGAGCCGAGGGTGGCGCTGCTGAGCTTTTCCACCAAGGGAAGCGGGAAGGGCGAGGCGGTCGACAAAGTCGTGGAGGCGCTGCGCATCACCAAGGCACGTGCACCGGACCTGAACGTGGATGGCGAACTGCAAGCCGACGCCGCGGTCTCCGAAGTGGTCGGCCGCTCCAAGGCGCCCGGCTCGCCCGTGGCCGGCCGCGCCAACACGCTGGTGTTTCCCAACCTGGAAGCGGCCAATATCGGGTACAAGCTGGTGGAACGGCTGGGCGGCGCCATGGCCATCGGGCCATTTCTGCAAGGCCTGGCGAAGCCGGCCAACGACCTTTCGCGCGGCTGTTCAGCGGAAGATATTTTCAACGTGGCCGTGGTGACAGCCCTGCAATCGGAGAGTGACGGGTAGAGTCGCGGCCATGCTGCCGTTCCGTCTGGTCTATCACGAACGCTACGACCTGCACTTCGGCGACCACGTCTTCCCTTCGAAAAAATTCAAGTGGCTGCACGACCGCATGCTGTGGACGCGGTTTGCGGTGAAAGAGGACTTCGTCGCTCCGGAGCCGGCCACCGACGAAGACCTGCTGCTGGCGCATGATCGCGCCTGGATCGAAAAACTCTCGAACGGCACCCTCAGCTACCGGGAGATTCTGCAACTGGAAGTGCCTTACTCGCGCTACCTGGTGGAAGGCTTCTGGCTGGCGGCCGGCGGCTCCATGCTGGCGGCGCGGCTGGCTCTCCAGGACGGCATCGGCTACAACCTGGGCGGCGGTTTTCACCATGCCTGTCCGGATCACGGCGAAGGATTCTGCGCCATTAACGATATCGCCGTAGCCGTGCGGCGCGCGCAGCGCGATGGGCTGATCGAGCGCGCCATGGTGGTCGATTGCGACGTGCATCAAGGCAACGGCACCGCGGCCATCTTCGCCGGCGATGCCTCGGTATTCACGCTCTCGATTCACCAGTACAACAACTACCCGGCCCTCAAGCCACCTTCCAGCCTCGATATTGATTTGGCCGACGGCGTGGCCGATGACGAATACCTGAGCCGCCTCAGCGACGGATACCGCCCGGCACTGCACGGATTCCGTCCCGAGTTGATTGTGTACGTGGCGGGGGCCGACCCGTATGCCGGCGACCAGTTAGGCGGCCTTTCGCTGAGCTTCGATGGCCTGCGGGAACGCGACCGGCTGGTGATCCGCGCAGCGCTCGAACAGGGAGTGCCGGTCGCCATCGTGCTCGCCGGCGGGTATGCGCAAAGCGTGGAAGACACCGTGACGATTCACGCCAACACGGCGGAAGTGGCCAAGGAAGAACTTGAGAAGGTGGGGTATCGGCGGTAACGCCGGCGATCTTGTCGCCGGTGATGTTCCCCTGGCGACGCGCGACAGGGTCGAAAAACCGCCTCGAGATTCCGGGAATCGCGGGCAAATCACCGGCGACAAGATCGCCGGCGTTACCGGAGCTTTTGATGGAATTTCGCGGGCCGGCGGCCCATCCCAACAGACGACAAGAACCGATCGTCCGTCCTACCGAATGCGGCCCTTCGGCTCAGCAGGCCCGACGGTCCCCGATGGTACACGGGCAAGCCGCGCCACGAACAGAAACGAAAAAACCCGGCGGAAGCGTTTGCCTCCGCCGGGCCGCGTCGTTCTAATTTGACCCTGTATTAGTAACTTCCTGGTCCCCTTCTGATCGGGGCACCGACTACTATATCACTGAATGGTGGCCTTGCGCACAAAGTCCAGCTTGGGGAACTGCTGGAGGTAAGCGTTGCCCTGGCTTTCAATGAGCGGCTGTTGGGGCGCTTCGCCGTAACCGGCGTAAATCGCGTCCACCGCGTCCATTCCCGATGTTATGGTGGCGAACGGCGCGAAGCCGTCGCCGTCGAGCCGCGAGTTATCCACCAGGTTGATAAACAATTGCGTGGTGCGCGTGTTGGGCTGGTCCGTTTTAGCGTAGACCAGTGTGCCGCGCACGTTGTGCCGCAGCACCGGATCGTCGACCAGGTTGGCGTCCTTCCACTTGCGCGTCGCCGCCGGATCGGCGGCAATGCCGAACTGCACGACGAAGTTAGGAACCACCCGGAAAAAGCGGGCGCCATCGAAGTAGCCGGACTTCACCAGCTCATAGAAATGGTCGGCGCCGATGGGCGCCCAATCGCGATGCACCTCTACCACCACCGGGCCCTTGGTCGTGTCGAAAGTCACGTTGAAAGTGGCCGGCGCGTGCACCTGAAACGAAGCCGGTGCTTCCTGTTTTTGTGCCGCGGGCTGTGCCGGCGCCGCGTCCGCAGCCGGCTGATCTTTCTTGGGCTCGCTCGACGAGGAGCACCCGGCCAGCGCCACCGCGCCGGCGGCGAACATGGCAATCCACAGTGAGAGTCGCATAGAACCTCCAGTATGCCATGCTGAAGAGGAGTCGGGATGGTGGCCAGCTACGACGATTTCGCCTGGTTCTACAACCGCTACTGGAGCGAGGAATTCCACTCCGCAGCCTTCCCTATCCTGTCGCGCATCTGGCTCCGGCGCCTGCCGCCGGGCGCGCACATCCTGGATGTTGGCTGCGGCACCGGCCATTTGGCGGCGCTGCTCGCCACGCGAGGCTTCCGCGTCACTGGCATCGACGTTTCGCGGGAAATGCTGGCTTACGCACGCGCCAACGCGCCCGCCGCGGAGTTTGTCCTGGCCGATGCCGCGAGCTTCCGCCTGCCCGGCGCCTGCGATGCCGCCGTTTCCACTTTCGACTCGCTCAATCACCTGCTGGAGCCGGAGGCGCTCCGGGCCGCGTTCCGCAACATCGCCGTCGCGCTCCGCCCAGGCGGCCTGCTGGCTTTCGACATGCTCCTCGACGAAGCCTACCAGACGCGCTGGGGCGAATCGTTCGCGCTGGTGCGCGGCGACCACCTGCTCACCATCACCGGCGCCAGTTTCGACTCACACGCCCGCATCGCACGAATCGACGTCACCATGTTCCGCCTGCTCGAAGGCGTCTGGCAGCGGTCGGATGTGACGATCGAGGAGCGCTGTTACTCGCCCGATGAGATTTCGAGCGCCCTGGCGGCGGCCGGCTTCGGCGAGTTGCTCTGCTATGACGCCGGCGACTTAGGCATGGCTGGGCAATTGGGTGAAGGCCGGACCTTCTTCGTCGCCACCAGGCTGGATTGAAGCGACGGTAGGACAGACCGTCGCCTTGCGTGGTCTGTCGGGACGACCGCTGGCCCACTCCGGTAACGCCGGCGATCTCGTCGCCGGTGATTATTCCAGGGCCGTCGGGGCGGTTTTCTCGACCCTCTTGCTTTTCGACGATCGATCACCGCGACAGGCGACAAACACCGATCGCCTATCCCAACTATCACGCCGCCCGGCGGCGCTCGAAGTTGCGTAAATAGGCCGCCATCATCCGGTCGGTAACCGGGATGTGGTTCTGCAGCCAGCCCGCCAGGTACTCGAGCAATTCGGCTCCGGCCTTGCGGTCGCCTTCCTCGATCCGCTTGATGAATTGCTTGACCCGGCGGCGCGCTCCATCGTGCTGGCGCTTGTGCCACTCGAATGCGTCATACCGGCTCGCCCGCATTAAGCGCTCTTCGTGCGCGAAGTGATCTTGGATGTGAGAAACCAGCGACTGCAACACTTCGCTGCGCTTTTGGGGCGCGCGCGAAGCCAGCGCAGCTTCCAATTCGTCAGCCAGCCGGAACAACGTCCTGTGTTCGGTGTCGATCTCGGAGATGAAGATCGTGTAACCGCCGCTCCGATGAAATAAACCCATTCCTTAAGTTTACATGAATTCGGAGTTTCAGGACTTTTGTCGAAAAACGCGTGGCGCGGGCCGTCCGGCCTGCAGAGTCGCCAGTCGTGGCGACTTTTCTTGGCACCGGCAGAGCAACGCCCGCGCCAACAAAAGAAAAGAAATGTCGAGATGACTCTCGACACAGCAGGCAGGACTGCCCCGGATGGTGCACGGGCGAGCCGCGCCACGCGCCCGGATTCAACGCTCGTGCATCTCGTCACGCGACCAGCGAATCACACCGCGCGTGCCCAGATCCGGCGCGCCGCGGACGCGATTAAGAAACCGGCTCTTGGCCTTGGCGGTCTCCGTGTCGCGTTTTGGCGTGATGCTCTTGTGGTCGCTCATCAGTTTTCAGCTTCTCACACCCAGACGCGACATGCTCACGCGACCGTCTTCTTGGCTTCGTGGATCTCTTGCAGGATCGGCCACTTCTCCCTGGAGTTCTCTCTTGCTAAGGCCGACCGAGCGGGCGCAAACTAGCCAAAGAGGACTATGCCGTGTCCTGTCGCACCGCGCTTATTATCATCTTCGCGATGTCTGTTGCGCACGCCCAGCCCACCGGCAGTTTGAGCAGCTTCGAGGTCGTTTCCATCAAGCCATCTGCGCCGCCCGACGGGAGACCTCATTATTCCGTTGGAATACGCCGCGGTCCCGGAACGAGCGATCCTGGGCGCATGACGTTTTCCCATGTGACCGTCGCCAGACTTGTCACCCAGGCGTACGGCATTTACCGGTTCCAGCTAGCCTGTCCCGATTGGTTTAACACCGAACAATTCGACATCACCGCGAAAGTCCCGGAGGGCGCTACCAAGGAGCAGATTCCGATCATGCTCCAACATCTCCTGGCGGAACGCTTCAAGCTCAAGGTACACCAGGAAACCAGGGTCATGCCAATACTGGAGCTAACGGTGGCGAAGGGCGGACCCAAGCTGAAGGCGCCAACCAGGGTTCTCGCCCAAGACGACGGTGCGACCGGGGAGCCTGCCGTGGATAAGTTCGGATTCCCCGTGATACCTCCCGGCAAAACGAACATGCTGGTCATGGAGGGCAAGGCTCGCTGGCAGTCCCCCAACGCCGAGATGGAGCAGCTAACCCGGGTGCTCGCGGGCGAACTCGGCAAGCCGGTAACCGATTCGACCGGCCTCAAGGGGCGATACGATTTCTCGCTGTACTGGATGTCCCGCGAGATGGACGCCCCTCAGCTTACGCCGACCGCGGATGCCGACGCCCCGCCCCCTACCGCAAGCGCGCCCAGCGGTGTTCTTGGACCCACGATCTTCGGCGCGCTGAAGGACCAACTCGGGCTCCGGCTTGATCCGAAGAAGGGTCCCGCCGTCATCCTGGTCGTCGTTTCCGCCACGAGTGTGCCGACTGAGAATTGACTGGCCGCTCGTCGAGCGGCTCACGCCACCGTCTTCTTGCCCTCGTGGATCTCTTGCAGGCTCCAGACGCGGATGGGGTCGCGCAGGCGGGCGGCCACGGCGTCGGCGGCGGCGCGCGCACCGCTCATGGTGGTGATGCACGGGACGCGCGACATTACCGCATTCCGGCGGATGGCCTTCTCGTCGAGAAACGCGGGCGCGCCGGTGGTAGTGTAGATCGCCAGTTGCACGCCGCCGCCTTTCAATAGGTCCACCGCGTTTGGCCGTCCCTCGTTCACCTTGAAAATGGTCTTGCAGGTGAGCCCGGCACCGCGCAGCGCGGCCGCCGTGCCGCGCGTGGCCACCAGTTGGAATCCCTGTCCGGCGAAGCGCCGCGCCACATCCACCGCGTCCGCTTTGTGATGATCGTTCACGCTGATGAAGACCGCGCCCTTTTCGGGCAACGGGCTGCCGGCGCTGATCTGCGCCTTCAGGAAGGCCTCGCCGAAGTTGATTCCCACCCCCATGACCTCGCCGGTGGATCGCATTTCGGGGCCGAGCGCCGGGTCCACGCCGGGAAACTTGTTGAACGGGAATACCGGCGATTTGACGAACACCTGCGGCACCGTCAATGTGCCAGACGTCACTCCGCCCGTGAGGTGCGCGTAGTCTTCCAGCCTGCGGCCCCACATCAGCCCCACCGCGATCTTGGCCAGCGGCACGCCGGTAGCCTTGCTGACGTAAGGCACCGTGCGCGACGCGCGCGGGTTGACCTCCAGCACATACACGATGCCGTTCTGAATCGCGTACTGCACATTCATCAGGCCGATTACGTTCAGCGCCCTGGCCAGCCGCACGGTGTAGTCTTCGATGGTGCGAACGTTAGCTTCCGCGAGCGATTGCGGCGGCAACACGCACGAGCTGTCGCCCGAATGGACGCCAGCTTCCTCGATGTGCTCCATGATGCCCGCGATCAGAACGCCTCCGCTCGAATCGGCCAGTGCATCCACGTCCACCTCGGTGGCGTCTTCGAGGAACCGGTCGATCAGCACCGGGCGATCCTGCGAAAACGTGACGGCTTCGCGCATGTACTGCCGCACCATCTCTTCGTCGTAGGCGATCACCATGGCGCGGCCGCCCAGCACATAGCTGGGCCGCACCAGCACCGGGAACCCGAGGCGCCGCGCCACAGCGCAGGCTTCTTCGGCGTTGGTCGCGGTGCCGTTGGCGGGGCAAGGAATGGCAAGATCGTCGAGCAGCTTGCCGAACAGTTTGCGGTCTTCCGCCAGGTCGATATTCTTCGGATCGGTGCCGATGATCGGGATGCCCAGCCGCTGGAGTGGCAATGCCAGTGTGAGCGGCGTCTGGCCGCCAAACTGCACAATCACGCCGTCCGGCTTCTCCGTGTCGCAGATGTTTAAGACATTTTCGAGCGTCAGCGGCTCGAAGTACAGCCGGTCGCTGGTGTCGTAATCGGTCGAGACGGTCTCCGGGTTGCAGTTGACCATGATCGATTCGACGCCCATTTCCTGCAGCGCGAAAGACGCGTGGCAGCAGCAGTAATCGAACTCGATGCCTTGTCCGATGCGGTTGGGCCCGCTGCCCAGGATGACGACTTTTTTGCGGCTGGAAGGCTCGGCCTCGCACGCGCTTTCGTAATTCGAATAGAGGTACGGTGTGAAGCTCTCGAATTCCGCGGCGCACGTATCCACGCGGCTGAAAACGGCGGCCACGCCCAGCTCCTTGCGGCGGTTCCGCACGGCCTGCTGGTCCGCGCCCCAGGTCTGGGCAAGTTGCGCGTCCGAGATGCCGTAGCGCTTGGCGCGGCGGAACAAGGCGGCTGGCGCGGCGTCGAGCGTGGCCCCGCGCAGCTCGGCCTCGAAATCCACCACCTCTTTCATCTGCCGCAGGAACCACGGATCGATGGAGGTCATCTCCTGGATGTCTTCCACGCTGTAGCCGCTGGCCAGGGCGAAACGGATGTAGCCCAGGCGGTCGGGCGTGGGCGTGATCAGCTTCTGCGCCACCAGCGCCGGATCGAATTTTTCGGAGCCGAACGCTTTGCCGGTCTCGAGACTCCGTATGCCCTTCCACAGCGCCTCTTTGAAGGTGCGGCCGATGGCCATCACCTCGCCCACCGATTTCATCTGCGTACCGAGCGTCGCATCCGCGCCGGGGAATTTTTCGAAAGCCCACTTGGGAATCTTGGCCACCACGTAATCGATAGTGGGCTCGAAACAGGCCGGCGTCTTGCGCGTGATGTCGTTCGAGATCTCGTCCAGCCGGTAGCCCACCGCCAGCTTGGCGGCGATTTTGGCGATCGGGAATCCGGTGGCTTTCGACGCCAGCGCGGAGCTGCGCGAAACGCGCGGATTCATTTCGATGATTACCATCCGCCCGTTGGCGGGGTTGATGGCGAATTGCACGTTGGAGCCGCCGGTATCCACGCCAATTTCGCGCAGGCAGGCGATGGCGGCGTCGCGCATCATCTGGTACTCGCGGTCGGTCAGCGTTTGCGCCGGGGCCACCGTGATGGAATCGCCGGTGTGCACGCCCATCGCGTCGAAGTTTTCGATCGGGCAGACGATGATGCAGTTGTCGGCCAGATCGCGCATTACCTCCAGCTCGAATTCCTTCCAGCCGAGCGCGCTCTCCTCGATCAGCACCTCGTGCACTGGCGAAAGCGCCAGCCCGCGCTCCAGGATTTCGTCCAGATCTTCCTTGTTATACGCGATGCCGCCGCCGGTGCCGCCAAGCGTGAAACTGGGCCGCAAAATGCATGGGAAGCCGATCCGCGTCGCGAACTTCTGCCCGCGCTCCAGGCTGTTGACAAGCTGCGATTCCGGCGTCTCGAGGCCGATCTTGCGCATCGCATCCTTGAACAGGAGCCGGTCCTCGGCCTTCTTGATGGCGTCGATCTTGGCGCCGATCAGCTCCACTCCGTACTTTTCCAGTATCCCGGCCTCGGCCAGTTCCACCGCCAGGTTCAACCCGGTTTGTCCGCCCACGGTGGAAAGCAGCGCGTCGGGCCGTTCACGGCGGATGATCTCTTCGAGATAGGTCACCGTCAGCGGTTCGACGTAGGTTTTATCGGCCAGGTCGGGGTCCGTCATGATGGTGGCCGGATTGGAATTCACCAGCACCACTTCGAAACCGTCGGCGCGCAGCGCCTTGGCCGCTTGCGTCCCCGAGTAGTCGAACTCGCAGGCCTGGCCGATCACGATGGGGCCGGACCCGATGATGAGGATGCGATGGAGATCGTTGCGTCGCGGCATCCGTTATTTCCCCGTCTCCGGCTGGCTTTCGCGCATCAGCTTGATGAATTCGTCGAACAGGTAGTGCGAATCGTGCGGGCCGGGGGCGGCCTCCGGGTGATACTGCACGCAGAACGCCGGATGGCGGCGATGGCGGAAGCCCTCGAGCGTCTGGTCGTTGAGATTCCAGTGGGTGATTTCCACGTCGTTCGCGTTGAGCGAATCGGGGTCCACCGCGAAGCCGTGATTGTGCGAGGTGATCTCGACTTTCTTGGTGAGCTCATTGCGCACCGGGTGGTTGGCGCCGCGATGGCCGAATTTCAGCTTGTACGTTTTGCCGCCAACCGCCAGCCCGAGCAACTGGTGGCCCAGGCAGATGCCGAACACCGGCTTGCGGCCGATCAGCTTGCGAATGTTGGCCACCTGCGCGACCAGCGGCTCCGGGTCGCCAGGGCCGTTCGACAGGAAGACGCCGTCCGGGCTTAGCCCGAGCACATCTTCGGCCGAAGTGAGCGCCGGAACCACCGTGACGCGGCAGCCGGCCTGCACCAGGCGTCGCAGAATATTGTGCTTGATGCCGTAATCATATGCCACCACGTGGTAGCGGGTCTCGGCCGGCTTGCCTGTCCGTTGTGATGGTGAACACGGTTCCACAGGCGCGGTCCATTCGTAGGCTTTCGGCGTGCTCACGCGGCTGGCCAGATCGAGCCCGGCCATGGTCGGAATCGAGCGGGCCTTCTCGACCAAGCGTTGCGCGTCCGATTCCACCGCCGAAAGTACTCCGCGCATCACGCCGCGGCTGCGCAGATGGCGCACCAGCGCGCGCGTATCCAGATCCGAAACGATGGGCACGCCGCCCGCGCCCAGGAACTCGCCGGCCGCGGTGTCGGACCGCCAGTTGCTCGCCAGCGCCGAAAACTCGCGCACCACCAGCCCCTCGATGTACGGCCGTAGGCTTTCGTTGTCGTCGCGGCTGGTGCCATAGTTGCCGATCTGCGGGTTGGTCAGGATGACGATCTGGCCGGAGTAAGACGGGTCAGTGAAGACCTCCTGGTAGCCGGTGAGCGCGGTGTTGAAGACGACTTCGCCGGCGCGCTCGGCAGGCGCACCAAAACTCCGGCCCTCGAAGACCGTTCCGTCTTCCAGGGCGAGGATTGCAGTATTCAAGTTAGGCTGTTCCTCCCGGGGAGTGGGTAATGCCTATTTTAGCAGGTTGGGGAAAAACCCGGACGCGACCCTGCCGCAACGCGCAAGGCTGCGCGCCGCGCATAGAACGTAGTGTGGTCTGACCGCACTGCGATCTCGGCCGAGCTGTAGCGATCCGCGGAAAGAAACTCGATCTTCTGCTCCGGCGTGGCGCTGGCCACGTCGAACATCCAAAGCCAGCGCCGAAAAGCTCCGTGCTTCCGCTCGGCCGGAAACATCCTGGCGTTCCAGAGTGTGCGCTCCTCGTCGGGTGTCTCGTCGTCCCAGATCCCGGACACCGGCGCGCCGGCTGCCCGCAGCCATTCCTCCAGTAGCCTTCCGCAGAAAGTCGCGCCTTTCTTGACCGGCCGCTTGAATGTGTCGTCCACGCCGCAGCAGCGGATGAAACACACCTCGGCGCCATTCCGGTCCAAGCCCGATGGAACATCCAGACAGGCTCCTTCCGGCAGCTCGAGCGCATCGAGAACGTCCACACCCACCACCACGTTTCGGCCACGCAGGCTCAGCGGCGCATGCAGGCGGCAGCCTTCCACCCAGGCTGCGTGGCCGTTGATTCCACCGTTGGCCCGAATATCGTTGCCGATGGCGAGGATGGTGGACGCGGGCGGCGCGCCCTGGTCCAAAGTAAGCAGTTCCAGCCCGCTCGAAATCAACTGGCTGGTGGATCCGAAATGCAGAAAGCCGCATCCATCGAGTACCTGGAGGTGTAAGGGAATTTGATGCAGATCGTCGAACAGGCCGGCCAGAAGCGCTTCGTCCAGCGCCGACCCGCTTTGCCGCGCCGTCCGCACATAGTGAGCCAGCGTGGCCTCCGTTCCCAGCGCGCAACAGACCTCGCGGTACAGATCGATGCCATGAGACAGAATCGCCTCGCGCGCCCGCGGAGTCCGGAACGCGCGTAGAAGCCTGGCCGCGGCGCAGCCATCGAATCTCATCACGCCGGCGTCGAGCACCGTCCGGCCATCGCGGCCGATGGCGCCCGCTTCGTTTTGCGCGCGCACGTCCGGCTTCTGCAGATACAGCCGCACGGAGCCATCCGCGTTGGGACAGAATACGCCGTGACGCGCCGCCTCGGCCGGAGTTGCGGGCGCCCCGAGCGCGGTGACCCCCGGCGCCGGGAAGCGGACCGCCGCCGGATCGAAACGGAGGAGCGCATCGCCGGAAGCGATCACCACCTGACCGGCGCCAGGCGCGCCCGCGGGCAGCGCGAGGAAAGCCGCGGCCAGCCGGTCGAACAACGTAGATCCCAGAGCGGCACTGGAATCGCCGGGCAGCGGGATGAAGATCTTCCCGCACGGCGAATAGGCGGGCAGGCGCCGGGAGTCGCCGCCGGCGTGAATGATCAGAATGCGGAGGCGGCGCAGGATTGCCTCCGCGGAAAACATGTCGCTCCAGTCATCGCCCGGCTGCCACTCGCGGCGCAGCACCTCCGCCAGGCATTCGAGCGTGCTGCCGCCACTGCCGACGCGGCGGCCATCCTGGTCCGGTATGACCAGAACGTGCCGAACCTGCGCCAGTTCTCCAGCGTCTCGGCGGAGCTGAATCTGCGACCCGTAGGCTGCGGCCTGGGCGGCATTGGCGGCAGTAACGATGAGGTAATTCCAGAGGTTCGTCGGGTTCGGCATGGAAGGTTCAGCGGGCACCCGGCGCCAGCGGCGCGCGGCACAAAAAACGACCTGAGCAAGCTAAAGAGGCTGCCGAAAAACTCCGGCAAAGCATCTTGGAGCCACGGATGAACACCAATGAACACGGATAAGTCGGTTCTGCTTGATCTGCGTTCATCTGTGTTTATCTGTGGCTTGTCATGCCCTTGGTCTTTTTTTCAGCAAGCTCTAAGGCAAGCCCTACCGTCAGGCGCTCCTCCGCGTGGATTCGCGCGGCACAACTGTCGGCTGGAGCATGATGCTCTTGGGTTGCGGCGGGATCTTGGCTTCGATCAGCGACAGCACAAGCTTCCCGGCGCGCTCGCCAATGGCTCTGCTCTGCTGGTCCACGCTGGACAGGGGCACGCGCAAGGATTTGTCGAAATGGAGATTGCCGCACCCAATCACGGCGATATCCTGCGGGACGCGCAACCCGGACTCGAGGATGGCGTCGATGGCTCCGATTGCGATCGGGTCGTTGTAGCAGAACACGCCGTCAGGCCGCGCGTCGAGCTGAAGCAGCTTCTTCATCGCCTCGTTGCCGCTGATCCAGCTATCCACGTCGGGCGAGCGCCCCATTACCACGTAGTCCTGGAACTGGGTCAGGCCGGATTCCGCGAGGGCCTGCGTGTAGCCTTCCAATCGCCCGACCGCCGTGCTGGTGGCGGGGCCGCGAATGTGCGCGATTCTCCGGCAGCCCGCCGTTATCAGGTGCCCGGTCGCCACACGCCCCACCACGGTGTCGTCCACACCGACGAAATTCGCCGGCATGCCCAGAAAACCGCGGTCGATCAAAACATAAGGGACTTTCTGCGTTTCAATCCGCCGGAAACTCTCCAGCGTCCCCTGCGTGGAGGCGATCATCAGCGCATCCAGCCGGCGGCTGAGCAGCCGCTTGATCTCCTGCCGCTCCAGGTCCGGGTCGCCCTGCGAGGAAGAAATCAGCAGGCTGTAATTCTTGCGGCGCAGCACATCGGAAAGGCCGCCAGCCACTTCGGCGAAGAACGGATGCACCAGGTCCGGAACAATCAACCCTGCCGAGTAGGTGCGGCCCGTGACCAGCGCGCGAGCGGCCATATTCGGCTCGTAATTCAACTCCTTGATGCGCTTGAGCACGCGCTGCCGGGTCTCTTCTCCAATGTCGCTGTGATTGCGGATGACCTTGGACACCGTCACCACGGACACGCCGAGCTCGCGGGCGATGTCCTTCATCGTTACTGGCATTGTGTAACTATTATGTACCCTCCCTCGAAAAACGCGAAGCCGCGCGCGCGCTGGGGCGGTATGATTGGCTGACGGGAACGCCGGAACGGTCGCGCTCTTCCGTGAGTCGCTCCGCGCCGTCTTCTCGCGGCCTGATTGGAATTCCGACGAACGTCGGAGGGGGAGAAGGATGACGACGATGCGCACTTATGTTCCAGCGGTCGCCCGCAGGCTTTGCCGGGCCCTCGCACTGGTATTTCCGCTCGCCGCGCTGGCGGGCTCGAGCGGCGCGGAGCGCGTTGCATACTCTCCGGCCAGCCGCGCCGCTGAGTATCCGTTGGCCGCGGCCCCCGTCTGGGTGCAACAGCAGGAACTGACCGCTCCCGATGCCGCGCCGACCGACGCTTTCGGCGACTCCGTTTCAGTGAGCGGGAACACCGCGGTGATCGGGACCATTTCCTACACTGTTCCGGCTCCCGCCTTCAATGGCGCCGCATATGTGTATGTCCAGAGCGGCGGGGTATGGAGCCTGCAACAGGAGTTGACCGATCCCAACGTCGGGCAGCCAGGCGTCGAGAATTTCGGCGCGGCCGTGTCGATTGACGGGGACACGCTGGTGGTCGGGGCTTTTGGCAAGAATACACTTCAGGGCGCCGTATACATCTACACGCGCAGCAACGGAGTATGGACACAGCAGGCGGAGTTGACCGCTCCCGATGGCGCGGCGTTCGACACCTTCGGTATCGCCGTTTCCCTGAACGGGAACACGCTGGCGATCGGGGCGCCCACGCACGCGGGGGGCGGAGCCGTGTACGTGTTTACCCTGAGCGGAGGAGGATGGAATTTGCAGGAGGAGTTAAACGGCAGCCCGAACGACGGTTTCGGCGTCTCCGTTGCCGTCAGCGGAACCACGCTGGTGGTGGGGGCCGATACGCAGGACGTCAATGCGAACGGTCAGGGAGCCGCGTACATCTTCAACCAGAGCTCCGGAGCTTGGTACCGGCAGGCGACGCTGATTGCCGCCGACGGCGCGGCAAACGATTATTTCGGCCGGTCGGCCTCGGTGGATGGGACCACGGCGGTGGTCGGGGCGGTTGGGAACGGAGCCGCCTACGTGTATGTTCTGACTAATGGAGCGTGGAACCTGCAGCAGGAGTTGACCCCTGCAGGGACTGGCATCAGCGTGTCGGTGAGCGGCAACACGGCGGTGCTCTCTGGCGGGAACGCGGGCGGAGGAGCGGCCTACGTGTTCGGGCGTAGCGGCAGTGTATGGACCCAACAGCAGGAATTGACCGCTTCCGACGAAGTTGCCGGCGACGGATTCGGCGGTGCCGTATCGGTGAGCGGCACCACGGCGGCGATTGGGGCTGCTGGCAAGAGTTTCCTACATGGGGCCCTTGGCGAGTTTCAGTCCCAGGGAGCCGCGTACGTGTTCGGTTTGGCGCAGACCGGGATCAGCGGCGTGATCGGCGCGGGGGCATTCGGCGCTTTCTCCGCTGTGGCGCCGGGGACCTGGGTCGAAATCTACGGATCTGGCCTGGCGCCCTCCGCGCTCACCTGGACCCTCGCCGATTTCAGCGGCAACAACGCACCCACTACGCTCGGCGGCGTGCAGGTGACCGTCGGAGGCGCACCAGCCTTCATAGACTATGTCTCGCCGGGCCAGGTGAATGCGCAGTTGCCTTCCGGCATCGGCCCGGGCACCTTGCCACTGACGGTCTCGAGCGGAAACGTCGTCGTCGCGACAACGAATGTCACGGTGAACGCAACCGAGCCGGGACTGCTGGCTCCGCCGTTATTCAAAGTCGGCGCGAACCAATATGTGGTGGCGCAGTTGGCGGATGGGACCTATGTGCTTCCGGCCGGCGCGATCGCGGGCATCAATTCGCGGCCGGCCAAGCCCGGCGAGGAAATCGTGATCTACGGGATTGGTTTCGGATCGGTGGTCCCGAATATACCGGCGGGCGAGATCGCCTCCGCGAGCAATCAGATCTCCGAGCCTTTGCAGTTCCTCTTCGGACAGACCGCGCCGCCGTCAGTGCCGTACGCCGGCCTGACGCAGGGTTCGGTCGGGCTGTATCAGTTCAACATCGTGGTGCCGCAAGTGCCGGACAACAATCTGGTGCCGCTCACGTTCACTCTGGGCGGTGTGCCCGGAACGCAGACGCTCTACACGGCGGTCCATCAGTAAGGGGCGAACTGGCGGCGGAACCGCCGTGGCGCGGGCTGTCAAGCCTGCAGAGCCGAGAGTCCTCTCGGCTTTTCTTGCCTGGAATGATCGAGCATCATCCGCGCCTGCCACCTCGCCCACCGGCGCTGGGCGGCGGTATGATTGGGGCTGATATGGAAGTCAGTACGGCCATCCGCGCGCCTCGGGGCAGCGCGCTCACCTGCAAAGGCTGGCACCAGGAGGCCGCCTTGCGCATGTTGCACAACAATCTGGATCCGGAAGTGGCGGAGAAGCCGGACCAGTTGATCGTCTACGGCGGCACCGGCCGCGCGGCGCGAAGCTGGGAGGCTTTCCACGCCATCGTGCGCGCACTCCAATCGCTCGAAAACGACGAGACGCTGCTGGTGCAATCGGGACGGCCGGTGGGCATCTTCCGCACTACGCCCGACGCGCCGCGCGTGCTGATCGCGAACTCGAACCTGGTGGGCCACTGGTCGAACTGGGACGAATTCAACCGGCTGGAGCGGCTGGGCCTCACCATGTACGGGCAGATGACAGCAGGCTCGTGGATTTACATCGGCAGCCAGGGCATCGTGCAGGGTACCTTCGAGACGTTCGCGGCGGTGGCGCGCAAGCACTTCGGCGGCTCGCTCGAAGGCAAGTTGGTGGTATCGGGCGGCATGGGCGGCATGGGCGGCGCGCAGCCGCTGGCGGCGGTGATGAACGGCGCCTGCTTTCTGGGCATCGATGTCGACCCGGGCCGCATCCGCCGCCGCTTGGGCACCGGCTACTGCGACCGCATGGAGCGCAGTCTGGACGCTGCGCTGGCGGCGCTCGATGAGGCGCGGGCGAGCGGCGAGGCGATTTCGGTCGGGCTAGTGGGCAATTGCGCCGACGTGGTGCCGGAACTGGCGCGGCGTGGAATCGTACCCGACGTTCTCACCGACCAGACCAGCGCGCACGATCCGCTGAATGGCTACGTGCCGCATGGCATGACGCTCGAAGCGGCGGCCGCGCTACGCGCCGCCGATCCGGCCGTGTATGTGGAGCGCTCGACCGCGTCGATGGGCGTGCACGTTGCCGCCATGCTCGAGCTGCAAAAGCGCGGCGCGGTGACGTTCGACTACGGCAACAACATCCGAACCCACGCGAAGAACGCCGGTGTGGAGCGCGCTTTCGACATCCCCGGCTTCGTGCCCGAATACATACGCCCGCTGTTCTGCCACGGCCGCGGACCGTTCCGCTGGGTGGCGCTCTCGGGCGACCCGGCCGACATCCATCGCACGGACCGGCTGGCGCTCGAACTCTTTCCGCGCGACGAAACGCTGGCGCGCTGGCTGCCGCTGGCGCAGAAGCGCATCCAGTTTCAAGGCCTGCCGGCGCGCATCTGCTGGCTGGGTTACGGCGAGCGCGCCGAATTCGGCGTGGCCATCAACCGGCTGGTGCGCTCGGGCGAACTGAAGGCGCCGATCGTGATCGGCCGCGATCATCTGGATGCGGGTTCGGTGGCGTCGCCCTTCCGCGAAACGGAAGGCATGCGCGATGGCTCCGACGCCATCGCCGATTGGCCGCTGCTCAACGCGATGGTGAATATCGCCGCCGGAGCAAGCTGGGTTTCGATCCACAACGGCGGCGGCGTTGGCATAGGCTATTCGCAACATGCCGGCATGGTGGTGGTGGCGGATGGAACCGTCGAGACCGAGCGCCGCCTGGAGCGCGTGCTCACCACCGATCCCGGCACCGGCGTGATGCGCCACGCCGACGCAGGTTACGATGAAGCCGTGCGGTTCGCCAAGGAACACGGCGTGAAGATTCCGATGCAGCCGTAGCGCCGGCTTTTTTCGACGAACGCCAAAAGCCTATGCCCCGACAACTGGTAGAATGCGTTCCGAATTTTTCCGAAGGCCGTGACGCGGCCAAGATGGAAGCGATCGTGGCGGCGATCACGGCGGTGCCCGAAGTGACGCTGCTCGATCGCGAAGCGGATGCCGATCACAACCGCTCGGTGTTGACTTTCGTCGGGCCCCCCGCGGCGGTGGCGGAAGCAGCGTTCCGTGGAGTGGAAAAGGCGGTCGAGTTGATCGACCTCACCCAACACCACGGCGCGCATCCGCGCATCGGCGCGGCCGACGTGGTGCCTTTCATCCCGATTGAAGGCGTCACGGTGGAAGAATGCGTGCGCCTCGCCGAGCGCGTGGGCGGCGAAATCTGGAACCGGCTGAGGGTGCCGGTTTATCTTTATGAAGCCGCGGCGCGGCGGCCGGAGCGTGTCAACCTGGAGAATATCCGCCGCGGGCAATTCGAAGCGCTATTGAAAGAGATGGGAACGGAAGCCGGCCGCGCGCCGGATATCGGCGAACCGGTCTGCCATCCCACGGCCGGTGCGGTTGTATTGGGTGCGCGCAAATTCCTCATCGCTTACAACATCAATCTGGGCACGGCGGATGTGAACATCGCCAAGCGGATCGCCAAGACCATCCGCTTTTCGAGCGGCGGTTTCCGCTTCGTCAAATCGATGGGCGTGATGCTCGGTTCTCGCAACCTGGCGCAGGTTTCCATCAACCTGACCGATTTCGAGCAGACGCCGCTGCACCTGGTTTTCGAAACCGTGCGCCGCGAGGCCGAGCGCTACGGCGTGCCGGTGGTGGGCAGCGAAATCGTCGGTCTGATTCCGCGCAAGGCGATCGAACTCGCGGCCGAATATTTCCTGCGGGCGGAGAACTTCAGCCCGCAACTGGTGCTGGAGAATCGCATCGCGGACGCCGTGGCCGCGCGCGGCGGGCTGCCGGAATTCCTGGATGCGCTGGCGGCGGGTACGGCGACGCCAGGCGGCGGCAGCGCGGCAGCCGCGGCGGCCGCGATGGGCGCGGCTTTGGGAGCAATGGTCTCCCGGCTGGCCAAGCTCGATCCGGCAGCGTTCGAAGACGACCGCGCCTTCTTCACCGCGGCCGTGGAGCGCGACGCCGCGGCTTTCCAAGACGTGATGACGGCCCACAGGCGGCCCAAGAATGAACGCGCGCCATTCGTGGAAGAGGCGCTGCATGGCGCGGCGCTGGTGCCACTCGAAGTGCTGGAGCGCGCCGCCGCGCTGAACGCGCGCCTGGAAAAGTTGGATGTGCCGGCGCGATTCGCCTCCGATCTCGCGGTGGCCAAGGCGCTGACCGCGGCGGCCAAAACCGGCGCGCTGGAAAACGTGCGGATCAACCTCGAAAGCATGGAGGACGCAGCGTTCAAGAGTTCGGTGGAAGCGCGCCTGAGCGCGGTATGAGGCTCGCCCTGTTTGCGCGCGACTGCGCCGGTGGCTGTGGGGCGGACCCCCTGGTCCGCGGCCGACGCCCTCGTCGGCCTGCTCGCGTTTTGCGCGACGTTGACGTCGTTGGTCCGCCGATCAGCCGGCGGTTGGCAGGTCGGGGACCTGCCCCACATGCCTGATCTCGTCATCCTCAATTGCCGGCAACTGGTGACGCTCGCCGGGCCGGCGCGAGCGCGCACGGGAGCGGAAATGCGCAACCTCGGGATCGTCCCGGATGGCGCGTTGGCTGTTCGCGACGGGCGCATAGTGAGAGTGGGAACGCGCGCGGAAATCGAGCGCGTCCTTGCTCCCGATGCCGAAATCGTCGACGCCGGTGGCCGCATCGTGCTACCGGGTTTCGTGGACGCGCACACCCACCCGGTCTTCGCCGGCAATCGCGCCGACGAATTCGACGAACGCGCCCGAGGCGCCACGTACGCCGAAATCGCCGCGCGCGGCGGCGGCATCCGCTCCACTGTGCGGCACACTCGCGAGGCAACTGAGCCAGATTTGCTCGCCCGCGCACGCCGCTATCGCGGATGGTTTCTGCGCGCCGGCACCACCACCATCGAAGCCAAATCCGGCTATGGGCTGACGCTCGAGGCCGAGCTCAAAATCCTGCGCGTGATTCGCCAACTCGGCTCGGAAGGCAGCCTGCGCATGGCGCCGACGTTTCTCGGCGCGCATGAAGTGCCCGACGAATACCGCGGCCGCAGAAGCGATTACATACGCCTCGTCGTCGAAGAAATGCTGCCCGCCGTGTGGCGCGAAGGCCTGGCCGAATCCTGCGACGTTTTCTGCGAGCCATCGGTCTTCACTGCCGATGAAGCGCGAGGCATTCTGCTGGCGGCGCGGGCGCTCGGCTTCCGCATACGCATGCATGCCGATCAGTTCAGCGCCGATCAAGGCTCACTGCTGGCCGCCGAGGTGGGCGCCGATACCGCGGATCACCTGGAAGCGACCACCGAACGCGGCTGGATGGCGCTCGCTGGCGCCAGCGTGCAGCCGGTTCTGCTGCCGGCCTCAGCCTGCTGCCTCGGCGCCGGCCGCTACGCCGCCGCGCGGCAGATGATCGAGCGCGGCTTGGCGGTGACGCTCGGAACCGATTTCAATCCGGGATCTTCGCCCACCACTTCCATGCCGCTGGTGTTGTCGCTGGCAGTAACGCAAATGAAAATGACCTGCGCCGAAGCCATCACCGCGGCGACCATCAACGCCGCGTATAGCCTGCAGCGCGGCGCGAGCTTGGGGTCGCTCGAAGATGGCAAGCTCGCCGATTTCGCGTTACACGATTGTGACGATTATCGCGAGCTGCCGTACTTTTTCGGCCGCGACACCGCTCCAGAGGTCTATATCGGCGGTGTGCGGCAGATTTGGTGACCGCGGGCAACGAAGCGCCAAGTCCTTTGGATGGAACAACTACCGCCCCTTCCTTCGACCGGGCCGGTGGTTTTCCTCAAGATTATTTTCGGTAGAGCGATCAAAACCGGGGATTCCATCGTCTATTAGTTTGAGCCCGAAAAATCACTGATTCGATCCGGAAAGTTGCAGTAGATGGAACGCCACACGAAAAAACTCGCGCAGCTTCGTGCCCGCACCGACCGGCAACTGGTGGAACTGATTTCCGCCCGGCTGGATCGCGGGTTTGCGTATGCGCGCGTTCTGGCGGCACGCGATTCGCAATCGCAAACGCCGGCGATGAGGGAATTTGAGCAGCGCGCGGAGAGTGCCTGGCGCGAAGCCCATCAATTGCTGCCCGCCCTCAGAGGCACTTCCGAAACCGAGCATGCGGCTCTGCTCGACCTCCGGGCCGCGGTCCTGCGTGAAGTGCTGGACCAGTTCGCCGCGGATGCAACGCCAATCCGTCGGGCGGCCTGTTTTTAGGACTCACTAAGCGGCAACCGCATATTGGGCACTCCGTTATCGTCCCTTTCCGCCGGCCGGTGAGCGTTTCTTCCAGACGATCTTCTCGCGCACTTTCGGCGGGTAAACCGTGAACACGATTCGCGCATTCAGTCGGGCTGCGGCTTCGACCGCCCCACACGAAAGCGGTACCACGTAATCGCCACTTCCGCCTTACACGCTGCCCTTGAGCCCCAACTCCTCCGCCCGCTCCTGCATCGCTCTTACGCAGAAATCGATGTGCTCGTCGAGCGGCACGCCCAACTCGGCTGCGCCATCGACGATGTCCTGCCGGTTCACCGAGCGCGCGAAGGCCTTGTCTTTCATCTTCTTCTTCACCGATGCCACGTCCACTTCGAATATGCTGCGGTGCGGTTTGACGTAGGAAATGGCGGTGATGAAGCCGGCCAGCTCGTCGCAGGCGTAGAGCGTCTTTTCCAGTTGCGATATGCGCGCGACACCGGTGTGGCTGGCGTGCGAGAGGATGGCGCGGCGGATTGGCTCATCCACCCCGCGCTCGGCCAGTATCGGCTCGCCGAGCTGCGGATGGCCTTCGAGCGTGGGATGAATCTCCCAATCGAAATCGTGCAACAGCGCGGTGATCTGCCACTGCTTCTCATCTCCGCCGAATCGTTTCGCATATGCAACCACGCAAGTCTCCACCGCCAGCGCGTGCTTGCGCAAGCCTTCCGACTTGGTGAACTCACACAGGATGTTCCAGGCCTGTTCGCGGTCGATCATCGCCCTTCATCATATCCCGGGCGCGCCCCACTCCGCGTGGCGGGCGGCGCGGAAACGGTCGCGGTCGCGCTTGCTCGCACGCACGGTGGTCAAACCGCCGGGCGTGCAGGTATCGAGCTCGATCAGGCCGGGACGATGGCGCGGGCGGCCGACGATGCGCGCCAGTGCCGGCGTCACCGGCTCCCGCGCCAGCGCCACGTAGCTGTACTTTTCGTCCTCGTAACCGAGATCGGCGCCTTTGATGCGGCGGTGCAGCGAGGAGCGCTCCACGCGCGCCGCGAAATGGCACCAGTCGGGATCGACGACGGGGCACGCGCCCTCACCAGGGCATGGCGCGATCATGTGCGCGCCGGCCGCCAGAAGTTCAGACCGCGCCGCGCGGACCACGGCAAAGCCGCGCGGCGTACCCGGTTCGATGATGACGAGAGCCACGCGCGCGGCTTTCCACAACTTCGCCAGCGGCAGCTTTGCGATTTCACCGGCCGAGTACGCCAGCATCACCAGATCGTGCGGGGCTAGCGTTGGCATGCGCGCCACATCTTCCGCCATCGCGCGCGCTTGCGGCAGCCACTGGCGCGCCGCTTCCAGCAACGCCCAATCGCGGTCGATCAGCGTCACTGCCGCCGCGGGGTACTCCTCGAGCGCGGCCAGCGACGCGGCTCCGGAGCCAGCGCCGAGATCCAGCACGCTCGAAATCTCGCGCCCCCCCAGCAGCCGGTGCGTTTCCCGCAACACGGCTCGCGCCGCGGCATAGGTGGCCGGCATGCGGGTCACCAGGTACGCGGCGGTGCTCTCCGTGGTGGTCGAGCGCGGCGGGACTTTTCCCGCGCGGTAAGCATCCGACATTTCCGCGGCCGCCCGCTTGAGAGATGCAGGACCGGCCTTGCCGGCGCGCTCGGCGATTCGCTCGATCGCTTCGCGGACATGCGGCGGCAACTGCACCCCTCCATTGTGACTCGAACCGCGCGGAACTTCCGCTCGCGATGCGGTGTCTATCTGGGTGAGCGCGCTCGAGCGTAAGCGGCTCAAAGAACCTGCAACAAGCGAAAACACGCCCTCCGGGGCACTGCGCCCGTGGTGTGCCCGCTCGGGGAAAGGAGCTACGACGATGTTCGAAACAGCGGTTCTTACCAACCCTTCCAAACGCGTCTGGACCACTTGCGCCGGCGTGACGGCGCAGGCGCTCCTGGTGCTGGCCGCTTGCCTGGCGCCGGTCGTCTGGCCGGATATTTTGCCGCGCGCGCAGATGCTGGTTTCCCTGGTGGCTCCCGGAGCTCCGGAGCGCCAGGAGCAGCCGGTTGCGCCATCCCGCCAGACGGCGCGCGTGGTGCGTCCATTCGAGATGAAGGACGGTATTCTGCGATTGCCGGCCAACGCTCCGCTTCACCCGGCAATTCTCGACGACCCTCCCACCGATGTTTCCAGCATTCCCAGCGGCGGCCTGCTTGCCGGTAGTGGGGAAGGCCCCGGCTACCTATTGCGCAGCATCCTCAGCGTCGTACCAGCGGTCCACGTTCGGCCGCAGGAAAAGCCGGCGCCGGTGGTTCAACCCACGCCCAGCCAGCCCATACGCCTGACCGGCGGCGACGTTCGTCTGGCCCGCCCGATTTACCGCGTGGAACCGATCTATCCGCACAGCGCCATCATTGCCCGCATCTCCGGTCCGGTGGAACTGGAAGGCATCATCGGCACCGATGGCCGCATTCGCAACCTGCACGCGCTGAGCGGCAACCCCGTGCTGGTTCCCGCCGCACTGGACGCCGTGCGCCAGTGGGTCTACGCGCCCACCCTGCTCAATGGCAAGCCGGTGGAAGTGATCGCACCCATCACGGTGATCTTCCGGCTGGATCGGTAGCGCCGCGCTAGACTTGTCGGGACGGGCCACCAAGAGACGATGGCCCGTCCTACCTCATGGTCAAGGAAGGGCCGATGGATAAGCTGGAAGAGATCGCCGCGAAACGCAAGCGGGCGCACGCCAGACTGGTTGCCCTAAAATCCGAGGTGTATCGCGGCTTTTTGGAAATGGAGCGGGCGGCTTATGCCGATGGCGCCCTGCCGAAGAAGCATAAGGAGCTGATCGCGGTCGGCATTTCGGTCGTGAAGGATTGCGAATCCTGCATGCAGTGGCACATCGAACAAGCCGCCGCCGCCGGAGCGACGTTCGAAGAGATACTCGAGGCCGTCGAGGTTGCGATGGAAATGGGAGGCGGCCGTGCCACCGTGTCCGCCCGCTTCGCACTCGAGGTAATGGACAGCCTGAAACTGGCGCCGAGCCCAGGCTGATTGGTAGGGCACGCTTCAGCTTGCCAACGCCCGCTTGCGGGCGGGTTTTCACAACGCGCGTCTATACCGCCGCAGCGCCCTGAGGCCGGACCTCAACGCCTCAACGTTCCCCTTGGCAAGTGGCCACCCGGATGGCCGAGAGAGGTGACCACCCTCTCTCCGATGGCTTGCACGCGGCCGCCCATGCGGTCACTTTTCCATTCCGCGCATTATCTCTGCCGCTGTCCGTAGCTTGCGACTTGGCGCATCTGCCTTCTTATCCTTGAGCGCACGACTGAGCATGAGCGTTATCATTCTGGGGAACTCCATCAGAAACATGTGGGACTCTTTTCCGATGAACCCGAATTCTTCCATGAACGGCCCACGCATCGCCCCCTCATGAAATCTGTGGAGCCGTGCGATCTCACGCTCGACGGCCTCCGGGTCACCGGACTTTGCGGTCCTGTAGCCCTCCATCGCCAGTTCGTATAGCCACGGGGCGTCGTCGCGAACAATGCTCGCGGCCATTAAGATGCCTACGGGGTCGCCTGGGTCCCCGGACATGTGCATCAGTTCGTCGATCATCATCGGGTGAAAAAGACGCTTCCTTCGCCGGCGAGTCGTCTCCCCCGCTTCAGCCAGTCGCTCCGCCACGCGAGACGGCAGGGTCTTCATTTCCTCGGCGAGCTTTGCAATCTGACTTTCGTCCACATCTTCCTTTGTTTCCTACTTAGCGGCGCCAACAGTCAACTTTTTCAGGATCGCGGCCTCTGCTGCCTTAAACGCCGCGACTTGGTCCTTCACGACGTCAGCGTCGAGTTCGAGGCCGGGCACCCGGCGTGCAAGCTGGTTAACCAACTTCGTGAGATCGTCCTCGGTGTCCTCTATGTTCAGGAACTGATAGAAGGGTCCGGCGCTTACGCGGCTCAGGGGCACGCCAAGGGCGACTCCAGCAACAGGAGTGCTCAATTTGCCCTTCGCGACGCCAGCCTCGAAGAGAATCCAGGGGCGCTCCAGGCTCCTTTCGGTGAAAAGGCACACCACGTCGGAGGTGGTTTGGAGCTTTTCCATGAGCCGCTTGTACCACTCATCTCCGAAGTCGATGCCCCGGTCCCCGTCTTGTCGGAGGAGTGGAAGGTCTTGATCATCCCAGCACTGACGCTCTTGAGTAGCTTGCTGAAGGCCTCGGCAAGCTCCGCGTCTCGTGCATCGTGGCTGATGAAGAAACTGCCGAGGGCAAGAGTTCTGCGTCGAGGACTGCCTTCGGGTGATCAACCTTTTTCATAACATCTCCTTGGGATACGTCGCCATTAAAGCACACCCCAGCAACGACTGCCCGCGACGATTCATCTCAATCACAGATCGAATCGCTCGCGCAGTTCCGCCGGAACCGTGGGGCACAGGTCGTCGCGCCGCCCGAAGGCCCGGTAACGAATGCGTGCCAAGAGCGCGTAGGCCGCATCCCGCAGCGGGCGCGGAATCAGTGCCACCAGAGCCGCGACGATTCTCCATCCGCCGCCGAGCCGCCGCAGCACATGAATGCAGGCATCCGAGCGTATCAGCAGCGAGGCGTCGCCGGTCTCGACGGCCATGCTGTCGGGCACGCCGCCGCGCCGGTCGGCGGGCACTCTCGCCAGGAATGTCTCGCCCTGTAAAGGCGCGAACCGAAAAGCCGTTCCCGCGCGGTCATGCCGCAACACGAACTTCACCGCGCGATGACACAGCGCGCAATGGCCATCGTAGAAAATGGTTCCCGGTTCATCCCGTAACGCCGGCGGTCTTGCCGCCGGTGCATTTGGGAGCGGCTTGGTGGAGCGTCTCGATCCTTTGGCCGTGTTCAAGTGCACAGCTCCAAGTCACCGGCGGCAAGACCGCCGGCGCTACCGACAACGCCGCGCTCCCCCTACTCGCCCTTCTTGCGGATCTTGATGTCCAGGCGTTTGATCTTCTGGTTGAGCGTGGAAAGCGGCACGTGCAGGCCTTCGGCGGCTTCGGTCTGGCTCCAGTTGGCTTGTTCCAGCCGCTCGATAATCACGCGCCGCTCGTAGTCGTTGACAATCTGAAACAGCGTGGCGTCGGGCGCCAGCGGCGCGCCTTCGGTGCGTTGCAGGCGGATGCCGTTGGCTTCGAGCAGCGCT
This sequence comes from Bryobacteraceae bacterium, assembly GCA_049508735.1. GTDB lineage: Bacteria > Acidobacteriota > Terriglobia > Bryobacterales > Bryobacteraceae > Bog-375. Next base: position 23,268 of record JBELAO010000021.1, on the reverse strand, counting down.
TCCGGCAGCACGTCGATGGGCACGCTGGTGTCGGTGGCCAGCACCACCGCGCGTTCCACCACGTTCTCCAGCTCGCGCACGTTGCCCGGCCAGGAGTGCTCCATCAGCACCTGCAGCGCCTCGGGCTGGAAATGCAGAATCGAGCGGCTGTTCGCGTCCAGATACTTGCCGTTCTCACGGCAGTAATAGGTGAAGAAATAATCCGCCAGCAGGGGAATGTCTTCCTTGCGGTCCCGCAACGGAGGCAGCGCGATGTTAATCACGTTCAGCCGGTAGTAAAGATCCTCGCGGAATTTGCCTTCCTTGACCAGTTGGTGCAGATCGGCGTTGGTGGCGGCGAGAATCCGCACGTCCACCTTGATGGGTACGGTCGAGCCGAGCGGCGTGAACTCCTTTTCCTGGATCACGCGCAGCAGCTTGATCTGCGTCTCCGGACCGATGGTGCCGATCTCGTCGAAGAAGATGGTGCCTTTGTCGGCGACTTCGAAGTAGCCCTTCTTGGATTGCATGGCGCTGGTGAAGGCGCCCTTGGTGTGGCCGAAGAGCGTGGATTCCAGCAGGTCAGGGGGCAGTTGGCCGCTGTTGACGGCGACGAACAACTGATCGGCGCGCGACGAGTTGGCGTGGATCGCCTTGGCGATGATCTCCTTGCCGGTACCGGTCTCGCCGGTGATCAGAATGGTGGAACGGCTGGAGGCGACCTGCGCCACCAGGTCCAGCGTGCGCACCATGCGCTCGCTCTTGCCGATGATGTTGGGGAAGCTGTAGCGCTCCTTGAGGGCGCGCTTGAGGTGCGTGTTTTCGTATTCCTGGCGGCGCAGCGCAATCATGCGCCCGATCTCGATCAGCAGCTTCTCGTTGTCCCAGGGCTTGGAGAAATAGTCGTTGGCGCCGAGCTTGAGGGCTTCCACCGCGGCTTCCACCGAGCCGTACGCGGTGATCATGAAGATGGGAGTTTCGCGGTCGCGCGTGCGGACCTCGGCCAGCACGTCCATCCCGGAACGGTCCGGCATCATCAGGTCGAGCAGCACCAGATCCCAGAGGCGCGCATCCATCTTTTCGATGCCTTCGGTGCCGTTTTGCGCCAGCGTTACCTGGTACCCTTCGCTCGAGAGCAGCAGCTCGAGTCCTTCGCGAATATCGACTTCGTCGTCGACGACCAGGATGTCGCCTTTGCTTGCGGATGGGCTGAATGGCGTGTCGGTCATTTCAAGCGGCGCTTACCGGTTCCCGCGGGGCGGCGGCAACCTTGGTGAGCGGCAATTCGATTCGGAACTGGGCGCCCCCGCCGGGGCGGTTGGTAACCTCGATGGAGCCTCCATGCTCCTGGATGATTCCATAGGTCACCGCCAGGCCCAGACCGGTGCCTTGGCGCGCGGGCTTGGTGGTGAAGAACGGGTCGTAGACGCGGTGCAGGTGCTCGGGGGCGATGCCGGTTCCGCTGTCGGCCACTTCGATGCGCGCCCGCGAGCCTTCCTGCCAGGTGCGCACTTCCAGAGCCCCGCCCGTGCGCATGGCGTCGCGCGCGTTGAGGATCAGGTTGAGAAACACCTGCTGCAGCTTGCCGGCGTTGCCGTGGATGGGCCCCAGATCGGGATCGAAATCGGTGTGGACCTGAATGCCGGTCTTTTGCAGTTGATGTTCGAGCAGAGAGAGCGTTTCCTGAATCACCCGGTTGAGCTTGACTTCGCCGAACGAGGTGCTCGAGGTCCGCGAGAAATTAAGCAGCGAATTGACGATCTCGCTGGCGCGGAAGGTCTGCTTGGCGATCTTATCGAGGATCACGGATTTCTGCGTGTCGTCGGCCACCTGCTTGGCAAGCATCTGCGCGTAGGTGGAAATCACCGCCAGCGGCGTATTCACCTCGTGGGCCACGCCGGCGGCCAGGAGGCCGATGCTGGATAGCTTGTCGGCCTGCACCAGGCGCTGTTCCAGCTCGGCGCGGTCGGTGACGTCGTCGAAAATCACCAGCCGGCCGATCCGTTCCTGGTCCTTCGAGACCAGCGGCGCGATGGCGATGTTCAAGGTGGCTTCCCGGCGCGGCTGGGGCGAACCCGAATGGCCGTTTCCGTTCGCGCCGGCCGGCAGCTTGAGCACGAACTTGTAAATGTGGTGGATGCCGGTTTCACCGCGCACGCGGTCGAACTCACCCATCAGGGCGGCCGGGAACAGCTCCGCCAGGCGCCTGCCCACCGCTCGCGCGCGCGGGATGCCGGTCAACTGCTCGATCTGGCTGTTCCAGCTTTCCACCCGGTCCTCGAGGTCGGCCGCCAGAATTCCCACGTTGATCGATTCGACGATGTTCTCGCTGAATTCCTTCAGCCGCTCGTATTCATCCACCTTGCGTTGCAGCGAGCGGTAGAGGCCGGCGTTTTCGATGGCGATCCCCACGTAGCCGGCCAGCGTGGTCAGCAACTCCATGTCGACGCTGGCGAGGTAGTCGCCGTCCGTGGTGCGGCTGATGCCCAGGTACGCAATGGTGCGGCCGCGCACGGTGCATGGCACGTAATACGTGAGGTCCAGGTCGGCGATGGTGCGCCGCACCGATGCCGGCCAGGAAGTGGAAATGGCGTCGATCTGGTGGTGCGTGCGCTCGAAGAACAGGTACGGCTCGGGCAGTTTCCAGTTGAGAAAACTCAGGTCCAGGTCCCGCGCCGTGTCGGCGGCCAGCCGCGGATTGTTGCCCATCGCGCTGCGCAGCCGGAAGACCGGCTCGCCGGCCGGGGAGATCACGCCTTCCTCCAGCAGGAAAAAAGCCAGGTGGCTCACCGAAAGCGTGGCAATCAGCCGCTCGCCGGCTTTGTTCAGCATCGTATCCAGGTCGGCTTCCGAGCTGAGCTCCTGCGCGAACTCCACCAGCGTACTGCGGTAATCGTAGCGGTCGCGGTAGAAATGGCGGTCCAGCTTCTCCTGAATCCAGGTGTGGATTGGCTGGAACAGAAAAGCGCCAATCAGCATCATGATCAGCGGCGCCGTGTTACCTAGGTTGTTGAAGTAAACGTGCGCCAGGTTGCCGAGCATGATCACGATCAGGTAGAACCCGGCCAGCACGCAAATGGTAGCCAGCGTGTACGCGTATCCGCGGCGGAACAGGATATCCACGTCCATCAGCCGGTAGCGAACAATGGCGTAGGCCAAGCTCAGCGGCAGGAGTACCACCGAAAGCACCGCCAGCCGCAGGTTCCCCGAGGGCACCGCACCCAGCGCGTAGGGCAGCACGTAGAATACCGTGTAAGGCAACATGGCGCAAAACGTGCCGTTGCGCAGCCACTTGAGCTGTTTCCGCACGATCGGGTCTTCCGCTTTGCGGCATGCCAGGCTTACCGATATGCCGCCCAGCAGGTAAGGCACCACGGCGAACAGAACCAGGACGCGGTTCAGCATCCAGTTCAATTCAATCGGAGAGACGCCGACCTTCAGTGTTTCGGAATAAAAACCGATCGAGACCAGCGAGAGCAGCCCGGCCGGGACGTAGAGCAGCGCCCGCCGGTAACGCTTCCGGAACCAGCCGCGCGGCTCCGGGAAGGTTAGGCAAAAGTGCAGAAACACCGAGGGTGCCACCAGGCCGGCTACCACATTACCCAGGTAAACGAATCTATCGAAATTGTTGAACACCCCGGTGTAGTGAAAACAAAGGGACACAAAAGACGCCAGGCACAGCACATAGAAGTGGGTCGCTTTCAGCGCACTGCCGCGGCGAAAATAAACGAATAATCCGATAATCAGGTAAACGCAGCCGACGAAGTACTGGTACATCACAGCCCGGTCGCGTGCCACCTCTTCGGTGATGACGCTGGCTTCGAACTCCTTGCCGCGGCGCAAGTGGTAATTGGCTCTGGTCCAGGTGCCGACGCGGACCAGGATGCGGGTCACGTCCAATGCCTGCCTGACCGGCTCACCGTTGATGCTGAGCAGCCAGTCACCGGCGTGAATGCCGGCGTTGGCGGCGGCGCTGCGCGGGCGGACATGCTCCGCCTGGACCCCATTCTGACGATCGGCCCAAATCGCGCCGTCTTCGGCAAGACCGTGAAATTGAAGGCGTTGTTCGAAATTAATAGCGGCCGCTACGACCGCTGCAACGGTCGCGATGGTGAGCAGCGCGGTAGATAATTGGAACTTAAGTTCCTTCATGTTGGCCGCTGGCCGGGCTCAGCGAGACAATTCTTCCCCAGGCCGAACAGCACGTTTAATGCCGCGAAAGGCCCGCCCATCTGTTCCCAGACTAGCTGATAATCCTATAGCTTCCAAACCGGGGCCAAGGTAGCCTCCGGTTTTTGGGAGAATACACTATGCGGAAGTGTATACGCCTGCTGGTAGACGGCCTCACTCTTGCTCAGCAGTACCGGGACCGGGGGCCTAGGTGATTGGGACGTATTACCAGTCCGGCTGAATGCTGTACAATGGACCAGATGGTGCGTCACAAGGCCAAGACGCGCTTCCACTTGCTCATTTGAGGAACTCATGAGAACCGTTCTGATTGCCACGGCGCTGGCCGGACTGTCCGCGTGGTGCCTGGCTTCCCAATCCCAGGAGGCGGCGACGCAGCCGGCCCAGCCGCCGGTGGCATCTCCCGCTGGGCAGAATCCGCCGGCCGACGCCAATGCGCACCTGGCTGCCGGCGTATCGATCGATCCCGCCAAGATGGCCGCTCCGGCAGCCGAAACCAAGGCCTCCTCCCCCAACACCAAGGTCTACGTGATTGGCGCGGAAGATGTGCTCAAGATCGTAATCTGGAACAACGCACCCATGTCCGGGGAGTTTGCGGTGCGCCCGGATGGTGCGATCTCCATTCCGCTGCTCGGCGACGTGATGGTTGCGGATAAGACCCCGCAGCAGGTGGAAGTAGAGGTCGCGCGCCGGCTGGTGGATGGCCAGTTGATTCGCGATCCTCACGTCAGCGTGGGGCTGACCGCGGTTCACAGCAAGAAATACTACATCCAGGGAGAAGTGAATAGGCCTGGGTCGTACGATCTGGTGGTCCCAACCACCGTTATGGAGGGGCTGGTGAATGCCGGCGGATTCCGCGATTTTGCCAATACGAGAAAGATCCGCATTCTTAGGGGCAGCCAGGAGTTCAAGTTCAACTACAATCAGGTGAGCCACGGCAAAAACCGGGAGCAGAACATATACCTGGAGCCGGGAGACCAGATAATCGTTCCCTGAGGCGTGCGCCGGGGGGCACGAGAAAATCGGAGGACAATCAATAGTATGGGTCCAGCGCAGAATTATGGGAGCGCTTCGCGGCGCCAGCCGGACGTCGAAGATTATATCGACATGCTCCGGCGCTACCGTTCTTGGATCGTAGGGCCGATGTTCGCGGGGTTAGTGGCTTCGGTGGTGGTGGCTTTCTTCTGGCCGGACACGTACGTCTCGCAGGCGGTGATGACGATCACGCCCCAGCAGGTGTCGCAGAGCCTGGTTCACTCCGACGTCGGCACCCAGATGGGAACGCGGCTGCAGGAGATGGAAACGGAGATTCTGAGCCGCAGCAGCCTTTCCGACTTGATCGTGCACTTGGATTTGTACAAGAAAGAACGCACGCAGAAGCCGCTCGAAGATATCGTGCAGGACATGCGGAACAAGGCCATCCAGGTGAAGCCCTACGAGTCGACGTCGCCGGGAGGCGAAAACCGGGTGCAGGCCTTCACCATCTCTTTCAGCTACACGGACCGTTACAAGGCCCAGCAGGTGGTGCGTGAGCTGATCGGCAAGTTCGAGGAACAGAACTTGATTTACATGACCAAGACGGCCAGCGTGACCACGGAGTTCTTGGGCGACGAATTGAAGAACGCCAAGCAGCATCTCGAGGATCTGGATCAGAAGCTGACCCAGTTCAAGGTGACCAACCAGGGGAAATTGCCCGACCAGTTCCAGGCTAACGTGCAGGCGGAAAACGCCGCTGAGAACGAAGCCGCCAGGATGGCCGACACGCTATCCCAGGCGCAGGCGCGCAAAGTTATGCTGGAGCAGTCGTTGCAGAACCTGATCGCCGATCAGAGTTTCTACACGCAACACGGCGAGGACGTGGTGTCGAGCGGCGGCACGAGCGGCGGGGTGAAGAGCCAGCAGTTGGTCGCTCTGGAGGCGGCCTTGAGCCAACAGAAATCGAACCTGGCCTCCATGTTGAAGCTGTACGGCGAGAACTATCCGGAGATCGTTTCGCTCAAAGCGGCGATTTCCGTTACCGAAGCGCAGAAAGCGGATCTCGAGAAGCAATTGGAAGCGCAAGCGGCTTCGACGCCGGATAAGGGCCCGGTAAGGGTGTCCAACCCGGCCGTCCAGGCGCGGCTCGAGGAACTGAAGAACAGCATTGCCACCATCAAGACTCAGATTCAGACCACGCAGGGCGATATCGACCGAGTGATCAAGAACCAGGGGCTGCTGAACCAGAAAATCGCGGCTTACCAGACGCGCATCGAGCAGGCGCCGCTCAACGAGCAGGAGTATATGCAGCTCAATAGCGATTACCAGCTCGCCAAGCGAAACTACGAGGACATGGTGCAGAAGCGGGACTCCTCGGAAACGGCGAAGGACCTCGAGCAGCATAAAGGCGGCGAGAATCTGGAACTGCTCGATCCGGCGTCGCTGCCGGAGCAGGCTACCGAACCGAACCGGCCGGCTTGGGCCGCGATTGGAACGGCTCTCGGGCTGGTGATCGGTATCGTGCTGGCGGGGGCCAAGGAGATGCGCGACACCTCGCTGAAGAACCTGAAGGACGTGCGCGCTTACACCAACCTGCCCGTGTTGAGCAGCATTCCCTTGTTGGAGAACGCCCTGTTGGTGCGCCGCAAGAGACGGCTCTTCTGGCTGGCATGGTCCAGTTCCTTCATTGTCGGGTGCCTGGCGATGACGGTTTCCGTTTACTATCACTTTTTTGGCAGGAGCTAGCCGCGGCGAGTGCCGGCTGGAGGTAACCATGAGTCGAGTTCACGATGCTTTACGCCGGGCCGAACAAGGCGCCCTGTCGAACGGGGACGCGCCGGCGGAAGTCCGCCCGGAAGCGCCCCGCATTCCCGAGTTTCTGCCGGTGAGTCGGGGCGGCGCGGCGCCCAACCGTTTGAGCCTGGATCTCGAGGCGTTGCGCAGCGTCGAGACAGTCGCGTTTAATCCGGCGCCGGAATCGCACCTGCTGGATCTGAACACCTCCCACGAAACTCCCGCGGAGGAATTCCGTACACTCCGCACGCGGCTCAATCACCTGCAAACCTTGCAGCCGCTGCATACCGTGGTGGTCACCAGCCCGTCGCCGGCCGAAGGCAAGACGTTCAGCTCGGTCAATCTGGCTTTGGCCCAGGCGCACCTGACGGAAAGCTCGGTGCTGCTGGGCGATTTCGATCTGCGGCGGCCGGTCGTCCACAACCTGTTTCAAATCGATCGGGCGCCCGGCCTTTCCGATTACATCACCGGTGCGTGCAGCTTTGTGCAGGCTCTGCGCAGGATCGAAAACACCAACCTCTACCTGCTGCCCGCCGGCACGCCGGTGAAGAATCCTCTCGAACTGCTGAATATGCGGCAAGCCAAGCAGTTGTTCGAGGATCTGCCGCGCCTTTTTAACTGGGCGATTTTCGATACGCCGCCACTGTTGTTTTCGGCGGACGCGAACCTGCTGTCGACCATGGCGGATGGCACGATTCTGGTGGTCAAGATCGGCACCACCACCTTCGACAACGTGACGCGCGCCATTCAGTCGCTGTGCGAGAACAACGTGCTGGGGATCGTCGCCAACGGGGCCCGCGCCTCGGAGTTGTACAGCAAGTATACCTATTACTACTCGAAGGCCGAATAAGCGTCGGCGAGCCGGCGCCACGCGTCAAGTGGATCGATTGGGCCGCCTAATCCGCAGCCGGGGCGATACCGCGGAATTCGCGCAATATCACCACCCCCATCATCACCGCGCCCGCCAGCATTGCCACGCGCACATAGATGGCGGCGGGAATACCGGCATCGCCCAGAATCTGCCGCGCCAGGCCGAACCCGGCGCTGGTCGTACACAGCCCGAAGTAGATGCGCTCGATGACATTGCCAGAGATCGCCGCAAGCACCAACAGCGCCAGGGTGATGGCGGCGTAGACCCCGGCGAAAATCCAACCCGGCGCGAGCGAACCGGCGTGCAACGGCCGCACCAGCAACGTCCCCGTGTATACGGCCAGCAGCAGAAACGCCACCGTATGCACCAGCGCAATGATCACCCGCCTGCGGTTGCTGAGAATGACGTACCGGCGCATGAAGGAACCTCCAGCATAGCCGACCGCGGCGCGGCGCGCCTTTAAGGTCCGTAGGAGCGAAAGAACACAGCCCACGGCGCCAGCCGTCGGGATTGGCGGGCGGCGAAAACCAGCCCCGGAACGGGGCGGAAGAGGCTCTCGTGCTCACCCTTTTCAGCTGCACTCCTCGCGCTAAGGTACACTGGGATTATTCTAGGCGGACCTTGTTGAAGCGACTTATCTTCCCAGCCTTGGTGGCCCTCGCTCTGGTGGCGCGCGCGGACCAGCCCGAAGCGGGCCAACTGGACTCGAGCCAGACGCTGTTTACCGTGATGGCGGCGCTGAACGCCGCAGGATTCGATGCCGGATTGGACGCGCCCTACAGCCACCCGTTGCGCAGGCAGGTGCGCGAGGAACTCGCCCGGCGCGAGATCCCATCGCTCGCGGCGATCAAGCAATTCGTCGCCGAACACCGTCAGCAAAACGCGGCCGCCGAGCTGGGCCAGTACATCTCTTTCGCCCTGACCGTGGGCGGCCCTCCGGATTTCGTCCAGCGCAAGCGCGATGTGGAGATCCCGCCCGAAGCGCTGCGCCTGCAGGAGTTCTCCAAGCTGCTGGTTTTGTTCTACAAGGAAGCCGGCATCGCCCAAATCTGGCAGCGCGCGCAGCCGGAGATCGACGAATATATCGCGCGATACCATACCCCGGTCACGCAGGCCGTGCTGCAAGTGAACGCCTATTTGCGGCAACAGACCTCCGGCTTCAAGGGACGGCATTTTCAAATCTACATCGAGTTGCTGGCTCCGCCCGGCCAGGTTCAGCGGCGCAGTTACGGATTTGAGGATACCGTGGTGGTGACGCCTTCGGCCGAGCCGCGCTCGTTCGATATTCGCCACGCCTACCTGCACTACCTGCTCGACCCCATGTCCACCCAGAACGAGGAGATCCTGGAGCGTAAGAAATTCCTGGCGCGGCAGGCGCAGCGGGTGGGCCGGTTGGAGGATTCCTTCCGCGACAACTTCCCGGCGCTGGCCAGCGAGTCGCTGATCAAGGCCGTGGAGTCGCGCCTGGATCACGATCCCGGCGCCATCGAGCGCGCGCTGTACCAGGGATTCATCCTGGCGCCGTACTTTTCCGAGGCCCTGCCCGTGTATGAAAGGCAGGAACAGTCGATGCTAATCTACTATCCCGAAATGGTGGGCGCCATCGATCTGCGAACCGAAGACGCACGGCTGTCCAGAATAGACTTCAATGCCGGACCGCCATCGCCCGCCCCCAAGCCCGCGGCGCCCGCCGCCGCTGCCGTGCCCGCCGCGCCGCTGACCGGGCCGGCCAAGACCCTGGACGATGCCGAACGGCTTTACGTGGCGCGTAACCTGGACGCGGCCAAGAAATTGTATCTGGAGGTTCTGGAGCAGACCGACCAGAAACCGTTCCACGCGGATGCCTATTATGGGTTGGCCCGCATCGCGGCGCTCAATCGGGACCCCGAGACGGCGGTCCGGTTGTTTCAGAGCGCTCTCGATCTCGGGCCCCGGCCGGCCACCAGGGCCTGGGTGCTGGTGTATTTGGGCAAGCTGACTCTGGCGGCCGATGAGCCCGAACAGGCGCAACAGTATTTTGCCAACGCCTTGAAGGTGGAAGGCATTTCGGACATGGCGCGCAGGGAAGCCGAGAATGGACTGCACGCGAGTTCCAAGCAATAAATAGAAGGAGCGATTTGGAATGATACGAACGATTTTGACCGGCGTCCTGGTAATGGCCGCCGCTGTCTCCGGACTGATGGCGCAGTTAAAGCCGAAGTCGAACGCCGAGGCCGACGCCGTGCGGGCGCTGTTCGCGGCGCGAACCGAAAGCCCGGACGCAACCATCAAGGCGGCCGAGGATCTGCTCGGCAAATTCGCCGACACGGCGTACAAAGAGGTTGCTCTGCTGCTGGAAGCCGATGCGTACCAGCAGAAAGGCGATTACGCCAGCGCGGAAATCACCGACCAGCGCGTGCTGGAAGCCAATCCCAAGAACTCGCAAGCCGCCATGCAGTTGGGAGAGCTGATTACGCAGCACGTGGGTGAAAACGACCTCGACAAGGAGGAGCAGCTTTCGAAGGCGGAAAAAGATTTCAACCAAGCGCTCGACAGCCTCGATACCAAGCCGAACACCGGAATCACCGACGCCCAATGGGCGGATGCCAGGAAGTTCATGCGGGCCGAACTCCAGAACGACCTGGGACTGGCGGCGCTCAAGCGCAAGAAATACGACGTGGCGGTCGCGGATTTCAAGCTGGCGATCGATGGCGACCCGCAGCCGGCCTATCAGGTCCGGCTGGCCATGGCCTACCAGAAGACCGGCAAGAACGACGAGGCGCTGGCCATTTGCGACAAGCTGCTGGCCGATCCGCAGCTTCACCCGTCCATCAGGCAAGTGGCGCAAAACCTGAAAGCGATGGCGACAAAGGCCAAGACCGCTGACGCCAAATAGCCGGCCACTCATGCGCGCGGAAGTGGGCACGCTCGAATCGAGTATCAACCACCGGTTCTCGGATCCGGCGCTGCTCGGCCGCGCTCTGACCCACAGCTCGGCGGCCAACGAGTCGCACGCCGGCGCCGGCCCGCCGGTGCGTGACAACGAGCGGCTGGAATTCCTGGGCGATTCGATCCTGGGATTTCTGATCGCGGAAGCGCTCGTGCTGCGGCAGCCGGATTCGAGTGAGGGAGAGCTGTCGCGACTCAAAGCGCACCTGGTGAGCGCCGCCCATCTGCACGGCGTGGCGCGGCGGCTCGACCTCGGCAGCTATCTCGATCTGGGCCGCAGCGAGGAGATGAGCGGCGGCCGCGCCAAGAAGACCTTGCTGGTGGATGCGTTGGAAGCGGTGATCGCCGCGGTTTATCTGGATGGCGGCATCGACCCGGTGCGCCGGTTCGTGGCCGCGCACGTTTTGGACGCGCCTTTCGCCGGCGACGAAGAGTCGGGCACCGATATCCAGCCGGCCATCGCCAACTTCAAGAGCACTTTGCAGGAGCTCGCGCAGTCGCGCAAACTGCCGCAGCCGCGGTATGCCATTGTGCGCGAGCGCGGGCCGGAACATTCCAAAATGTTCACCGTGGAAGTCCGCGTGGGCAAGGACTGGGCCTGCCAGGCCGAGGGCCGGACCAAGAAGATCGCCGCGCAGCGGGCCGCGCGCGGCCTCTTCGACAAGCTGCAGGAAATCGGCGCGGAACCACAGCCGGAGCCACAGATGAACGCGGATGAACGCGGATGAACGCGGATAGGCCAATACTCTTCAATCTGCGTTCATGTGTGGCCGGCCGTGCTCCGGCTTCTTACCCTGAATTCCGAAGTTGGACGCCCTGATACAAGACTTGCTCCTCCTCGGTCTCCCACTTTGGGAATGCAGCTTCGCCGAAGCTGGCTTTGGAATCCAGAATGAGCCAATAATTCTCAATCTGCGTTCATCTGTGTTTATCTGTGGCCGACCGTGCCCCGGCGTTTCTTAAGCAAGCTCCTCAGTTGGCCCTACGACTCGGATTCCAACGACATCACCGGCTCGGCCTCGCCCTCTTCGGCGAGTTTCTGCATCAGGTGGGAACCGTATTCGAAGCCCTTGTCGAAAGCTTCGAGGTTGAGCTTTTCGAGCGCCGGCGGCACCGAATCCTTCACCGCGTTGCGCAACGCGTCCGCACTCACCAGTCCGGTGACGGCGCCCAGGAAGCCCACCATGACGATGTTGAGAACCACCTTGCGGCCTAACTCCTCAGCCAGGCGCGTCGCCGGGACGCCGTAGACGCGGGCGCCGGCGGGAAGGTTGCCGAGATGCACCAGGTCCTGCTCGACGATCAGAATTCCACCGTGCTTGAGCTCGGGCGAGAATTTCGTATAAGCTTCCTGCGACATCACCACCAGCACGTCGGGCTTCGTGATGTACGGATAAAGAATCGGCTCGTCGGAGAGAATGCACTGCGCGCTCGACGATCCTCCGCGCGCCTCCGGACCGAAACTCTGCGTCATGGTGGCGTAAGCGCCCTCGAAAATAGCCTTGGCTTTTCCCACCACGATCGCGGCCAGAATCACGCCTTGACCACCGAAGCCGGCCACGCGAATTTCAGTTAGCATTCCGGGCACCTCCGGGTTGGCAGGCGAAAGCGCCTGCCCCACTTCCGGCCACGCGAATTTCAGTTAGCATTCCGAGCACCCCACTTCCGGTTCGGCGTAGCGCTCGCCTAAGGTGTCGTGCATCTGCGCCTGCAACAACTCGTAGTAATCGGGCCGCTCGCGGTCGATGAATTTGCCGACCACGATTTCGCCGCTCTTGCTCAGGCTGCACTCGCTGGTGGGCGCGCCGTGGCGAATCTTGCTCGCCTGCTTGTAATACTTCATGGTGTCCAGCCCATCGCCCATCTTGTTGCGCCGCTGGTAGAGGGTAGGGCAGGGCGAAACGATCTCGATGAAGCAGAAGCCCTTCTTCTTGAGAACCTCCTCCATGGAGCGCGCGAGCTGCTTGACGTGGAAGGTGGTCCAGCGCGCCACGTAGGAAGCTCCGCAGGCGTCGGCAAGTTGCACCAGGTTGAAGGCCGGCTCGAAGACGCCATAAGGCGCGGTGGCGCTGATCACGTGGCTGGGCGTGGTGGGAGCGGTCTGCCCGCCCGTCATGGCGTAGGTCAGGTTGTTGACGCAGATCACCTTGATGTCCATGTTGCGGCGCGCGGCGTGGATGAAGTGATTGCCGCCGATGGCGAACAGGTCGCCATCGCCTGAGTAGACCACCACCTGCAGTTCCGGGTTGGCCAGCTTCAAACCGGTGGCGAACGGGATGGCGCGGCCGTGCGTGGTGTGAAAGGAATCCAGGCGCGCGTAGCCGGCCACGCGGCCGGTACAGCCGATCCCGGAAACGATGGCCACTTTATCCAGGTTGGCCTTCGATTCCAGCAGCGCGCGGGTGAAGCAGTTGACGGTGGTGCCGATGCCGCATCCGGCGCACCAGATGTGGGGGATGCGGTCCATGCGCAGAAACGGCTCGACCGGATTGAAGGAACCCTCCGGGATCTCGCATTCGACTTCGAGTAGTTGTTCGCTCACTGCGCCGCCTCCACGATGGCTTTGAGAATCACTTCGGGGTCGTGCACGGTGCCGCCAGCGTGGCTGACGGGTATCACCCTGGCGCGGCCGGCCGCGGCGCGTTCCACTTCATGCACCATCTGGCCCAAATTCAATTCCGGCACCACGAATGCCTTCACGCGGCCGGCCAGCTCGGCGATGTGTTGCTCCGGGAACGGCCAGGCGGAAATGATCCGGAACTTGCCGGCGCGGATGCCCCGTTTGCGCGCCAGCTCGATGGCCCGTTGCGCCACGCGCGACGTGATGCCATAGGAGACCACCGCGACTTCGGCATCCTCCAGACCGGCCGTCTCGCAGATGGCGCGGCCGTTGGAAAATGGCTTCAGCTTGTCCACCAGCCGCCGCACCAGGCGGTCCTGCGTGGTTACGTTCATGCTAGGATAACCGCGTTCGTCGTGGGTCAGCCCGGTGACGTGGAAGCGGTAACCGTCCCCCGCCTTCACCATTTCCGGCACTTGGGTCCCGTCCGGTTCGAAGGGGCGATATTCGGCGGGCGGCTTGTGGGTGTAGCGCCGCGGCGACACCTCAATCTGCTCGGCCGGCGGAATGATGACCTTTTCCGTCATGTGTCCGACGCACTCATCGAGCATCATCATCACCGGGACGCGAAACTCCTCGGCCAGGTTGAAGCCGGTGATAGTGAGATCGAAGCACTCCTGCGGAGAATTCGGGCAGAGCGCGATGATGCCGTAGTCGCCGTGCGATCCCCACTTGGCCTGCATCATGTCCGCCTGCGCCGGCAGCGTCGGCAGACCGGTGGAAGGACCGCCGCGCTGCACGTTGACGAATACGCACGGAGTTTCGGTGATGGCCGCGTAGCCAATGTGCTCCATCATCAACGAAAAACCCGGACCCGACGTGACGGTAAACGCTTTCGCGCCACCCCAAACGGCCCCTTGAATAGCGATGGAGGCGGCCAGCTCATCCTCCATTTGGATGAAGATGCCGCCGACGGTTGGAATTCGCGATGCGAAGCGTTCCACTACTTCGGTGGACGGCGTAATCGGATAACCTGCGGCAAATCGCGCACCTGCTGCGAGCGTTCCCTCACAACATGCGTGGTCACCGTCGAGAAAATGAACACCTGTTAATACGCCCCTGGGGTCAGCGTGCATAGCGCGCTCCATAAATCGCAAAGTCGGGACAGTACATTCCACACAGATCGCAACCGCTGCACTTGTCCGAAGCTACCACGTGGGGGGTGTGGTAACCCTTGGAATTGAAAGCGGATGAGAGAGCCAGCACGTGGGTGGGGCAGAACTCGACACAGAAAGAGCAGCCCTTACAGCGTTCCACATTAATGGCGACGAAACCCTTGGACACAGGAACCCTCCCTTGAAACCGTCAATTCCTATGCTAGCAAGCTTCATGCCATTGAGGACATTAGAGATCTGAATCACCTGTATCAATATTGTTTTTCGGCGCGCGCACTTTCGCGGGTGTCAAAAGAAAACCCGCGGCCGAGCTCAGAGGAGTAAAGCTCGGCCGCGGGCTATTGGGTCCGAAACACACCCCACGCGTCATCCCGTATGAGAACCCAGCCCCTACTGGCCCGGGCCGGAGCCGGACGCGGCGCTGACCGCCGACTTGGCCGCGAAGATCGACCCATCGCCAGCGGCTGCCGCCAAAGTACCCTGATTCCGAGGCTGCAAAGCAACCACACCGACGGCGGACCGGGAGGGATCCGCCTGGCTTTGCGCCGTAACGATTGCTGCGTACGGCTTGGTGATTCCAGCCGGGGCCGTGTAGACTCCCGAAGCGGTGACCGCTCCGGCCTGGGCTCCCGCCGGTGCGCCGGGAGCGAGCGAAACACTCCAGGTCACGTTGCGATTGGCTGCCCCGGCAACCTTGGCTGAGAATTGCTGGGTATCGGCCGAGCTCAGTCTCTCAAAACTCGAGTCTAGAGCCACCTGAACGTTGTCTGAGGCGCCATTCCCCTGGTCGCCGGCCACCAGCACGGTTTGGCTGGCGCCCCTCGTATCCTCCCAGGTGATCGCCAGGTTGTCCTGTGCGTTCGCCGTGCCCGTCAGGGAAGCGACAGGGCCCGGCAGAACCGCCAAACGACGGTAGGGAACGCCGACGGCCGTTACGTTTCCCGTCCCATCGGTAGCCACCGCCTTATCCCGAAGGCTGGGGGACAGAGCGATACACAGATAGCTCTGGTTGTTCCATCGCAGTGAGAAAACGTGCATGTAGGCCGCCTTGCGAACTTCGCTCCTGGTGGCCGGGTCGGTGTACACAATGTCGTGGATGCGAACCGCGGTGGCCGTCTCCAAGCGGGGCATAGCGATCCGGAAGACCGCCGACGCGCCGGAGACGCCCGAGATCTGGTAGTAGCCGGACGTGCCGGACACGGTGGAGGCGCTGGAGCCGGGCCACAAGTCGTCACCGCTCACCGAGACACGGCTCTCTTCGCCCGCTCCCAGCACAACCTTTGCGCCGGTCGGCTCAACCAACCGTAGCGGACACACTGGCCGTGCGAAGATTGGGATCAGCGAACCTGTTGGCGCCAAGCGGGATAACTCGAAACAGCCGAAGGCGGAGAAGGGCGACACGACCTCCAACGGAGCGGAACCCGCGTTGCGCGCCGTAAGCGTCAGCACGGCTTCCTCGCCGGGGAAATAAACGCTGCGATCCACACCGATGGTGCTCACGAGCCGGCCGCTGTTGCCTACGGGAGCGATGGCAGTTTGCGCGATGAGAGTGCCGCCGGCGATGGCGGCTGAAATGGCCACTCTGAAGAAGATACCGAGCGTTGACATAAAGAGCCGAGCCTCCTTGACTGAAAAGCGGCTGGATGATCAGCCAGCCGCCAAAATGTCGAATTCAACCACGTACGAACAAGCTAGAAGTACCAGCTACGATCCTGTAGCTACTAGTACCATGCGTACGAGAATGTTTCCAAGACTGACTTTGGTTAAGTGTGGTCTATCCCGAACGGGAAAGTGCGGAGGCGGGTTATGATGGACGCCATGCGGGCAAGCGGCGGCGGCGGGGTCGAGAACGCGGCACAAAACGAAAGCCAGGGAATCGAGGCCGTGCGCGACCTGGCGGAGCGGTATCGCGAGGTTATCTGCCGGGCGCGGCTGGGGATCCGGAATCCGGGCTTCGAGTGGTATCCCTACGACACGCTATCGTCGCTGGCCCACTGCAACCAGCTCCTGCGCGGCGCCAACCGGGAGATGTTTGGGGCGCCGGGCAAGGGGCGCAAGGTGCTCGACCTGGGCTGCGCGGATGGCGAACTGGGGTTCTTTCTCGAATCGCTCGGCTACCGGGTAACCGCTGTCGATCACGGGGTTTACAACCACAATGGGATGCGTGGGGCACGCGCGCTTAAGGCCGCGCTCGGGTCGTCGGTGGAGCTGGTGGAACTCGATTTGGACCGGCCCTTCCAATTGCCAGGCGGCCCATACGATTTCGCGTTTTTCCTGGGCACGCTTTATCACCTGCGCAACCCGTTCCACGTTCTCGAGGAACTGGCCAAGCGCGCTGCCTTCTGCTTCCTGAGCACGCGCATCGCACGCCGCTTTCCCGGGGGCGCGCCGATGCCGAAAGACGTCGCTCTGGCGTACCTGTTGGACGAAACCGAGCTGAACAACGACGAGAGCAACTATTTCGTTTTCTCCGAACCAGGGTTGCGGCTGGCGCTGAAGCGGACCTATTGGGATATGCTCGATTGGCTCGCGGTGGGCGACACGCGCCGTTCGGACCCAGTGCGCGCGGACCGCGACGAGCGCGCGTTCTGCTTCCTGCGAAGCCGCTTCGACCGGCTGGCCAACGTGGAACGGCTGGACGGCTGGCACGCCGCGGAGGGAACCGGCTGGCGCTGGACCGGGCGTGAGTTTTCCTTCCGCATCCGCTCGACTGGCGCGGCGCGGGCGCGAACGGTGGCGATCGAGCTGTTCCTTCCCGACGCGCTTTTCGCCGCCAACGCCATTGTGGCGCTGGCCGGCACCGTGAATGGGAGCGAACTGGAGCCAGCCGAGTTCCGCCGCGCCGGCGCGCACGTGCTGGTGCGGCCGCTGCCGCGGGATGCGGAAGACATGGTAGTGCGCTTCCGCGTTGCGTCCGTGCTGCCCGCCGACGCGAACGACTCGCGCGAGCGCGGCGTGGTGGTAGTGTCAATCTCGGCGGAATAAGCGCGGACCGATCGCGGCGACGGAGGCTGACCGCTCCCTTTGGTCGCGGCTCCGTTGCGTGGCCTCGATTCGGAATTGCGCTCAATCGGAGCCGCGACCAAAGGGAGCGGTCGCCTTGCAATTGAATCGATCATCTCATGAATGGCCCCGAAGCGCACGCCGCGAGAGCCGCCGCGGTTATCCTGGAACCAATGGACCTTGCCATCCAAGCCAACGACGTCCGTCAGGCGGCGGAGCGGATACGCCCCCTGGCTCGGCATACTCCGGTCTTCACCTCGGCGGGATTCGATACCCGTGCCGGGATGCGTGTGTTCTTCAAATGCGAGAACCTGCAGCGCGGCGGAGCTTTCAAAATCCGCGGAGCGGCCAACCTGATTCTCTCGCTGTCCGCCGGCGCGCTTGCGCGCGGCGTAGTGGCTTACTCATCGGGCAACCACGCTCAAGCGGTGGCGATCGCGGCCAAACACGTGGGCGCGCAGGCCACCATCGTAATGCCGGAGGATGCCCCGCGCGCCAAGATGGAAGCGACCCGCGCGCGCGGCGCCAGCATTGTGACCTACAACCGGCACACCGAAGTTCGTGAGCAAATCGCCGCCGGCATTATGGACAGAACTGGCGCCACCCTGGTGCCCCCGTTCGACCATCCGCTCATTATGGCCGGGCAGGGCACCGCCGCTCTCGAACTGCTCGAAGAGGCCGGACCGTTCGACGCGCTGATCGCGCCGGTCGGTGGCGGCGGCCTTCTGTCCGGGTGCGCCACCATCGCCAAAGCCATCTATCCGGCGATTCGCGTTTTCGGCGCCGAACCGGAAGGCGCCAACGATACGTTCCTGTCGCTCAAAGCCGGCGAGCGCGTCACTGTGTCTCATCCCGACACCATCGCCGACGGCCTGCGAGCGCCGCAGCCGGGCGCGCTGACCTTCCCCGTGATTCAGCAACTGGCGGAAGGCGTCGTGCTGGTGAGCGACGACGAGATCCGCCAGACGGTGAAGTTCCTTCTGCTCCGGCTCAAGCTGCTGGTCGAGCCGAGCGGCGCAGTTCCCGCCGCCGCCGTTCTGTTCGGGAGATTGCAGGCGGCGATTGGCTCGGTGGGAGTGATTCTCTCCGGCGGCAACGTGGATTTTGAGGAGCTGGCGAAGTACTGAGGCGGCGGTGGGGCCGGCGCTTCCGCCTGCCAACTGCTGCGGTGCGCCGGGTTGGCAAGCGGAAGCGCCGGCCCCTCTGCCGGCCAGGTGCGCACCTCACGGACCTTCCGGGGCGGAGCCGTGCCGGCTCTAAAGTGAGCTGCATCAACCGCCGATAAGAGAAATGTATGGAGGATCATCGCAGGGAAGCCCGCATGATGTGCGCGGATATGGTGGAGGTGCGTTGGGAGGACGAAGGAAAGCAGCCGCGGACAGCACTGGCATTGCTTGAAGATATCTCGCCCTCCGGCGCATGCTTGCAACTGGAAAATGAAATTCCTCTGGGCACCGAAGTCCACTGGGACTTCCCCCGCCAGAGCTTCGCCGGCAAGGTGCGCTATTGCGATTACCGGGAGATCGGGTTTTTCGTGGGAGTCGAGTTCTCGGACTTCTGCCGGTGGTCGGAGAAGTCCTTTAAGCCACTGCATTTGTTGGATTTGGAGAGGCTGACCGGTGGCACGGAGAAACCGCCTTAGCCTGAACTCCGAAGCTGGACGCGTCGTATCAAATCGGGGCACGGCGTCAGCCCAATACTGTTCACCCAAGCCGTGGCGTGGCCTGCCAGGCCAATGCCACTTAGTTTTGGAAAAGCCTCGGAGTGGTCGGCGTTGTGGGGCGGACCCCCGGGTCCGCGCGGGACGCCCTCGTCCCGCTGCTTTATCGACGAATCAACCACTTGCCCGTGCGAGAAGCCGGCCAAGGGGCCGGCCTCGGAGGGGACCTCAGGACGAGGGCGCCCGCCCCACAATTGATGCAGGTCCGGTAACCGCAAAACTAAGCGGCATTGGCTTGTCAGGCGGCCTGCAAGGCTGCAAGAGCCGAGAGTCATCTCGGCTTTTCTTGGGGCGTTGAATCGGCGACCACCATCCGCGCTTGCCACCAAGTGAGGAGGGTTGGGCTTCAGGCGTGCCGCCGACAGCGCGCTTTCCGAGGGATTCGTCCATGCACGCTTTAATTTCGATCAACCTGGGACGGCCGAGAACGTGCCCCGGACAATCGGCCCAGCCAGGCATCAACCCGGCCGCGCGGAAGGTGCCGGCCTCAGACTGCCAGTCGCGCCGCCACGATGGCAGGTAGGTCAAGGGGCGATCGCGACCTTGGGCACTGGACGCCCGAGTATCCAGATTGCCACCAAACCGGCAGCGAGATAGCCCACGAACTGAGTGGTCATGTACGCGAGCGTATAGGCGGTTGGGAAGCCGTACCAGTTCCAATACGAAACGTTGGTCGAAATCGCCGATATGAGGCCGACGACGATCACATACCCGAACCGCGGTGACCTGCCTTCGAGACGGATCTGAGCGATCAGCCAGCTCAGCAGCAGGGCTTCGAGCAGCTCCGTCAGGAACTCGGTAGCCAACTGCGCCGGCGTCAAGGCCTTGGCGCCGGGCGGGTGGTAGATCAACAAGCCCGATGGATTGGTCGTTAGCTTCTGTTCATATTGGTTCATGTCGGAACTGGCGCCCATACCTGGAAACATATAGAGACCCGGCGATTCCCCAAGCGCGGAGTGCATGTCGCCGAGTAACGCCTGCTCGCCAGGGATCTCGCGAATTCCAGCCCGCCCCAGCGGCAGAACCATGTGAGCCACGGACGCCCAGAGGAACATGGCGACCCCGCCTAATATGCCTGCCAGAACGATGCGTTTTGTCATATTGCCTCCTGGCCAGCCGCCTGGTGGACACTACTTGTGCCCTGGTGCCCGTTGCGTCAAGCTGAACCAGTTGCCGGAGTTGTCCTTGAACAAAGCTTCCGTGCCGTAGAAGCGTTCGGTCGGCGGTTGAGAAAACTCGACGCCCTTGGCTCGCAACTCCTCGTAGGTCTTGCGAACGTCAGCCGTCTCCAGCACGCCGCTGCCGATCGCTCCTTTGCCGATCAACGTACGCAGCATGTCGGAACTTTCCTGATCCATCATCGGTGACGGCCCGCTGGGCATAAGCGCGATTTCCAAATCGGGCTGCCCCTTGGGATTGACCGTCAGCCAGCGGAATCCGCCGTCCATGGTCGCGTCCGTGTGAACGTCGAAACCGAGCTTGTTCACGTAGAAGTCGTAAGCTGCGTCCTGGTCGAGAACGTAGATGCTAATGTGCGATAAGCGTTGGATCATGTACCCCCCTCCGAGATTCAGATTCTCACAGAATATCGCAGTCCGCTTCTTGAATCTTGCTCTTTTGGTCAGGAGCCGGGGTGGTCAGAACGGCCGGGAGCCAAACGACAGCAGGAAGCAAGCGGGAACGAAGCGATAAGGAGTCAGATCCGGCACCGGGAAGACGCGCCGCAGGCTCTGGCGGAATTCGAGTGGCGAGCGGCCCACCACCGAGCGAAACAGCGAACTGAACGACCCCAGGCTCTCATAACCCACCGCCAGGCAGACCTCGGTGACCGGGCACTGGTCCCTCGCCAGTAAATGTTTGGCCCGGTCAATGCGGCGGCGGGTGAGAAAATCGTGCGGCGTTTCTCCGAAAGCGCGCACGAACATTCGGTGGTAGTGGAACGGCGACAGGCACGCCTGCCGGGCGGCCTCCGATAATCGCAGGCGCTGGTCGAGACTGTTGGCGAGAAACTCGCGGGAACGGTAAAGCCGGGCGAAGGTGTCCTCTTCGACCAGCGGACCCAACCGCTGGCTGGCATAGAGAAGCGGATGCCTCGGCTGCATTTCGACAGATTATCACAGGAAAGAACCGGCTCTTGGGGCGATTATGCCCCTTACCTTCGCATCTCGCCCCGAGGATTCACGCTACGCCGCGGCCAGGCCCACCTCTGGCCACATCCCGTGCACCACTATTCGCAACGCGGTAATCGTGGCGCGGGCAGTCTTGCCTGCTGTGTCGGCATTCGTGCCGACATTTCCCGGTAGTCGCGGTGCGGGCAGTCTTGCCTGCGGTGTCGGCATTCGTGCCGACATTCCCCAGTAATCGTGGCGCGGGCAGTCTTGCCTGCTGTGTCGGCATTCGTGCCGACATTCCCCGGTAATCGCGGTGCGGGCAGTCTTGCCTGCCGTGTCGAGGCATTCCTGCCGACATTTCTTGAAGTCCGCCATTTTTTTGGAACCCACAGGACGAAAAAAGGTCGAGACGACTCTCGCGCCTGCACGCAAGACTGCGCCTGCCCTACCCTACCAAAACTTCAGATATGGGCGGCCTTCGACGAAGCGCAGCAGATACAAGGCGGCTTCGCGGGCGTGATAATCGCCCCACATCGAAGATTCGCCTGGGGTGGCGCACCAGCCGTTCGGGCGGTGATACACGGAGTGCAGAATCAAGCCCTGGTGGCTGGCGGCGAGGCTGAGATATGGCTCGTCGAACAGCGCGTTAGCGACGGTGAGCCCGGCATTCCAGTAGCGGTCGTCGTTTAGATAACGGCCGAGGCGCAGCAGCCCTTGCGCGGCAATGGCGGCGGCGGAACTGTCGACCGGCTCATGCCCGTTGAACGGGTCCGCCGGCCGCTCGCGCCAAGCGCCGAGTTCGGCCAGGCCGGGAGCGCCGGTATCCCAATAAGGGATGCCATCCAGTGGCGTATTGGCGATCCAGAAATCGCAGGTGGCCCGCGCGGCTTTCTCCATCACCGCGCGGAATTCGGCGTGGCCCTCCAAGGTCGAGAAGAATTCCAACTGCTCGGCAAACCCGCACATTGCCCACGCCAGGCCGCGTGTCCAGGTGGTGAACGGCGAATAGCCCTGCTGCGAGTTGGGGCAGCGGTAATTGCCATCGTTGGGATTAAAGATGCTCTCGTGCGCGACTCGGCCACGCATGTCGTAGGCGTCGCGGCCCTCGCCGTAGTAGACCGAGTATTTCGCCGTGGCGCGGGCGTGGTCCATCAGCCGGTCGAGCAGCGAAATGCGCCGGTCGTTTTCACCCATCACCGCTTGGCCCAGCCGGTGCGCCACCGCCAGAATGCGCAAGGAGCGGATGGCGTCCACAAACAGCGAGTGTGGACCATTGAACGAGTAAATATACCCGCCGCCATCGGCCGTGGGCGACCAGCGCGTTGCCTGCACGGCGCCGGAAACCCGGAGCGCCAGCTCATAATAACGGCGCTCACAGGCAGCCTCCGCGATGCGGCCTTCGTTCATCAGGCGCAGCAGATTGCCATACGTGCTGACGTTGTGGAAGCCATGGTCATGCACGCCCGTGTGGCTCAAGTGAATCGCCATCAGCTCGACGGTGCGCGAACGGCCGAGATCGAGGAATTCGCTCTCGCCGGTGGCGTCGAACTGCAGGATGGGCGAGCCGATGTGGAAACCCTGCGTCCACTCCGTCCAGCCGCGGCTGGTGTAGCGGCCATCCACCGTGAACACGGGCGAACCCTGCGACGGCTGCCAGGTCTCTTGGAGAGATTGGATTTTCTGCGCCGAAAGATCGAACAGCCGATGCAGCTTGCCCGCCAGCGCGGCCGGCGTGAGGTCGGTACGGATTTCCATGCCTGGGTAAGCTCATGGTAGCGCCGATGGCGGAGCGCGCGTGCGTCAGCGGATTAGCAGCGCAAGCTTCAGAACTTGCTGCAAAACACCAAAAGCATCATGGCCACGGATAAACTTAGCGCGGCCTGTGGCCGCAACCAAAGGTGAAGCGTCCCTCGAGAGCGTATCATTGTGAATTATCCAAAAACACTCTGGTACGAGGAGGGACG
>JBELAO010000020.1:0-79630 GCA_049508735.1 Bryobacteraceae bacterium | reverse complement strand
CGAACAACCCGCTGAAGCCAGGGCTCATCGAGACGAGTTATGGGCTATTGGACCCGCAACCCGACGCGACGGAAACGCTTGTGCCCCGCAACTACGGCCGCGCACCGGCGCTGATAGCGGTGAATCTGCGCATCGGAAAGGCTTTCGGTTTTGGACCGAACAAGGAGAACGCTGCCAGGCCCGCCCAGGGCGGCGCCGGCCCGGCGCCGCTGGGCCCGGTGACCAATCAAGGGCTGCGCGGCCTGCTCGGTTCTCCAAGCGCGGGGCGGCGCTATAACTTGAGTATCTCGATGTCGATTCGCAACTTACTCAACCACACTAACCCGGGTCCCATCGTCGGCGATATCACATCGCCGCTGTTCGGCCGCTCCAACCAAATCGCAGGCGCGCCGAACGGAGAAGGGTTTTTCGAGACCGCCAACAACCGGCGCCTGGAAATGCAGATCCGGTTGACATTCTGAGTTAGCGGAGCACGCCGTGCGCTCGCAGGATTTCTTTGGTTTCTTCGACCGGCAGCGCCTCCACCGTGTGCCCGCTCCCCGTCATCGTCACTGCCTTCAACAGGGAGTTGTAGATCGCCTCTTCGGTGGCCTCGATGGTGGCGACGAACAGACGCGACATGCCGTCGTTCGTGATCAGCTTCGCAGGATTGCGCGCGGTGGAAAAAGCGATGGCGTAGTCTCCACTTCCGTTAGAGCCATCCGCGCCCGTGCGAGCCAGGCCGAACATGGTGCGCGCCGCAATCCGTCGCAGGTTCCGCGCGTCCACCGGCGCGTCGGTCGCAACGACGACGACGATGCTGCCATTCCCCGAGTTCGGCCCCGCCCTTTTCCTCAGTTCGCGGCCCACCGGAATGCCGGCGATCGTCAGGTCCCCGCCGAAGTTCGTCTGCACCAGCACGCCGACGGTGTACTCTCCGGCGGTGCGCGACGACGTGCCGATCCCGCCCTTCCATCCGAACGCCACGGTTCCTGTGCCTGCTCCCACAGCGCCTTCTTCCACCGGCCCGCCTTTTGCATTCTGAATCGCCGCGAACACCTCGTCGTGTCCCACGTGCCGGCCGCGGATATCGTTGAGCAGGTATCCGTCGTTCGTCTCCGCGACCAACGGGTTGATCGAGCGCACGGCCTCGTTGCCCGGCAGCGCCAGCATGTAATCGATCAGAGCGTCGGCGGCACGCGGGACATCAAGCGTCGACGTCAGCAGAATCGGCGTTTCGATCTCGCCGAGTTCGTTGACTTGTGTCGAGCCGGCCAGCTTGCCGAATCCGTTGCCCACGAACACAGCGCCAGGGACTTTTTCGCGGAAAAGGTTTCCCGCGTGCGGCAGCACCGCAGTGACACCTGTGCGGATCGTATCGCCGCGAATCAGAGTCGTGTGGCCGACCAACACGCCCGCTACATCGGTTATTGCGTTCAAAGGTCCCGTGGGAAGAATACCGGCGACAATGCCCAGATCGCGAGCGCGCGGACGGGTTTGACCGGCAGCTAAACCCAGCATCGCGCAGAGGGAACACACCAGAGCCACTCGCATGCGTCCAATGTAGCAGCAGGCGTGAGGATAAAGGTCCACGCGCAACCCGAATCTCGAAATGCAGATCCGGTGACGTTCTAGATCGCTTCAGGCCGTTTCCGAGGCGCCAGAGCCGGAAGCCGCGCCCACACGGGTCATGTCTCACGCGGTCCGCGCTGTGCTCCTGGGTTCCGCCGGCGCGCCCGATGAGTGATCGATGTAGGTGGACGTTGTTCCGGTCTTGCGCAGCTCAAATCCGTCAACTACGGCGCCGTCAATCGAATACGCCGTCAGCGCCAACCGGTCAGGCGATACATCGACGATCTGATAGAACTGTTCGTCCTCGATCATCTTCGCCATGTATTGGCTGTTCACCTTTTGGGTCTTGTACATCTTCGGGCCACTGACTGAGATGGCATAGATTACGCCGGGCGCCGCAGGGTCCACGATCCGGTCGCGGGCTATCTTGTGGGTGCGGGCATACACATGGTCGTGCCCTTGCAAAACCAGGTCCACATGATACTTCTCATAGAGCGGCGCAAGGGCGGCGCGCATCGATGCGTACTCGCGGTCCTGCGCAATCGCGTAGATCGCCTGGTGCTGGACGACGATTGTCCAACGGTTGGGGTTGTCGCTCAGGACCTTGGTGACCCATTCCACTTCCTTATCGGTGACGCGCTTTCTGGCTTCGGCCTCAAAGTTATCCTCGGTGAA
This sequence comes from Bryobacteraceae bacterium, assembly GCA_049508735.1. Lineage (GTDB taxonomy): Bacteria > Acidobacteriota > Terriglobia > Bryobacterales > Bryobacteraceae > Bog-375. The sequence goes on along the minus strand of JBELAO010000020.1, from coordinate 77,404 downwards.
CGCATTCACATCGAGAGCGATGAAACGGACACCCTGATAGTCCAGATAGTACGATTGGCCCGGCATGTCGTCTAGATTCGGCCCGTTCGTGGGCAGAGCGAAGTGGCTGCGCCACGGCCACGGGGCGGCCAGCGTCGAATTAGCATCCGGGGATCCGGCGGGCCGATGCAGATCGTGGTTGCCCGGAACCGGAATGCTGGGGACGGTGGCGGATATAAAAGCCAGAGCTTCGCTCCATTCGCCCCAGAGACGGTCGTCATATCCCTCGGCGACCAGGTCGCCGGCATGCACCAGGAACCGCGCATCGGGAGCGGCGGCGTATGCGCGCCGGATGGAGCGCGACCACAGGGATTTGATGGCGTTCTGTTCGTCGCCCACGTAGAGGAAACGGAAAGGCTCCGGCTTGGTGGACGCCGTACGAAAGACGTTCCATTCACTCCAGACCTGGCCGTCGCCCACCCGGTAGCAGTAAGTCGTCTCCGGCGACAGCCCTTCGAACCTAGCGGCGTAATGCGCGGCGGAGCGCCCGTCACCCAAGTCGTCTTTTTCGCAGGTGGCGCCGACCGTGCTGGCCGACGGTTCGAACTTGGGAGCGGGTGTGAATTTCGCGACCTGTGCCTGCGGAGACGCCGCACGAATCTCCGTTCGCCAAGTCACTGCCTGGGTGCGTGCGGGATCGCCCGCCCACGTGAGAACAATCCGCGAGGGGACCGCTCCCGGAGCGGCTGGCTTGGACGGCGCCGCCGAACCACGAGAGGCGAGAGAAAGCAGAAACGGTCCGGGCGCCAGTTGCGCGAATTGCCGGCGGGTGATGAAGTTAGGCATGATGTCAGTCGTCCTTTCGTGGAGGTAAGTTAGAGCGCTCCTTATTGAAACAGGGCATCCCGGTCGGGGATTTGTTGCGCCAGCTCGTGACGAATTTCTTCAGCCTTGCGGACGGCCTGCGTTTCATCCACGGCGGATGTGTACGGAATCTCCATCACGAGGATCCCGATATTGCGCCCGGAGGCATCGAGGAGCGGCAATTTCAAATTGAAGAACGCCCCGTCGTCTTTTTTGGCGCAGTAAGTCTTGCCTTCCTTCACTGCGTCCAAGTCGGCCGCCGACGACTTCGCGCCGATGCGCGTCGTATTGGCATTGGCGATGATCACGCTGTCCTTGCCTCCCGGCGGAACAGCGTGCAACCCCATCTTTCGCAGATCGGGATGGGCCGACAGCGTCGCCAATTCCAGTTCGAGCGCGCGAGGCGCGTGCACCGGCTGCGCCACCGCCGTCTCCGCCGGCTTGGCGGCTGGCACGTTCAGCGTCTGGAAGACCTGGACCTCGGCCGCGCCATCTCCCGACTGCGGAACGGCCACGAAATAGCGATTGATCTGCGGCACCAGCCGTGCGGTCTTCGACTTATCGCCGGCAGTAACACTGCCCAACGAACGAAAATGATCGGCGTCGATTTCCTGATACACGTCGATGGTGCCGTTGCCGATGGTGTAAAGGCGCTTACTGCCGGCGTCGTATTCCAGATCGTCGACTCCCTTCGCGATCGGCAGGGCTTGCAGTTCCTTCCCGGTGTTGCTATCGAACACCACTACCTGCCCGCTGCGGCAGCCCACAAACAGCCGTTGGTGCGCTTCGTCAAGCCCCATGGCCACGTTGCTCTTGCCGAGCGTCACGGGCCATGACGCGACCACAACATTCTTCCAGCGATCTACCACAGCCACCTGGTTTCGCGCCGGGTTGTTGACGTACAGCCGCGGGCGAAACACATCCAGCGCCATGGCCTCGAGCGTGTCGCCATCTATGCGAATGTCGGCCACCTTCTTGCCGGCAGTAGTATCGACGACGCTGACGAGCGAATACGGCTGCCCCGCGTCCTTGCCGCCGTTATCGATGTATAGATACTGGCGGGCCGCTTCATAGCCGACGGAGTCCGCATCTTTCTCCAGGGCAACGCTACTGAGAGGCTGGTAGGTCTTGCCATCGAATATCTTGAGTGCGCCGTCGACGCCATCGGTCACGTAGATTCGATCGAGGTCCTCGCGATAGAGGATGGCGTGCGGTCTGGCGATGCCGCGGATTTCGGCGACCGGCTCGGCGTTCGGCAAGCCGAGAACCAACACGGCGTGATAGTCCTCGGGTGTCGCGAAGAGCCGGTTATGCTTGAGATCCACGCCGAAGTGGTCGAATCTCCCCTTCACTGCGCCGGGCATGCGCATCACATCGAGCGCCTTCAGGGGTCCGGCCGCCTCCGCCGAAGGCTGAGCCTGGCTGGCGGCCGGAGTAGCACGGTCCATCTGAGCTGCCAAAGGCAAAACGAGAAGCGGCAACACGGCAATGATCGAACGCATGGCGATCTCCTGAATCTGAGAGTTTCAACTGCGATTAGAGCATTCGAACCTTAACACAACCTGAGCTTTTGCCCTGTAATCAAAGATTCACAAGACGGCTCGTGCCGTCCAGTGCACCGACGCGGTTTCAAAACACCAGCCTGAGCGCGAGCTGCACCTGGCGGGCAGGGAAAGTGGCCGTGATCTTGCCGAACGAAGAACTGGAAGCGTCGCCATTGGCCGGGGAAAAGTTGGTCTTGTTCAGCGCATTGAAGACCTCGCCGCGGAACTCGAGGCTCTTCGTTTCCCATGGCAGGCGGAACTGCTTGTGGATGCCGAGATCGAGATTGTAGAGTGAATTGCTACTGACGATATTGCGGCCTGCGTCGCCGTAAGGATGCGTGACGTCGGTGGGTACCGAGACCATAGCCGCGTTGAAATAGGCCGCGGGCGTCTGCTGACTCACCGGCAACATCGGATTGCCGAGCACGTTTGGACGGTAGATTGCCGAGTTCTTCGTGCCATCGGTGGCGAGGAACGCGGCGCTTGGATCGTAGGTCAGGTTGATCGGCTGGCCGCTGAGCATCGAATTGATGCCCGAAAGCGTCCACCCCCCGAACAGTGCATCGGCGAAATACGGCATCTTCGAGGCATAGGGTCGGCCGTGGCCAAAGGGCAGGTCGTAGACCGCGGATAGCGTGTCGTTGAAGGGCTGATTATAGCCCGAGGGCCCTTTGCCCGCCGCCGAGTCGAACAGGTTGACGGCCTGCTGATCCCCGTTTGCGGCTTCGAGCGCGCCACAGGCGTCGTCGATCGCCTTGGACCAAGTGAAGGAGTTGAGAAACGTCAAGCCGTGCGAGTAGCGTTTCTCTACCTTGACCTGCAGGGCTTCATAGGAAGAGAAGCCGGCATTGTAGTTGGCGTCGATGTTCTGGAAGGCTTGATCGGGCCGGCGCGCGTTCACTCCCAGGCTCTGACCGGCTTGGTTTGGCAGCGCCTGATTCAGATCTTCGTTCACCCACAACCCCACGCTGTGGTTGCCGGAGTATCCGACGTCCAGGATCAGGTCTTTGGCCAACTCGCGCTGGATCGTGAGGTGCCAGTTCTGAACATAGGGCGTGCGAATCGTCGGGTCGATAAAGACCGTCTTAGTAGTCGCGGTCGAGAAGCTGGCTGGCGAGGCGAAACCCGCCGGATAACCCATTTGTGTCGGCAGGTAACAGGTGGAAAGACTGGCAACACTCGGATTCGCCCCGCAGAGTGGCGTCAATCTGATCGTGCTTCCGTTAACCGAGTAGGGCGCCTCTGTCATTTGCGCGTTCACCACGAATGGACCGTTATAGTACAAATAACTGTCGCTGCCCTGGCGGAAAAACTGGATATAGCTAATGGCGTACCCCGCGCGAATCACGGTCTTCGGATTGATGCTGTAAGCAAGTCCGACGCGCGGCGCGAAGTCCTTGTAGCGCGGATGAACGAGAGCTTCGTCGTAAAGCGAGCCGCTCGAGGCCGTGACCAGGGCATTCGTCGCAGGGTCGTAATTCGTCATATGATTGTCGCTCTCATACTCCGGCGTCGCGAACTCATAGCGGATTCCGAGGTTCAACGTCAGTCGCGACGAAACTTTGAAGTCGTCTTGCAGGTAAGCAAAACTCATCCACTGGCGCTGGTGGGCTTGCGTGAAGTTCGTAAGCTGGTAGACGGATTGCGCGCCGAGCAGGAAGTCGGCGAGGTTATAGATATTGTTGCTCTTGGCCGTCGTCGGCTTGGAGTACTGGCCGCCATAGGTATTCTGGCCGTAAGCCGGATTGAAGTCGTTGATCGTCGTGTCGATGTTTTGAAACTCGTATCCGGCTTTCAAAGTGTGGCGCGAAACGATCTTGGAGTAGTTCACCTTCGGGTTAAACACCAGCGGATTCTGCCACTGCGGGCTGGTGTAATCGCGCCCGTAGGACGTGTAGCCCGAGATATTCTGCGTGGTCAGGCCGCCGGCAAGCGCCGGGTCCGTGGGCAGGCCGCTAATGCCGTAAATATCCTGCATCTCGTTCTTTCCATCCATCGTCGCCGGTTTCTTCATGCCTTCCGTCTTCGATGCGCCGACTCGGAATTCCATGATCGACGTAGGGCTGATGGTCCAGGTGGCTCCGCTCGCCGTTTGCCAGTTCATCACGCGCGAGACAATGCCGGCGCCCTGGCCCGATGGCCCCGGCACCGCAGGCCCCGCAGTCTGGTTATAAAGGTGGTAGCTGAAGCGCGTGAACGCGGTGAGATTATCGCGCACGTAGTGGTCGTACCGAACATCGAACTTATTGTCCTCGTCGGGAGTCGTCGCCAGATAGGAGAAGTTGCTGGTGTTGCCTGGTAGGTCCGGCGCCGGAAGTGCGTTGAAGACCGTGGTGCCGAAGTTCGTCAGCCGGGTTTCCGGAATCATGCCGTTCGGGAATGGCGCAGTCGGGTTGTACGGATCGACCACGGTAAGCCCCGAGAAGTTGCCGGCCCGCTGCGCGAGCGTCGGTACGCTCGTCGTCGACAGCGAGTGTTGCATGCGCTGAAAGCCTTCGTAATCGACGAACGCAAACGCCTTGTTCTTCTTGACGGGCGCACCCAGGGTACCACCGAATTGGTTGTAAATGTACACTGGCTTGGCCCCTCCCACGGGCTTGAAAAAGCCGGTTGCGTTCAAGTCGGTATTGCGCAAGTACTCCCACAGCGATCCATGAAACTCGTTTGTGCCGCTGCGCACGCTCGCGTTAATCACGGCGCCACCCACGTGCCCGTACTCCGCGCTGTAGGCGTTCGTGGTGACCTTGAATTCCTGCAGCGCGTCCGGCGAGACCTGGACCACTTGATTGGATAGTCCCTGATTCGACGTGCCGTAGGCGTTGTTGTCGACGCCATCGAGTATGAAATCGTTGAATTGGCTGCGCATCCCATTCACGTTGAATGAGGCCTCGCGCTTGCTCAGCGCGTAGGACAGGCGTACGCCAGGCGATAGCAACGCGAGCGCCGCCGTATCGCGTCCGTTCAGCGGCAGATTCGCCACGTCTTCGTGGCCGATGACCTCGCCGCGGTCGCTGGAGTCCGCTTCCACCGCAGATGCGGCAGCCGCCACTTGAACCGTTTCCTTCACGTCACCCACCTGAAGCGTGACGTCCACCCGCTGACGGGCGCCCACATCCACCTTGAACGCAGGCGTTACCGCTTTCTTGAATCCCGCCATCTCGGCCACAACCTGATATCGGCCGACGCGCACCTCCAGGAACTGATAGCTTCCGCCGGCGTCCGCCACGGCGGCCTGCGTGGTCCCTGTGTCCAAGTCTTCCAGGGAGACGCTGGCGCGCGGAATCCCCCCGCCATGTGCGTCCAAAACAGTCCCCAGCACGGCCGCTGTTTCAAACTGGCCCCAGCACGTGGGAACCAAAGCAAGCGCAAGTAGAGCGACGAAACTCGCGACGCGAGCGAATCGGTTTGTTCTTTTGGAATGCATACCAGCAGCATTAAAGCACCGCAGTCTAAAGACAATCTAAAGAAGCGGCCGTGTCACGATAAATTAATCGGTCGATACAACGATTAGCCCCTCGTTGCAGCTGAAGTGAAACATGAATGGAACGCGCGCTGCCGTGCCCCACGTGGCTGCGCTGTAGCGAGAACTCACTTCCCGCCATGACGACAGGCTGTCATCCTCCCGTAATCCTTTTATGCGATATTTCTGCTCATGAGAAACGTGTGTATCGGTCTGTTTTCTGCCGCATTCCTGCTATCAGGTGGAACGGCGTATCAGGTTGTAGCTCGTTATCCGGTTCCAGGCACGGGCAGTTGGGATTATGTGACGCTGGACAACGCGGCGCGCCGGCTCTATGTCTCGCACGCGACTCAAGTCGACGTGCTCGATGCTGATAGCGGCAAGATGATCGGCACGATACCGGACACGCCCGGCGTTCACGGCATCGCGATCGCATCGGAATTCCATCACGGCTTCACCAGCAACGGCCGCGAGAACAAAGTCTCTATGTTCGATCCGTCCACGCTCCAGCTAATCAAGAAAATCGACGTCGGCACGGGCCCGGATGGCATCTACTATGATGCCGGCTCGAAACGCGTCTTTACGAACAACCATGGATCACACGATATCAGCGCAATCGACGCTGCCACCGGCGATGTGATAGGCACGGTCAAGGCTGATGGCGATGGCGAACAGGCCGTCATCGGCGCCGATGGCTTGGTCTACGTCAACAGCGAGAACACGTCCGAGGTGGTAGTGTTCGATCCCAAATCGCTTGAGATCAAGAAACGATTCCCCATCGGTGTGGCAAAGACCCCGACCGGTCTTGCTTACGATGCCAAGACCAACCGCCTGTTCATCGGCTGCCGGAACGAGCCGAAGATGGTCGTGATGGATGCGGCCACCGGCAAGGTAATTGCTAGTTTCGCGATTGGTTCGGGCGTCGACTTTGCCGGGTTCGATCGCAAGATGAGCCTGATCTTCTTTTCGTGCGGAGACGGAACACTCAGCGTTTTCCATGAGAAATCGGCCGACGAGTACGAGGATGCGGGCGCGGTGAAAACGCAGCCGAGCGCTAAGACTATGGCCCTGGATCCGAAAACCGGGAGAATCTTCCTCCCCGCCGCCGAGATACTGGAAACGCCGGCCTCAGATCCGTCAAAACGGCTCCAGCGTACGGTGAAGCCAGACACTTTCGTGGTCCTGGTCGTCGGCAATTCACTCTAGGTGTATCGGCGACGATGCGGGCCAACGCTCGATTGAACTCATGGACAATGGGGTGGCGCAGTAAAGTAAGTCGCTCGGCAATCACTGCGGCCTGGACCTAGCGGGCCTCCCGCGATCCTTACGGCATGGGGACATCTGCGTCAACTCCCGCTGCCCGGGAGGAAATGATCCTCTCCATCGCCCGTCGTAACGTGCTTCCGCAAGGCTAGCGGCGAAGCGTGAAGCGACCATTTGGTTTGCAGTGTAAAATCGCTTGCGATGCCGATATCCAGCACCGAGTCCATTTGCAAAAAGTTGAAACCAAGACCGTTGGGTTTGGACCCAAAGGTCTGCCCCTTTCTGGCGCCACTCCGCAGCGATGCCGACTTATCGGGCTTACAGATCTGGTTAGGCTGAACCTTCAAAAACACCTGGAAAACCAATGGTTCGGCGCGTGTCGCCTGTGCGGCGCCACCCTTGTGGCAGCGGGTCGCTGGAACGAAGTAACATGTGGGTCACGAGCCATGAATTCGGCCGCAATTCGAGCAGTTTGGTAGCGAGCTTTTCGTGGCCTTTTTTGCTTTTCTTGGAAGTTATTGATTAGGAAGGAGTTTTGGTTGCGGGGGAAGGATTTGAACCTTCGACCTTTGGGTTATGAGCCCAACGAGCTACCAGACTGCTCCACCCCGCATTTTTATCGTAACCCACAGTCGGGCTGCCGGTCAACGTTCGTGCAGACAGATGGTCCGCACGAGAAAGATCGGCGCGTCTGGTCAGCCTGCCGCCGTGGCGCGGGCTGTTAGCTTGGCTGTTGGCCTGGCTGTTAGTCTGCCGAGTCCAGACTAGAGTAGAGTCATCTCGATTTTCTTTTTTGCTTTTCTTCCCGCGCGCAATACTACACCATTTCCGGCGTTAAGAACCGTACTGGCATTGGCTCGCGGAAATGCGAGGTCGCGCCTCTCTAGCGTGCTCCGGCGCCGTTGCGGAGGTGAACCACTACATCGGGAGGGACTCGCAGATTGCCCTCATAACCCGACCCGAGCCGGACGCCCGGCTTGACGGTCTCGCCATGGAAATCCGATCCGCCGGTGACCAGCAGACCGAAGCGGCCCGCCAACTCGACGAAGTATTCGGTCTCCTGCGGGCTGTGATCGCTGTGATAGGCTTCGATGGCGTTCAACCCGGCGGCGCAGAGTTCCGGCATCATCTCCGCCACGTCGCCATGCACGCGGGTTGGGTGAGCCAACGAGGCGATGCCGCCGGCCTGGCGCACCACCGCGACGCCTTCGGAGAATGTCGGTTCCTGGCGGTAGACGTACGCTTTCGCCGACTCGTCGAGGTAATCGTCGAAAGCCTGCCGGTAATTCCGCACGTAGCCCTTTTCGAGCATGATGGCGGCGAAATGCGGCCGGCCGGTCATGCCGCGGCCGCGCGCTTCGGCTTCTTCGAGTGTGATATCGAAGCCCAGCTCCCGCAGCCGCGCCACCAGGCGGATATTGCGGTCCTTGCGCGCCTGCTGCTGCCCGCTCACCCAGACGCGAAACTCCTCTCGCGGACCGGCGGCCGGGAAGTAGCCGAGCAGATGCGTGGAGCGTCCGCGAAGCTTGGTGGAAAGCTCGATGCCGCACATCAGGTCGAGGCCCGCCGCCTGCGCCGCGCCGAGCGCCTGGTCGTAGCCCCCCAGCGTGTCGTGGTCGGTAATCGCCAGTACGGTTACGCCGCCGCGAACCGCATCTTCGATCAGTTGTGACGGCGCCAGACTGCCGTCGGATTCATTCGTGTGCGAGTGCAGGTCGATCAAGACGTATTAGACCCAGATGTTCCAGTGTAGCCCAGATTCGGTCGGCACTTTCCTGCGGGGTCTGGCGCGACGAGTTGACGGTCACCTCGGGGTGGAGCGGCGGTTCGTAGGGATCGGAAACGCCGGTGAATTGCGGGATCGCGCCCTTGAGCGCCTGCTGGTACAGCCCCTTGACGTCGCGTGCGGCCAGCGTTTCGACCGGGCATTCCACGTACACTTCGACGAAGTTGGGGATCCGCGCCCGCACTTCGTCGCGCACCGCGCGGTAGGGCGAAATGGCGGCGGCGATGGCGATCACCCCGTTGCGCGAAAGCAGCTCGCACACGTAGCCGATGCGGCGTATGTTCTCGTCACGGTCCTGCTTGCTGAAACCGAGGCCTTTGGACAGGTAGGTGCGGACCTCGTCGCCATCCAGCACCTCCACCTTGGCCCCGTTCGCGCGCAGGCGATCCTCGATATTCCGGGCGATGGTGCTTTTCCCCGCCCCGGACATACCCGTGAACCACAGCGTGAAACCCTGGTACATTGTTTCTCCCGGACCGGCGTGTGCGCGCGGCCCGCTCAAATGTACGCGCCGTCCGAGCAGTCCGGCGCGAAGTGGATGCCGCATTCCTTCTTCGTGCTCTCTTCCCACCACCAGCGGCCGGCGCGTTCACTCTCGCCCTCCAGGACGGCGCGCGTGCAGGGTGCGCAACCGATGCTGGTGTATCCTTGAGCGTAAAGCGGATGCACGGGCACGTCAAACTCCTTGATGTACGCGTTCACCTTCTCCGCGCTCCAGTCCGCTACCGGTGCCAGCTTGAGCCGGCCCGCGTTCTCCGACACTTTCGGCACCGCCGCGCGGGACCTGCCGGGTCCCCGCCGCAGACCGGTTGCCCAAGCGTCGAACTCCTTGAGCTTGCGGTTTAACGGCAGCACCTTCCGCACGTTGCAGCACAACTGGCGCATTTCGGTGCTGTCATAGAACAGGTCGAGCCCATGCGACTGCACCATTTCGCCGGCCTCGCCCGGGTCCGGCGTCACCACTTCCACATCGATCCCGTAACGCTGCCTTACGGTCTCCAGCATCGAAATGGTCTCTTCCGGCAGCCGCCCCGTATCCAGCGTGAAAACGCGAAACGGCAATTGGGTGCGCCACGCCAGGTCCAGCAGGATCATTCCGCCTTTTTGAAAGCCAGTGGCGATGGCGAAGCGCTGTTCGTACGTTTCGATCGCCCACCGCAGCAGGTCGGAAGCCGCAACATCCTCGAGATGGCTATATGATCCCAATCTCTATCAGGATTACTCAGAATGCGTCGCTTGTCAAGCGCAGTTCGTGTTGAGGGCTGTTACGCCGCGTCGGGCATCAGCTCGCCTTTTTCCAGGTGATGGACGCAGGTCGAAAATTGCGCGGCGTGCGGATCGTGGGTGACCATCACGATGGTTTTGCCGAACTCTTTGTTGAGCCTGGAAAGGATAGTGAGCACTTCCTGCGCGGAGCCAGCATCCAGGTTGCCGGTTGGCTCGTCGGCGAGAATCAGGGCGGGGTCGGTGACGATGGCGCGAGCAATCGCCACGCGCTGTTCCTGGCCGCCGGAAAGCTGGCGCGGGAAGTGGCGAAGGCGGTCTCCCAACCCCACCAGGCTGAGCGCGGTGGTGGCGTGCTCCATGCGCTCGGACTTCTTGAGATGGGTCAGCATGAGCGGCAGTTCGACGTTCTCGATCGCCGTGAGCACCGGGATCAGGTTGAACTGCTGGAAGACGAAGCCAACGTGCTCATTGCGCCAATGGGCGATTTCGCGGTCGTTCAACTCGCGCAGGTTATGGCCCAGCACGCGGATTTCGCCGCTGGTGGGCCGGTCCATCGCGGCAATCAAGTGCAGCAGGGTGGACTTGCCGGAGCCGGACGGTCCCATCAGGGTCACGAATTCTCCCTTGGGGATCTGGATGCTCACGTCCTTCAGCGCTATGACATGAAACTCGTCGCGCAGGAACTCTTTAGTGAGATTGCGGGTTTCGATGATTGGTTCGCTCATAGTTGGCTGGGGTTGGCAGGCGAAAGCGCCTGCCCACGTTTATGCTTTTCGCCGCACTTTCTCGCCGTCCTTTAAATCGGTTGGCGGGTTGGCGATGAGATCCTCGCCGCCGATCAGACCCTGTTCGATGCGTACGCCGCCGCTCGAAGCTGCGCCCACTTTCACCGGCCGACGCACGGCTTTACCATCCAGTAGCACGAAGACCGCGTTGTCGCGCACGGCGGCCGCCGGCACGATCACCACCGAGGTGGCTGCGGCGCCGCTAGAGACGGCTTCCGGCCTGGCATCGGAGAGAAATGCCACGCTCGCGTTCATCTCCGGCCGCAAAAACTCGTCCGGCTTGGTTACCTTGACCTTGATCTGGACGGTGGCCTTCTGGCGATTGGCCTCGGGTGAGATCTCCTTGATGAAACCGTCGTACTTACGGTCCGGGAAAGCGTCGGTGGTGACGGTTCCGTGCTGGCCGGAATGCAGCTTGGCGAAATCGTTCTGCGCGATATCCAGCTCCACCTCCAGATCGTTCAAATCGGCCAGCGAGACCACGTACCCCTTGGCGCCTCGATCGCCCACGAAGCTGGTAGTGACGAATTCGCCTTTTTCCACTTCCCTTTCGAGAATCGTACCGGTGACCGGCGCGCGGATGATGGTGTTGGCAAGGGTGGTTTCGGCATAGGCCACCGCGCCCCTGGCTTGTTCGACCTGCCCGCGCAGCGAATCGATCTCCTCCTGCCGCGGCCCCAGCTTGACCAGCTCATAGGTCTTCGTGAGCGAGTTCACTCGATGCACCGCGCCGTCGTAGCGGCTCTGCGCGTCATCCACCGATTGCTGCGGCGTCAACCCTTCCTTGCGCAGCTTCATGGAGCGGTCGATGCTCAGCTTGGCATCGTCCATGTCGGCCCTGGCCGATTCCAGGTTGGCCTGCGCCTGCGCTACCTCTTCCGGCCGCGAGCCGTGCATTGCCTCGGCCAGCTTGGCTTCCAGATTGGCCATCTGCCCCCGGGCCTGCTGCAATTGCGCCTGGTATTCGTCATCCTCCAGGCGCACGATCACCTGGCCCTCCTGCACGTGGTCGCCTTTGTCGACGCCGATCCATTTCACTTTGCCGATGACTTTGGCAGCTACTTCTATGCGGTGCGCCGCCACGATGTAGCCGGCCGCGTTGAGCACGATGCCTTCCGGCGCGCTGGCCGCGCTCATGGCGTGGACCCGCTCGATGTCCACCACCGGCGCGGCATCGAGCTTATCCGAAAAGAAAAAGAACCACCCTCCCCCGAGAAGGAGTACCACCAGGATTCCGGCGATGATCCAGCCCTTGGCCAAGCTCGACGGCCGGCCGGAGCTGCGCTGGCCCCGATCGATTTGCAGGCTCTTCAGTTCCGCATCCATACTCTTTAGACTTCCCGCAACGCGGAAAGGATCTCCTTCTTAGCGGCCGACGCGGCTGGGAACAAGCCGCCCACGCTGCCTAAAGCGACCGCAAAAACCACGCCGGCCACCATGCTGCCCGGTGTGATGTGAAACGAAAAGGCCAATTGCGAGAAGTTGGCGCCGACTTCGGTGGTGACGCCATTGAGCGGCAACACCAGCAGGCAGCCGATCACCCCACCCAGCCCCGCCAGCAGCACCGATTCGATCCAGAAGCTGGTCAGGATGCTGAGCTTCGAGAAGCCCAGCACGCGCAGCGTCCCGATCTCGCGCGCCCGCCGCGCCACCGCCGCGTACATGGTGTTCATGGCGGCGAAAGAACTGCCGATTGCCATAATGATGGCGACGAAGATGCCGGTGAATTCGATCGGCTCAGCCGATTGCGTTTGCAAGGCGAAATAATCCGTTTCGAGCTGCGCGCCCAAGTCGAGACGCGTGTCGTCGGCGATCGAGTTTACCAGCGCCTTCGCCGTCGCGGCGTCGGGGGCCTCCACCAGCGCCGAGCTCATGTACAGAACGCGGTTCCAGTCCGCCGCCACCTGGTTGACGTCGCCCCAGATTTCGCTTTGCTGCGCGCCGCCCGCAGCATCCATCACGCCGACGATCTCCCAATCACTGCGGCCCATCCGCAGCTTTTTGCCCAGCCGCGCGGCCGGGTACTGATCGGACAAGCTCTTGCCCACCACGGCTTCGTTCACGCCCGGCCGGAACCAGCGGCCGGCGATCAGCCTGAGGTTGTGCCGCATGGCGACGCCGGCCGGCATTACGCCGCGGATGGTCACGTTATCGCCGGTGTCGCTGCCTTCGGCTTCCAGGCTGATGAGGGTGATCAGCTCGAGCGAGGCCAGCGGCTGTCCGTCGCTGCCGGTAGCGATCCCTGGCTTGAATTTCAGATCCTGGAACTGCTCGCGCGTTACCAGGCTGGTCAGCTCGGAAGTACCGCCCTTGCGCATCACCAGCACGTGGCGCGGGTCGCCCGAAGTCTTGAGCGTCACGCGCAACCCGTTCACCAGCGCCAGCACCGCCAGTAACACGGCCACAGTGAGAGCGATGCCCAGCGCGGTCATCAGCGTGGTGGTGCGGCGAACCACCAGGTTGCGAAGATTGTAAGAAAGTGGGATGGCCATCGGTGTCAGTCCGTGCTCCGCAGGGCCTGGACAATCGGGGCGCGCGACGCTCCCAACGCGGGAACCAGCGAGCTGACCAGCCCGATCAATCCAGCCAGCAGGATGCACGCCGCGGCCACGGCCGGATCCACCGCCCGCAGAGCGGGCAAGAAGCCGCCCATTGGGCTGTGCTTCACAAACCCCATCATCACGCTGGAAATGGCGTAACCGATCACGCCGCCGGCCACCGAAATCGCCGTTGCCTCGCCCAGAATCATCCCCAGAATCGTGCCCGGCGTGAATCCCAGCGTCTTCAGCACGCCCACTTCCCGTACCCGCTCGCGCACGGACATGGCCATGGTGTTGGCCGAAACCAGCAGAATGGTAAACATGACGGCGGCGGAAATCCATACCAGGAACATGCGCACATTGCCGAGCAGCGAGAGGAACCCGATCACGAACGCCTGCTCGGATTCGGTTTTGGTTTGCCCGGTGGAATTGTGGAATTGGGCATCGATCGCGTTGGCGATTTGCGAAGCGTGCTGCGGGTCGTCGATCAGAACGTAGAACGTGTCGACCTGGCCGCGGCGCCGTTCGGGCAAGGTCTGGTCGATGTACTCCTTGTTGAAGTACATCACGTTGCTGCTGGAGGGAGCGTCGAAAATGCCGCGCACTATGAATTCGAAATTACCGGGGAAAATATCGCCTTGGATCGGAATGCGGTCGCCCAGGTGAAAGTTGAATACGTTGGCCAAATCGCGGCCAATTACGCAAGCCGTCCGCTCATGAATGAACGCCTGCTTCTGGTCTTCCGGAATGGTCCATTCGGAAAACAGCGGGAACAGCTTTTCCGGCTCTACGGAAAAACGCGGAAAGTTGTTGCGAGCTTCCCGCGCGTCCTTGTAAGTTCCCCCAAACCAGGTATCGATCATCGCCATGCGCACACCGGGGATCTTCTCGATCTGCTGCTGATAGGCGAGTGGCAGAAATACTGCCAGGGAAACGCGATTGCGCACCACCAGCCGCAGCGCCTGGTTGTCTTTCGGTTTGGCCAGCCAGAACGCGCTGTACATGGCGATCATCACACCCATCAGGCACATGGAAACGCCGATGCTGGCGATGGTGAGGAGCGTGCGCCGGCGGTTGCGCCAGGAGTTTCTCAGAATGAGGGGGAGGAATCGCATGCCTTGTCAGGGTCTCTTCACTATAGCAATGCCCCACTACGGCGTGCTTCGGCAAGGTGGGGCGGGTCCCCGACCTGCCAACGCCCACTTGCGGGCAGTGTTCTTGGCCCTACCGCCCCGAAGATCCAAACCCGCCGCTTCCGCGCGTGGACTCCGGCAGCTCTCCCGCGTCCCACTCCACCGCTTCATATCTCGCCACAATCATCTGCGCGATGCGATCGCCGGCGCGCACTGTATACGGCTCGGCACCAGAGTTCAATAAGACGACCCGGATCTCGCCGCGATATCCCGGATCGATGGTGCCCGGCGCGTTCGGCATGGTGATGGAATGGCGCAGGGCCAGCCCGCTGCGCGGCCGCACCTGCGCCTCGTACCCGGGCGGCAGGGCGATGGTCAGGCCGGTAGCCACCAGCCGCGGCACACCGGGCTCCAGCACGGCGTCTTCCACCGCGCGCAGGTCCATGCCGGCGTCTTCCTCCGCGCCGTGTGCATATTCGGGCAGCACCGCATTGGGATGGATAGGTTGGATTCGTATGCGCATTCCCCGCTATCATAACGTCTTGAAACACTCCAAACGCATCATCACCGTGGCGCCGATGCCGCCCGAAAAGTCGGCCTTCGCGCTGGCCCGCTACAGCCGGTCGCCGGATTCCATTCGCGACTCCATGGAATGGGTACGCACGCACAGCTCGGAGAAGTTCCTCGAAAGTTTTTACTTCCAGTATGGTCACGCCTCGATTGCCGATCTCGGCCACGCGGTGGTGTGCTTCGAAGGCATTTCCGAGCTGGCCGCCACCGAAATCGAGGCCGAACCGCTGTGGGATGGCCAGGCGAAGTCGTCGCGCTACCAGGATTTTTCGAGCTCCGGTTTCATCACGCCGCCGGAACTGGAGGCCGCTGACGCCGCCCGTTATCAGGCCGCCGGCGCGGCGCTCCTGGCGGCATACCAGGAAGTAAACCGGCTGGCGTTTGACTGCTTGAGCGCGCGCCTGCCCTGCCCCGCGGACATGAAGCCCGAAGCCTACCGGCGCAATCTGGCGGCACGCGCATTCGATGTCGCCCGCTATCTGCTCTTCTGGGGTGTGCCCACCAACGTTGGCCAGGTGGCCAGCATTCGCACCGTCGAAAAGCAGATCCGGCGGCTGAGAGCTTCCGAATACGGCGAGTTGCGGAGCCTGGGCGAAGAGATCGCCGCGGCCTGCGCGCGCGAGCCCGATTGCCGCTGGGACCAGAACGCCGCGTCTGAACCGCTGGCGCCGACTCTGGCTCGCCACGCCGAGCCCGACGAGCACGCGATCCGCTCCCGCCACGACTTGCGCCAGTGGGCCGCGCAAAACCTGCCGCCGCGAACGCTGACCGCCAATCCGCCCCGCGCAGATTTAGTGCGCCCGGCGCAGGTGGCCGCGGATATCGCGGCGACGCTGCTCTATGCGGTCACCGACCGCCCGTTCCGCGAGCTTTACGAAATGGCGTGTGGCTGGAGTTCCGCGCAGCGGGCTGAAGTAATCGATGTCGCTCTTCAATCTCGCACCCGCCGCGATGAGATTCTGAGCGGCTTCCGCGGCGGCCTGTACGCGTATGACTTCGTCATCGATATCGG
The DNA here is from genome assembly GCA_049508735.1 of Bryobacteraceae bacterium. Lineage (GTDB taxonomy): Bacteria > Acidobacteriota > Terriglobia > Bryobacterales > Bryobacteraceae > Bog-375. The sequence goes on along the minus strand of JBELAO010000020.1, from coordinate 61,241 downwards.
CGCTTACCGCGATATGCAGCGCCACCGCCGCTGCCAGAAATTCCGCCAGGAATATTCCGGCGCGCTCGGCTACGAGACGCCGGCGCTGATCGCCGAAGCCGGCGCGAGCGAGATCTACGAGCGCGCGATGACCGCCGCGTTTGTCGCCATGCGCGACTTGCCCGCGCCCGGCGCGCATTACCTGCTGCCGTTCGGCGCGCGTTCGCGCTTCCTCTTCAAAATGGATTTCGCCGAAGCCGAATACATCTCCAAGCTCCGCAGCGGCGTAAAAGGCCACTTCAGCTACCGCCAAATCGCCTGGGACATGAAAACCGCCATGGAGGCGCTGGAGCCTGAGTTAGGTCGCCTCATTGAGGCGACGCCGCCGTGGGTGGAGGATCCGCTGAAGCGGTGAAGGGGGGCCACTATGGATTCGCGGCATTACGTCTGTCTGGTTTTTGTAGGGCAGGGTGCGCTAAACTTAGGTTGTGAGACACTCCAAAGATCCGGAAAAAGCGGCGCAGCAGCTCGCCGCTATCTTCGAATCGCATTTCGCGAAACTGCCTCCCCAAGAGCGGGCGGTCAGAACTCGCGCATTCGACGGCGCGGTTGCTAGGATCGGTTCTCGCGCCAAGTCTTCAGGGCTTTCGCAGCCTCGGGTGAACCGTCGCGCAACCCAGCGGCCCTGATCGCCGTAATTACTTCCTCCTCGGTCGCCTTTTCCAAGAGCTTTCTCATCTGACGGACCCTCTTTGCGTGCTCGCGTGCCGCCTCAGGGCTGTTCGGTCGACGAGTTCCGCGGCTTCCCTCATCCTTCATCGTCTCCCGAATGTCGTCGTCGCGGTCTTTCGTCATGCTGTTCCACCGCCGGCCTCCGTAATCGTCCTAGGTTCGGCTACGGGGCCGCTTCGCTGCCCATGAAAGGGAGTCTTCTTGGCTAGGACTCCCCGTCCTCACTTCAGCTTATACTTGCCTTCCCCAAGCCTTTCAAAAACATCTGGCTTCTTGTTCAGAATTGCTCGGACAGTTTCTTTGCCAGACCTTCCAGGAAGCTTGAAATTGAGGCCCCTTAACGCATTAACGATTTCCGGCAAATCCAGCGGACCGTTAGCCTGTCTCAGAATAATTCGGGCGCTTTCCCAGATTGACGTGCTAGGGGGATTTGGGGACGGGTTCGGATTAGCAGCCATATAGGTGGCTGCGTCTTCCAGAGCAGTAGAAAGAAGGCCGGCTTTCTCTGGAGAGTACGGCCCCAGACCGAGCACAAACCGCATTTGGCAAACGAGCCCATAGATCTGCTCCCTACGGGCACGCAGTTGCTCGAGTTCTGTGAGGCGTTGATCCAGCCCTTGCAATTCTGCTTCTACATCCCGCAAAGACTTCAGAATTAGATCAGAATCCATATCAAGTCTGCCCTCCCGACAATGGGCCGCGGGTCGGCTTTTTCCGATTTCCCAGTCTCCAAACCAAGTATAGATCACCCAGCAGACCTAGTCAAGATCTTACTTGCAGTGTAGTGGACTGCTATTAAGCTACAAAGCCTGTTTCTTGACCCTTCCGCAACCGATTCTTGCGCATTCGGGCACGACCAGGTTGACGGCCGCGACGATATGTGTAATCATTCATTATAGTGAATAAACATTCATTGGAGATCTGCCCATGCCGGCGGTCAAACTGAAGAGGAATGAACGGCTTGCGGGCCCGAGCCAACGCGCAATGGCGCTTGTGCCGTTGGCGTCCGAAGCTGGGTCGAAGCCACCAGCGCGGGAAGAGCGGTCGCGGCGGATTCGGAAACTTGCGGCGAGCGATTTTCTGCGCGACCAGGATGTCACGGGCGAAGAACTGGTTTCGCTGCTCGATCTCGCCGATGAAGTGAAGCGGCACCCGGGCGACTACGCGCAGGCGCTGGCGGGCAAATCGATTGCGCTGCTATTTGAAAAGCCATCGCTGCGGACGCGGCTCACGTTTGAAGTCGCCATGAAGCAGATGGGCGGCGGGTCGGTCTTCGTCGATGGGCCGATCGGCGTGCGCGAGCCGCTGAAAGACGTGGCGCGCAACCTGGATCGCTGGGTGGAAGGCATCGTCGCGCGCGTGTTCGCGCAGACCACCGTGGAAGGGCTGGCCGAATGGTCGCGCGTGCCGGTGATCAACGCGCTGAGCGACTCGTATCATCCCTGCCAGGCGCTGGCCGACGTGCAGACCATTCGCGAACACTTCGGGCGGATTCACGGATTGAAGCTGGCTTTCATTGGCGATGGCAACAACGTGGCTCATTCGCTGATGCTGACCGGGCTGCGGCTGGGAATGGATTTCGCGCTCGGCTGCCCGGATGGGTACGATCCGAATCCGGACATCGTGGCGCTGGCAGTGAGCCTGGCGGCCGAGACCGGCGGGCGGTTGCAGATCACACACGATACGGGTGAGGCGCTGGCCGGAGCGCACGTGGTGTACACGGACGTGTGGGCTTCGATGGGGCAGGAACAGGAAGCGGTGAAGCGCAAGAAAGCGTTTCGCGCGTTCCAGGTGAGCGATGCGCTGTTCGCGCTGGCCCGGCCGGACGCGGTTTTCATGCATTGCCTGCCAGCCCGGCGCGGCGAGGAAGTGAGCGACGGCGTGATGGAATCGCCGCGCTCGGTGATTTTCGATCAGGCCGAAAACCGGCTGCACGCGCAGAAAGCGCTGCTGCTGATGCTATTAAGCTGAACCTTAAGCCGTGGCGCGCGGCTGTCAAGCCTGCTGAGCCGAGAGTCATCTCGGCTTTTCTTCGGAGTTCCTTCCTCTGATGGATGGAATTGAACCGCATCAACGGCGCTTTTCGCCGCGGATTATTCGCGGTCCAGGCAAGAAAGAAAAGCCGAGATGACTCTCGGCTCAGCAGGCTTGACAGCCCGCGCCACGAGGCGGCCGATATACTTTAGGATGACAAGTTATGAGCAAACCCAAGAAAGTGGCGCTGGCATATTCGGGCGGACTCGATACGTCCGTCATCATTCCGTGGCTGAAGGAAAACTACGGCTGCGAGGTCGTCGCGGTATGCGGCGATATAGGGCAGGGCGGCGATGAGCTGACCGGCCTGGAAGAGAAGGCGCGCAAGACCGGCGCTTCGGAGGTTTACGTCGAAGACATGCGCGAGGAGTTCGTCCGCGATTACCTGTGGAAGCTGGTGCGGTCGGGCGGCGTCTACGAGCACAAGTACCTGCTGGGAACCTCGATCGCGCGGCCGCTGCTGGCGAAGAAGCAAGTCGAAGTGGCGCTGGCGCACGGCTGCGACGCGCTGGCCCACGGCTGCACCGGCAAGGGCAACGACCAGGTGCGGTTCGAACTTACTTATAAGGCGCTGGCGCCGCAGTTGCCGGTGATCGCTCCGTGGCGCGAATGGAATATCGTTTCGCGCGAAGATGCTATCGAATACGCGCGCGCGCACAACGTGCCGATCTCGGCCTCCACCACCAAAATCTACAGCCGCGACCGGAACATCTGGCACATTTCGCACGAAGGCGGCGCGCTCGAAGATCCGGCCAATGCGGCGCCGGACGAAATCTGGATGCTGACCAAGAGCCCCGCTCAGGCTCCCGACAAGCCCGGCGAAGTGACCATCGGTTTCGAAAAGGGCGTCCCGGTTTCGGTGGATGGCAAACGCATGAAGGCGTTCGAGCTGCTGGAAGCGCTGAACGCGATCGGCGGCGAGCACGCGATCGGCCGCATCGACCTGGTGGAGAACCGCTTCGTCGGCATGAAATCGCGCGGCTGCTACGAAACTCCCGGCGGCACGCTCATCATGTTCGCGGTGCGCGAACTGGAGGCGTTGACGCTCGACCGGAATACGCTGCACTATAAGCAGCAGCTCGCGCTCGATTACGCCGAGATGGTATACAACGGCTTGTGGTTCACGCCGCTGCGCGAGGCGCTGGACGCATTCTTCGAGAAGCTCTCCGAGAGCGCCACTGGCGAAGTGAAGCTGCGGCTCTACAAGGGCAACATCGAACCGGTGTCGCGCAAGTCGCCGAACTCGCTCTATTCGCTCGATATCGCCAGCTTCACCATGGGCGACAGTTACGACCAGAAGGACGCGCTGGGCTTCATCAACCTGACCGGCCTGCCGATGAAGGTGCGGGCCCTGGCCAAGGGAGCCAAGAGAGCATGAAGCTCTGGGGCGGGCGGTTTGAAACCGGGCCTTCGGAAGTCTTCGAACGCTTTTCCGGCTCGCTCGATTTCGACCGGCGGTTGATCGATGCCGATATTCGCGGCTCGCAGGCCTTCGCGCGGGCGCTGGAGCGGGTCGGCATCCTCACCGCGGATGAACGCGCGCACATTGTCGCCGCCTTCGATCAAATTTGCGCGGAGGCGGCGCAGCCGGCGTTTTACGAAGGCGCCACCGATGAAGACGTCCATACGCTGGTGATCCGCAAGTTGAAAGAGAAGGCCGGCGCTCTAGCGGACAAGATTCACACCGGTCGCAGCCGCAACGAACAGGTTTCGCTCGACACGCGGCTCTGGTTGCGCGACGAGTGCGACCGCGCGCGCGGCCTGCTCGGCGGCCTGTTGCAGGCGCTGCTCGATCTTGCCGGCCGCTATCCCGATGCCGTGATTCCCGGTTACACGCACATGCGCCGCGCGCAGGCGGTGCTGTGGCCGCACTACCTGCTGGCGTATTTCGAGATGTTCGCACGCGATTTCGAGCGCTTCGGTGAAGCGCGTCGGCGCGCCAATGTGCTGCCGCTCGGCTCCGGCGCGCTGGCGGGCAGCGGTTTCCCGTTCGATCGCGAAGCCATGGCGCGCGATCTGGATTTCGACTCTATCACACGCAATTCGATGGACGTTTCCGGCGACCGCGATTTCGCACTCGATTTCGTCTACGCAGCGACCGTGACCATGGTTCACTTGAGCCGGCTGGCCGAAGACTGGATTCTGTATTCGTCGGAAGAATTCGGCTGGCTCGAATTGGGCGATGGCGTCACCAGCGGCTCCAGCCTGATGCCGCAGAAGAAGAATCCCGATTCGCTCGAACTGATTCGCGGCAAGACCGGCCGCGTGATGGGCTGCCTCACTTCGTTGCTGGTCACCATGAAGGGGCTGCCGATGACCTACAATCGCGACATGCAGGAAGACAAGCTGCCGCTATTCCAGGCTGCCGATGAAGTGGCGGGCTCGCTCGAGATGGCGCGCGTGATTGCGGAATCGGCGGTGCTGATGCCGGGTGTGCCGTTGGCCGCGGCGGAGCAGAGCTGGGTGGTGGCAACCGACCTGGCGGAGGCGCTGGCGCGCGCCGGCACGCCCTTCCACCAGGCGCATCAGATCGTAGGCCGCTTCGTGCTGGAGAGCGTGCGCCAGTCGAAACAACCTTCCGCATGGACGGCCGAGGAGATGCACGCTTTCGCACCCGAGTTCAGCGCCGAAATGGCGCAGTTGTTAGAACCGCGGCGCGGACTCGAAACGCGCGAAATTCCCGGTGGCACCGGACCGAAAGCGGTAGCCGCGGCATTGGCCGAGGCCAGCGAGCGGCTGAAAGAGATGGCATCATGACGAAAACATACCGGCAGGGGCAGATTCTGAAGCTGATCCGCGGCAAGCGGATCAGCACCCAGGAAGAACTGGCGCAGGAGTTGAAGAGCCAGGGCATCGCCGCCACGCAGGTGACGCTGTCGCGCGACATCCGTGACCTGCGGCTGGTGAAGACCCGCGAGGGCTACAAGGAAATCGCCGATGAGGAGCCGGGCCCGCAGTTTTCGCTGCTGGCGGCCGAGTTCCTTCACGACGTGCTGCGCGCGCAGAACCTGGTGGTGCTCAAAACTTCGCCCGGCCACGCCAACTCGGTTGCGGTTGCGCTCGATAACGAGAGCTGGCCCGAGGTGGTCGGCACGATCGCTGGCGACGACACCATTCTGGTGATCGCGCCCGACAATCCCACCGCCGAAAGCGTGCAGGAGAAGCTGCTGGAGCTGCTCGAGCGGGGGTGAAACGCCGCCGCCCCTGACGATATATCATGGGGGCATTATGAATGCCGCTATCGTCAGTGCGTTCGATGCGCCTCCCCGCTACGGAGTCTTTGCCGACGCCGTCGCGCAAGAGGGAGAGCAGATTGTCAACGTAACCGCCGCGGGCCTGCACCCAGTCGTGAAAGGGCTGGCGAGCGGGACTCACTACGGCAGCACAGGGGCGCTTCCGTTCATTCCCGGCGTCGATGGGGTGGGGCGGCTCGACGACGGCACGCGGGTCTATTTTGGCGTGCTCCGAAGGCCGTTCGGCACTTTCTCCGAACGTGCGCCGGCGGCAAAGTCGATGTGCATGGCGCTGCCCGAGGGAATCAGCGACGTCACCGCAGCGGGAATTGCGAATCCGGCCATGTCTTCCTGGGTTGCGCTCACCATGCGGGCAAAGTTTGTGGCTGGAGAAAGCGTTCTGATCCTCGGCGCAACGGGCGCTGCCGGGCAGCTTGCGGTACAAATCGCAAAACGCCTGGGCGCGCGGCGTGTCGTCGCCGCGGGCCGTAATCCACAAGCGCTGGAGAAGCTCCGGGGACTGGGCGCGGATCGAACCATCTCACTCGACCAGGAGCATGACGCACTGGTCGCCGCGTTTCGCGGTGAGTTCGCCGAAGCGGGGGTGGGCGTGGCACTCGACTATCTCTGGGGCCATCCGGCGGAATGCGCGTTGGAAGCGATCGCCCAAAAGGGACTGCGCATCGCATCGTCGCGCGTCCGGTACGTTCAGATTGGCGCGATGGCGGGCAGCGCGATCCCGCTGGCCGCGGCGACCCTGCGCAGCTCCGGGCTCGAACTTCTCGGCAGCGGCTTCGGCAGCGCGTCCCTGGATCAGATCTGGGCGGCCCTTGCGGAGTTTTTCAAGGCAGCGGTGCGAGAGCCGTTTCAGTTCGATGTGAAGACGGCGCCCCTGCGCGATGTCGAAGCGCTCTGGAATAGCCCTCAACAGGGCACGCGGCTAGTGTTCCAACCGTGATGTTCCCACGGTGCTTACCGCGCGGCTTTCTTCAGTAGCTTGATTTCGAACAGCTTGGGCCACAGCTTGCCGGTGACGAAGAGGCGGCCGGTGGCGGCGTCATACGCGATGCCATTGAGCACCGCTCCTTCGCCTCCCACCACGTCGTTCGGGCTGAGCAGCCCGGTGCAATCGATCCACCCCACCACGTGGCCACTTCTGGGGTCGATGCGCGCGATGCGGTCGGTCTGCCAAACGTTGGCATACACCTCGCCCTTGACCCACTCCAGTTCGTTGAGGTTCTTGACCGGCTCCCCGTCGGCGGTAACCGTGACGCGGCCAAGCTCCGCCAGCGTTTCCGGGTCCCAGAAGCGAAGCTGCGGGGTCCCATCGCTCATGATGATGCGTTTGCCGTCTTGCGTCAGGCCCCAGCCTTCACCCGAGTAGTGAAAATCGCGCCGCGGCGCGAAGGTGCCAAGGTCGTAGATGAATCCCTCTTGCGTCTGCCAGGTGAGTTCGATCAGGCGGTCTTTCCAATTCACGATGCCTTCGCCGAAGTACTGTCCCGGCACCTCCCGCTTTTCGAGCACCTCGCCCGTTTCGAGCTTCACTTTTCGAATCGACGACTGGTTGTTCAGCCCGGTGCCTTCATATAGATACCCGTTGAGGTAAAACAGCCCCTGCGTGAACGCGGTATTGTCGTGCGGGTAGCTGTGAACCACCTGGCAGGCGTACTCGGGGATGCTGCCGGCTTCGGTGGCTGGTCCGCAAGCGGCCGCAGCCAGGGCGGTAGCCAGAATCAAAAGGCGCATATGAGAATCAGCGTACCGCAGTGGGGCGGGCGCTATCGCCTGCCAACCCTGCCGCGGCAGAAAAGGAGAGGTTGGCAGGCGAAAGCGCCTGCCCCACCCACTCTAGAACAGAAACTCGTTCCGCGCCGCTTGCTGGTACAGTCCCGACTTGGCCAGATGATAGCTGTACGGATTGACGGGGACGCCGCCGATTCGCACTTCGTAATGCAGGTGCGGCGCCGTGGTGCGTCCCGTGGCCCCCACCTCGCCCACGATCTGGCCCAGCCGCACGGCCTGTCCCGTCTGCACGAAGCAGCGCGAGAGGTGCGCGTAATTGGTGCGAACGGCGCCTCCGTGATCGACCGAGACCATCAGGCCGTACCCGCCTTCCCACGCAGCTCCCAGCACGACGCCGTCGGCGGTGGCGCGCACCGGAGTACCGGGCGGAGCGGAAATATCGACGCCGGTGTGAAACGCTCCTTCACCGGAGAACGGGTCCATCCTGCCACCAAAAGCTCCCGTCAAGCGGCCTGCCACCGGCCAGATGCTCGGCCGCGCGCTGGCCGGCTGAATCCAGCGCGTGCGGTCGGTGTGCAATTCCATCGCATTGGCGCTGCGCAGGAAGTTGTACTCTTCCACGCTCTCGGCGAAACTCGGCGTCAGCTTGCCTTCGCCGGAAATATCCGACGGTCCTTCCAGCTTCTGCTTAATGCCGTAGGCGATCGAAACTTCCTGGGCGTAGATCTCCAGGCTGGCCAACTGCTGGTCGGTCTGGTTTACCACCTTCTGGAGATTCTGGTAACGCGTGCGCAAGGTGTCCGCCTCGCGCCTCAGGGCATTGTAATTCGCGACCTTCCACGCCATGCGCGCGTAGCTGGCGACCAAACCGAAAACCGAAAAACAGCCGAGCAGGGCCAACCCCAGAATGGCATAAACAGCCTGATGCGGAATGTGAATACGGCGAAGCCTGCCGCGGAGCGAATGGGCCAGCACCACGACAAAGTATTCCTGCCTCATAGTCTTCTCCGGCCAAGCCTTGTGAGATTCGGAGGGTTATCCGCAAGGCCCAGTGGGGCTACTTGGACACACTACCAAAAGAGAGCGAAGGCCCTACTGTAACAACCACCCACCGGGTTGTCAAGGCCAAGTCCCGGCTAAACGGGGCCGCGAAAGAATGGGTTGACAGGAGGAAGCGCCTGCCCCACCCGTCCCGCAAGGTGGGAGAAGCGCCCGGCTTTCGGGTCCGAAGCGGATTTCGGCTGTCAACCGCCGGCTGAGCGATGCTCCACTATCGCATCCGCGCGACGCGACCGGGACCGCTGGCCGAGTCTAGTTGTCTCTTGCAAGATGAGCCCGGGCGGCGGATAAAGTATTTTGGCGCCAGGGCCGATAGACGGTGTGTGAGGACGTTGATTGTGGTTTTGCTCCTGATATCGGCCCTGCCCCGCGGGTGGTGCGGTTCCAATAATGTCTACGTCAGCCGTTCGGTCCCACATTGGAAAAGCGCCGCCGCGTCGAGGAGCCGCTCCGCAGCCGTTCCCGCGCGGAACCATCGGCCGGCGAACCGGATTGCCGGCGGCCGCCCCCAGAGCGGGATGAACAGCGGTCCACTGGACAGACGGACGTTCCAGGCAAGCCGCCCACGCCTTCCCACTGGCAGAACAACTCGTATCTGCCGAGGCTGCCGATAGTGCGGGACGATACTCGCGGGCACCTGAGAGCCGATCCCGTACTCGGGGTAACCGAAATTGTCCGCCTACCAACTTGCGGTGGTATCCATGCTGCAATCGCCGACCGCGCGGCGTGCATGAAGCTCTCGTTGGCGGGAGTTACTTGGGCGCAATCCACTAAGAAATAAGCACTTGCTTGCGAGAGACCGGCCAGGCCGCTGCGCAGTGCCGCGGTCTTTTACCTGTGCCTGGATTGCGAAGTAGACTGCGGCGAAGTCGCGTTTCCACTGTGGAGGACCAAGAAAGAACGGGCCTTGTATCAGGGCACGGCTTCAGCGGATGCCGGAACAAGATGATGCTGATGGGCTTTGGCCACCGGCCAGCAAACAAGGGCTAAAGCCCTCAGAATGTGCGTTGTCGGCGGCACTGCCCCAGCCGTGCCCTGATACCAGGCGCCCAACTTCGGAATTCGAGCTTTAATTTCGAGCTTTAATAATGTCGAGAACAATGTCGAGCCGGGGATCAGTTGACTGCCCACCGGCAGAGCCCCGTGCCCTACTGGCCAACGCCCGAGCCTGACCATCGTCAGTATAGGACCGACTCGCCCGGAAGGTGTACGATTGGCATCGTGGGAGTGGAAAACAGCGATTCTTACGAAGAACTGAAGAAGCTCGACGAACAGATCGAGTCGGCCACCGAGCTGGCTGAACTGAAGCCGATTTATTTCCGGCTCAACGAGATCATCCAGGCTTTCCCCGGCGATTTCGACGTTCAGTTCACTGGCAACGAAGTCAAGCAACGCTTGATGGCGCGTGGCACGCTGCTCAAGCATAAGGAAGTTTCCCCTGCTCCGCCGCAGCGGCCTGAGCCGGCGCTGGCGATGACGCCTGAAAACTCGCCCCAGCCCCCTGCTCCGCTTCTGCCCCCGACGCCGGAAACGCAGCCGCCTCTGCCCGCGCTGGGGTTGACGCCCGAGAATCCGCCACAGCCCGCTGCTCCGCTTCTGCTTCCGACGCCGGAAACGCAGCCGCCTCCGCCCGCAGTCGAGGTCACGCCACCGCCCCCATTGCCACTGCCTTTCCCGGATACTGTGCCACTCGCCCCGGCCGTAGCGCCCGCTCCGCTGGAACCACAAGCGACGATTGTGGCGTCGCCATCGCCCTCGTTCCCTCTGTTTCCGTTGTTCGCAGGCGCGGGGCCTGCTGCGCCTGAACCGCCTGAACCGCCCGCACCGCCAGCTTATTTCGCGGACGCCGTGGGGCCCGCACCCGCCACCCCACGTGAACCAGCCGTGACGCCCGCAGCCGTGCCATCGGCGCTGTCATATCCCTTTCGCGACACTGTGTCACCGGAACACCCTTCGCTCGCACTCGGTGTGACGCCATCCGCTCCGCCGCCGCCCGCGACGCCGCTGGCCCCGTTGTTTCCGCCGCCAGGTTCGGTCTTAGATAACGTGCCGCCCGCACCGGCCTTCTCAACCGAACCGCCCGAGGCGCCTGCGCCGCCGCCGTTCCCGCTGCCGTCGCCTTTATTTGATTTTGCGCCGCCCCCGCCGCCCCCGCCGCCTCCGCCTGCAAAACCGGCCGCGGCACCGCCTCCGCTGCCAACACCATTCGCGGATACCTTTTCGCCCGCGCCCGCCACAGTGCCCGCTGCCACGCCTTTCGCGCCGTCGTCTCCCTTATTCGATTCGGCTCCGCCGGCACCGCCGCCTCCGCCCGCACACGCGCCAACGCCGGAGAAGCCGCCCGTGCGTCCTCCTGCGCCACGCCGCCCTCCTTTCAACTGGAAGCGTCCAGTGGTGATCGCGCCAATCGCCGGTCTGGTGGTAGTCTTGGCCCTCATTTTATTGATCGTGCATCAAGTCCATCAGCGCAACGCGGCGCGAAGCCTAGTGGCTGCACAGGTCGAGATCACGACCACTCCTCCGGGAGCATCCGTGAGCGTGGCTCCGGAGAAGGCAGGGGCTGGCGGCGCCGAAACTACGTGCACATCCAACTGCAAGCTGGCGCTGGCGCCAGGCACCTACCAGATCTCCGCATCGCTGGCCGGCTTCGACCCAAGCGTGGGCGTGCTCACAGTGACGGCGGGCAAGCCGTGGAAGGTCAGTCTGCCGCTTCAGCCGCAGGCACAATCGGTTCGTTTGTTGACCGATCTGGAGCAGGGCAAGGTGGTGGTGGACGACCGGCCGCCGGCCGATCTTCAGGAAGGTCAATTGTTGCTCGACAAGGTCGCCCCGGGCACGCACACCATGAAAGTCGCCGGACAGAATGTCGACGCATCGTTTTCGTTTGAAATTGCGGATGCCCGGCTGCCGGCCGTGACCGGTCCTGTGACCGCGCGGAACATGGTGGCCGTGCTGGTAGCCAGCTTCGGCAAGCAGGCGCGCATTGTAACCAATGCGGGTCCCTGGAAGCTCGCGGTCAATGGCCAGCCACAAAGCGATGCCGGTCCGGCCGGGACGGACCTCTCGGGCTTTCAGCCGGGCGTGAACGAGATCGTGGTCGGCGAGGGGCAGGACCGGCGCAACATGAGCGAAAGCTTCGGCGCCGCGCCAATGCTGACCGCCTTCCTGAAAACCGACGTCAATGCCGGCACACTGATTGTCTCGGCCGGCCAGGACGGTGTGCACGTCTTTCTGAACGGCAGCGAGTATCGCCGGCTCACTTCTCACGGCCAGTTGCGCGTCCAGATCCTCGGTAAGGTCGCGGTGCGGGTGGCCAAGAGCGGCTTTCTGGATGAGCCCGCGCAAACCGCGGACGTGAAGAAAGGCGCGGAGGTTCGCCTGCAGTTCGACTTGAAACCGCAGCCGCAATTCGGCTCGCTCCAGATCCACGGCGCGATGGCCGGCACTGAGGTCTTAATCGATCAGAAAGTCGCCGGCACCGTGGGGCCGGATGGGTTGTTCGGCATGAGCGAAATCCAACCCGGCGATCACAGCATCGAATTGCGGCACGAACAGCGCCTGCCCAAGCGGCTGCAACGATCCTTCCAGGCGGGCCAGGCTGTCGTGTTGGCTGGCGCGGATGTCGTGCTGGCCACCGCCAACGGCACCATCCGGCTCACCCGCAACCCTGCGTCGGCGGCCATTACTTACCACCGCGGCGACGAATCCGATTCACACGAAGCCCGCGGAAGCCAGATCGAGTTGCCCGCGGGGAGCTACGTGTTTTCGGCCAGCGCGCCGGGATTCGACTCGTCCACAACCCGTGTCCAACTGGCCGCCGGCGAAAGCAAGGAACTTGGTTTCACGCTGGCTCATGAACGGCCGGCGGCGCCCGCCCTGGTGGCAAACGCGATGGGGTTATTCGAGGACCCGCAGAGCTGGACCAAGGACGGCGACAATTGGGTCCACAAAGGCGGCGGATTCGTTCCCTTCAAGCCGTCGCCAAAGGGCGTCCTCACCATCAAGATGGAACTGGTCAAAGGCGGCGGCGTATTCCGCGCGGGCCAGATCCGCTGGTGCATCCAGTACCTGGACTCCAAGAACTATCTGCTCTTCGAGATCGACCGGAAGAATTTCAGGGCCTGGGTAATCAAGGACGGCCAGCGGCTCGAGCGGGTACCCAAGACGCCGCACAACCTGGGCAACCAGAAGACGTTCACGATTGAGATCGAAGTGGCGCCGGATCGCCTGGTGCATAAGGCTCGCGTGGGCGATGACTGGAAAACCCTCGACACCTTTGCCGAGCCGGGCCGCGATTATACGCAGGGCAAATTCGGCTTCCTGATCCAGGGAAACGACGAGATCGCGATTTCCGATTTCAAATTCCAGCCCAGGTAATAGGCGCGGCGCAGGGACTTTTGCCACGCCGGTAGGACAGACCGTCGTCTCTCGTGGTCTGTCGTATCTCGCTATGGCAGTCGCCTTGACAGGGTCGCAAGACCACTCCACAGTTCCGGGAATCGCGGGCAAATCACCGGCGACAAGATCGCCGGCGTTACCGGGCTTTGTGGAGTTTCGCGAGCCGGCGGCCCATCGCGACAGACGACAGAAACCGATCGTCTGTCCTACCGCAGCACGCACGAAGTGCGCCACGGACTAAATGCCGTTTCTGATAATATCTCTTCCATGGCGCCAACCAACGTCTATCCACCCAGCAGTGAGTTCGCCAGTCGCGCATATGTGCAAGGTATGGACGAATACCGCGCACTCTATCGAAAGGCCGCGGAAAAGCCCGAGGAATTCTGGGGCGAACTGGCCGAGAAGGAGCTCTTCTGGTTCCAGAAGTGGTCGCACGTGTTTGAGTGGCATCCGCCGTTCGCCAAGTGGTTCGTTGGCGGGAAGACCAACGCGAGCTACAACTGCCTGGACCGCCATTTGGCCACGCATCGAAAGAACAAGGTCGCCATTTTGTGGGAGGGCGAACCGGGCGATCAGCGGCAGATCTCCTACCAGGAATTGCACCGGCTGGTCTGCCGTTTCGCCAACGTGCTGAAGGGCCGCGGGCTGAAGGCGGGCGACCGCGCCGTCATCTACATGGGCATGGTGCCGGAGCTGCCCGTCGCGCTGTTAGCCTGCGCGCGGTTGGGCGTGACTCACAGCGTGGTGTTCGGCGGCTTCTCGGCGGAGGCACTCAAGGCGCGAATTCAGGATCTGGAAGCGCAGGTGGTGATCACCGGCGATGGCGCCTGGCGCCGCGGCAAGGAAGTGCGCCTCAAGGATGCGGTGGATGAAGCGCTCGTCGAATGCCCCAGCGTCCAAAACGTGATCGTGCTCCGGCGAACCGGCGGAGCCACCGCCATGAAAGAAGGCCGCGACCACTGGTGGCACGACCTCGACCAGGGCGTGAGCGAAGTCTGCCCAGCCGAAGAGCTCGATAGCGAGCATCCGCTCTACGTGCTCTACACCTCCGGCACCACCGGCAAGCCGAAGGGCATCGTGCACACTACGGCCGGCTACCTCCTACAGGTAACCGCGACCATGAAGTGGGTCTTCGACCTGCGCGACGAAGACACCTATTGGTGCACGGCCGATATCGGCTGGGTCACCGGCCACAGCTACATTGTCTATGGCCCGCTTTCGGCCGGCGCCACCACCATGATGTACGAAGGCGCGCCCGATTTCCCGCAGCCCGACCGCTTCTGGCGCCTGATCGAAAAGTACCGCGTCAACATCTTCTACACCTCGCCCACCGCCATCCGCTCCTTCATCCGCCAGGGCGACCAGTGGCCGAACGCGCACGATATGTCGAGCCTGCGCCTGCTCGGTTCGGTCGGCGAGCCGATCAATCCGGCGGCTTGGGAATGGTATTACAAGGTGATCGGCAAGGAGCGCTGCCCGATTGTCGACACCTGGTGGCAGACCGAGACCGGCGCCATCATGATCTCGGCGATGCCCGGCGCGGTGCCGCTCAAGCCCGGGTCGGGATCGCTGCCGCAACCGGGAATTCTGTGCGATGTGGTCGATCTGATGGGCAAACCGGTGGGCGACAACGCGGAAGGCTTCCTCGTCGTCAAGCGGCCGTGGCCCAGCATCGCGCGCACGCTGTGGGGCGATCCGGACCGCTACCGGCAACAGTATTGGGAACGCATCGAGGGCGTCTACATGACCGGCGACGCGGCGCGGCGCGATGAAGACGGCTACTACTGGATCCTCGGACGCGTGGACGACGTGATGAATGTCAGCGGCCACCGGCTGAGCACCATGGAGATCGAATCAGCGCTGGTGCGGCATCCCGCGGTAGCCGAAGCCGCCGTGGTGGGCAAGCCGCATGAGATCACCGGCCAGGCCGTGGCTTGTTTCGTCACGCTCAAGAAGGGCAATTGGGACCACCACCAGTTGGGCGAAGACCTGCGCAAATGGGTGGCGCACGAAATCGGCAGCTTCGCCAAGCCCGAGCAGATCCGCTTCACCGACGCGCTGCCGAAAACGCGCAGCGGTAAGATCATGCGCCGCCTATTGCGCGAGATCGTCACCTCCAACACCGTCGCCGGCGATGTGACTACGCTGGAGGACCTCTCGGTGGTAACCCGCCTGTCCGCGCAGCACGACGAAGATTGAGGCGCGAGTTTTCGGGACTGACTTTCGAGACGCTGAAAGCCTTGATTTCAGGGCCTCCCCCGTCTGTGCCGAAACTTACCGTTTTCGAGACGCCTTCAGCCGTGCTGCTGTAAAATATAGGTTCGCCTGAAATGCCCTGCACCGCGTGCGACGAGCTTGATAGGCAATTGAAAGCCGCAATCCGCGAAAATGATATGGCCCTGAACCCTAATTCGGAGTCGGCTCGCCGCACGGCGACAGCGAAGTTGCTAGAAAGGCGTGCGCGGGCTCGCCGAGAGTTGCTGGCAATTGAGTTTGAACGCAATTCGCATATCGATGCATGCGCGACGTGTCAGGCTGACGGCAGGCCGAGACTCGATTCTTCAGGAGCTCGCGAGTGAGACTGTAGGTCTTGGCCGCCGTTTTCGCCGTCGCGCCGTAAGCTTGTGAGCGTGTCTGAACCTACCCTTTTCGAGGCGCGTGGCGCTCACGCCACAATGAACTCCGGCGCGTTGATTTCGGGGCTGCCCTTCGCCCGATCTATCAGCGTTTGAATCTGCAAGGAGGACTGTCTCTTGTCGGCCAAAAATCTGCGGGTCTCTTCCTCGGTGCCGCGAAAGGTCTGCTCCCCCGGAACCAGCCCGAAAGGCGGGCCGGATGGCGGGTCAGGACTCGGCTGCGGCATAACGATGAATTTGCCGGGCTCATTGCTAAGCCGCATCACTAGGAACGTATTATCACTCATACGCGGTATTATACTCCCGGTCCTGCTCGCCTTCTGTGCGGTTTCAGGGCCTGGAAACTCGTTTTCCATAAGGGACCCTTTTCGGGACCCACGCTCCTAAGCGACCTTTAGCCGCTTCAACTTGATCCGGTCGCGGCGAACTTGGGCAAGATCGTACTGCGCCTGTTGGATGAGCCAGCCTTGCTCAGTGCCGCCGAAAACCTTCGCGAGCCTGACGGCCATTTCAGGAGATATGCCGCGCTTCGCATTCCCCGAACCCGGCGCGCTGCCTGTCCAATCCTGAATGCAACAACGGCTTGACTCCTTAGAACAGGACTGCTGAACTGGGAGAGTGCGTTTTGCGCTAGGGCTTGTCGTCATCGCTATTTCAGCCGCACAGACCGAAGATAACTCTTCGACTCAAAACACGGCACTTCTCCAACAGATAAAGCAGCGCGCGATAACTGACCTCGGGAGTCTGCCAAACTATCTGTGCGTCGACTCTATCGAACGGTCGTTGTGGATACCGGACCAACGTCAGTTCAGGCGCCTGGACCGGCTCCATCTCGAGATCGCTCACATAGAGAACGCTGACCGGTTTTCGTGGCTGGGAAACTCCGTATTTCAATCACAGGCGCCGACCGAGATGGTAGGTTACGGCGCCAGCTTCAAGGGCGACTTCGCGGACAACCGCGCCCTGGTGTTCAGGAACGATTGGACGAGAATATCGTATTCGGGCCGGGTGACGTTGGAAGGCCGGCCGGCCTTGCGCTACGAGTATGATGTCCACCGCAGAGTGCTGGCGGTGAGAAACGGCGATCAGTCCGGTGTCGCTGCGGCGCGGGGAGCGTTCTGGATCGATCCGGAAGCGTTGGACGTCCTGCAAATCGACCTTGAGGCCTATGACATTCCAGCCAGTCTCGCGATTCGATCGATCGTTGACCACACGATGTACTGGCCGGTTCTTGTCGGGGGACAGCGGGTGCTGCTGGCGCGCAGATCCGAGCTTCTGTTGACGGAGTTGGATGGCACCGTGAAGCGAAACCAGTCCGTCTTTTCTAATTGCCGCGAGTACATTGCGGAGAGCACCGTCACTTTTGGCTCGAGTCCTGGCCCGCAGGATTCGCCCCCCACGAAGGAAAGAGCGCGGGTCGAGGCGGGTCTGCGGATTCCCTTGGCTCTCGACGCGCCGCTGGACGCAAACAAGGCGTCTGTCGGGGATCCGATCAGAGCCCACACTCTTGAAACCGTCGGCGGCATCCGTCGGGGCGCACATGTCTATGGTCGAGTCAGCCGCATCATCAATTACAACGATCAGATACCGACGCCCAGACCGGGGCAGCCTTCGCGGTCTTCCAAGCGCCCGGTGTATGGGCAGCACAGCGGTGAGGTGCTGATCGGGATCGAATTCTCGCAGATTGAGTATGGACGCAGCCGCGCGCCGTTCACGGCCCGCCTGATCGACGTGGAATCACAACCAGGGGTAAAGGCCGCCGAGATCCGCGGCTTTGGCTATTTCGACGACGACCGTATCGTGCAATACGATCCCCCCTCGACAGCGAGCCTTTATGTTTCACAGGAAAGCCCCGTCCTCGGGCGAGGCATCATCATGCAATGGGTTACGATGCGCGAGCGCGGGTCGCTATGAATTGAAGGCTGGGGGGACAAAACAATCCGGGCCCGCAATACTGCGGGCGTATAATCAAGACTCGGGTATCGACTATTGCCGGCACGCTCACTCGAGCCGCGCCGAAATACGGAGACGAGAATCATGGAACCAGCTTTGCGATTGACCGCCGTTCTGGCGGTGTCGGCCGCCGTGGCTACGGTGTGGGCGCAGACCAACCCGCGGCCGCTTCCGCGCCTGGTGCACAAGGACGGCCGCTACGCGCTGTTTGTCGATGATGCGCCGTACCTGATGCTGGGAGCGCAGGTGGGTAACTCGAGCGCCTGGCCCGGCGTGCTGCCCAAGGTCTGGCCGGCGATCGCGTATCTGCACGCCAACACGGTCGAAATGCCGGTCTACTGGGAACAGTTCGAACCGCAGCCGGGGAAATTCGACTACACCGTAATCGACACGCTGCTCGCGCAGGCCCGCCAGCATCACGTGCACCTGGTCCTGCTCTGGTTCGGGCTCTATAAGAACGGCAGCCAGCATTACACGCCGGAATGGATGAAGCTGGATCCGGAGCGGTATCAGTACATCCTGGATAAGAACGGCCGCCGGGTGGATTCTCCGTCGCCGTTCGCGCAGGCGTCGCTCGATGCCGATATCCACGCGTTCACTGCATTCATGCGTCATCTCAAAGAAGCCGATGCGGAGCGCACCGTGCTGCTGGTGCAGGTGGAAAACGAGGCCGGCACGTGGCAGATCCGCCGAGATTATTCGCCGGTGGCGCAGAAGTTATTCGAAGCGCCGGTGCCTGACGACGTGCTGGCAGCCATGCACGTTCCCGCAGCTACACCCGCTCCTAACTGGCAAGCGGCGTTCGGCGCCGAAGCGGAAGTGTATTTCCACGCCTGGTCGGTGGCAACCTATGTCGGCAAAGTGGCCGCGGCGGGAAAGGCGGTTTATCCGTTGCCGCTGTATGCCAACGCGGCACTGCGGCGCGCCATTCCGCCCGGCCCTCCCGGCACCTATGAAAGCGGCGGCCCCACCGACAACGTTCTTCCTATCTGGAAGGTCGCCGCGCCGGCGCTGGATATACTGGCGCCCGACATCTATGTGGAAGACAGCGCGGAGTATCTGAAGGTGATGGAGCTTTATCATCGCGACGATAACGCTTTGTTCATTCCGGAAACCGGTCACAGCGCGGGCGTCGCCCGCTTCTTGTTTTCCGCGCTCGGCATGGGAACCATCGGGTTTTCGCCGTTCGGCCTGGACTACGTCGAAGGCGGCACCGAGGAACAATTTGCGCCGATCGCGCAGGACTATAAGCTAATCGGCCCGATCGCCCGCCAGATCGCGCGCCTCAATTTCGAAGGCAAGCTGCGCGCAACAGCGGAGGAAAAGGGCACGCCATCGCAAACCCTCGATTTCGGCGCATGGAAGGCCGAAGTTTCGTACGGAGTGGTGCGTTTCCATGAGCCGCGCGGCAACGCTTCTCCCATTGGGCGCGCGCTGGTGGCGCAACTCGGCGAGAATCAGTTCCTGGTCACCGGGATTTCTTGCGGCGTCGACTTCCGTCCCAGCGCCAAGGAGAATCAACGCCAGTTCCTCCGCGTCGAGGAAGGTACTTACGAAAACGGAGTCTTCAAAACGATTCGAATCTGGAATGGCGACGAAACCGACTGGAACCTCAATTTCAAGTCGGAGCCGGTGCTGCTGCGAGTGTCACTGGCGACATACTGACGCCGGCAGGACAACTTAGTGTACGGAGGGAGACTTATGCGTATGACTTCGTGGCTGTTGCCGTGGCGCGCGCACTCATGCGTGCCGCGTCGGCACTCGTGCCGACGCCCGCTTACCTGGGGCGAAGAGGCGTCGAGAAAAGTCTCGACGCTCGACGCACGAGTGCGTGCGCCACATCTGCCGGTCAGAAAATTTGTTTTTGGCTTGGCACTTACCGTGTCTCTCGCGGCGCCGGCGCTGTTCGCAGCCGATACCGTGGCTGCAACCCCGCCGATGGGCTGGAACAGTTGGGACTGTTACGGAACCACGGTGACTGAAGCCGAAGTGAAGGCCAACGCGGATTACATGGCCACCCATCTGAAGCAGCACGGCTGGCAGTACATCGTGGTCGATATTCAATGGTCCGAGTCGCGCCCTCAGGCGCACGGTTACCGGCAGGGTACCGCGCTCGAGATGGACGCGTACGGCAGACTCATTCCCGCCGTCAACCGCTTTCCATCCGCCGCCGAAGGCCGCGGCTTCCGCCCATTGGCCGACTATGTTCACAGCCTGGGCCTGCGTTTCGGCGTCCACATCATGCGCGGCATTCCGCGCCAGGCCGTGAAGGCGAACTTACCCGTACTCGGCGCTTCCGTACACGCCGCCGAAATCGCCGATATCAACTCCACCTGCCCATGGAATAGCGACATGTACGGTGTCGAGATGAGCCGGCCGGACGCGCAGGCTTATTACGATTCGCTGCTGAAGCTATACACCGAATGGGGCGTGGATTACATCAAGGCGGACGATATCTCGCGGCCAACTCACCGCGAAGAGATCGCCGCGCTGCACCGCGCCATCGAGAAGACCGGGCGGCCGATCGTGCTCAGCCTCTCGCCCGGGCCGGCGATGGTGAAGGACATCGAATTCCTGCGCGAGAACGCCAACCTGTGGCGCATCTCCGACGATTTCTGGGACGATTGGCGGCTGCTGCGGCAGAATTTCATCCTGATGTCGATCTGGAGCGCCGCCGGCCATCCCGGCGCCTGGCCGGATGCCGACATGCTGCCGCTCGGCCGCATCGGGATTCGCGCCGAGCGAGGCGAAGCGCGCACGTCTAAATTCACGCGGGATGAACAGCGCACGCTCATCAGCCTGTGGTCGATCGCGCAATCGCCGCTGATGTTCGGCGGCGACCTGCCGTCCAACGACGAGTTCACCGAATCGCTGATTACCAATGACGAGGTGCTGGCGGTGAACCAGACAGGCTCGCATGGCGGAGCGTTCGCGGAAAACGGCGGCAGCGTCATCTGGTCTGCCGATGCCCCCGGCGGCGCGAAGTTTTTCGCCGTCTTCAACGTGGGAGACCATGCTCCGATCGATATCCGGGTCGACTGGCAAGCGCTCGGCATGCCGCCCAATTGCACGCTGCGCGACCTCTGGCAGCGCGCCGACGTTGGCACAATTCGCGGCGGTTACACTTTTCACGTGGCGCCGCACGCATCGGGCCTCTACAAGTTGACGCCTGTCAAGTAAGGCTAAACGGGCGCTCGCGTGGTGCGGACACCTTTCCGTGCGGCCGCCGCCCGTGCGCACTAACTAATCGAGGGTCAAGGAATGGAAATGTTTTCGACAAGATCTGCCTTCAATTTCGCGAAAGTACTGATTCTCGTGGTGCCGGTCTGCACGGGCTTGGCGCAAACCAACGCACCTGGGGCCAACGCAGCCACACCGGCGAGCGATGCGCCGCAATCTCCTGCCATATTGCCGGGCAAGGGACTCGCGCAGCACGATTTCTTTTACGCGGGCGAGGCAAAAGAGGAGCGAATGTCGATTGTCCGCGGCGGCCAGGTGGTCTGGTCCTACACGCATCCCGGCCGCGGCGAGATCAGCGACGCGGTGTTGGAGCCGAACGGGAACATTCTCTTCTCCCACCAGTTTGGCATCACGGAAATCACGCCGGACAAGAAGGTTGTTTGGAATTATGACGCTCCCGCACAAACCGAAATCCACACTGCGCAGCCCATCGGCGCGGACAGCGTGTGGTTCATCGAAAACGGAAATCCCGCGAAGTTCATCGTCATCGACAAAGCCACCGGTAAGATCGAACACCAGTTTGAGCTGCCAGTGAAAAATCCCGGCAGCGTTCACGGCCAGTTCCGCCAGGCGCGGTTGACGGCCGCGGGGACGATTCTGGTTGCGCACATGGACTCGCACCGAATCGTCGAATACGATTTGGACGGCCGTGTGCTCCGGTCGCAAGATGTGACGAGTTGCTGGTCGGCCAAGCCGCTCGCGAACGGGAATGTCCTGATCGCCGGCGCCGGCGACAAGTTCGTGCGCGAGATCAATCGCAGGGGCGAGACCGTGTGGGAATGGACCGCGGCCGACGCGCCCGAATACAGGTTTTCCAACGTCCAGAACGCCACGCGCCTGCCCAATGGAAACACCATCGTCAATAATTGGTTCAATCAGTGGTCCGATAAGCTTGACCCAAGCAACGCGCCGGTGCAGGCCATAGAAGTCACGCCGGACAAGAAGGTGGTGTGGGCTTTGCGCGCCTGGTCGCCGCCCGCGGACCTTGGCCCATCCACGACCATTCAAATTCTCGACGAGCCACCCACAGCCTGGATCGATCCTGCCACCGGTCATCGCGTGGTGCGCCTCACGCGCGAGCCCGGCAGCGCGAGCCTCTACTTCAACCAGAACGGTTACACAGCCGATGGAAAGAAGCTGGTTTACTCGACGCCGGGCGGCATCTCGGTTTTCGACCTGGCCACGCGGGAAGCCCGGCAGATTGTGGAAGGCCGCGCGCGCGTCATCGAGGCTGGGCGGAAGGCAGAGCGGATTTATTACGTTCGCGAGGGCGCGGTCTTTTCGACGGACGCCGATACCGGAGAGACCCGCCGCATCGGCGCTCTGCCACCGCGCGGCTCCGTTTCCAGTGTGAACGCCGATGAGACGCTGCTGGCGGGCACGTACATTGAAGGCAACGCGCAGGATGAGCGGCCCTCCGCCGGGCAGCAGGCCCATCCTCTCGATCAGCCGGCGAACAAGGGAGAGATGATGGAGCGGCGCTGGGCGGCGCGGCTTCCCATGGTCATTTTTACGCTCGATGTTCGTAGCGGAGAGATCAAGACCATTCACCGAAGTAACGACTGGCTCGGCCACTTGCTGTTCTCACCCACCGACGCCAAACTCCTCATGTTCTGCCACGAAGGGCCCTGGCACAAGGTTGACCGCATCTGGACCATCCGCGCCGACGGCTCCGGACTGAAGCAGATACACATGCGTACCATGGCGATGGAGATTTTCGGCCACGAGTTTTGGAGCGCGGACGGCAAGACCATCTGGTACGATTTGCAAACGCCGCGCGGCGAGGATTTCTGGCTGGCCGGATACAATATCGATGGCGGCGCTCGTACGTGGTATCACCTGCAGCGCAACGAGTGGTCGATCCATTTCAACGTGTCGCGCGACGGCGCCCTGTTCTGCGGCGACGGTGGAGACCCCGGGCAAGTGGCGAAGGCGCCCGATGGCGAGTGGCTCTATCTTTTCCGTCCGGAGACGATCGAGAAGCGCGGCCTCGATGACAAAGGTTTCGTCCAGCCCGGCGTGCTGCGGTCCGAACGCCTCGTGAATATGTCGAAACACGACTATCGTCTGGAGCCGAATGTGAGTTTTACGCCGGACCGGAAGTGGGTGGTGTTCCGCTCCAACATGTTCGGGCCGGTCTACGTCTTCGCTGTCGAGGTGGCCAAGGCTTGATAGCCAGCGCAATGATCGCAATCCGTTGGTTGCCGGAATGGACTAAATCGTACAATTCGGCTTTGGCCCCGCTTGACGGCAGCCACGTGTGTTAGATAGTCTCTTGCGGGACAAAGAACAACTCGGCCGGCGAATTTCTCGAAACCGTCCTCGGCGCCGGCCTTTGAAGAATGGGAGGAAATTCGATGCTCTTACAACAGGGAAGTTACGGCCCCGTAGTAGCCGATCTGCAGAACAAACTGCTCGCTCGCGGTTTCGATCCGGGAGGATCCGATGGCTCCTTCGGCGCGGGAACCGCGGCGGCTGTGGTAGCCTTCCAGCGCAGCGCCGGGCTCTTCGTCGATGGCGCGGTGGGGCCTCAAACGGCGGCCGCGCTGGGCCTCGTGGAACCGCCGCCCGTCGCCTCCCAGATTCCCGCGGTCACAGTTGCGATGGTGTGCCAGATGTTTCCGAGTACACCGGCCCAGAACATCGAACAAAACCTGCCGGTGGTGCTGAACGCCCTGGTGGCGCCCGCACTGGCCAGCAAGCCGATGATCCTTATGGCGCTCGGCACCATCCGCGCGGAGACCGAGTGTTTCCTGCCCATCAGCGAGGGTCAATCTCCGGATAACACGTCGCCCGGCGGCCATCCGTTCGACCTGTACGATTTCAGGAAGGATCTTGGGAATCAAGGCCCGCCGGACGGCGCGCAGTTCAAGGGACGCGGATTCGTCCAACTCACCGGCCGCAGCAACTACCAGGTCCACGGAAACTCGATCGGGTTGGGTAATCAACTGATCGAGAATCCCGACCTCGCGAACGATCCGGACATCGCCGCGCAACTGCTCGCCAGTTTCCTCAAGAGCCGGGAACAGAGCATTACGGCTGCCCTCGCCACCGGCGATTTGACCACCGCGCGCCAACTGGTCAACGGCGGATCAAACGGCCTTGGCCGATTCATCGACGCCTATAACACGGGTAAGTCGCTCATACCGGACTCAGTCACCGCGTAGGCACTCGATCGGAACGGGTTATGCCTGCGGCTTGGCTTCTGTCGTCCTGTCGAAGAAACTCGTAACTGCGTTGACTATGGAGTGAATGCCATCGGCTCCGCCGGCCAGCAGGGCAGCCGAAAGTACGACATCGACGCCAAGAAAAAACAGATACTGCGCACTGTGCGTGAACACGGGGTCCTTGAGTTTGTTCGCATCGATAAAATTCCCGAGCGCACGCACGCCAGCCATGCTCACCAGGACAGATAACGTCAGCGAGACGGCAAACGCGTAGCGTTGGGTGTCGCCCCGGTATTCATCGATTGCGTCCGAGGCTGCTTTTAAATCCATGGCATCCTGTTTGTCCCCAGCAGGATCGCCAGCCGTTCTGGTTTGGATGGCGGTGACGGCCCGTTCCAGCTTACTTGCCCCCGCATCACGCCACGGGCTTACCAGGATCTCGACCGCCCGTTCAATGACGGCCGCGGCGAAAGCGAGCGGCGCCAGCAGGCCGCTCAGGTCCTGTAGTCTGACGGTCAGGCCCAGCGCATCCCAGTTCAACCACACGCGAAAGACAATCACGCCCGCTAACGCGATCGCGCCGGAGATAAGTAGCGGCCAGTTCTTCTTGACCATAAACGTCACGGGCATGTTCGCTAACTCCTCCTGGTGGTCTTCGCGATCCGAAACATTATGCGGCCAATGTGCGGTTGTTGTCAATCGGACGCGGCGCTATGGGCGCTATGCCGGCTGTTCGTCGGCTTTCATTTTGCGCGCGATGAGGAAGGCGAGTTCCAGTGACTGCTCGTAGTTGAGGCGCGGATCGACTTCGGATTCATAGGCGCGGCCGAGCTCGGATTCGCTAGGCCCGCTCGAGCCGCCGGTGCACTCGGTGACGTTCTCACCGGTTACCTCGATGTGGACGCCGCCGAGTTTGCATCCCATGGCGCGGTGGATGTCGAAGGACTGCTCCACCTCGGAGTAAATGTCGTCGAAGCGGCGTGTCTTCACCCCGCTCGATGTGGTTTGCGTGTTGCCGTGCATGGGGTCCGCGATCCACAGCACGTTGCCGCCCTCGGCCCGCGTGGCTTCAATCAGAGCCGGCAGTTCGTCGGCGATGCGCCGGGCGCCGCAGCGGTGAATCAGTGTGAGGCGCCCCGGCTGGCGCCCCGGATCGAGCGCATCCAGCCAGCGGCCAATGCTCTCGCGGGTGGTGCCGGGGCCGATCTTGATCCCGATCGGGTTTTCGATGCCGCGCATGTACTCAACGTGCGCACCCTCGGGGTGATTGGTGCGGAGTCCGATCCAGGGGAAATGCGTGGACAGGTTGAAGTAGCCCGCGCGGCGCGGCACACGGCGCGTCTGCGCTTCCTCCGAACCTAGGTGCAGAGCTTCATGGCAGGTGTAGAAATCGATACGGTCGGTGGCGCCGGCACGCACGCCCAGTACGTGCTCGGTAAAACGCAGCGACTCGTTGATGGTTTCCACCATGCGATGGTACTCGGCGGCGAGCGGCGCTTGGGCGGCCCAGTCCAGCTCGAAGTACTCCGGGTGATGCAGGTCGGCGAAACCGCCCTTCACCAGCGCGCGGACGAAGTTCAGCGTAAGGGCGGCGCGCTCATAACCGCGCAGCAGCAGCGCTGGGTCGGGGGTGCGGGCCTCGCGCGTGAATTCCGCCCGGTTGACATTGTCGCCACGGTAAGAAGGCAACTCGACGCCTTCGCGCACTTCCATGGCGGCCGAACGCGGCTTGGCGTATTGGCCCGCGAAGCGGCCCATGCGGATGACCGGCCGCTGCGCGCCCATCACCAGCACCAGGCTCATTTGCAGCAGCACTTTCAGACTATTGGTGATGCGCGTGGACGTGCAGGCCGCGAAACGCTCGGCGCAATCGCCCGCCTGGAGCACGAAGCAGCGGCCGGCCGTGGCCTCACCGAGCAACTGGCGCAGTTGGACGATTTCCCAACTGGTCACCAGCGGCGGCAGCGTGCGCAGCTCCGCCAGCACGGCTTCGAGAGCTGCCGCATCGGGGTATTCGGGCTGCTGCAACGCGTCGCGCGTGCGCCACGATTGCGGCGTCCACAGGCTAAGTTCGGCGGTTCGCCCCATGCATATTCACGGTATCACAGGCGGGCAGGGCGTCCTTTAGGTTGCCCGTCAAGTGCCCGGGGGACAAGAGGCGCCCGCAAGCGGGCGTTGGCCGGTCGGGGACCTGCCCTACATTTCGCGTTTGGTGGCGTGCGCTATGCCGCCGGGAAAGACCGGGGCGGGCGGGCGCGATCCCATGCCACATTCGGCGTGCACGGCGCCAACAGCTTTTTCCAGGCCTTCGCGCCGCACCACCACGGCGATGGTCAGCTCGCTCGATCCCTGCGCGATGGCGATGATATTCACCTGCACGCGGGAAATGGCGGTGAAGATGCGTCCGGCCAGACCAGGTTTGCCCTGCATGCCTTCGCCGACCGCTGCCAGCATGCCCACATTGCGGTCAATGCCGATGGGGTCGACGTAGCCGTGCGCCAGTTCGAGCGCCAGCGCGGATTCGAGCGCCTGCACCGTCCGGTCGAGTTCCTCATGGCGAACCAGGAAGCAAAAATTCTGCCGGTAGCTGGAGCTGGAGACGATCAGCACCTCGACATTGGCGCGCGCCAGGGCATCGAGCGCGCGCGCCATTACCAGCACCGGGTTGAGCTCCGGGCTCGCCGGATAAATCGATACCAGCGCCACGTTGGCCATGGAAGCCACCGCGCGCGCGCCGGAGCCCTCGCGCACAGTAGGGACGATTCGCGTGCCAGGCTTTTCGGGAGCGAAGCTGTTCTTGCTCCACACCGGAATCTTGCGCTCCACCAGCGGGGCCAGGGTCTTGGGGTGCAGCACTTTGGCGCCGTGATACGCCAACTCGGCGGCCTCGGCATAGGTGACTTCGTCGAGCACCTGGGCATCGGGCACCAAGCGCGGGTCGGCGCTCATGATGCCATCCACGTCGGTCCAGATCCACAGCTCGGAAGCGTCCAGCGCGGCGGCCAGAATCGACGCCGAAAAATCCGAACCCCCGCGGCCGAGCGTGGTGGGCCGCCCGTCGGCGGTAGCGCCGTTGAAACCAGTGATCACCGGTACGGCGCCGCTCTCGATCAGCGGCAGCAAGTGGGCGCGCGCTTTCTCCCGGGTAGGTTCCATCAGCGGGCTGGCGTTGCCGAATACGGCGTCGGTGACCAACACATCCCAGGCGTTGATGGCGGCCGAGGGCACGCCCTGGCTCGCCAGGTACTCGGACAGCAGGAGAGCCGAAAGCCGCTCACCCACCGCGACGGCTTCATCCACCGAGCGCGGTGGCCGCTCGTTGAGCATCGCCATGCCGCCCACGATGCGCTCAAACTCGGCGATCAGCTCGTGCACGCGCTCCAGCACGGCCGAGCAGCGCGGCTCCGGCAGCAGTTCGCGGCAGGCCTCTTCGTGGCGTGCGCGCAAGGCCGCCATGTTGGCGTCCATGCCGGCGCGGTCGCCGGCTTCGGCGTGGCGCATGGTGCCGAGCAGCAGGTCGGTGATCTTGGACATGGCGGAGACCACCACCACCACCGGGCGCCGCGCGCGCTCCGCCGCGGCCAGACCGGCCGCCACGCGCATGCGCGCGGCCGAGCCGACGCTGGTGCCGCCGAACTTCATTACCAGCAAATTGCTCAATGGAATTCCTTCCCGTTGGTCACGCGCGCGCGGACGATCTTGAGAATGGCTTCCTCGACACTGTCGATGTTGAGCCCGGTCGAATCCAGGTAGATGGCGTCCGGCGCCTGTGCCAGCGGCGCATCGGCGCGCGTGCTGTCGCGCTGGTCACGCTCGCTCATCTGGGCGGCCAACTGTTCTTCGGCGACCACATCGCCCTTGGCGCGCACTTCGGCCAGCCGCCGTTTCACCCGCTCGCCCGGCTGCGCATCGAGGAAGATCTTGACCTGGGCGTTCGGAAATACGACCGTCCCGATATCGCGGCCTTCCATCACCACGCTGGCTTTTTCGCCGATGGCGCGCTGCTGAGCGACCATGGCGCGGCGCACACCGGGAATCACCGCCACGCGCGATGCGCCGTTCGAGACCTCGGGCGTGCGGATGGCTTCGGTGACGTCTTCGCCGTTGAGGCGTATGTGGCCAGGGGAGAGCTCGATTTCCGAGGCCAGCGCCAATTGCTCCATGCGATGGTGGTCGGCGAAGTCGACGCCCCGGCGGAGCGCCCACAGCGCCACCGCGCGGTACATGGCGCCGGTATCGATGTAAGTGAAACCGAGCCGCTCGGCCAGGCGCCGGGCGATGGTGCTCTTGCCGGCTCCCGCAGGCCCGTCAATGGCCACCACCACGCGTTGCGTATCGCTGTTTCCCAAACCAGTAGAATAACAGGCGGCGGAGCAAGTTCCATGCGTGCGGACGAATTCGACGGGTTGGTGACTGAGGCGCTGGCGCGCATTCCGGCGCGATTTCGCAAGCGGATGAAGAACGTGGCCCTGATGGTGGAGGCCGAACCGTCGCCGGAGCAACTGGCGCGCGGCCGGGTGCCGCGTGGAGGAACGCTGCTCGGGCTCTACGAAGGCCGACCGCTCACGCATCGGAGCGTGTTCGAATCGTTCGCCATGCCGGACCGCATCGTGATTTTTCAAGGCCCTCACGAACGGCTGGCGCGCTCGCCGGAGCAACTTACGCAAATGGTCGCCGGCACGGTGTGGCATGAGATCGCCCACTACTTCGGATTGAACGAGGCGCAGGTGCGCGCCGCCGAGCGAAAGCGCCGCGCGCGGTGAACGGCGCGCCATCGGCTACAATCGGAGAAATGAGAATCGCGGGGTTTCTCATATTGTGTGCCTTTAGCCTGGGAGCTGCCAGCGTCCCCATGACGCTGCTCTCCGAGGATGAGGCCGAACCTATTCACAGCGCCATTCTCCGCAAGGAACCCTGGACGTTGGACGCGGTCCGCCGCCTGCGCGCGGAAGCCGACAAGCGCCTGCGCGAAGGCCCCTGGAGCGTCACCACGGACCGTCCCGCGGGCTTGAACCTGGACGCGCACGACTACTACGGCGAAGCGCCCTTCTGGTGGCCCGACCCGGCCAATCCCGCCGCTCCATGGGTCCGCAGGGAAGGCCATGTCAACCCCGACCGTTTCACGGCCAACAAAACCGCCCTCGACGCCACCTGCGATTCCATCTTCACGCTGGGTGCGGCATCCTTCTTCCTGGACGATCCGCGTTACGGCCGCCACGCCGCGCAGTTGATCAACGCCTGGTTTCTCAATCCCAAAACGCGCATGAACCCGAGTCTGGATTACTCGCAGGCCATCCGCGGCATCAACGAAGCCAGAGGCGGTTCCATCGACGGCCGGGTTTTCGTGCGCGCCGTGCAGGGCCTGGAATTCCTGGCGCAGAGCGGGCAGTGGGACGCGAAGGAAGCAGCCGCCACCCACAAGTGGTTCGAAGACTACCTGCGCTGGCTCACGCACAGCAAGACCGGCAGCGACGAGAAGAGCAGCGGCAACCTCCGCGCCTCCTGGTGGACCGCGCAAGTGGCGGCCATCGCCACCTTCCTGGACGACAAGGCCGCCGCGCAGATGGCGTTCAACTACTATCGCGATTCCGTCTTTCCGCGACAAATCAGTGTCGACGGCGTCGCCCCGCGTGAGGAGGAGCGCAACCGCTCGCTCAGTTATTCCGCGTTCAACGCCGAAGGGATGGCCACCACCTGCCGCATCGCCCAGGCGCAGGGCGTGGACTTATGGGGCGTGCAGGGCAAGGGCGGCGCCACGCTGGCAACCGTGGTTGCGTACCTGGCTCCTCATCTGGCCGACCGGAAGAAATGGGACAAGGAGCAGATCGCCGAATTCGAAACCGACGGCATCTACTTTTTAGCTTTCGCCGGCATGGGGATGAAGAAGCCAGAATACGTCACGCTCTACCACCAACTCGAGCACCCCGATAGCGCGTGGCTCAGCTTCGTCGACCTCATGGCCGGCCGCTGGGAGGCGGCGGCGCATCAGACAAGGCATTGAGGAGGGGGCTATTTTGGTGTAGCACCCAAGCAATTGGCGCCGCCCTTGGAATTGGCAATAGCTGGCCTCCGCTTTGTCGCGCGAAGCTCCCGCTGGAACCGCTGATCCGCATCGCTCCTAGGCCTCAAGGGCCTTCCCGAATTCGAATATCCTCTGTGGACCCCACAACGTCTTTGCGCTGCGTATCGAGCCTGCTCTAACGTCACGCCGAGCCCAGCACATATCACACCGTGGGGAATCCGCCCCCAGTATTCTCGCAGGATGTCGAGCTCATCCGCCAGCCATCGCCGGCGCTCACCCTCGCGGTAATCCCATTTATATCGGTAAGACGACACTGCTTCGGGACACGGGCCTATGAATCGAAGCCATCTCGGCACATACCGGGCGGGAATGGTGATTGCGTGTCCATACAGGGGGTATCCATTGACCCGTGGGTCAGGCCGAATGGCCACCTCATCGCTCCTGCAACGCAAGACTTGCACAAGCTGCGGTTTCAATGTGTCCTTTAGACCCGCCAGCGGAAAGCCATGCGTAGCAAAGCTGATCACCTGACTTGTCTCTCTCGTGGACTTGCGCACGAGGGAGCCATCGCCCAAATACCATAACCGGCCCGAAAGAGGCGTCAGCCGGAAATCATCCGGTATCTGCTTGCGACTATGGCACCACGGTCTCCTGCCAACGGTTTCCTGACCTGAGCGCTGATACCAACGCGCCCAAAGAGCGTCTAGATCTTTCCACGTGGCCGTCCGAAATCTGGACATAGCCTTATAGCGAGCTACTGGGCGAGATTGGACGTATCTTTCGTTCGGGTCTCGGGCCACTAGGCGGCCAAGCTCAACGGCGACCCAGTCGACCACGTCCCCCTCCGTGTTGTCGAATTCGAACGCCGCGCCTCTGGGGTTCTTAATCAGCATTCCATCTCCTAGGAGTCCGCCCTCTATCACGGCCCTTTCGCGGGATGTAAGGCGTATGGAGCGCCCGGTCGTGTAGTGGCCGGTTCTTTTTCGATCTGCAGGGATACTACGCTGTATGGTCGAAACACTCTTGCCGCAAAGCTCGGCCAGCCGGAGCCGGTTTGTAATCCCTGATTTGATAAGCTTCGCCAGCCGTGACGCGAGTGCCTGCTGCCGCTGTCGCCGCTGATTCACTGGTCGAGCCCCCATGTGCTCCCTTCCCACGCCGTCCATAATAGCGCCGCCAGCGGGCTCGCAATCCCTGAATGCAAGCGCCGCCCCGCTAAGCGCCTTGCCCACTCTACAATTGTATGGAGGACTCACCTGGGTTTGGAGAACAAGGAAATCGCGCGCGTGCTGTGGGAGACGGCGGACCTGATGGAGATCGCCGCCGAGGATGGGTTTCGCATCCGCAGCTATCGCAACGGAGCTACCGCGGTGGAAGGCTATCCCGAGCGCATCGCCGATATCCTCGCCGACCCGGCGCGCAAAGTCACCGACATCCCAGGCATCGGCAAAGGGCTGGCGGTGGTGCTACAGGAGATCGTCGATCATGGCTCCTGCGAGCGCCGCGATCTGCTGCTACAAAAGTTCCCGCCCACCACAATCGAATTCCTGAAGATTCAGGGGCTCGGGCCCAAAAGCATCGCGCTCATCCTGGAGCATTACCGCATCAGCACCATGGATGAGCTGGAGCGGCTGGCGAAAGAGGAAAAGCTGCGCGTGCTGCCGCGCATGGGCGCCAAGCTGGAAGAGAAGGTGCTGCGCTCCATCGCGCAATACCGCATGCGCAGCGGCCGTTACCTGCTGAGCTACGCGGAGACCATGGCCGAGGAGCTGGCCGGCATTCTGCGCGGCCCGGGCGTCGACAGCATTACTCCCGCCGGCAGCTTGCGGCGCGGCCGCGAAACGGTGGGCGATCTCGACCTGCTGGTCACCGGCCCGGATGCAACCCCCGCGCTCGAACGCTTCGTTGCCTATTCGCGCGTGGAAGAAGTGCTGGGCCGGGGCGAAAACAAGGCCAGCGCCAAGGTGGGCCGCGAGGGGTTGCAGGTGGATGTCCGCGCACTGCCGCACGGCACCTTCGGCGCAGCGCTGCAATATTTCACCGGCAGCAAGGATCACAACGTCAGCCTGCGCACGCGCGCCGTGCGGATGGGCTTCAAGCTCAGCGAGTACGGCCTCTTCCGCCCGGAAGGCGATGCGCGCGTGGCCGGGGAAACCGAAGCCGGCATTTACCAAGCGCTCGGCCTGCCCTGGATTCCGCCGGAGCTGCGCGAAAACGCGGGTGAGATCGAAGCAGCCGAGGAAGGCCGGCTGCCGCAACTGGTGGAACTGGCCGACATCCGCGGCGACCTGCACATGCACACGGTCGAAACCGATGGCCGCGCCACACTCGAGGAAATGGCTGCCGCGGCGCGCGGCCGCGGCTACCAGTACATCGCCATTACAGACCATTCCAAGGCGCTAGCCATGGCCAATGGCTTGGACGAGAAGCGCGTGGTCGAGTTCGCCCGCCAGGTGCGGCAGATCAACCGCGACGGCCTGGGCATCCGCATCTTCTCCGGCATCGAATGCGACATACTCCGCGACGGCGCGATGGACCTCGCCAACGACGCGCTGGCCGAGCTGGACCTGGTGATCGGCAGCGTGCACAGCCACATGAACCAGGAATCCGCCGAGATGACCGACCGGCTGTTGGCCGCGATCGAATGCCCGCACCTGCGCGTTCTGGGCCATCCCACCGGCCGCATCCTGCTGCATCGCGATCCGTTCCCGTTCGATTTCGATCGCGTGGCCGCGGCTGCCGTTGCGCGCGGGGTGTGGCTCGAGATCAACGCCAGCCCCGAGCGGCTCGACCTCAATGGCCCGCTCATCCGCGCCGCCAAAGCCAAAGGCGCCCACTTCACCATTTCCACCGACGCGCACCATCCCCAGCACCTGGCCAGCATGCGCTACGGGGTAACAATGGCGCGGCGCGGCTGGCTCGCCAAGAGCGACATTATGAATACGCGGCCGCTGGAGGAGTTCGCCGCCGCGCTCCAAACAAGATCATGAAAATTACTTCTTCCCGTGAAGTCTACAAATGCAGCCTGTTTCGAGTGACCGAAGACCGCGCCGCGGATCCCAAGACCGGCTTCAAGATCAAGCGCTCCGTAGTACGCCATGCCGGCTCGGCCGTGATGATGGCGGTCGACGACCAGCGGCGCATCCTGCTGGTGCGGCAATACCGGCTGCCGGCTGGCCGTTATATGTGGGAGCTGCCGGCGGGCCGGCTCGATCCGGGCGAGAAGCCGCTCCAGGCCGCCAAGCGCGAACTGATCGAAGAGACCGGCTACCGCGCGCGCCGGTGGACCAAGCTGGCGTCGTACTTCGTCAGCCCCGGTTACGTGGATGAGCGGATGACCATCTATCTGGCCGAGGACCTGATCGCCGGAGTGGCTACGCCGATGGAGGATGAGCGCATCGAAACCCGCTGGTTCCCGGCGCGCGAAGTCGAGCGGATGATCGAAACCGGCAAGCTGGATGACGCTAAGACCATCATCGGCTACTATCGGTGGAAGAAGGCGTAGTTTCGCGAGGCTGGGAGGAGGCAAATCGACAACGTGTTAGGCGCAATTGAAGCTGGGGGCAGCAAGTTCGTCTGCGGGATCGGCGCCACGCCCGAGGATCTGGTCACTACGCAGATTCCCACTACTACGCCGGCGGAGACGCTCGAAGCCGTGGTCGAGTTCTTCCGGCGCGAGGCGGGCCGTGATCTGAAAGCGGTGGGGATTGCGTCGTTCGGGCCGGTGGATCCGCATCCCGGCTCGCCCACTTTCGGTTACATCACCTGCACACCCAAGTTGGGCTGGCGGGGAACCGACGTGGCGGGCATGGTCGGCCGGGGTTTGGGCGTGCCGGTGGGCTTCGACACCGACGTAAACGGGGCCGCGCTGGCTGAAGCGAGGTGGGGCGCTGCGCGCGGCCTCGCGGATTTCATTTACCTCACGGTGGGCACGGGCATCGGCGGCGGCGCGATGGTGAATGGAAAACTGCTGCACGGGCTGCTGCACCCGGAGATGGGCCACTTGCGAATTCCGCACGATCGCGCGCGCGATCCTTACTCCGGCGACTGCCCGTATCACGGCGACTGTCTGGAGGGCCTGGCATCCGGGCCGGCGATTCGCGCGCGCTGGAACATGGCGCCGCGCGAGTTGCCGCCCGCGCACCTGGCTTGGGCGTTGGAAGCCGAGTACCTCGCGGTCGGCCTGCACAACCTGGTGTGCACGCTTTCGCCGCGGCGCATCGTAATCGGCGGCGGCGTGTTGCGCCAGGCGTGCCTGCTGCCGATGGTGCGCGCGGAGCTGACCCGGCTGCTGAACGGATACATCGAAGCGGCGGAGATCGTCGAGGAAATGGAAAGCTACGTCGTGCTTCCGGAACTGGGCGACCGCGCCGGCGTGCTGGGTGCGCTGCTGCTGGCCGAAGAGGCAGCAAAGCGGCGCTGAGCCGCGCGGCTCCAGCGCGTTTCAGCTACCGTCCCAAGAGTGGCGTCACCGATCCTGGCGTCAACGCGCGGACCGGACATCCGCGAAACCCTTTCGGGTCCCGCGTTACGATGCACTCACAACCCGCCAACCGCGCCGCAGCCGCGGTGACCGCATCCTCAAAATCCGAAGTCGGCGATTGCAGGGCCTCTTGGACGACTGCGCCATTGACGGAAGCTACACCAAAGACCCTCAGCAGATCGGAGACGATCCGCCGCGCCCTGACGGCGCCCATTTCCTTCTGGACCAGGTAGTGGATCGTGGTTACCGCGTGGGCCGACAGCATCCCTTCCGTGTCGCCTGTTTCGATCGCGGCCCAGGCCGCCGCGCTTGCCTCCGCGTGAGGCCGCCGATCGAGCAGCACGTCCAGCACGACATTAGTGTCGAAGAGGACTCTCTTCATCGATACTTCCGAGCCAGATGTTTCCGGTAATCGTCGATGACCGCATGCTTCAGTATTCCCCGGACGGAACGCAGGATCGGCGCAGAGTCCGCGGCGGAAGAAGCCGGTTCGGCCACTGCGGCCAGGTAACCTTCCACCATTTTCGATACGGAGACGCCTCGCCGTTTCGCGTATTGCTTGGCTCGCGAAACCACGCGGCCGTCCACGCTCAACGTGAGCTTTGCCATATACGTATGATAGCAGAGAAGTAATACGTATCGATCCTTGCGAGGATACCAGTTGAGAATGGCAGGCGCGGCTTTCGTGCGATAGGGGCAAGCTCTCAAACACGCCCTACCAGGCCGCGGCTTGCTATCCTAGCGGTTCAATCCACGATGCCACTGACGATCAAACCGAAACAGGATTGCCGCTGGGACCTGGTGGCGCTGGGTGAGGTGATGCTGCGCTTCGATCCCGGCGACAAGCGGGTGGCCACGGCCCGCAGTTTCGACGTTTACGAGGGCGGCGGCGAATACAACGTCGCACGCGGTCTCAAGCGCTGCTTCGGCCTCG
Organism: Bryobacteraceae bacterium; assembly: GCA_049508735.1. GTDB lineage: Bacteria > Acidobacteriota > Terriglobia > Bryobacterales > Bryobacteraceae > Bog-375. The sequence goes on along the minus strand of JBELAO010000020.1, from coordinate 25,625 downwards.
ATACGGCAATCGTCACCGCTTTCGCCGACAACCCTGTGGGCCGGCTGCTCCAGGACCTGATCTACCAGGGCGGCGTCGACCAATCGCTCATCCGCTGGGCGCCATTCGACGGCGTTGGCCGCACCGTGCGCAACGGGCTGAACTTCACCGAGCGCGGATTTGGCGCGCGCGCGGCGCTGGGGTGTTCCGACCGCGGCCATACCGCCGTCTCGCAGCTACAGCCGGGCCAGATCGATTGGGACGCCATTTTCGGCCGCCACGGCGCCCGCTGGTTCCACACCGGCGGCATATTCTGCGCGTTATCCGAATCCACGCCCGCCGTGGCCATCGAGGCCATCGAGGCGGCGCGCCGCCACGGAGTGGTGGTGTCCTACGATCTCAATTACCGCGCTTCGCTTTGGCAAGCCATCGGCGGCAAGCAGAAGGCGCAGGAGGTCAACCGCCGCATCGCGCCGCTGGTGGATGTGATGATCGGTAACGAAGAGGACTTTTCGGCGGCGCTCGGCTTCGACGTTCCCGGTGTCGATCAAAGCCTGAGCGATTTCCAAGTGGCTTCGTTCCGCCAGATGATCGTGGAGGTGCTGCGCGAGTTTCCCTTCGCCGTGGTCGCCACCACGCTGCGCAAAGCCACCACCGCGACGCGAAACGACTGGGGCGCCATCTGCTACTCCGATGGCCAGTTCTACGAGGCCAAACACCGGCCGGACCTGGAGATCTTCGACCGCGTGGGCGGCGGCGATTCGTTCGCCTCCGGATTGATCTATGGTTTCCTCAGCAGCCAGACGCCGCAGTGGGCGGTGGACTGCGGCGCCGCCCACGGCGCGCTGGCGATGACCACCCCGGGCGATACTTCCATGGCCACGCTCGATGAAGTGCTACGCCTGATGCGCGGCGGCGGCGCGCGCATCGCGCGGTAAAAAGGTGGGGCAGGTTCAACCTGCCAACGCCGGCTTGCGGCCGCCGAACACGGCCAGTTCGAACACTTTCATGAAACAGTCGACGTCGGTATAGCCGATCTCGCGCAGCCACTCGCACTGCGCTTCCACGGGCGCCAGAATATTCGCCGCCTTGTCGGGACGCGCATAGTAGGTCTTCTCCACTTCGGCGCGGCTGCGATCATGGTGTTGCCGCGCGAGTTGATCGAGGAAAAGGCCGTCATGCACCGATTCCACCCAGGGCGACGCGGAAGCGACATGTTCCAGGTTGAGGAATAGGCCGCCGGGCGCGAGCAGACCGAAGATTTCCGCGTAGACTTCCCGCTTGCGAGCGTCCGGTTGATGATGAATGGAATAACCCGACACGACGGCATCAAATGGGCCCCGGGCGTCCGCCGCCGCGATCCAGGATGCGGCTCCATAGTCGGCGTTGGCGCAGCGCGCGTTATAGTTTTGTCCCGCGAAGCGTTTCCGCGCCGCCTCGATCATCGGTTCGGAGAAGTCCACCAGCACGCCGCGCGCCTGCGGGAAGCGCTCGAAGATCGCGGCACCGAGCACGCCGTCGCCGCAGCCGAGGTCGAGAAAATCCCGCACCGGCCGGCCGGCGGCGAGCAGCCGAAGCATGACGTCCAACTGTTCCTGCGCCAGCGGGATGGCGCCGCGAACTCCTTCCAGGTAGATGCTGGCAACGGCGGATGTCTTCCAAACCTCGTCTGTGCGGGTGGGCATCTTTCCATTTTAGCGGCGGCTTTGGCGACTCGCGGCGGGTGGCGAACCTGCGTTCCCGGACGTGTCCACGCGACCCGGGTGGGGGCATCCGGGCCGCGTGGAGCCCGGGTCAGGCCGATAACGGTAACGCCTGGCGGCGGATCACGCCGCTGAAGTAGTCGCGCAGCGGGTACAACGGATATGGCTCGAGTTCCGCGAATGTCCGGCCCAGCTTTTGCTCGATCCGGTAGACCGCGTGAAAGAAGTTTCCGCGATCCATATTCAGCCTCCGGCAGCACAGTTTCCAATCCGCACCGAGCAGAAAATGATAGCGAAATATCCGGTGCTCCTCCTCTTCCAGTACCCGGCGGCTGACGAGGCAAAAGTCTGCCATGTACTCTTCCGACTTCCGGGAATAAACGCGACGGCTGTTGCGGCCGCTCGAAAACTCCAGTGACACCGTGCCGATGTGGTCCGCCGACTGAGAGCACTCGCGAAAGCGAGCCAGGCAAGCCCTGAAGATCGCCCGTAAGGCGCAGTTGCAGGGTACCTCCTTTCCAATCCGCACAAAACGCGTGCCATATCCATGGCAGTACGCGCACGATGCCTTAGCGACACCCACCGCGTTTGATCGGTTCCAACGCATGTTTTAGAGAAATGTCCTTCCCGGTGACGGCGCCTACCAAGCGCGTCCGCCCCGATTATCCTAAGCTGTTCCCAAATGTACGCCAGCAATAGAAAAGGTCAACCATTTCAAATAATATTTATTAGTAAACAGGCTTAAATGATGGGCGTGCGTATTGTTATCTCCAGTACTACTAGGTACTTAAGTCATGGATGCGCCGGGGTTATTTCTAATTTAATGTGTGATAATTTTATGGCGGATTCACTGGTTTTAGTACTGCACTATTTCACGGAGAAATAGGTCTGCGACCGTCCCGCCGCTATGCCCGGCTTCAGGCAACTCGAATCCCGCCTGGTATCGGCGCTGCGAGAGAGAATCCGCAGCGGTGACCTAACCGAGCGCGGTACGGCCCGGCTGGCCGGCCTTTCCCAGCCTCACATCCATAACGTCCTAAAAGGGAAACGATCTCTGTCCTTGGATGCGGCCGATAGCATCCTTCGGGCAGTACACTTGGATACGGTGGATCTGTTCCGGTCGAGCGAACTGGTTGCCGGGCTGGGCCGCCGTTCCGCAAGTTAGCGAGGGGCATTGCGCGCCCGCTCCCTCTCGGGCACTATGGTACGGGAGGATACATCAGTGCGGCGCCTGCGCTCATGGCCCAGAGACGACCGTTTGCAACGGCTGGCGCGGCGCATTCAATCGCTGGCGGAGACCGACGAGCGGCGCCTGCGGCGCGAGAGCGAAGTGGGAGCCCTGCGGCGCGCCGCCGCCCGCGAGTTGCATTCCGTCTGCGACGATTTCGTGGCCGCCGTCAACGGCATGTTGGACGACCGCGTGGTCTTGCTGGACCCGCCCGAGTATAGCGCCGCCTCCTACAGCGACGACTCGCCCAACCTGGTGCAGATCAACGTTCACGGGCGCATCCTGCAGGTTGCGTTCGCGGCCACCGCGGAGTTAGTTTCGACGGAGGACTTCCGGATCCCTTACATTCTGGAGGGTTCCGTTCGCGCCTTCAACCAGGAGATGCTGGACAAGGACCTGATCGAAGAGCAGCCGCTGTTCTACACCATGGAGCGGAATCGCAACATGTGGCGCTACTTCGAAACCCGTACCTACCACTCCGGCCCCTTCGACCGCGCGTACCTCATCTCGTTGATGGAACAGATCCTGTGAGGAGGCCTGCGGTAACGCCGGCGGTCTTTGCCGCCGGTGTGTTTCTCGCGTGCGTGCGAAATGCAAAGCACCAGCGGCAAGGACCGCCGGCGTTAAGGAACTCGCCTACCGCTTTTTCTTATGATGGTGCGGCTTTGCCGGCGAGGTGATGGCGTCGGCCTTCTCTCTCTCCGGTGCGCCGGCTTCGGGCTGCAAGCGGATCAGGATGTGGTCGTGGATCCAATGCTCGTCCCACCACTCCCGCGGGTTGACCTGGACACCATCCACCTGCATGCCGAAATGCACGTGAATGCCTCCTGCCAGGCCGGTCTCGCCCGCGACGCCGATTCGCTGTCCCTTATCCACCCAGTCACCCACCTTGACGCCGATCTCGCTCAAGTGGCCATAAATCGACTGCACCGAGTATCCGTGATCGAGCACAATGCAGTTGCCATAGATGCCCAGGTCCTTCGCCCATACCACGTGCCCGCTATTGGCGGCGAAGACGGGCCCGTGCGCGACATCGGAAAGGTCGAAGCCCAGGTGCACCTGCCGATCCACTTTCTGCCCATGGTAGATATAGTCGCGCAGGTCGGCGAAGTTGGCTTCTTCCTTACCCCAGTGCATGAACGCGCCCACCCAGAGAATCTTTTCCTCCGTCTTCAGGCGCAAATCAGCAAGCTGCTGGTTGTTGGCGCGGCGCATGGTGCCGTTGATGAAGAGGAACCGCGCCAGCAGGTCCTTGCCAGGCGCCAGCGCGCCGCTCGAATCCACCGAATGCACCAGCTTATCCATCAGCGCGTCGGTCAAATCGAAGTCGCGCGCGCGGAACTTCTTCGGCTTGATGGTGACGGTCACCGGAGCGGTGGCCTCCGCGCCGGCCGCATTGCGCGCGTAAACCACCGGCACTACGTCGCCGGCGAGATCCCAGGGATAGGCGATCAGGCTGAAGCGCTGCGTGGAGCTGCCGGGAAACGGGAAGCTGCGAAAGGTGTAACCGCCCACGCGCACTCCAGCTTCGTTCCAGGAGCCGCCCGGCGTCAACACCACCAGCTCGGCGCCACCCTGGTTGATGTAGTGCCGTTCGCCATCGGCCGCCACGCGCGGCGGCTCCAGCACCACGATGACGTCGAACGCGACGGAATCGGTGTGGCCGGCGAAATCGTTGGATACGGCTTCCACCACCAGTTGGGCCGGCCCGTCTTTCAGGTTCGCCGCCTGGCTCTTGCCCGCGTTGAAAGTCACCATCAGCGGCGCTTCGTGCCGGTGCCAGAGCAGGCGAGTGGCTGCGCTCCTGGATTCGAACACCGGATACGCAGTGCCTCCCTGCGTCACGAACCCGCGCACTTCACGCACGCCGTGCGGATTCGCCAGCCGGACGGTGACCGGAGTGCTGACACCGATGCTCGTCACCGCCGGGATCGCCTGGATCGCCGTATGCCCGGACATCACCACCAGCAACCCGCCCACGGCCAGCACGGCCGCCAGTACCGCCACCAACGCAATTTTCATTTCTTGACCCAGCTATCCAGCCAATCGAGGAACGTCTTATACCAGAATAGGCTATTGCGGGGCTTCAATACCCAATGTCCTTCGTCGGGAAAAATCACCAGCTTGGACGGCACCTTCTGCATTTGCAGCGCGGTGAACAACTCCTCCGCTTGCCCCTCCGGCACGCGGTAGTCCAGCTCGCCGTGGAAGACCAAGGTGGGAGTGTGGAAGTCCTTGACATAGCTCGAGGGCGACCACTTCTGGTAATCCTCCGCCTTGTCCCATGGCGTGCCGCCCATTTCCCATAGCGGGAACCACAGCTCTTCGGTGGTGCCGAATTCGCTGGTCAGATCGTAGACGCCATCGTGACTGATCAACGCCTTGAAGCGCTGCGTGTGGCCCAAGATCCAGTCGATCATGTAGCCGCCGTACGACCCGCCGGCCGCTGTCATGCGGCTGCCATCGGCGTACGGAATGCCACCCACCACGTGATCGGTGACCGCCATGATGTCGTCGAACACCTTGCCGCCCCAGTCGCCGTTGATTTCGTCGACGAACTTCTGCCCGTAACCGGTCGAGCCGCGCGGATTGGGCTCGACCACCAGGTAGCCGGCGGCGGCGAACACCTGCGCGTTCCAGCGGTAGGTCCAACTGTGTCCCCAGCTCCCCTGCGGGCCGCCGTGAATCAGCATGATGACGGGGTATTTACGATCGGGGTCGAAGTCATAGGGCTTGATGAGGAAGCTGTGAATGTGCGCGCCATCGGGCGCATCCACCCAGAATTCCTCGAGCGGCGTGAGCTGGCGCGAGTTCAGCACATCGTCGTTCAAGTGCGTCAGCGGCGAAGGCGCTCCGCCGGAGGAGGCGGCGCGGTAGATCTCCACCGGCGATTCTCCGGTCTGCTGCGTATAGACCATGGTCTTGCCGTCATGCGTCAGCATCATGTCGTCCAGTTCGCTGTCGCCGGCAGCGGCGATGCGCATCGCACCACCCTTCACCGGGATCCACTGGATGGCCTGCCGCCCGCGATCTCCCGTGGTGAAGAACAGGCTGTTCGAATCCGGCGCCCACACGAAGCTGTTCACCCACCGGTCGATGCTCTCGGTCAGACTGACGACCTTTCCGGTGGACCGTTCGAGCAGCATCAACTGCCAGCGGTCGCTCTCGTAGCCGGCCCGCGCTTGCGCCCGCCAGGCGAGATACTTGCCGTCGGGAGAGTAGCGCGGCGACGCGTCGGCGCCCAGGCCGTTGGTAATCTTGACCGGTTGTTGCGGCTCGGCGCCGCCGCTCAGCGGCAACACGAACAGATCGGTATTGGTACTTGCCGCGGGCACCGGATCGAGATTCACCGCATAGCAGAGCTCCGCGCCGTCGGGCGAAACATCGTAATCGTCCGGGCCCCCCAGCGAGAAGGGAGGCACCTCGCGGTCGCCCGGCGTCAGATCGCGCACCGCCCCGCCCGAAACCGGCGCCATCAGCAGATGACTGCGGCGGCGCGACGTCCAGGCGTTCCAGTGCCGGTAGAGCAGCTCCGTGTAGACGCGCGCCTTGACCGGATTCGAACTGTCGGCGTCGAGGTTCTTCTTATTGCAGGCGTCGTCGGCGCCGCATTCCGGGTAGACGCTACTCGAGAAAACCAGGTACTTCCCGTCGGCCGAGAAGATCTCGCCGTCGGCTTCGGTGGCCAGGCTGGTAACCTGTTTTGCATTGCCGCCATCCGGATCCATCAGCCAGATTTGGGCCGAGCCGCCGCGGTCGGAGATATACGCGATCCGCCGGCCATCGGGCGACCAGCGCGGCCGCGTGTTATTGTTGCCGCTGTGCGTGATCTGGCGCGGCGTACCGCCCTCGATCGGCACCGTCCAGACCTGCTGCGGTTTCCGGTTGGCGGCCAGATCTACCGATACCACGGTGAATGCCACCGTTTTGCCATCCGGCGAAATCTGCGGATCGCCGATCCGCTTCAGCTCCAACAGGGCGTTCGCATCGAACGGGCGCTTCTGGGCGAACAACATCGCCACCGAAGCAAGCGCGAGAACAAGACTGCGGCGCATACATCACGATTGTAATGCAGCGCCCGGCCGCGGGCGGTAGAATCGGCTCTGTAGATGCGCCATCGGTGGCACACTTTGCGGCGCGCTTTGGAGCGGCGGATTCGTTATCGCGTCACGCGCGGCGGCCTTTGGTTCCTGACCGCGCTCGCGGCAACCGCGCTGGCCGCGGTGGTGTCTGCCAACAACCTGTTGTTTCTGGTGCTGGCCGCGATGCTCGCCATGCTGTTGGTTTCCGGTGTGCTCGGCAGCCTTTCCCTGGCCGGCCTGGAGGTAGACTTTGTGGCGCCGGAGCACGTCTTCGCCGCGCGCGGATTCCCCGGCCAAATGCGCGTGCGCAATGTGAAGTGGCTGATGCCTTCGTTTTCCATCCGCGTGGAGGGCATTCCCGATGCTGGCGGAGCGTGCCTGGAATCCGCGGTGTATTTCCCACTGATCCCGGCCGGAGTCACGCTCGAGAAAGTTGTCGAGGCCCGCTTCCCGCGTCGTGGCGCCTATCGCGAGAACGGATTCGCCTTCTCCACTTCGTTCCCGTTCGGGTTTCTCCGCCGAACCGCACGCGTCACGCTGCTGCGCGAGACGCTGGTGTATCCACCGCTCGATCCGCTGCCCGTCTTCGAGGAGATCCTGCCCGCCATCGCCGAGGAGATGGAAGCGTACTATCGCGGCCTCGGGCGGGATTTCTACCGCATCCGCCCCTACGAAGTGCTGGAGAGTTCGCGGCACATGGACTGGAAGGCCACCGCCCACACCGGCGCCTTGCAGGTGCGGGAATTCGCCCGCGAACCGGAGCGGACCATGGAGCTGTTCCTGGACCGCGACGTGCCGCCCAACCTCGACGCCTGGTTCGAACACGCCATTCACTGCTGCGCGTTCCTGGCGTGGCGCCTCTCCGCGCAGGGCGCTTCGGTCCATTTCCGCTCCAACGGCTACAGCCTGCGCCAGCCCGAGGATGGCGACATCTACGCCATTCTGCGATATCTGGCGCTGGTCTATCCGCAACCGAGGCCCGCGGTGGAAGGGCCGGTGGAGGAAACCAGCTACAAGCTGGCGTTCAGCGCATCGCCAGAGCGATTGCGCCAAGCCGGTTGGATGGCGGCGCGCATTCTCTCCCCGCGGGATCTACCCGCGCCAGGTGCGCCGCAACCGTAGCGCCGGCGGCTGCGCCCGCCTATTTCTTCGTGGTCGCCTTGGGATCCACCGGTTCGCCGTACTTGATGGTGGACTTGCCTTCGAAGCGCTTGTAGTCCTGATATTTCACCACCATGCGGATGCGCTGGCTCAGGTCTTTGAAGTGCAGCGTGTCATCGGCGTGGGTATAAGTGGGAAACCAGTACTTGCCATCGATTTGCTCGCGGTAGGTCTCGAACTTCGGGAACTGGTAGTCGCTGCTCTTCTTGACGAGGCCGGTTCCTTTGCCGTAGGTCTTGACGATCTGCAGGTCGCGATCGTCCACCCACGCTTGCCCTTCGAAATAGCGCTTGCCCGGCAGCATCTTCTTGGGTTTCACCGAGAAGAGGTAGCAATCGATCTCGTCGATCTTCTCCTTGCCCAGATAGTTGATGTCGTAGTTCGGCACTTCCTCGGTGGTGAGGACGAACGGCTGCACGTTGTGCAAGTCGTCGATGTCCTCTTTGGTCAGCCCGATTACCTTCAGGTTCATCACCGGCGCGTACACCACTTTCTCGATCCGCTTGCCTTCCGGGGTGAAGATGATGTCATCGACTTCCTCCCATTTCCCGCCAGTCGGGTTCCCGCCGGGATCCAGCTCTTCGAGCTTCAGGCTCTGGCGGTAAGTATAGTTGCCGCGCGCCTCGGCGAACTCGCTCTCCTTGGCCGCGAACTTGCGGATGATCTCGTCGGCATTGACAGTGTCGGCGGCCCAGATGGGCGCGGTTAGCGCGGCCAGGGCGGATGTCAGAATAAGCGCTCGCATTTTCCCTCAATATACTGCAAGACGGGATTACTTGCTCAGCAGTTTCTTGGCGATGGTCAGCAATTGGATGTTGCCGGTGCCCTCGTAGATCCGGCCGATCTTGGCGTCGCGGTATAGCTTTTCCACCGGATAATCGCGCGTAACTCCCACGCCACCATGGATTTCAATGGCCTTCGACGCGGAGCGTTCGGCTACCTCGGCACTGTAGTATTTGGCCATCGCGGCTTCCGACAGGAAAGGCATCCCGGCATCGCGCAGACGTGCCGCGTTATACACCAGCAGGCGCGCGGCTTCGATTTCGGTAGCCATTCTGGCTAGTTCGAACTGCACCCCCTGAAATTCGGCAATCGCCTTGCCGAATTGCTTGCGCTGCGCGGCGTACGCAGTCGCGTGTTCGAGCGCCGCGCGCGCCAGGCCAATCATCTGCGCGCCGATCGCGATGCGCCCTTCGTTCAGCGATTCAATGGCGATCTTGTATCCACGGCCGACTTCGCCCATCACGTTCTCGCGCGGCACCGGGCAGTTATCGAGGATCAGCTCACAGGTGGATGACGCGCGCAGTCCGAGCTTGTCTTCCTTCTTGCCCACCTGGAAGCCAGGGAAATCGCGCTCCACCAGGAACGCCGTGATGCCTTTGTAGCCGGCTGCTGGATTCGCGTTGGCAAACAGCACAAACAGGCCGGCTTCGGCGGCGTTGGTGATCCACAATTTGCGTCCGTTGAGCAGGAAATGGCCGCCCTGGTCCTCCGCTCGCGTGGCCAGCGCGAAAGCGTCCGAGCCGGCGCCGGCTTCCGACAGCGCATACGATGCCACCGTGTTCTCCGCCAGCCTTGGAAGATAACGCACTTTTTGTGCGGCGTCGCCCCAGCGCAGCAGGGCGTTGTTGCAGATGGTGTTCTGCACATCTACAATCACGCCCGCTGAAGGATCCACCGCGGAAAGCTCTTCCACCGCCAGAATGGCCTGAAAGAACGTGCCTCCCTGCCCGCCATATTCTTCCGGGATCTCGATCGCCATCAGGCCCATGGCAAAAAGCTGCTGGAGGATATCCTTGCGGAAGACGCCAGCTTCGTCCATCTCGCGCACATAGGGGCGAATCTCCTCGCGCGCGAACTTGCGCACGGTGGACTGGAAGAGCTTCTCGTCCTCGGTCAACGCGGTCAGCGGCCGCAGCGCTGCCTCGGAGTTTCCCGGAGCGGGCATCTCCCGAGCCTACTCCAACTCGGCCAGCGCGTGCCAGTGGCGGCCCTGCGATCCGGCCACCCCGCGGTGCGTGACATGACCCTGGTAGGTGTTGACGCCCTCGCGCAGCGCGGCGTGCCGCTCGCAAGCAGCTTCCAGGCCGTGATTGGCCAGCTCCAGCAGGTACGGGAAAGTGGCGTTGGTGAGCGCGAAGGTCGAGGTGTGCGGCACCGCCGCGGGCATGTTCGAGACGCAATAGTGCACCACGCCATCCACCACGTATACGGGATCGCTATGCGTGGTCGCGTGCGCGGTCTCCAGGCACCCGCCCTGATCGATGGCCACATCCACCACCACCGCTCCGCGCTTCATGCCGGCGATCATTTCGCGCTTCACCAGCTTGGGCGCCGACGCACCGGGAATCAGCACCGCGCCCACCACCAGGTCCGCCGTTTTCAGATTCTCGCGGATGGTCAGGGCGTTGGAAGCCAGCGTCACCACCTGGCCGTTGAAGATGTCGTCGAGATCGCGCAGCCGGTTCAAGTTGCGGTCGATGATGGTGACGTGTGCGCCCAGTCCCAGCGCCATTTTGGCGGCATTGGTTCCCACCACGCCGCCGCCCAGAACGACCGCGTTGGCCGGCGCCACGCCCGGCACGCCGCCCAGCAGTATACCGCGGCCGCCGTTGGGCTTCTCGAGGTATTGCGCGCCCACCTGCACGCTCATTCGGCCGGCCACTTCGCTCATCGGCGTCAGCAGCGGGAGCGAGCCATCGGCTTCGCGAATGGTCTCATAAGCCACGCCGCTGACCTTCGATTCGAGCAGGCGGTTGGTCAGTTCCGGCAGAGGCGCCAGGTGGAGATAGGTATACAGCACCAGTCCGGGCCGGAAGAAAGCATATTCGGCCGGCTGCGGTTCCTTCACCTTGACGACCAGGTCGGCCTTGGTCCACACTTCGGCGGCACTCTCCACAATGCGAGCGCCGGCGCGGGCGTATTCCTCGTCGGAGATGGAGCTGCCTTCGCCAGCCCGCGTTTCCACGAGCACCTCATGCCCCGCCTCGCGCAGGGCGATTACGCCGCTCGGAACCAGCCCCACCCGCGTTTCGTGGTCCTTAATCTCCCTGGCAACGCCAACGACCATAAGTGGCCTCCGATTCAGATTAACACCACGCCCAGGTGGGGAGTCCAGTTCACCCCGACACCCTCCGCAGGAAGTCGTCCACAATCCCAAAAAAGGCATCGGGTTGCTCCGCATACACCGAATGGCCTGCGCCAGGAATCACCCTGAGCTCGCTATGGGGGATCTGCCGATTCAGCTCCTGCGAAAAATATACTGGCGTCACCACGTCCAGTTCACCGGCCACAATGCATGTGGGGATGCGGATCTCGCCGAGCCGGTCGAACGCGTCGTGGGCCACGATCATCTCGATTCGTTTGATCGCGACGGACGTGTCGGGAGGGTGTGCGCTGAGCTGGCGCATAAGGGGCTCCCAATATTCGCAGTGAGCCCGGTAATACACCGGCGAGTACAAGATGAGGAAAGCCAACTGCATGGCCGCTTCCGGCCCGAGCTGACTCAGAACCGCTTTGCGAAGCTCGAACATCTGGCGGAAGCGAACATCAGCCCGCGCCCATGACGCGACCAAGACCAGGGAGCGAACCGTGTCGGGATGGTCGAGGGCCATCACCTGCGCGATGGCCCCACCGGTCGAGACGCCGACGATGTCCGCTGGAATGGCTTTGAGGGCGCGAAGCAGGCCGGCCATGTCGCTGGCGTGCTGCGCGATGGTGTGTCCGGTCTCGGGTTGACTACTCTTGCCAACCCCCCGGTGGTCCACGACGATGGTGCGGAACTTCGTTGCGAAGAGCGGGATTTGCGGACCCCAACCGAGGCCCACGCCCCCAAGGCCGGGAATCAGAAAGACCGGATCGCCCTGGCCATGCTCTTCGTAATAGAGATCGACGTCGTTAATGTGTGCGACAGGCAATGTTTCCGCTCCTTGCCGGGCCGGCCGGCATGGGCCATCAGGGCAGAGGATCGTCTCTCAAAACTGTATCATTCGGCATGCACATTTGTTTGCCAGGTTCCTACGAGGTACACGCCGAGTAAACGAACCGCGTGGCGACACGGTAAACTGTGGTTATGCCGCCTACCGAGCGCATCGTGGTGGATCCGGATGTCCTGGCCGGCAAACCCGTAATTCGAGGGACACGGCTGGCGGTCGAATTCATTCTTGAACTTCTCGCCGCCGGCCAGGGAGAAGACGCGATCCTAGGAGACTACCCTGGGCTGACGCGCGAGGATATACTCGCCTGCCTCGCGTACGCCAGCTACCTGGCCCACGAATACAAAGCCTTTCCGATTCCGGCCTAGATGCGCATCCTCGCCGACGAGAACTTTCCGAAATCGGTTGTCGAGTCTTCGCGCTGGCGGCCACGATGTCCTGTGGGCCCGGACCGATTGCGCCGGATGGAAGGACGTTGCCCTTCTGGACCTCGCCGAATCCGAAGCGCGCATCCTTCTGACGCTAGACAAGGATTTCTGGCAGATTGCCGTCCAGCGCCGGATCCCTCTCGAACGGTCAGGAGTCATTCTATTCCGGGTTCATCCCGCGACACCGGAGAATCTCGACCCGCTCGTGCGGGCGATGCTTGCGGCGAAGGGAGCGTGGGCTGGTTACATTAGCATCATCACCACCGAGGGTTTTCAGATGCTGGCTGCTCGGAGGCGTTGAGCGGCCTATTCAGGACCGATTTGCTCCGCGCCCCGCGTCAGAACATCAGCTTAAATGCTACCTGCATGCGGCGCGCATTGGTGCCGTCGATCGGGCCCCAACTCGCGTTGCCCGCGCCCACGCCGGTAACTGGTTTCAATACGCCCGACTGCGCGGTGTACGCAATGTTGTTCACGCTGGTATTGAACTGCGAGTTGAGAGCGTTAAAGGCCTCGAAAATCAGCTCGCCGCGGAAGCGGTCCGTGAAGGGCAGGCTGCGGCTGAGACGCGCGTTCACCGGGTGCTGGCTGCCCGTCGACAGGCTGTTGATCTGATCCAGCGGCATGCGGTTCCATCCGCCCGTGCCGGTCATCGAGTTGGTGTAGACCATCGTGATGCCGGGGAACTGCTGGCCCTGGACGTTCACCAGCGCCGTTTCCGGCAGCCCCGTCGCGATTGTCGCGATCGCAGAGAATTGCCAGCCATTCAGCGCGAAGCGCGCCACGGGAGACGTGCTCCGGGTGAGCGTCGGCTGCCAGACCAGTTCCACCACGCCGCGCTGCGTCTGGTCGAGATTCGATTTGCCCTTATCCAGTATGGAGTCGCCGTTGTAGGAACTGAGCGGCACGCTGTTGAATATCAGCGGTCCGCTTTGCGTATCGAGATTCTGCTGCCACGTGTAGGAGCCGTCCAGCGTCAGCCCGTGCCACATCCGCTTGCGGAACTGCGCGACTCCGGCGGTGTACCACGAGGACCCGTTGTTCACGATGTTATACACCTGGCCGAAAAACGTGCTGGCCTTGCTGGTCCAGATGGGCAGCAGCACCGAATTGACTTCGGCGCCGGCGGCGTTGTCGACAAGGTACGTCTTGTTGATGGTTGAGGGATTCAGATTCAGATCGTTCGCCGCCCACAAGTGCAGGCCGCGGCCGTAAACGTAGCTCACCGTAACGGTGGTGTCCTTGCCCAAACTGCGCTCAATGGCGAACGTTCCGCTTTGTTCGTTCTGATTGCGAAACTTGGTATTAGCGAAGGCGATGTTGCTGGTTGAGTTGGGGATGGTGGTGGCGCTCGAAATCACCTTGGAAAATACCGGTGAGCCGCTCTGATACGGGTTTACGCTGATGCTGGTCTGGTACAAGCCATTGCCCAGAAACAGCGCATCGATCATTTGCATCGGGAAGGGCGTCCAGAACATGCCGAAGCCAACGCGAATCACCGTGCGGTCGTTCAACAGGTAGGAAAGCCCTCCGCGCGGCTGCAGCGTCATGTTGGGCGAGGTGATGTATTGGGTTTCGTAGAAATCGGTGTTGTATTCGGTCGGCTGCGGCAATTTCACTTTGTCCCAGCGCAGGCCGATCTCCACCTGTAGCCGGCGCGAAACTTTCCAATCGTCCTGCGCGTAAACTCCGACCGATCTCGATCCCAAGCTGCGCACCGGATTGCCGAACTGCTGCGTAAAAAGGGTGTAATCCTTGGCATTGTTTTTATTGAAGCTGAAGTCCTGCGCGAAGGCCGTGAGCGAGGGGTAGGCGTACGTGCCGTCCTGGTTGTACACCTGGTGGATCCAATCCTCGCCGCGCATCCCGTCGGCGCCGATGCGCACGATGTTGGCGCCCACGGCGACCGAGAAATTCTCCGCGGCCTGATAGCGCTGCTCGCTGGGGACTATGCCGGGATAGCCCGGATTCGCGCCCACACTCGCGCCTGCCACCGTCAACCCAAGGCCGCCCGTCGAAGGCCACTGTTGGGTCTCGGGCAGCACCGAGATGCGGTCCTTAAACCACCCCAGGCGGAGTTCGTTGACCATATTCGGTCCCAGTTGCGACGTCCAGCCGGCATTCGCGTAGCGCGTCTCCTCACCCACGTTGCCATTGCCGCCCAGCAGGCCTCCGTCTGGCGAGACGGCCATTTGGCCGGCGCCGTTGGGCGCACGGTAATGCTGCGCGTCCGCCACCAGGCTGAAGCTGTTGCGCTCAGTCCAGTGGTAGTCGGCGCGCACCAGGCCGGTAAAGGTCTTTTGGGAGCCCGGTACGATCGCGTTCATCTGCGCCTGAATGAACTTCTCGACCGCCGCGCATTGAGCCGATGTCGCGGGCGCCCCGCAGCGGGAGGGCAGCACCGCGACGCTATTTGGGTCCGCGATCAGCGGATTGGTGATGCGATTGACGTCCTGCCAACTGCCGCTCGACGCCTCCAGGCCCACGAAGTAGTACAGCCGGTCGAGGGCCTGGCCGCCTACGTTCCCGCCCTCCGTCTCTTGTTTATCGTCAGGCCGGAAGCCCGCATCGTAACGGTCCGGCGAAGCCAGACTGGAATTGCGATAGAACCCGTACACCTCGCCGTGAAAGTCCTCCGAGCCGGTCCGCGTGGCCGCATTGACGATGCCACCGGTGGCTTTGTACTCGAGCGGCGCCGTGGAAGCGATGACCTGGACGCTATCCACCGCTTCCGCCGGAAAGGCCCGCAGCGGGTCCGCCTTGTTGAGAAAGTACCCCTGGCTCGCGTCCAGCCCATCCACCACGGCGACATCCGAGGACGGACTGCCGCGGAAGCCGATGGTATCGGGGGTTGCGCCCAGCACCGCCAGTGGCGACTCCGCCACCAGCGATTCCAGTCGCCGCCCGCTCAGCGGCAAGTCCATGATCTCATCGCGGCTGATCACGTCCGTCACGCCGTTCTTGGTATCCTGCACTCCCGGTGCTTTGCCGGTTTGCGGTTTCACCCCCGGCGCGGTCTGCTGCAATGTGATGTGGAAGTTCACCGTCTCGCCGACCGGAACCCGCAGGCTGGACGCGTCCCATCCGACAAACCCCTTGCGCGTTACCTTCACCGCATAACCGGCAGCCGGCGCCAGCGCGGGCGCGTAGAAGACTCCGTCGTCGGTCGTCGTCAAAACCAGCCGCAATCCCAGCGTCCGGTTGGTGATGGTCACCGTTGTATCGGGGATGCCATCTCCGTATATGTCACGCACCTTTCCCGTAATCGCGCCAAAGCCGGCAACGGCCTGCGCGTAGGCTCCCTCGGAGCACATCAGAACGAATAGACATAGAGCGGCTGGGATTCGCATTCAACAAAACCTCGGCAAGATAAGTACCTATTGTAAAGGGTTTTTCCCTTCAACAGGTTACGCTATCCCCGGCGCGCTTTTCCATGTGGGCGTGCGGGTCACATCTGGCCTTGCCCGGCACACCTATTGCGATCCGCGGTTTCGGCCGATAACTGTGCAGGAGGAGACACTCCCGGGTGAGACGGCAACCGAAGTCAAAAGAGCGCACTCTCCGCTTGGTGTTGGCGCATCGGCCCGCGCTTTCCGGGTGGATCGTCCCGTTCCTTCTCATCTTCTTGAGCCGCATCCCGTATAGCCTGCCGGCGCAGACTTCCGCGGCGTCGAACGTGCCGGCGGTGACGAACGCTCCGGCCACCCCGGCCGTAGGGAGTCCAACACCCATGTTAAATTCACCAGCACCCGGGTCTGTCAATACCAAGCCGCCTCCCACCGCCGCGGAGTTGCAACAGGCGGCCATCGCGCAGCAGCGGGCCGCCATTCGCAAACAGGCAGAAAATCTCGGGCTGTGGCTGATGCCGCTCGACGGGAAACCGCCGCCCGAAACGGCCGAGCCGCCGGATTGCGATCCGATGGACGACACTCTGGTCAACCCGTTGATTGAAGACGTCGCCAAGCGGCAGAGCCTCGATCCCAAATTGCTCCGCGCCATGATCGGGCAGGAGT
Organism: Bryobacteraceae bacterium; assembly: GCA_049508735.1. Taxonomy (GTDB): domain Bacteria; phylum Acidobacteriota; class Terriglobia; order Bryobacterales; family Bryobacteraceae; genus Bog-375. The sequence continues at coordinate 9,096 of JBELAO010000020.1, read as the reverse complement.
CCGCCTTCCGTCCTTGCGCGGTATCCGTCAAGGGTGCAGAGGGGTTGATGCAGCTTATGCCGGAAACCGCCGCGGAACTGGGGGTCGCAGACCCGTTCGATCCGAAGCAGAATCTCGATGGCGGCGCCCGCTTCCTCAAGCAGCTCCTCGAAAAATACAAGGGCGATCTGCCGCAGGCCCTGGGCGCCTATAATGCCGGGCCGAAGACGGTTGACGGGTCTGCCGGCGTGTCGGACCTGCTGGGGACCCGTGGGTACGTGGATGCAATCCTAGCCAAGGCCGGCCTGAAACCGGCGGAGCCGGCAGCCATGCCCGCGGATGCGCCCGCAAAACCAACCGATCCGCCGGCCAGGCTCCCCGATGCGCCAGCCAAAGCTTCGGATACGCCCGTTCAGCCCGGTACCGTGCCCGCCAAACCTGTCGTGCCGCCGCCCGGCCAACCTACCAAGGCTGGAGAGAGTATGTAGCCTGCTCGCCGGGGAGAGCACCGCGGTATTTGCAGCAAAAGCGCCCTTGGGCGGAACCGGCCGCCTCCCGCTGGTCGGCCCGGGCCCAGGCAAAAGAACGCGTCGGGAGGACCACGCTCCTCTCATCGTCCGCGATGAGCTCCGCGCCGGCTATTCCTCGATCGGGTTGCTCGCCAGCAGAGCCCGTCTCCGCTTCACCGGCAGCCGATCATAAAACAGTGGATCGGAAGGAAGGACTTAGCATTGGGGTAACTGCGTGTCTTCCTCCGTGTCTCACCGAAGGGGTTAACACCGTTATCGGTGTTCATCCGTGTTCATCGGTGGCTCCGGAATCGTTTTTTCGCTATTTCTTGCCCGCCTTGTCCAAGCGCAGGAAACGCGCGGCGTTGTTATAGAGGATGTCGCGCTTTTGTTGTGGCGAGAGATACGTTGCGCCTTCGATCACGCCGATCGACGTGGCCATCAGCTTGGGCCAGATCATCTGGTCCGTGCCGAACATCACGCGGTCCTCGAAGCCGGCTTCCACGATGCGCCGGATGTACCGATGGACCTCTTCGAGCGGGTAGCTCCAGATGAGACCCGCCACGTCGACGTACACGTAGGCGTTGGCCTGAAGCAGGGTGAGTAAATTGTCGATCATCGGGTAACCGGCGTGCATGATCCAAAGGCGCAGCTTGGGATGGCGCGCCAGCACCTCTTCGAGCAGCAGCGGGTTGCCCATGGAGCCACGGAATTTCGGCATCGTGATATTGGCGCGGCCGCTTCCTCCGGTGCCCATATGGATGCCCACCGGGATGTCCAGTTCCTCGGCAAGAGCGAAGTAGGCGTCGACGGAGGGATCGCTCGGCGAGACGCCCTGGTACTGCAATCCCACCTCGCCCATCACTTGGAAGCCGCCCTTGGTGAAGGCCGTTCGCAACTCATCCACCGGGACGTATTTCCCGCCGAACATAGCTTGGTCAAAGGAGGTACCCATGATGATCCGGCCGGGCGCTGCGTCCTTCCACTTCTGCACCGACTTCTGATCGCCCATCACGACAGCGGTAACGTTCAGCCGCTCGTATTCGGCGAGCACGGCCTTCATGTATTCGTCGGGAGTCTTGGAGGCCTCCAGCAGATCGGTGCAGTCCTGTTTGGCCCAACCGCTCTGATCGGCCTTAACACTCGGGTCGGCCGCCAGAAACTGCGGATTGAAGGGGCACATCGGCGCGGCGCCGGGAAAGCCGCCCAGGGTGTGGACGTGAATGTCGATGACGGGTGGCCTTGGGTTGGCGGGTGACTGCGCGGATACGGCGGATGCGGCCGCGATCAGCAGGCCGGATAGTGCGAGACTTCGCATGACAGACTCCTTGTCGAAGTGATGGCGGATGAGTTCGCTCCCCGAATGGTATCGGATTTCAATGGGCGCGGCAGCGGGCCTGTATCAACCTACGTATTGCACTTCCTCTTCCAGGTCGAAGCCGAAACGGCTGTGCACACGGGCTTTCAGATCCTGGATGAGTGCGCACAAGTCGGCGGCACTGCCACGGCCGGCGTTATAGATAAGGTTGGCGTGATAGTCGGCCACGCGGATGTCGCCGCGCCGGCTACCCTTGGCCCCCACCTGCTCGAGGAACCAGGCGGCCGCCACTTTGCCTTCTCGCACCACTTCGGCCGGCACTTGGGCCGCCACGGCCGGCGCCAACTCGCGCAGCAAAAGGTTCTTGAAAATGCTGCCGGCGCATTGCATGGTGACCGGGAACTTTTCGTTGCGAACCCTGACGATGCCGTCGGCGGTGCGGCGCAACTCCTCCCGATCCGCCGGTTCCAGCTCCAATTCGGCGGAGAAAATGATCCACTCCTTGTGCCGTTTGAAAATGCTTTCGCGATAGGCGAACTGGCACTCCACGTGGGAGAAGGCGCGCACGCGGCGGCCATCGAAGAAGCGTACGCAGGCGACGCGCTCGGAGATCGAATGGCCATAGGCGCCGGCATTGCCGTAGATGGCCGCGCCGGTCCAGCCCGGAATGCCGGCCAGCGTCTCGAGCCCCTTCAGTCCGCGCTCGATCGAGAAATCCACCAGGCGCTGCAACTCGGCGCCAGCTCCGGCGGTAACGCGGTTGCCTTCGGCCCGCAACGTATCGCCGCGGTAGCGCAGCACCAGGCCGCGGAAGCCGCTGTCGGAGACGATCAGGTTCGTCCCGCCGCCAATCACCATGACCGGAATGCCGCCGGCTTCGGCCGCGCGCAGCGCCTCGAGAAAGGCTTCCTCAGCGCCGGTCTCGGCGTACAGATCGGCCGGCCCGCCCACGCCGAAGCGCGTATGACGCGCCAGCGGAACGTCAGCCGAAAGCGCTAAATTGGGAATCGCGGCGAGATGCGCGCGCATCTCTTCGGTGGTCGGCATCACCTCGATTATAAAGGGAGGGTTTATGACGCGTTCCGGCTTCGCGGGTTTTCCCCCGGAAGCAATCGGGTTTTTCCGCGGGTTGGCGCGGAACAACCGTCGCGAATGGTTTCAGCCGCGCAAGGCGGTGTTCGAGACCAGCGTGAAGCAGCCCATGCGCGAACTGGTGACAGCGCTCAACCAGGCGCTGGCCGGATTCGCTCCCGAGTACGCCACCGATCCCGAGAAGGCCATCTTCCGCATCTATCGAGACGTGCGTTTCAGTAAAGACAAGAAGCCCTACAAGGACCACATCGGCGCCAATTTCGATGTGCGTGGCATGGGCCGCGGGCACGGCGGCTTCTATTGCGCCATCTCGCACAAGGAAGTCGCGGTGGGAGGCGGCGTGTACATGCCGGAACCGGCAACGCTGGTGGCCATTCGCAACCACATCGCGGAGCATCACGCGGAGCTGCGCCGCATTTTGGCCAACGCGAAAGTGCGGCGCCTGCTGGACGGATTGCAGGGCGACCAACTGACGCGGGTGCCGAAAGGGTTCTGCGCGGATCATCCCGCGGCCGACCTGCTGCGCTTCAAGCAGTTTGTCCTTTATGTGGAGCTGCCGCCCGACCTCGCCACGTCACCCACGCTATACCGCGAGATTGTGGACCGCTTCCGCGCCATGGTGCCGTTCCTGCGTTTCCTGAACGCCCCGCTGCCCAAGGAAAAGAAGATCGACGCGCGGGACTTATTGGGATAGAGCAAGTGCGGCTGGCGGCTTTTCTCTTGCTCGCTCAATTCGGCTGTGGCGAATCCGCCGATCGGCGTTCTTCATTCGTGCTCAACCGCCGCAACCATTGAAGCGCGGCAACCAAACCGAATCCGAGACACGTGTCCAGCAGCAGGTTGAAAAGAAACTGATGCTTGATGTTGTCCGCCGATTCGTCCCCGAAAGCAGCGGCGAAGAAAGCCGTCGCACAGCACGCCGCCAGCAGCATTGCCAGTTCCACCCATCGCCGGGCGGACGGTGTGGAGCGGCAGCGCCAGAGGAATGCCAGACCGCCGGCCGGAAACAGGACGGCTGCGCCGAGAAGCAGCACGGCGATTGGCGATAGACAATGCTCGTGGACGAAACCCCACAGCGCGATTGCATCGCTCCTGGCTCCCGGAGGCCGGCCCGCGGACTTGTCGAAGTTGCCGCAGTATGCCGGGCGCAGCGAAAGAGCGGTGTGAAGGCGCGCGTGAACATGCCGCCACAGTCGAGCCGGCCGCACCAGATAGAACTCCAGCAGGCTAAAGGAGCTGACATGATCTTCGATGGCGTTCACCAGAGATCCGTCCGCCACGCCCGTACCTGGGCTCCAGGCGAGAGTACCGGAATAGCGCGCGTAGTCCGGGTTCAGGCCGAGAGCCCGAAGATCCGACTGCGGCGTTACGGACTCCGGCAAAATCGCGGAGAACACCATGTTGTATAGGCAGGCCACTCTGGGGGCTGGAAGCAGCGACCGGTACATTACCGCTCCCGCCACACAAACCGCCGCTACGCCAGCCAAGGCGGCGTAGCGGGTGCGCTTGTCGAGCGCGCGCCACATCATCCTGAGATCGAACGCGGCCAGCGGTACCAGGAGGGCCGCATTCTGCGTCTTGGCCGTGATCCAAAGCACGGCAAAGACGTTCCAGCGCAGTGCCTGCACAATCGAGATTCGTTCGCTCTTCGAGAGATCTATGCTCTCCGCCAGGAAAAACAAGAACCAGATGCATGAGGCAGGCTCCGAGTACAGCGAATTCCAATAGGCGACGTAGCCGACGTCCGTCAGCACCAGGACCATCCAGGCCCACGCCACGCCGTGCATCGGCAGGTCCCGCGTCACCCAGAGCAGCCGAGCCAGTGCGAGTAAAAAAAACACCGCGTGAGTGAAACCGAAGACCGTGATGTCGAATGTCTTGGGGCCGATCAGGACTGCGTTCGCCGTCACCGCGATTTTCGCCAGGATCCACTCGGATGTAACCTGTTCCCAACCGGGCGCCCGGTAGCTTGGGTCCTGGACGTATTTCCTGGCGACAAACGAAAACTTGTTATCCGGCGCTTTGGATTCCGGCGCATAGCCAAGCGCTCCCGCCATTCGCACGAAATCGCCCTGGTCGGCAAGGCCGATGATCGGCGGGACAAAAAGCTGCCATGCCAGGAGTACTCCGGTCAGCGCGAGGACTAAACAGAGCCATAGATTCCGCGACAAACTCACTCCCATTTCGAAGGCGCCATCGCGCCCGAGTCTCGACACCATAGAGTAGCGCCCCGCGCTTGGTTCTAGGACCTAATGGAGCGATCTAGTACCGTTCCTGGTCCAAGTCTCCGCAAGTCCGCGTCCGCCATTTAGTTTTGGCGCCTTCTATAGTAGACTGAGCCCATGCGGGTGCTGGTGTTTGTTCTGGGTTCTGGCGTTCTCTTTGCCCAACAGCCCATCCTTTACAATCGCGGAACCGTCAACGCGGCTTCCTCCGCGCCCTTTGGCCTGCCTAACGCGCCCATCGCTCGCGGCAGTGTATTCACGGTCTATGGCGAATACCTGGGCCCCGCCCAATCCCAAACGGCATCCGCTCCTCTGGCAGCAGCATTCGGCGGGGTCTCTCTCAGTGTCACGCAGAACGGCGTGGTCACCCAGGCGTTTCCGCTCTTCGTCTCGGCGGGACAGATCAATGCCGTGATGCCCTCCAGTGTCACCGCCGGCCTGGCGACATTGCGCCTGACTTATCAGAACACTAAGAGCAACGCCATCACCATCCAGATCGCCGACTCCGCGCCCGGACTTTTCGCCGTCGCTAATGCCGCCGGCCCCGGCAGCATCCAGAACTATGTCTCCGCGACCAGTCTGCCACTCAACTCGCTGGCGACACCCGCCGCGCCCGGGCAGATCGTCGAGATCTGGGGCACCGGCCTGGGCCCGGTCACATTTCCCGATAACGTCACGCCTACGCCCGGTAACGTCTCGACGCCGGTGACGGTTACCATCGGAGGCCAGGCCGCGACCGTCCTCTATTCCGGCCGCAGCCCGTGTTGCGCCGGCGTCGATCAGGTCAACGTCTACGTTCCCGCCAATGCCCCACTCGGTTGCTGGGTACCGGTATCGGTTAACGCTGGCGGCGTGGTTTCCAATGTCACCACCATGGCCATTGCCGCCGCCGGCGCAACCTCGTGCGACGACACCGGAAACCCTCTCTCGAAACTGGTCCGCACTCCCGGAACGCAAGCCTTCATCCACGTGGAACAGTTCAACGATATCGAGAATATCAATACGGCTACCCCTATCACCCAGGCGCTCGAATATGTCTACTCGCGGTTTTATATCCGCCCCAATTCGCCCTTCAACTTCGATCCTTACCTGTCCTATCCGCCAGCCGGAACCTGCCTGGTACACCAGACCTCGGGCGACTCCAGCAACACCCTGAACCTCCGCGGGGCTCTGCCCGCCAGCGCCAGCCTAAGTCCGCAGCCCAACCAGACCTATAACAATGGCACGCAGTCTGAGAGCCTCGCGATTACCAGCCCCTTCATCGCGGCCATCGTGGGCGAGACGGTCGGCTCAATTTCTGCCGGTTTGAACCCGTTGAGCGCCGGTGCGAGTTTCACAATCGATCCTGGCGGGGCGAATCAAATGGTTCTTGCCATTAACCCCGAACCGCCACCTGCCTGGACCCGTCCCAACGCAATCATCGTCGTGCCGCGCAACGCTCCCCTCGCGCTCACGTTTACTCCTGGGGATATCGCGGCGCCTACCGCCATTCTGCTTTATTCGTACGCCGCGGCCACCAACTCGACGGTGGAAGTACAGTGCCTCGCCGCGCCTGGGGCCGGCACATTCACCATTTCCGCGGATACCTTGGCGAACCTGCCGTCAAGCTATCGGATCATGGATGGCTCTTACGCGAATCTGATGGTAGGAACGCTAGGAGTGAATCACGCAGTCTCATTCACGAATGGCCTCGCGGTGAATGGAGTCTTGCTCAACTCGACTTGGGTCAGCCAATCGGTGGTGCTCCAATGAAGCTGCTTTCTGTATTCTTGATCTTCTCAGGCTCGCTGCTTGCGCAGACCTTAAACATGACTGAGGGTTATCTAGGCGGCGGAGCTACCGCCCTCCTGATTTATGACGAGGATGACGCGAGCGACGACTTAACAGCTTTTGAGGCACTGCTTCCCCCCCCGGTAATCCCTGGCGGCTACCATATTGGGCGCCGCATTGAGACGACCCCGATGACCTCGGCGGCTCCCATTATTACTGGGTCGCTCGACACCGACTTTTCCGCCGTGTATCCCGCGGTAGCTCCTTTCTATAGCTACTTTTCCGGCGGGCAAACAACATACAGCCCTTTGTTCCGGCCACAATCGGAGATAGGGCCTCGCGCGGAGCTGACGACCGTACAACCCGTGGCTCCCCCTGACCCACGGTTCGTCTTCTTGGATGGCTACGGGGCGGGATTCGTCGCCATTGACATGACGTCTCTCTCGGTTGTGAGCCAGGTCCCCGTTCCCAGTGTAGTGGGCCCCTTCGGCATCCGGCCAAACGTCACGGGCCCCGCCAATGAAGTGTGGGTGCTGAACAGCGGCAATGAAGTCGCGGCTGGAGCGGAGGTCTCGGTCGTCGACCTGAGCACACAAAGCCTGGTCACCAACATCCCCACTCCATCGATCCCCCAATCCACATCTGCCGTGCCGGTCGGAATCGTCTTCACTACCGACGGCGCGACGGCGTTCGAGGCCTTCCAGTATCTCTCGCCGGATTCTTCCGGGAATCATGGTGCACTCGTGGTTTTTGACGCCGCCGCGCGAACAGTCACCTCCACCATGCCGCTGAACTTCTTTCCTAATGCACTGCTGATGGCCCCGGATGGATTGACTGTATATATTCTTAGCAGCAGCGGAGGGAACATTACTTATTACGATGTTCTCAGCGGCACGGCCGATCTTACCGTGGCGACCTACCAGCCGGGGTCGGCATTTGGTTACCCGGGCTTTGGCAGCGCGGTTGCCATCCACCCGGACGGGACGCGGCTTTTTTGGAATGTGGGAGTGTACCTGACGGTCTTCGACCTTACTACACGCCAGGTCACCAACGAGTTCAACTCCGGCCTGCCCACGACAGTGGGACGAACCTTCAGCCTGTCTCAAGACGGTGCGAAGGCTTATTTCAGCGACCCGTTGGGCGACGTCGCCGTCCTCGATACCTACTACGGGACCATACTGGCGGCATACAACACAGGAACCGCCGTGTCGGTCTTTGCCGGCCCACCTATCGCACCTTGAGCGGAATACCCGAGATCCCCGAGTCGGTTTCTACCCCGGGCCCGAGTTACTGAATGGCCGTGGGGAGGACGCCCCGTCCGCGGCCGGCCCCCTGGCCGGCCTTTGCAGCGTTCATAATCGAACAGCGGGACGAGGGCGTCCCGCGCGGACCAGGGGGTCCGCCCCACGGGCGGAGTGGTATGATGGCGCGCAATAGCTATGAAACATCTGCGTTCGCTCTCGTTATTTGTTGTGCTGCTGGCCGCCCCGGCCGCATGGTGCCAGCCGGCGAGTCCTGCCATCGTGCTGCACGCGGCACGGTTGCTGGATGTGGAAACGGGGAAGATGATCGCGCCCGGCGAAGTGCTGGTGCGCGGGGACCGGATCGCCGAGGTTGGCGTAAGAGTCGCGCGGCCTGCCGGTTGCGAAGTGATTGACCTGGGAGACCGCACGCTGCTGCCCGGATTGATTGACGCGCACGTGCATCTGTTCCTGCATCCCGGCGCGGAGGACTTGCAGACGGTGGAGGAATCGGTGCCGCAACGAACCATAGCGGCGGTGCTGGCGGCCCGCGACGACCTGATGGGAGGGTTCACCGCCGAGCGCGACATGGGAACCGAGGGCGCCGGCTCGGCCGATACGGCGGTGCGCAACTCCATCGATGCCGGCGCCATTCCGGGCCCCCGGCTGCGCATCAGCGGCAACGCCATCGATATTTTGGGCGGTCATGAAGACGCGATCGGCTTCAACCCCGAGCAGCACGTGCTGCCCAACGCCACCTGGGCCAACAATGCGCTCGAATTGATCCGCGTCATTCGCTGGCAGTTCAAGGAGGGCGCCGACTTCATCAAAATCTACGAGACCGGCCACGACACACTGGCCGGCGCGGTAAGATCGGCCGTGCCGCTGAGAACATCGTAATAAGTAATGTTCCCTCCGCTGCTGCTAAGAATATATACAGTCAATCCATCCGGGGCCATCAG
>JBELAO010000002.1:0-273192 GCA_049508735.1 Bryobacteraceae bacterium | reverse complement strand
AAACGCAGGCGATCCAGTTCCAGCTTGGGCAGCGGGGCGTCCTGCGGACTGTTCAGCACCAGCCGCAGCGCGTGGGCCGCGTCCGGCGCGCGCAGCGGCGGGCGCAACTGGCTGGGGCTGGTCCATTCGGCGCTCGAGACGCTCACCGGCCACACGGTGGTGTCATAGCAGGTGCGGAACTTGCAGGGCACGCCGCCGACCGGACGGGAATAGAGCACCGTGCCGCGATCGATCTTCAAGCCGGTGGTCAGCTTGCCGTGTTCCAGATCGAGATGCAGCTCGACAATCGACATGGAAGGAATGGGACGGATGAAGTGCGGGTAGACGATGCCGAGGAAAGCTTCGGTGATCTCCGGGAAATCGTCATCGAGCTTCAGGTGCACGCGCCCAGCCAGAAAGGCGAAGGCCTCCAGCAGGCGCTCCACGTGAGGGTCCTCGGATTCCTTGGACTCCTCGAGCATCAGCCGCGCGGCGATTTTCGGGTATTTGCCGGCGAACTGCGCTCCCATCTCGCGCAGGTAGGTCAGCTCGCGCTCGTAATAGAGCAGCACGTCATCCCGCATTCTGAACCTCGTACTGGTTGGTGGTCAGCTGCAGGACAGTGTCGAAGGAGATATGCTCGGGCGCCGGGTCCATCATCAGCAGCGCCTCGATGCGGAAGCGGAAAGTGCGGGTCTTGGCGACCAGCGGCTCGATCGGCACCACCCGCACCCGGGCCAGCCGGGGCTCGAAGAATTTCAAAGCGGCCTGCAACTGGCGGGTCAGCTTGGCCTCGGCGGCGGTGGTCCCCAGATTGTATCCGGTGAAGTCCGGCAAGCCGTAGACATATACCGAGCGATTCAGCTCGCGCAAACCTTCGGGCGGCAAAAAAGCCACCTGCCGCGAATTGAGGAGCCACTCGAGGTCGCGCCGCACGCCGTCGCGCAGGGCGCGGACGGACTGCGCGCGCGTGAGGGGCGCTTCGCTCGAGTTCCGCGGGTCGGCATCGATCAGCCGATCGAACACCGACAACGTGACTGCCGCATCGGGACCGGGTCGGGGCATGGTTTATATGGAGAGCGCCTGCACGGGATCTAGCCGGCAGACCCGCTCGAACAACGCTTGCTTGGTTTTTGCGTCCGCCTGGATCTTCTTGCTGTTCTGCAGCAGGAAAACCAGGGCCCGCGCGATCGTCTCGCGATCCTCCCAATCGTCCAGCTTATGCGTATCGATGGCGGCAGCGACATCGTCCAACAGGAGCTGGGCGATGGGGTCCTTGCCGGCGGCGATGCAGATTTGCGCCAGTTGCATTTTGCGCAGGAAACGCGCGCGGCCGCTCGCGGCGCGTTCCACTTCGTGTTGCAGAATCTCGACGGCTTTCTGCTGCTGGCCCGCGCGCATGGCCTCCTGGGCGAGGGCCTGCGGATCGACAAACCGTTTCTGCCAGCCGGGCGCGCGCGCATCGCCGGCGGCGGGACCGTGTGGCGAGCCGGGAAGCGGAGGCGCGTCGGATGGCTCGGCGAGGAGTTCGCGCAGCCATTTCTGCGTTTCGGAATTGGCCGCCGGCGTGTCGTCGGTCAGCGCGGCGTCGAGCAGATGCGGAAGGTCGCGCAGCAGCGTGCGCAACTCGGATCGGATGGCGATGGCGATCGCGTTGTAATTGTCGCCCAACGCCGTGCAAGCCTCCACCACCAAACGCTGCAGGTCCAGCCAGGCGCGGCTGCACGGCAGCGCCATGATCTGTTCGGCCAGTTCCAGCAGTTCGGCCCAACGGTTGCGATTGGCCAGCGCCTTCACCTGCTGGCGTAGGTCGCTGGGCGGCGCTTCGAGGACCACCGGGTCGGAGGAGCCGCGCAACTCGCCCCAGCGGAGGCCGCGCAGCATCAGGTAAGCGGCGGGGCCGAACGGATCGCGCTTGCGGAGAACCGCGGCCGCCGCCACCACCGTGGCGATGGCTTCACGGCGTTCGGCGGGCTCCGCCGAAACATGCGCGCCCAGCCCGAACGAAACGCCAACACCCGCGGCTGTTTCGGTTCCTTCGCCCGCTTCGGCGGCCCCTTCCTGGGCTTCCACGGGGACCTCTTCCACCGGGTCCGGTTCGGTTTCCCGTTTCTTTTGCAGCAGAGTGTGGACCAACTGGCGGACTTCCGTCAAGCCTTCGGTCAGTCTGCCAAAGCCCGGCGCCGCATCGCCGAATTTCTGCCCGCTCACTTCGTCGAGTGCGGCAACCGCCGCCAGGGCGGCGTCGAATTGCTTTTCCTGGTCGGCGTAAAAGGCCTTGGGTGTTTCGCCGAAGGATTTGTCGAAAATCTCAGGCGCCAGTTTGCCCTCTTTGAGGGCTTTCTCTCGGGCGGCTTTCTGTTCCTTGGTCTGCGCCTGGTCTTCGAAACCGACCACGCGCGAATCCTTGTACTGGAGGAAATTGTAGCCATCCTGGCACAGCGGAACGCTCTTGATGGCGACAATCAGCCGGTTCGCGAGCCAGTCCAGCGGCGCCGCACGCTGCTCGGCGTCGCCTTCGTCCAGTTCGGGATAGAGAGTGTCCCAGAACTTATCGAGCAGGCCGTGGCACAATTTCAGGCCTTCACAAAAGCCGCGAACGCCCTCCCGCTTGAGGAGAGCTTCGGCGAGCCAGACGGCCAATTGCAGGTCCTTGCTCTCGGTGGCGATGGCATCCTGGCAAAGCGCGCGCACCTGCACCCAGTCGGCAACCTTGCGCTCGGTTTGCCAGGCGCCCTGGTTCAACTGGTCGTCTTCGCGGCGAGCCTCCTTGATCTTGTCGTAGAGAGGATCGTACCGCAGGCTCTTTCCGCCTGGGTTGTCGCCGGCTATGGGGTTGAGAATGTCTTCACGCAGTGGCATCGGAAGTGAACTCCAGCAACCGGACCTCCAGCAGCGGAACTTCCTCGCCATCCACGACGAACATCTTCTGTCCTACGGGGAACTCGTGGCCCTCATCGTCGGCAACCCACTCGGTCGAGCGGCCCAGCCAAACCGACTCGTCGGCGGACTTCCACGAGAACGGATAGATTGCGGGAATCAGCACCTGCCCGATGTCGGTTCCTTGAAAACTCGGGCCGGTGAGGACGAAAGCGGGAGTCCATAGGGTGTCGCGCAGCACGCGAGGAGGCGCGATCTGGATGGAGGCGATGTGCTCGAACGGGATCCACAGATAGGCTCCGGCGGCATACATTTCCAGGCGCGGACCGATGGCTGGGTCGGCATCGCTGATGGATTGGAACGGTTTCCCATTCAGCGTTCCCGGAGGCGACTTGGCTGCCGGTGCCTGGGGAAACTCCTGCTTCTGGAACATCGAATTGCGGGTCTTTTCGCCGTGCAGGGCGGAGTAGTACAGCACCGCGCCCATTTCGGCTTCGGGGCTGCCCTCGGCCAAGACGCCCAACTGCTTCTCCGCGCGGTCGTACTGCCCGGAGAAGCAGAGGAGCTCGAAAAGAAACGTCCGCAGCGCGGTATCCGCAGGGTTGTCGCGGAGAGAGGCGCTGAGGACTCTCTCCGCTTCCCGGACCTTCCCGGCATCGAGAAGTTCCTTGGCTTTCATGTGGGGGCCCAAGGCTATGTCATCGCCGTGTCAGCCGCGTAATCGGCCTTCAGCAACTCAAGGTCGTAGCCCTTGCTGATGGCGGCGTCGAGCGACCCGTCGTCCTTCTCCGGCTTGTAGGCGACTTCCACGCACTGGAAAGCGAAACTGACCGATTCGGTGGGGTTCTCGTTGCTCCCCGATAACTGCACCGAAGTGATCAGCGCATCCTTGAGGTAGATGCGGAAGTAGTCCGCTTGTTTGTCGCCCACCGGCTTGTCGTACAGAATGTAGACCTTTTTCAAGATGTCGCCACTGGCGCAGTGATCGCACAGCAGGGGGGTGGTCTTATCCAGCACCTTCATGATGCTCAGGTTGCTAAAGTCGGCTCGGCCGGCTTTAGCCTCTTTGCCCGATGCACCGGCTCCATAAGTGGACGTCTGGCTCACGCCCCAACTGAAAGACAAGACGTCGATGTGATCCGTCTTGCTGCTGCTGGGCCCCTTGACACCGTCGATATACAAATACGCGTTTACAGCCACAGATTTCTCCTTTCCTCCGTCTCCAAATTGAACTCTTTACAAACCAGTGCGAGAGCCGCCCGTTACTTGGCCGGCGCCGGCAGATCCGCCACAAGACGCAGCGAAACCGTCAACTCCTCGAGCTGGAAGTGCGGCCGCAGAAAAGCGACGGCCCGGTAGCATCCCGGCTTGCCCGGAATTTCCGTGACGTCCACTCGAGCTTCGCGCAACGGACACCGTGCCTTCATTTGCGGCGAGGCAGTGTCATCGGGAACTACATATCGGGTAATCCAGCGATTCAGGAAGATCTCCGCTTCGGTGCGCGACATAAAGCTGCCGATTTTGTCGCGCATCATGGCTTTCAGGTAGTGCGCGAAGCGCGAAACAGCCATGATATAGGGGATTTGCGCCGACAAACGGGCATTGGCATTCGCCGAGTCGGTGTCCCACAGCTTCGGTTTCTGGCAGCTCTGCACGCTGAAGAATGCGGCGTAGTCGGTGTCCTTGCAGTGCACCAGGGGCACGAAGCCGAGGTCCGCCAGCTCTTTTTCGCGCCGGTCGGTGATGGTCATCTCGGTGGGGCACTTCATGGCCACGTCGCCCTCATCGGTGTAGAAGTTGTGTACCGGGAGACCGGTCACCAGGCCGCCGCCTTCCACGCCCCGCATGGCAACGCACATGCCGAACTGCGAGAAGGAGTTGGTCATCCGCGAGGCGAGAGCGAAAGCCGCATTCATCCAAAGGTATTTCGAATGGTCGCTTCCGTCGACGTGCTCTTCGTAATTGAATTCTTCCACCGGCTTGGTGTCCTTGCCGTAAGGCAGACGGCCGAGAACGCGAGGCAGTGTGAGGGCCACGTAGCGGGAGTCCTCCGACTGGCGGAAGCCCTTCCACTTGGCATACTCGGTGGTGTCCAGAATCTTGGCCAGGTCGCGCGGGGCGTCCAGCGCGGTCCAGGACGGCAGGTTGAGCATGTCGCAACTGGCCGCCGTGCAGAACGGCGCATGAGCCGCGGCCGCCACGTGGGAAACCTGGTCCAATAACTCGATGTCCTCGGGGTGCTTGCCGAAATCGTAATCGCCCACCAGGGCGCCGAAGGGCGCGCCACCGAAGACGCCGTACTCTTCCTCGTAGACTTTCTTGAACAGGGCGCTTTGATCGAACTCCGGTGCGCGCTGCAGGTCCTTCAGCAGTTCCTTCTTGCTGCAGTTGAGGACGCGGATCTTGAGCATGGTGCCGGTTTCGCTCTGGTCCATCAGGTATTTGACCCCGCGCCAACTGGCTTCCAGTTTCTGGAACGAGGCATGATGCATGATCTCGTTCAACTGGATCGAAACCAGGTGGTCGATTTGCGCGATGCGGGCATTGATCATCATCTCCGCATCGCGCGCAATGGTCATGGAGCCTTCCAGGACCTGCGCCACAAACTCCTTCACCAGGTTCTTGCCGCGCTCGCGTGAAGCCGGCTCTACGCCGAAGCGGCCTTCTTCCACGATCTGATCGAGCAGGCTCTTCTCCTCAACCTGTTCGCTGGCAGCCGCGGCAGCCTGTGCGATCTTCGCCTCAGCCATTGGAATCGCCTCCCTTTCCCTTTGCCATTTCACCCTTCAGTTTGTCGAGCTTCTCTGTGTTGCCGACACTCTCCAGCAGCAGTTCCTCGAGTTTGTCGTTGCCTTGCAGGCTGCCACGCAGATCGGAAAGCCGGGTGCGCAGGTCGAGCAGTTCCTTGAGCGGCTTGACCTGGCGGGCCACATTCTGCGGCTCGAAGTCTTCCAGCTTGGCGAATTTCAAGTCCACCTTCAGGTTCGCCGCCTCCGGTTCTTCACTTAGCTTGTTCTCCACGGAGAAGTTGAGGTGCGGTTTCATGCCCTCCAGGACGGTGTCGAAGTTGTCCGGATTGACCTCGACGAACTTCCGGTCCTTTAGTTTCGGCAGGGGTTGCTCCGGTTGGCCGGTGAAATCGCCCAGCACCCCCACCACAAAAGGAAGCTCTTTTAACTCGATCGCTCCCCCCACTTCGACGTCGTAAGTGATCTGTACGCGTGGGGAGCGTACCCGATCCAATTTATGCTGCGTACTTTCTCTAGCCATGGAACCTCCCGAATAATTCGTTCAGTGAGACACACTATATGCGACCCGAAAGCCAACGTCAAGTTCTTTGGGCCATTCCCGGTACCAGACCTGGCGGAGCAAGCCGCCGTGTGCGAAATCTCACAGCAGCACCAGGCGCCGCTCCACCAATTTCCGCGTCACCGCGCAACACTGCTGGCACACCTGTTCCGGATCGATGTTGACCGCTGCCGCGAGTTCCCGTCCCAGGTCGTGCAGAGTTCGGCTCCCATCACACTTACGCAGGAAATCGGCGACCAACGGGTCAAGCGCGAGTGAACTGGGCAGCCCGCCCGGCCGCCTCAGTTGCATCGAGGAGGGTTTCCATTGTCCGGCCTCCAGGTCCAACTGCTGGTCGATCCACGCATCGGACGGCAGCCGCGGTTTCCAGGCCATCATCTGGTCCACGGAACGATCCGCTTCCAGCCTGTCGTGGTTCGAGAACAGTTCCAGGACGGACTCGCCGAACGTGCTCCTACAGTCCAGGTTGGTCACCTCCTCGATGCGGATCCAGTTCATGCCAGACCTCCGCCGCATGGCCAGAATTCCGCCGTGGATCTCTTCGACTTGGCGGTCGCGGTAATAGGCCATCCATTCGTCGAAGGTCTGGTTGCCGGGCAGCGGCGAATAGGGCGTGATTCCGTTGATCCGTTCGGCGGCGTAAGCGGCCGCCGTGCGCGCGTAGCTGCGGAGCACCCAGGCGTCGCAGCCGGTGTCCTGCAGCCACTCCTTGAGGCGGTCCTGCCAGGCTTGCCCCCTCACCTGGACCCACTCGAAGGTGATTTGCAGAAAGCCGTTTTCGTTGAGGAACCGCGGCGCCGCCCGGACGAGTTCCCGGCAGTAACCGTCCAATTCCATGTTGTTTTCGCAGTAGATTTGCCCCGCGGATGGGGTTACGAAAAACGGCGGGTTACTCATGATCAGATCGAACGTTCGGCCCTCGACGGGCTCGAAGGTGTCGCCGGTCAGGCACTCGACATTCCGCACGCCGTTGAGCCAGGCGTTGAAGCGGGCAAATTCGGTGGCGCGCGGATTCAGGTCCGTCGCCACCACCTGTTGGCTATGGCGCGCGGCGAGTACCGCCAGTATTCCGCAGCCGGCTCCCAGATCCAGCGTCGCCCCCCAGGGCCGCCGGATGGTGAACATCTGCAGCAGGCGCGTGGAGGGATTGGGCCACAGAACCATCGCGGAGGATTCCGGCGATTCCAGCGTACCGGCCGGATCGGCCGCGAACAGAAAGCCCTCGCATGGCGTCAGCATGACCGTGGGAGTGAGCCGGCCGCCGTCCGCAACCAGCATTCCCGTTTCCACCATCTGAGTAATCACCGGGGCGGGGACCACTCCCGCGATGGACTCGGCTTCCAGGGGCACGCCCAGGAAAAACCAGCGCAACAGCACATGCAGCGCGGTGAGTTCGGACGTGCGCTCCAACAGGTCCGGCAGGTTGCCCAGGCGGCGCGACGGCAGCTCGCGCAGCGTCGGATTCTGCTGGAACTGCTCGTGAGTGAAGCCGGCTTGATGGAAGAACTCGAGAAGTGGCTTTGGACTCTCGCTGAGGGGTGTGAGCATCTGGCGTCCTCAGGACACTGTACCGCAGAATTCGCAGCCTTGACGGTGGTACAGACGATCGGTTTATGTCGTCTGCCAAAGGGTCGAGAGTTGACGCGGCACGACAGGCCACGAGAACCGATGGCCTGTCCTACCGGGGAGAATTGTCTAAACCAGTTGGCATCGCCGCGCAGTTCTGGTACTGTGAATGCGAATGCGGCGATTGCAACCGGTGATCTGGACCAAGGGAACGTTTCTGACCCCCCAGCACCTGCAACTTCAGGATCGGTTTCTCGAGAACCTCCTGGAGTTCCACCTGGAGAGTCTCTCGTTCCGGCCCTGGGGTTTCGCCACGCTACAGATCGGGCGGGAGGCGCTCAGCGCGGGAGTCTTCGGAATCTCGAGCGCGTCCGGACTCCTGCCGGACGGTTTGATCTTCGATATACCCGGGTCCGACAGCGCCCCGCCGCCCAAGGAATTGGCGGAGTGTTTCGAGCCGGATCAAACCACGGTCGATATCTTTCTGGCCGTTCCGCAATACCGCGATCGCGGGCTGAACGTGGCCTCTTCCACGCGCGACAGCGGGGCCAGGTATCGCGCCGAGATCGAGGTATTCCGCGACGAAAACACCGGCTTGACCGAAAAGCCGGTGCAGGTGGCGCGCAAGAATCTGCGGCTGCTGGTGGAAGGCGAGAGCCGCGACGGCTACTCGACGTTGCGCGTGGCACGCATCCAGCGCAGCGAAACCGGCACTTTCCAACTGGACCCCAGCTTCGTGCCGCCGCTGGTGGATTTCGCCGCCAGCGATCACCTGGTTTCCGTGGCGCGCCGCCTGGTGGAAATTCTCACCGCGCGCTCCAGCGCCATCGCCGGTGTGCGGCGGCAGAAGAATCAGAGCCTGGCGGATTTCACCGCCGCCGATATCGCCAACTTCTGGCTGCTCTATACGGTCAACACGGCCTTCCCGGTGTTCCGCCATTTATTCGAGACGCGCCGCGGGCATCCCGAGGCGCTTTACAACGCGATGCTCTCATTGGCCGGAGCGCTCTCCACCTTTTCCAGCACCATCCACCCGCGCGATCTGCCAACCTACGATCACGATAACCTCGGCGTGTGCTTCACGGACCTGGACGAGAAGCTGCGCACCCTGCTCGAGACCGTGGTGCCCACCAACGTCGTGTCATTGCCGCTGAAACTGGTGCAGCCGGCTATTTACGCCACATCGCTCGACAACGAGAAATACCTGGTCAACACGCGTATGTACCTGGCGGTGAGCGCGGAAACCAGCCAGGCGGAGATCGTGGGCAAGACGCCGCAACTGGTCAAGGTCTGTTCGGCGAGCCACATCGACCACCTGGTGCGGCAGGCCCTACCCGGTGTGGCGCTGACTTACGTTGCCGCGCCGCCCAGCGCGATTCCGGTCAAATTGAATCATCAATATTTCAGCCTGAGCCAGTCCGGCCCCGCCTGGGAGGCGGTGCAGCGCGCCCGGAACCTGGCCGCCTACGTCCCCGCCGATCTGCCCAATCCGCAACTCGAGCTGATCATTCTGCTGCCGGAAGCGGGATAGCGGCCGGCCCTGGCCGAGCCGCACGCCGCGCGAGTCTCGACATCGCGCGCACGGCATTAACGCCTTCTAACATTAACTTCGTTTCAGGACCCGCAACGCCGGACCCCGCGCCGCGTTTGACCCTGTAGGAGGCAAGAACAAGATGAGACGGAAACTTTTGACGGCTGCATTCCTGATGGCGGGATCGTTATTCACCGGCTGCGCCGGAGGCGCCGCGGTGATCGTGGAACCGCCGCCGCCGCGGTACGGTGTGATCGGCGTAGCGCCCGGCCCGGGTTTCGTCTGGACCGAAGGATTCTGGGATCTGCGTGGCGGTGCGTGGGTCTGGGCTCCGGGCCGCTGGGTGCGCCCGCCACGGCCGCGCGCGGTGTGGGTGGCTCCGGCGTGGCGTCACGAAGGCGCGCACTGGCGCTACTACCGCGGCCGCTGGCGCTAGTGGGGCCGCGCTTTGTGCCGACCCGCTCCCGTTTGGCTGGACCATGCGGCCGCTGGTGCGAGTGCCGAACCATCAGAAGTTCCAGGCATGTTCCGCGCTGGCGGCGGGTTCCGTTGTCAAATCCACACTCCACGGGTTGGCGGCGCCCGGCTCCGGCTTCGGCACGGGCCGGACGCCTTCCCAGCCTTCGGCCAGAGTGGCGAGCAGGCTGAGCACCTCAGCCAGCGGTTCGTCGCGCTGCCGGAAGTTGGCCTCGGTCAGCCGGTGCAGCATATAGTCGTACAGTGCCGCCAGACGCCGGCTGAGTTCCCCGCCGCGCTCATGATCGAGCGCGGCGATCAACTGGATCAACACCTGGCCGGCTTTGGTAATCGCTTTGGAGCGCTCCATGATCTTTCCATCAGCCAGGTACCGGCGGGCATCCTGAACCGCGCTCACCCCGGTTTGGTAAAGCAGGCGGATCAACTCGACGGGGTCCGCCGAAAGGACCCTGCTCTCGAGGTAAGCATCGTGCGCGTTATGCCACATCGGTTCGTTCTCCCAAACCACTTATCGGCCCAAAGCCAGGAGTTCGCGTCAGCCGCTAAGGGGATTTGAGGTCCTGGGCCATGCGTAACACGTATTCCGCCGGCACCTGGGAGATTACTTCCTTGGTGTTGCGGTTGACCACTTGGACCACCAGGCGCTTGGTCGCCGAGTCCATTTGAAAGTCCAACTCCTCGTCCTGGCCGAACATCTCCGATCCATTCACGGCCTTGACGGCCTGGACCACCTCGCGGTTCTGGCTGGCGATTTCCGATGGGACGCTCACCGCGGCCGCGGGGAGGGCCGGGTCCGTGCGATTGATGGCGCTGATCTCCATAACGGCTCCTCAGCCGGATCCATGCCGGCCTGGAGAAATCGCCGGGCGTTTCCGGTTGTCACGTTTCTTATCGGTCGAAAGTGAAGAAGCGCGAACGAGGCTAGCAGACCGTCTGGTACGCGGGAATATCGGCCATGAGACCGAGCAGGGTACGCGCCGGCCGCGCCGCCTCCAACTTGCAGGAAGCGCCCGCCGAGCGCCCCTCGAGCGACACCGACCCGGCTGAACGCGTTTCACGCAGACCTTATCGCCGCCGCTGGGCATTTCTTGAACCGCGGTAGAGGCCTGGATGGCAGAACTAGCACACTCAGGACCGTCAGTAAGAGATAGGCCGCCCATGCCGGGTGTTAGATTGTGTGCATGGTGCAGCGCTCGCACAATGAGCCAGCGGCGCGACGCAAACGCGGCAAGACGGAAAAAACGGACTGGCGGGACCGTTGGTGGCTGGCTCCGGGCGGCCTGTTCGCGCTCACTCTGCTGGCTTATGCGAACTCGCTGGGCCTGGGCCTGGCCGGCGATTCCCAGTTCTTGCTGACCCAGGACCCCCGCCTGCAAAGCGCGACCGCGCACAATCTGTGGCTGATTCTAACCAAGACCTACTGGTGGCCGATCGCGGCGGACCTGATCTACCGCCCCGTCACCTCGGCTTCCTTACTGTTCAACCATGCGTTGGCCGGAGCGGCCGGCGGCGCTTTCTGGTATCACGCGGTGAATCTGCTGCTGCACGCGTTCAATGTCTGGCTGGTGTGGAAGCTGGCCACCCGCCTGCTCAGCCCGCGCGCGGCATGGTGCGCGGCGGCGCTGTTTGCGGTTCACCCGATTGCGACCGAGGCGGTGGACAACGTGGTAGGCCGCGCCGATCTGCTGGCGGCCATGGCGGTGCTGGCGGGTCTGTTGATTTACGGCCGGGCCACCGCCCAGTCCGGCCCGCGGCGATGGCTGGGGTTATTCGCGGTAGCGACCGTGGGCGTGTTTTCGAAAGAGAACGCAGCGGTTTTGGCGGCGCTGATGCTGCTTTCCGATCTGGCGTTCGGCGTGCCGGGCGGCCTCCGCGCGCGCCAGCGGGTGGCGGCGTATGCGGCGGCCCTCGGGTCGGTCGCGGCGCTGCTCGTTGCGCGCGCCGTGGTGCTAGCGCCACTGCCATGGCCGCCCGTGTTTTACATGGATAACGTGCTGCGCGATCTCCCGCGCTGGGAGCGCCTTTTCAGCGCGCAGAAGATCATCGGCTTGGACCTGTGCCTGCTATTGTGGCCGCTGCGCCTGGTTTCGGACCGCTCCTTTGACGCGATCCGTCCGGCCGCATGGACGGATGCGGCCGCCTGGGTCTCGGCGTGGGCGCTTCTTGCACTGCTCGTGCTGGCCTTAGCCATGCGCTGGCGCCGCCCGCTGGTATTCTGGCTGGCCGGTTTCACGGGGCTGGCTCTGCTGCCTACCTCGAACTTGGCTGTCGTGATTGCCAGCCCGATGGCGGAGCGCTTTCTCTACCTTCCTTCGGTGGCATTCGCCATCGGGGCAGCGGCTCTGGCGTGGCGATACCTGAGTCCGCGCCAGGCGTGGGCCGCGCTGGGGCTGCTGGCGTTGCTTTACACCGGGCGTACCTGGGCGCGCAACGCGGACTGGCACGACAACCTCACGCTGGGCCTGGCCGATGTCGAAACCGCGCCCCGCAGTGCGCGCCTGCACGACATGCTGGGGAAGGCGTGGTACGATCGGGACCCGCATGCCAACCTCGACCGTGCGATTGCCGAACAGGAAAAGGCGTGGAAGCTGGTGCGCGGCCTCGATCCCGAGCAATCCTCGGAGCTGATTCCGGCCCACCTGGGCATTTATTACGCGGAACGTTCGTCGCTCGCGCCGGAGGCCGAGCGCCGGGCCTGGCGCGAGAAATCGATCGCCGTGCTGCTGGAAGCGCGCAAGATTTCGCTTGCCGCCGAGCAGGCCTTCGATAACGCGCAAGTGGAGCACAACCGGCCGCTGGTATCGCGCCAGGCATTCGTTCTGCTGTATCTTTACCTGGCCGACGATTACTTGAGCCTGGGCCGCTTTTCCGAAGCGCTGGACGCGCTCCGCTACGCGCGCATTCTCTCACCGCGGTTTCCGCCGCTGTACGAGGCCATGGCGGCAGCCTATCGAGGGCTGGGCGATGCGCGAGGAGAGGCCGTGGCACGGGCTGGACAGGCGCTGGCCGAAGGACGCACGCCCGACGCGGCCCAGTACTGCGCCGCCGCCGGCGAGCTGGCGCAGGCATTGCGGGACAATCGCACGCCGGACGCGACATTCGAACTGAACCTCCTCGCGCCCTGCGGCTCGCCCGGCGGCGGGCCGCGCTAGGGCAGTGCGGGAAGAAGCTCCGGGAATCCGGCACGTCACAGGGGGCAAGACCGCCGGCGTTACCGGAATCGGTGGGGCAGGCGCTTCCGCCTGCCAACTGTTGGCCATCACGCGATTCATCACAAAGCCGCGTCACAGCGGTTTGCGCAGCACTAGCGCGTCCTCCCCGTCTTCGTAATAGCGGCGGACGCGGCGCAGTTTCGCAAACCCGAATTTCGCATACAACGCCTGGGCTTGCCAGTTCGACACGCGCACCGCGAGCGAGAGCCGGCCGATGCGCCGCAAACGCAGACGGCGCAATGTGCTTCGCATCAGGGCGGAGGCGATGCCTTGCCCGCGGTATGCCGGGTGAACCGCCACCGAAACCAATTCGGCGCAGGGCGTGGCCCGCGCCAACGGCGTCGCGGTCACCATGTAGGCGCGGATTTGGGCTGGCTCGGCGGCCACCAGAAACAGGCGCCCGCATTGGTCGAAGAGCTCTGCAAATAAGTTGCGGTCATAAGCGTCGGCGCCGAAACTGGCGCGCTCGAGCGCCAGCACGGCATTCAGATCGGACATCCGGAAGGGCCGGATATAGTACGCAGGCTTCATGGTCCTAAGTGCTATTTTGCTATACTTGGCAGCTTGGGGGCAGGGAGTGAAGAAAGCCAAGCGCAAACCGGGCGAGCGGCGTCTTGACAAGAGTTTCGGAGGCGCGCATACTGGTATCGAGATGCAACTGAGTGGCAACAAGGGCGCAGCGGAAATCTTGCCGGCGAGCCTGATGGACTTGCGCCGGGGCGACGAAGCGGTGTTGAGCGAAATCGACCTGCCGATCGAGGATGCACGCCGTTTGATGGAACTCGGTTTTCTTCCCGGGGCGCGAGTGGTGGCCGGGCAGAGCGCGCCGGGCGGGGATCCGCGGGTGTTTCAGGTGGATGGATCGGAGATCGCGGTGCGGCGCGAAACCGCGCGGCGCCTCAAAATCCACCATAAGGGACGCCTTTCGAGGAAGGCATGAGCGAATGCGCCGATTGCGCCGGCTGCGGCCCGGCGGCAGTTGCCACATTGCCCAACGCCGCGGTTAAGGCAGTCGCCGTCATCGGGCCGCCCAACTCCGGCAAAACCACGCTTTTCAACCGGCTCACCGGCTTGCGGCAAAAGGTCGCCAATTTTCCCGGCGTGACGGTCGAGCAGCACACCGGCATTGCCGAGCTCGCCGGTGGGCAATCCGTGGAATTGATCGATCTGCCGGGTGTTTACAGCCTTTCGCCGCATTCGGAAGACGAACAGGTGGCGTACGACGTGCTGACCGGCCGGCGCCAGGACACGCCCAAGCCCGAAGCCATCCTGCTGGTGCTCGATTCGACCAATTTGCGCCGGCATTTGATGCTGGCGGCGCCGATCCTGGCGCTGGGCCTGCCGACGCTGATCATTCTCAACATGGCCGACGACCTGCGCAACCGCGGCGGCACGCTGGACACTAAGGCGCTCTCGCGGGAATTGGGTGTGCCGGTGGCTCTGGTGAGCGCGCGCCAGGACGAAGGAATCGAGCAGGTGCGCGAGTTTCTGGCCGGCGCCATGGCGCTGCCCACGCCCAGGTCGCTGCCGGTGCTGCACGACATCCCCAAGTGCCGCGAGTGGGCCGGGATGGTGGGCAGCAATGCCGACTATCGCGCGCCGATCGCTCCCAAGTGGACGCGCCGCCTGGATCGCGTGATGTTGCATCCGGTGGCCGGCCCGCTGATCTTCGCCCTGGTGGTCATCGTCGTCTTTCAATCCATCTTCAGCTACGTCACGCCGCTGATGGATGGAGTGAAATGGCTGTTCGATGTTTCCGGCAACTGGATTGCAACTACGCTGCCGCCATCGCTCGTTCGCTCGCTGCTGGTGGACGGCGTATGGAAGGGCGTGGGCTCGGTGATCGTGTTCCTGCCGCAGGTGCTGCTGCTGTTTTTGTTTATCGGCATTCTGGAGGATTCCGGTTATCTGGCGCGCGCGGCGCTGATCGCCGACCGCACCATGGCGCGCGTCGGGCTGCAAGGCAAATCGTTCATCCCGCTGCTCTCGGCTTACGCCTGCGCGGTGCCGGCGATTCTTTCGACGCGCACCATCGAAAACAAGCGCGACCGCACCGCGACCATCCTGATCGCGCCATTTATGACCTGCGCGGCGCGCTTCCCGGTCTACACGCTGATCATCGCCGCCTTTTTGCCCAACCGGCAACTGCTGGGTTTCCTGAGCGTGCGCACGGTGGCCATGATCGGGCTCTATGCGCTGGGATTCGCGATGGCGGTGCTGACGGCGCGGATCCTGAAATCGTCGATTCTGAAGAGCGGGCGCACATCATTCGTGCTGGAGATGCCGGCCTATCGCTGGCCGACGGTGCAATCGCTCGGGCTGCGGCTGCTGGACCGCTCGAAGGTTTTTCTGCGGCGCGCCGGTACGGTGATCCTGCTGGTAACGGTGCTGTTATGGGTGGCGGCGCACGTGCCATACACCCACGGCCATCCTCCGGCCATTCGGGACAGCCTGGCCGGGACACTGGGCCGCACCATCGAGCCGGTCATCAAACCGCTCGGTTTCGATTGGAAGATCGGCATCGGCATCATCACTTCCTTCGCGGCGCGCGAGACCATCATCGCCACCATGGGAGCGATTTATGGCATGGACCATCCGGATTCCACCAGCATGGACCTGCAGAGCGCGCTGCGTCACGATCTGACGCCCGGCGCGGCGGTGGCACTGCTGATCTTCTTCGCCTTCGCCATGCAGTGCGTTTCCACCGTGGCCGTGGTGCGCCGCGAAACCGGCGGCTGGAAGTGGCCGCTGGCCCAGTTTGCCTATATGAGCGCGCTGGCTTACGGCGGCGCGTTTCTGGCCGTGCACCTGATGCGATACGTGTAGGACCCGCCGTAGCTTGCGCACTTTATGCCTGCACGCCGCGCGCTACCGGCGCGTCATAATATGAAGGGATACACGTATGCGTACACTGCCTTGGGCCGGGCATGCCAGGCCTGATCGCCAAAGGGGCTTCTCCCTGATTGAGTTGCTGATCGTGGTATCGATCATCCTCATTCTGATCACCATCGCCGTGCCTAAGTTCACCCACGCCCAGATGTTTACGCGCGAAGCCGCGGCCATCCAGGCAGTCAAGACCATTCACACGGCCGAAGTCCAATTCCAATCGCAGTATGGCCGTTATGCGGTCTCGCTCACCGAGCTCGGGCCGCCGGCGAGCGGCGCGCCGAACTCCTCGGCGGCCGACTTGATTGGCAGCGACCTGGCCAATGGCGAAAAGCAGGGCTACAAATTCACGGTTTCGGCGGTCGCTGGCGGGTACACGGTCAACGCCGTCCCAGTACAATATGGCAGCAGCGGCAGCCGCAGCTTCTACTCCGACCAGTCGATGGTGGTTCGCGAAAACGACGGTCCCGAACCGGCTACCGCGCAAAGCAAGGAACTGCGCTAGCCTGGGTGTGGCGCACGCACTCGTCGGTGCCGCGTCGAGACTCGTCTCGACGCGTCTTCGCCGCCAGTAGGACGGATGATCGGTTTTTGTCGTCTATCAGCTTGTTGCACTGCGGCGAGGAATGACAGACCACAAACAGCGATGGTCCGTCCTACCGATTTGGCGCGCCCTTGCGCCGGCACGAATGCCGGCGTGGCACGCACAAGTGCGTGCGCCACGTTAACCTGATTCTGATGTTCTCTTATTCCGGCAACGATCTTTATTGCGAGCAGGTGGCGCTGGCCGATGTGGCGGCGCGTGTGGGCACGCCCGCTTACGTTTATTCCAGCCAGACGATTCTCGCCAATTACCGCGCCTATGACGAAGCCTTCGGCGCGCTGCCGCACGCGGTTTGCTATGCGGTGAAAGCGAATTCATCGCTGGCGGTGCTGGCGCTGCTGGCCAGGAATGGCGCCGGTTTCGACATCGTTTCGGGCGGCGAACTGGCGCGCGTGCTGGCCGCCGGCGGAGACCCATCGCGAGTCGTGTTTTCAGGGGTGGGCAAGACCGCCGCGGAAGTGGAGTACGCGCTTGGGGCTGGCATCCACAGTTTCAACTGCGAATCCGAGCCGGAGATGGCGCTGCTCGACGCGATGGCGGCGCGGCGCGGCGTGACCGCCGGCTTTTCGGTTCGCGTGAACCCGGATGTGGACGCCGCCACGCATCCTTATATCGCCACCGGCCTCAGCCAGAACAAATTCGGCATCGCCATTGAGCGCGCACACGCGGTCTACCGGCGGGCGCGCAGCTTCGCCCATCTTTCGGCCGAGGGCGTGAGCTGCCACATAGGCTCGCAGATCCTCGACCCGAGCCCGCTGCTGGAAGCGGTGGATATGCTGGTGGAGTTCGCGCGGCAGCTCCGTGAGGAAGGTTGCCCGATCCGCCATCTGGACCTGGGCGGCGGACTGGGCATCGCTTACCGGCCGGGCGACACGGCGCCCGCGGTGGCGGCGTTCGTCGAAGGGCTGCGCGCGAGGCTCGGCGAAACGGGGCTGATGGTGATGGTGGAACCGGGCCGCTCCATCGTGGGCGCGGCGGGCGTGTTGCTCACGCGCGTGCTTTATCGCAAACAGAACGGCGAGAAAGAATTCATCGTTGTGGATGCGGCCATGAACGACCTGATCCGCCCGGCGCTCTACCATGCGCACCATGAAATCGTTCCGCTGCGCAAGAACGGGCTGCCGCTGGTGAAGGCGGATGTGGTGGGCCCGATCTGCGAAAGCGGCGATTTCCTGGCGCGCGATCGCATGATGGCCAACGCCATGCCCGGCGACTACCTGGCTGTGTGCGCGGCGGGCGCTTACGGATTCGTGCAGTCGTCGAATTACAATTCGCGGCCGCGCGCGCCGGAAGTGCTGGTGGAAGGCGCCGGCTACCGGGTGATTCGCGAGCGCGAGACGTATCTCGATCTGATGCGCGGTGAGACGGTGTGACTCAGGAGTCAGAAGACGGAAGGCGGAATGGCGCCGGCGTGATGTTGCGAGTTCGCGGGAATTGAATTCTCGGTTCGGCGGGCCGCGGAAGGAAATCGTGAATCCTCACAAACTGAATCGCTCGACGGGCCCGTTGCTGGCCGGTTTGGGGCTGCTCGTGGCCTTCGCGGCGCCGGCGTTGGCGCGGATGCCCGAAGGGCCGGTCTACGCACTGTCCCTTGCCGGGAAATGGGAATTCGCTCTGGATCCGAACGGCGTGGGTGCCAAGGAAGGCTGGGCCGGCCGCACGCTGCCGGATTCCATCGACCTACCCAACACCACCGACGTGGCGCGCAAGGGCAAGTTGCAAGAGCCTACGGAAGAGGCATGGAAGCTGACGCGCCGCTTCCCGTATGAAGGGCTGGCCTGGTATCGCAAAACATTCACCGTGCCGCAGGAATGGAACGGCAAGGAAGTGGCGCTTTACCTGGAGCGCAGCAAGAAGGTCACCGTCTACTTGGATGGGGGCGAGGCCAGAGACGGCGGCCGGCAGCTCAGCACGTCGCATCTGATCCGACTGGGCAAGCTCAGCCCGGGCGCGCAGCACACGCTCGCGATCCTTGTCGACAATCGCTTGAGCAACTGGCCCGACCGCGTGGTGAACAGCCACATGCTGGACGAAGCCACGCAAACCAATTGGAATGGCATCCTGGGCAGAATCGAGCTGCGAATTGAGGAGTCGTTCGCCATCCAGGGCGTGAGTGTATCGGCAGTGCCGCGTGATCCGCACCGGTTGCGAATCCACATTCACATGGCGGACCCTGCGAACAAACCCAAGGTGACGGCAATACTCGAAGTGGGAAAGAACCAGGTTACCGAGGAGTCCAAAACCGGCATCGAGCTGGAGATCCGGACGCCGCCGGCCACTCCGCTGTGGGACGAGTTTCATCCCAATCTGCTCGGTCTGTCGGTTGCTGTCGACGCCTTAAGGGCGGTGTGGGGTGGCCCCGTTGGTCTGCGCGACTTTCGCGCCCAGGACGGCCACTTCACCATCAACGGCCGCCGCGTGTTTCTGCGCGGCAAGCACGATGGCTGCGTGTTCCCGCTCACTGCGCATCCGCCTATGGATGAGGCCGGCTGGGAAAAGTATTTCGCGGTGGTGAAGGCGTACGGGCTGAACCATGTGCGCTTCCATTCCTGGTGCCCGCCGGAAGCGGCGTTCGCGGTGGCGGACCGCCTGGGCATTTACCTGCAACCGGAGCTGCCGTTCTGGGGCGATCCGACCAAGCCGGGCGTGGAGGCGTTCCTCAATGAAGAGGGCCGGCGCATCCTGATCGAATATGGCCACCACCCTTCGTTCGTGATGCTGAGCATCGGCAACGAATATTGGGGCGATTCGACCCCCAGGCCGCGCATGGTGGCCGCGCTGCGCGCGTTCGACCCCAGCCGCCTGTTCGACCAGGGTTCGAACTCGGAAATGTGGAATCCGCAAGAGTTCGCCGGCGACGATTACCGCGTCAGCGCCTATGCGAAGCCAGGCCTCGAAGGCAAGGCGCGTGGTTCTTACGCTCACCAGGACAAGAAGGACGGCGAAGTAGGTTACATCCAGGAGGGCGCGCCGGGAACTTCGAAGACTTACACGACCGCGCTGGCGGGTAAGCGGCTGCCGTTCGTCAGCCACGAGGTCGGCCAGTACCAGGTGTTCCCGAATTTTGGCGAGGCCGCCAAGTATACCGGAGCGCTGCGCGCGGACAATTTCGCGGTTTTCGAACAGCGCTTGAAGAAGGCCGGCCTGCTCGACCAGGCCGAAGATTTCCGCCGCGCCAGCGGGATGCTTTCCGCGCTGGCCTATCGCGAGGAAATCGAAGCCGCGCTGCGGACTCCGGAGATGGACGGCTTCCACTTACTGGATTTGCAGGATTATCCCGGGCAAGGCACCGCGCTGGTCGGCATGTTGGACGCCTTCATGGATTCGAAGGGCTTCGTGACGCCCGAGGAATGGCGCGCCTTCTGCTCGCCGGTGGTTCCGCTGGCACTGTTTGCCAAGCACACCTGGACCAACCGGGAAGAGTTCAAGGCCGAAGTCCGCGTGGCGAATTACAGCGAAGCCGCGCTCAGCGGCCCGGTCGAGTGGCAGTTGAAGGAAGGGGCGCGCGTGCTCGAATCGGGCGCCGTGGGTCAGATTCCCATGCCCGCCGGCAGTGTGACCACGATGGGCTGGATTAACATTGCGCTGAGCACCATCGAGCCTCCGGCGCGGCTGGCGCTTTCGCTGCGGATCGGCGCTAGCGCGCTCGAATGGCCGGTCTGGGTATACCCGGCGGAACCGTCGCCGCCGGTGGCGGGCGTCACTCTCTCGCGCACCGTGGATGATGCGCTGGCGCACCTGGCACTCGGCGAGCGAGTGCTTCTACTGCCGAAGGCCGAGGAGGCGCCCCACAGCTTACCGGGCTACTTCACACCGGATTTCTGGTGCTACCCGATGTTCAAGAAGGGCAACCCGCCCGGCACGCTGGGGCTGCTGATTCAGGATACTCATCCGGCCCTGGCCGCGTTCCCGACGCGGTTCTACTCGGAGTGGCAGTGGCAAAGCCTGGCGCACCACTCGCAGGCCATCATCCTGGATTCGCTCGCCGGTTACCGGCCGATTGTGCAACCCATCGACAACGTCGAGCGCAACCATCGGCTGGGCACCATCTTCGAGTTGAAGGTGGGCGCGGGCCGGTTGCTGGTTTGCGCCATCGATCTGCCGGAGATTCCGGAGGCACCAGAGGCCGCGCAGTTGTTGCTGAGCCTGGAGCAATACGCACAATCGCCGAAGTTCACCCCGGAGAGAGAAGTTACGCCGGCGGATTTGCGGAAGCTGCTGCGCGGGGAGTGAGCGTCGTGTCCGCACCGCTCCCTGACGGTCGCGGCTCCGATATGGGGCGTGGCGCGGGCTGTCAAGCCTGATGTGTCGAGAGTCGTCTCGACATTTCTTTTCTTTTTGCGCGCACCCCCCGTGTTATGTCCCATTGCCGAACCGGGTCATCGGCCGCACAATAGAGCATGGCCGAAATTCAACCTGCCCGGTACACGTGCTACCGCGCGGCCGGGCCGATCTCGATCGATGGCAAGCTGGATGAGCTGTCCTGGCGCCTGGCGCCCAAGTCCGCGCCGTTCGTCGACATCGTGACCGGCGAGCCAGCCTGGTTCGAGACGCGCGTGGCGCTGCTGTGGGATGACGAATCCCTTTACTTCGGTTTCTGGATTGAAGAGACCGACGTCTGGGGCACGCTCACAGCGCGCGATTCCAAGATCTGGGAAGAGAATGACATCGAGCTGTTCATCGCCGGGCGCGACGCTTACTACGAATTCGAAATCAACGCGCTCAACACGGTGTACGAAGCCTTCTGGATCTGGAAGGACATTCACCAGCCTGGCGGGCGTTATTACGGGCGGCCGGAGTTCGATGCCGCGTCGGCGCGGACGATGGTGCTCGATGGCGTGGGCGGCCACGTGCATCCGCGCGGCGAGCGCTGGGGATTCCTCGATTGGGATTTCCCCGGGCTCAAAACCGCGGTGCACGTGGATGGCGTGGTCAACAGCCGAACGAACACCAACCGCGGCTGGACGGTTGAGCTGGCATTTCCGTGGAAAGGGGTGGAGCTGATTGCGGATGGCCGGCGGTTGCCGCCCAAAGATGGCGACGTGTGGCGCATCGATTGTTCGCGGTTCGAAAAGATCGGCCGCCGGCGGGAAACCCTGGACCTCTGCGCCGGCTGGACTTGGAACCGGCACGGCCACTACGATTCGCACATCCCGGAAGTGTTCCCGTATGTGACGTTCTCGGAGCGGGAAGTGAGCGGATGAGGGCTCAACTTGACAGCTATACGGGAGCTCCGTATAGTCGATTTGTGAAGGTTCGGATACGCAAGCGTGCGCCTGCGGGACTCAGCCGCATAGGCAAGGATGTGGTTCATGGATTGAAGGAAGCCGCGGCGCATGCCCGAGGCGAGATCTCTCTGCGCGCGTACGAATACGAGGTTCCGGGCCCGGTGGATGTGAAGGCGATTCGCGCGAAATCCGGGCTATCGCAATCGCAATTCGCGCACCGTTTCGGATTGAGCACTCGCACATTGCAGGATTGGGAACTTGGCAGAGCCCAACCGCCGAGCGCGGTCCGCGCGTACCTCACCGTCATTGATCGCTTTCCGAAGACCGTCGAGAAGGCGCTGCTGGGCGCTGCGTGAAAGGGCTGGCGGCTGGTCAGTACCGCCAACTGGACCTAGAACCGGCACTACGATTCGCACATTCCGGAAGTGTTCCCGTATGTGACGTTCTCGGAGCGGGCGTTCGAGGCCTGATAAGAGTATCCTCGTGTGCATATGGCCAAATATCGCAAGGAGCCGAACAGACGCCGCGACATCCCTCACAGACTTCTGTTCTACATATCGCGGAAAACTTCCGCTAAGCATCCCGACTGGCGCGATGCAACCATCCAGTTCCTCTGGAACCTCTACGAGGTCCGCGACAAGAATCGCGCCGTTTCCATTGTTGTACACAAAGTGGACGGCATTGAGCTGTACAACGACGCCGAACCGATAGCGTATTTCCATCTCCGCCAGCAGCATATCCTCGTACACGCGGCCCCAGGCTACCTCCTATGCTCAATGAAGCCGCGTCCTTTTTCAACGCCGCACAAGGGCTCCTGGCCCCTGATGTGGAGGTGCACGGACGAACGAGAACTCCAGGCATTCCTACGAGCTCTCCGGAAGTTGCCTGTGAGGCCGCCATCGGGCGGCGAAAAACGCAGTCGCAACATCCCACCAGAGGTGAGGGAACTGGTCTTGGAAAGAGACGAGGGGCGCTGCCGCGCCATGGTGGGCAAGCGCCGCTGTAAGGCGACCACCGACCTGCACTTCGATCACGTGATACCGTTCATTCGCGGCGGATCTAACCTGGCGCCGAACATTCGGATACTGTGTGCGCAGCACAATCTGCAGAAAGGGTCGACCCAGCGGGTCTAGCGGAGACCCGCGTCATCACACGTGCAGTTCTTGCGGGACGGGCTGGCGGCGCACTTTGATTTTGCTCTCGCCCTTGCGGGCGGCGGCAAGGTCGTAGGCAAGCTGCATCCGTAGCCAGGTCTCTTCCGTGCTGCCGAATGCTTTCGTGAGCCGGATCGCCATCTCCGGGCTGATGCCGGACTTACCGTTGACGATCTTGGTGAGAGTCTGCCGGGTGACGCCGAGAACCTTCGCTCCGGCGGTCACGGACAGGCCTAAAGGCTCGAGGCAATCATGCCGGACCATGCGGCCGGGATGCACGGGGTTCTTCATGGGCATGTTCAAACTCGCCCGGAGCCGCTTAGTGTACTTCCCGCGTGCCAACGGACCGAAATCCGAGCGTTTATATTCGGAACGAAGTTGGGCACCAGCCGGTTGCTTGGCCTTGCTCATATAGTTTCTTCTCCGCTACGGTAGGACAGGCCATCGGTTCTTGTGGCCTGTCACTGGCGGCCGACGACAGTCGACAAAAAACGATCGACTGTCCTACCTCAGTATAGCCATCCCCCTCTGTGCTACACTACTTTCTTATGGCAAGCGTCACCCTCGCGCGGCATCATCACCATCTTTCCACGCGACGGGCGCTGCTCTAATTTCCACTAAACAAATGGAAAGGACGCCCGCCGCGAAATCGGCGGGCTTTTTTTGTTTTAGCGATGAATCTCGATTTCGCAAAATCCGGCGGGCTCGTCACCGCCGTCATCCAGGACCACTCGAGCGGGCGCGTGCTGATGGTGGGCTTCATGAATGAGGAGGCCTTCCGCAAGACGGTGGAGAGCGGGTTCGCGACTTTCTGGAGCCGCTCGCGGAAGAAGCTGTGGCTGAAGGGCGAAAGCTCGGGGCACCGGCTGGTGGTGAAGGAAATCACCGTCGATTGCGACCACGATGCGGTGCTCGTTAAGGTGGAAGCGCAAGGTCCCGGCGTCTGCCACGAAGGTTACGAAAGCTGCTTCTTCCGGCGCCTGGATTCGGGCGAATGGAAGGTTGTTGACCCGCGGACTTACGACCCACAAGCGGTCTACGGAGGCAAGGCGTGAAGCTGAAGCTCGGCATCCCAAAAGGCAGTTTGGAAAACGCCACGGTGGATCTGTTCCGGCGCGCGGGGTATGTCATCACCACCAGCAGCCGGTCGTATTTTCCCGGCATCGACGATCCGGAGATCGAGTGCATGTTGATCCGCGCGCAGGAAATGGCGCGCTACGTGGAAGACGGCATTCTAGACGCGGGCCTGACCGGGCGCGATTGGATCGAAGAAAATGGCGCGCAAGTGGTGGCCGTCGCCGATTTGATCTATGCCAAACAGAGCTTCGGCAAAGTGCGTTGGGTGCTGGCCGTGCCGGAGGCCTCGCCATTCCTCAGCGCGAAGGATCTGGAAGGCAAGATCATCGCGACCGAGCTTGTCGAGACCACGCGGCGCTACCTGGCCGGGCACGGCGTGACGGCGAAAGTGGAGTTCAGTTGGGGCGCCACGGAGGTGAAGCCGCCGGTGCTGGCCGATGCCATCGTGGAAGTGACGGAAACCGGGTCGTCACTGCGCGCCAACAAGCTCAAGATCATCGACACGGTGATGGAGTCGAATACGCAGTTGATCGCCAACCGGGAGTCGTGGGAGGACGCAGCCAAGCGGCGCAAGCTGGAAGACATGACGATGCTGCTGCAGGGCGCCATCAACGCGCTGGGCAAAGTGGGGCTGATGCTGAACGTGCACAAGTTCGACCTGAAAGCAGTGCTGGCGGTGCTGCCGGCGCTGAAGCGGCCCACCATTTCACAATTGAGCGATGAGGAATGGCTGGCGGTGAACACCATCCTCGATGAATCGACGGTGCGCGATATCATTCCGCGGCTCAAACAAGCGGGCGGGCAGGGAATTGTGGAATACCCGCTCAACAAGATCGTGCTGTGATTCGAATTATCAAGAGTCAAAATGCGGGAGAGCTGTTCGCGCGGCGGGCAGCGCGCATGGAAGCGGCCGAGGCGGTGGTGCGGCCGATTCTCGAAGACGTCCGCCGGCGCGGCGACCGGGCGCTGCTCGAATACGCGCGCAAGTTCGACGGGTTCACGCGGCGCAGCGTAAGCGTTTCGCAAGAGGACTTGGCGGCGGCGCGGCGGCGGCTGAGCCCGGAATTCCGGCGCGCAGTGCGGGCTGCGGCCGCGAACATACGCGATTTCGCGCGGCGGCAGATGCCGCGCACGTGGATGCGGCAATCGGGCGGCGTGCGCGTGGGGCAGGTGGTGCGGCCGCTCGGCACGGTTGCCGCATACGTTCCGGCCGGGCGCTATCCGCTGCCTTCGACGATTCTGATGACCGCCATTCCGGCGCAGGTGGCGGGGGTCGCGAACATCTGCGTGGCCTCGCCAAAACCGGTGGACCAGGTGTGGGGAACGGCGGCGATGCTTGGCTTGACGCGCGTGTTTGAAATGGGCGGAGCGCAGGCCATCGCGGCGTTTGCCTACGGCACGCGGACGGTGCCCAAAGCCGACCGCATCGTGGGGCCGGGCAACATCTACGTGGCGGCGGCGAAGAAGCTGCTGGCGGGGGAAGTCGGCATCGATTTCGTGGCCGGGCCGACGGAGATTCTCATCATCGCGGCGGAGGGCGACCCGCGCTATCTGGCCGCCGATCTGCTGGCGCAGGCGGAACACGATGTAGACGCAACGGCGGTGCTGCTGACCACTTCTCGGCGGCTGGCGGCGGCGGTCGAGAAAGAAGTGGAGCGGCAGCTTCGGACGCTCGCGACCGCGGCCGTGGCGGCGCAATCGATCGCGCGCAATTCGGCTATCGTGCTGGTGCGGTCAATCGAGGAAGCGGTCGAAATCTCGAATCGCTTCGCGCCGGAACATTTGAGCATCCCGGATGCGCGGCTGCTGCCTGCGATCGAACACGCGGGCAGCGTATTCATAGGGCCGTACAGTCCCGAAGCGGCGGGCGACTACGCCTCGGGACCGAATCACGTGCTGCCCACCAGCGGAGCGGCACGCATACGGGGCGGCCTGGCGGTGACGGATTTCGTCAAGGTAATTTCGGTGCAGCAATTGAGCGTAGCGGGTTTGACGCGGCTTGCGCCGGCGATCACGACGCTCGCGCGCGCCGAAGGGTTGGAAGCGCACGCGCGATCTGTGGAGGTGCGCACCGATGCGAAGTAAACCACCCAAGCTGCCGCGAGGCGCCATTCAGCCGCGGCCGGCGGTGATGGCCATGGCCCCCTATGCGCCACCGACGGCGGGGCGCGCGGGGAAGCTCCGGCTGGACTTCAACGAGAACACGGTGGGGTGTTCGCCGCGCGTGATCGAAGCGCTGGCGCAAGCGCTCGATGCGGCCAGCCTGGCGGTGTATCCGGAATACGGCGAGGCGAAGCAGACGATTGCGAGCTACTTCGGCGTGCGGCCGGAGCAGTTCGTTTTTACCAACGGCACCGACGAAGCGATTCAGGTCTTCATCAACACCTACGTGGACGACCATCAGGAAGTGCTGCTGCTGAAACCCGCTTACGCGATGTACCGCTTTTATGCGGAGGTGGCGGGCGCGCGGATTCGCGAAGTGGAATACGCACAGCCTGGGATGGAGTTTCCGCTCGATGCGTTGCTGGAAGCGATCACGCCGGAAACGCGCGCCATCCTGATCGCGAATCCGAACAACCCGACGGGAACCGGCGTTTCGCTATTGGGAATCGAGCGCATTTTGCACCGTGCGCGCAAAGCAGCAGTGCTGGTGGACGAAGCATATTACGAGTTCAGCGGCGTGACGGCGCTCAGCGAAATCGAGCGCGTGCCGAGCCTGTTCGTAAGCCGCACGTTTTCGAAAGTATTCGGCATGGCCGGCATGCGGCTGGGCTGCCTGTTTTCGCATGAGGCGAATATTCGCTATCTGCACAAAGCGCAGTCGCCGTATAGCGTGAACTCGCTGGCGGTGATTGCGGCGCGGGCGGCGGTGGCGGACGCCGACTACATCCGGAATTACGTGGCCGAGGTGCTGGCCGCGCGCGAGTTGCTGTGCTACGGCCTGGAAAAACTGGGCATCCGCTACATTCCCAGCTCGGCGAATTTCGTTTTGGGGAGTTTTGGCGCGCGCGCGCAGGAGGTGTGCGCGGCGCTGGGTGCGCAGGCCATCCTGGTGCGCGACCGCAGCTACGAAGCGCCCGGCTGCGTTCGCATCACGGTGGGCACGCGCGAACAGACGCGGCGGCTGTTAGCGGAACTGGAGAAGATCTGGCAGCGATGAATCAGCCGATCCTCATTTTCGATATGGACGGCGTGCTGGTGGACGTCACGGAATCCTACCGCGAGACCATCGCGCGCACGGTGGAGCATTTCACCGGCCGGCGTCTGGCGCCCGCGGAAATTCAGCAGTTCAAAAACCAGGGCGGTTGGAACGACGATTGGAAACTGTCGCACCACATCGTCAGTGAGTCCGGCGTGGCTGCGCCATTTGAAGAAGTGAAGGCGCAATTCCAATCCATTTTTCACGGCAATGGAACCGACGGCCTGATGCTGCACGAGCAATGGGTGGCGCGGCCCGGGACGCTCGAAAAGCTGAACCGGCAATTTCGTTTCGCGCTCTTCACGGGCCGTCCGAAGTGGGAAGCCGAGCTGACGTTGCGGCGGTTCGCGCCGGAGCTCGAGTTTTCCCCCATCGTCGGCATGGACGAGGTGCGGCGGCACAAGCCGGATCCGGAGGGCTTGCAGCAAATACTGGCCGCGAATCCCGGCGCGAAAGCCTATTATGTCGGCGACACGGTGGATGACGCGCGATGCGCGCGCGCGGCCGGCGCGCCGTTCATTGGGATTGCCGCGCCTGCCAATCCGCTCTATATCGACCTGGTGTTTCTGTTTCAGGAGCAGGGCTCCTATGCCATTGTCGATGACATCAATTATCTCGAAGAGGTATTCGCAGCATGAGACAGGCCGCCATACGCCGCGACACCAAGGAGACGCGCATCGCGGGCCGCTTGAAGATCGAAGGCCGCGGCCGCTATGAGATTTCGACCGGCATTCGCTTTCTCGATCACATGCTGGAACTGTTCTCGAAGCACGGCGGCTTCGACCTGATGATCCACGCCGAGGGCGATCTGGATGTCGACCAGCACCACACGGTGGAAGACGTCGGGATTGTGCTCGGCCAGCTTTTCGCGCAGGCGCTGGGCGACCGCAAAGGCATCAATCGCGCAGGGTATTTTGTGATGCCGATGGATGAGACGCTGGCGGTGGTGGCGGTAGATCTGGGCGGGCGGCCGGCGCTGGTTTACAAGGACCTGGTGCGGGTGCGGCTGGTGGGAGATTTGCAGGCCGAACTGCTGGAGGATTTCTTCGGCGGCTTCGTCAATCACGCCGGCGCGAACCTGCACGCCAAGGTGATGTACGGGCGCTCGAGCCATCACAAAGTCGAGGCGATCTTCAAGTGCTGGGCACGTTCGATGCAGTACGCATGTTCGAAAGATGCGCGGCTGAAAGGGCAATTGCCTTCGACGAAGGGGTTGCTATGAAACAGCCGTCGTGGCGCGGGCTGTCAAGCCTGCCGTGTCGGCATTTATGCCGACATTTCTTGAAAGCCGCGGAGCAAAGAAATGTCGAGACGAATCTCGACACAGCAGGCTTGACAGCCCGCGCCACGGAGGTTTCATGATCACCATTTTCGATTACGGGGCGGGGAATTTGCGGTCGGTCGAAAACACGCTGGCGGAGCTGGGCTGCGACTACGCACTGGTGCGGGACAGTGACGGCTTGCGGCGCGCGGACAAGATCCTGCTGCCCGGCGTGGGCCACTTTGGGCAGATGATGCGGGCACTGGATGCGCTGGATGTGCGCGCGGAACTGGTGGAGCGCATCCGCGCCGGCGTGCCGTTCCTGGGGATCTGCCTCGGTTTGCAGGCGCTGTTTGAAGCCAGTGAGGAAGCACCGGAAGTGCGCGGGCTGGGACTGTTCGCGGGAACGGTGCTCCGGTTCCCGATCGATGCGCGCGTGCCGCACATGGGCTGGAATGAATTGGAAGTGAAACCGGAGTCGAAGCTGGTGCGCGATTTGCCGGGCCGGCCTTTCGTGTACTTCGCGCACAGCTATTATGTGCCGGTGGACACGCGCGCGGCGGCCATCTGCACCTACGCCGCTCCATATACGGCGGCGCTCGAAGCGGACAACGTCTTCGGCGTGCAATTCCATCCCGAGAAATCCGGTCCGGTGGGGTTGAAGATCGTACGGAATTTTGTGGAGATGTGAGTGCTGGCGAAACGGATCATTCCCTGTCTCGATGTCACTGGCGGCCGCGTGGTAAAGGGCGTCAATTTCGTCAACCTGCGCGATGCCGGCGACCCGGTGGAACTTGCCGATCGGTACAATCGCGACGGCGCCGACGAGCTGGTGTTTCTCGATATCACGGCGTCCAGCGACGCGCGCGAGATTATGGCGAGCGTGGTCGAGCGCACCGCGCGGAAAGTGTTCATCCCGCTGGCGGTGGGCGGCGGCATCCGCTCGGTGGCGGATGCGCGGCGCATTCTCATGGCCGGAGCCGACAAAGTCTCCGTCAACACGGCCGCGGTGCGGCGGCCGGAGCTGATTACCGAATTGAGCCTGGAATTCGGCGCGCAAGCGGTGGTGCTGGCGATTGACGCCCGCCGCTACGCGTCTGGGCAGTGGCACGTGTACACGCGCGGCGGACGCGACGATGAAGGCATCGACGCGATCGAATGGGCGGCGCGCGGCGAAGCCCTGGGCGCGGGTGAAATCCTGCTCACTTCGATGGATACCGACGGCGTGCAGGACGGCTTCGATTGCCCGCTGACTCGTGCGGTCTCCTCCGCCACGCGTATCCCCATCATCGCTTCCGGCGGCGCGGGCAAGCCGGAGCATTTCGTGCGCGTGCTGACGGAAGGCTGCGCGGACGCGGCGCTGGCGGCCTCTATCTTCCACTACGGGACTTACACGGTGAATCAACTGAAGGAAGAGCTGGACCGGCACGGCATTCCGATGAGGATGAGCGGATGATTTTTCCTTGCATCGATCTGATGGATGGCAAGGTGGTGCAACTGGTGCAGGGCCGCGAGAAAGCGCTCGAAGCCGATTCGCCGGAAGAGATGCTGCGCCGGTTCGCCGCGTTTCCCGAAATTCAGGTGATCGATCTGGACGCCGCGATGGGCCGCGGTTCGAATGAGCAACTGGTGCGCCTGGTGGCCGCGCGGGCGGCGACGCGCGTAGGCGGCGGCGTGCGCACGGTGGAGCGCGCGCGGGCGCTCATTGAACAAGGTGCACACAAGGTGATTGTGGGTACCGCGGCTTTCACTCGCCAAGGAATCGACGAGGCGTTTCTGAGCGAGCTCGGGCGCGCCATCGGCCGCGAACGGCTGTTGATCGCGGTCGATTCGAAAGACGGCCGCATCGTGGTGAAGGGCTGGCAGGAGGCTACGGAGTTCACCGCCGAGCGGATGTTGGGGTTGCTCGAACCTTATTGCGGCGGCTTCCTGGCCACCTGGGTGGATCGGGAAGGCATGATGCAGGGCACCGATCTCGAGTGGTTTCGCCGCCTGCGCGCTGCCACCACGCTCGAACTCACCGCGGCCGGCGGCATCACCACGCTCGACGAAGTGCGCGCGCTGCTCGGTATGAATGTGAACGCGGCGCTCGGCATGGCGATTTACACCGGACGCTTGAGCCTGGACGACCTGGCGAAGCTGGCCGCGTAGATGGAGACGGACGAGCCCGTTTATACTGGAGTTCAACCTGATGAGCACCTCCTTTCAAATCGTGGTCTGCGGCAGCATTGTCCCCGACCCGTTACAAACCCTCGAGCCGGTAACCAGCCCTGCTGGTCCGGCTCTCAAGAATGAAATGATGTTGCCGGCTGTGCTGGACCCGTGGGCCGCTCACGCGCTCTATGAAGCCGCGAATCTGGCGAAGGCGCAGCCGGGCAGCAAGGTCTGGCTGGTCAGCATGGGGCCCAAGGCCAAGCTGCAACAAGTGATGATGACGGTGGCGCAGAAGGTGCCGTTCGAGCTGGTGGCTCTCGATGGCTCGGCTTCGGGGTTCACCGATTCCTTCGCCACCGCGGCGGCGCTGGCGGGCGTCATCGAGACGATTCCGGGGCTCGACAAATCGCGGCTGCTGCTGTTCGGCGGCTGGGAATCGGCCTCGCGCGGTTCGGGTTCCACCATCCAGATGATTGGTGAGCGGCTCGGCATCACCGAACAGTTTCAGGGCGTGGACCGGATCGCGGTGCGCGAGGACGGCAGCTTCGAGGTGCTGGAGCGCATCGAAGGCGGCCGTCACCAGGTTTCGGTCTGCGCGGCGCCGCCTGCGGCGTTGGGCTGGGCCACCGGTTTTCTGCCCGAGCCGCGCAACAATCCGCAGGTCGGCATGGCCAATATGAAGACCATCATGCCGGCGTTGCAGCGGGCAAAGGCACCGGCGGCACAGACCGCCGGCGTTACCGCCGATGCAGGCCTGCGCTTCGCGTCGGTCAGCCTGCCCAAGCAGCAGCGCGAGACGCGCATCGAAAAGAACATGACGCCGGAAAAAATCGCGCGCGAAATCTTCGCCTGGATCCGGGAGGATTAACATGGAATCCATTTTGCTTTTGGCCCATACCGAAGCCGATGGCACGCTGGCCAAGCCGGCCCTGGAGGCTCTCACCGCCGCTCTCGCATTGGGCGGCGAATTGACCATGGGACTTGTCGGCGGCGCGGTGGAAGCCGCCGCCAACGTTGCTGCCGCCGCGGGAGCGCGGCGGATTCTGGCGGTGACTGGCGAACCATTCACCCAGCCGCGTTATGCGACCGATGCCGCCGCTGCGGAAGCGCTCGCCCGCGCAGCCGGCGCTGCCATTGTGCTCGCCCCCGCCACCGCACGCTGGGCGCGCGCGCTTCCAGGGGTGGCATACCGGTTGGGCGGCAGAATCGATACCCACGCCACGGGCCTGGCCGAGCGCGATGGCGCGCCGGCCGTCAACCGCTGGTTCTACCGGCAGCGCATGGAGGCGGTTTTGACGCGCACCGCGCGCCCCTGGCTGGTGCTGCTCGATGGCGGTTGCTTCGCGCCGTGGAGTGGGGAAGCCGCGAGTTCGGCGCAAGTGGAACATGTCGCGGTGGATGTCCCGCAGTCCCGCACCACCGTCACCGGCATTCAGGCGCCCAAGGCCGATGAGCAGACCATTCGTCCCGATGCGAAACTGCTGTTCGTGGCTGGCGCCGGTTGGACCAAGAAGCAGCCCGATGGCGCGGTGCATGTGGAGGAAGCGCAACGGCTCATCCTCGGCGTGTTGCACGGCGCCCAAGCCTCGCTCGGCGGCAGCAAATCGCTGGTCGATTTGAGTGGCGAAGGCGAAGCCGTGCTGCCCTTTATGACGCATCTCAACCAGGTGGGGCAAACCGGCTCGACGCCGCGCCATCAAAAGGGCCTCTCCACCTGCTGTCACGGCGAGGAACCGCATGTGGTCGGCTGGCGTTTCGTCACCGAACGCCGCGCCGTCAATCTCGATCCCAACTGCGGCTGGTCGCGCGGTAAGGCCGATGTGGTTTATGTGTCTGATGCGTTCGCGGTGGTGCGGGAATTGAACCGGCTGCTGGGATAGGGCGTGGCGCAGCCTCATATTCAGGGGCCCCGCTGCGGCGGTTTGCCTATGGTAATGTTCGGATATGCCAGTGCCACTCAAACAGGCTGTCGCTAACGCTCTCGAGTTCGCTGAGGGCCTGCTGGGAAATCGTGCCGCGGATGTCCGACTGGAGGAAGTTGAGAGCATACACAGCGACGGCGATAGCGCTTGGCTCATCACGCTGAGCATGATCCGGCAGGACCGATTGATTGCCAACGAGATCATGGCCAACACGTGGCGCGGCCCGCGCGACTACAAAACGTTTACGGTGCTCAAGGAGACCGGCGAAGTCACCGCCATGAAGATCAGGGAATTCGCTGACAGGTAATGCTGGACGCAGCCGGTCTGATCGAGAAACATCGATCCAAAGGGGCCTTGATCGACGCTAATCTCTTAGTTCTATACCTGGTCGGCAAGACGAACAAGCGTCGGGCACGAGATTTCAAGCCGGGCGATGATTTCGAGATTGAGGATCTCGATCTCCTGGAGTGTTTGGTCGCGTACCTTGGCAAACCCATCACCACGCCACATATCCTGACCGAAGTCAGCAATCTAGCCAAACTGCACGGCAAGGATTTGGCCTCATTCCGCCTGGGATACAAGTTCCTGGTGGAAGAAATGGTCGAGTTTTATGATGAGAGCCGTGGCGTGGTTTCGGATGCCGCCTTTATGCGACTTGGACTTACGGATGCCGCGATCGCAATGCTCGAACGCC
The DNA here is from genome assembly GCA_049508735.1 of Bryobacteraceae bacterium. GTDB lineage: Bacteria > Acidobacteriota > Terriglobia > Bryobacterales > Bryobacteraceae > Bog-375. The sequence continues at coordinate 240,059 of JBELAO010000002.1, read as the reverse complement.
GTAAGCTGCTAGTATTGACTGTTGACCTCGACCTCTGGGATATGTTGCAACGGCGCGGAGTGGACGCCGTGAACTTCAACCATCTTCGGGCGCTGAATTGGCACCGCGAGCCCGGGCAACGCCCGCGGTGAGTTGACTCGCGGGGTCAGCCCGGTTTTTTGGGGTTGCAAATCGCACTTAGAAAACCGAACGCACGGCGGCGAGAAAACGCTGGCGGTCGGTTTCGGCCGGGATCTCGGCGGCCAGCGCGTTCTGCAAGTCTTCGGCGTTCGAAGCCGAGCGGGCGGCGCGAGCGACCACAACCTTGGCGATTGGGCCGATGTAAGGCGCCAGCGCCTGGGTGAGGCGGTCGAGCGCGTTCGTATCGAAGGCAACCGGCGCGGTGGGAGTCCGTACAGCCAGAGTTGCGGTGACGTTGGGATCGGTCTTGACGCCGGGCGCGGTTTTGAGGAAGGCTGCACGCTCCTTGGGATCGTCGATCTCGGCGGCGAGCGCCTGCCGGATTTCGGAGATGGTCCCGTAACGGCGGGCAGCAGTCGAAACCAGCCGGCTGGCGATGGGACCGATGGCGCGGGAGAGGCGGGCTTCCAGTTCGGCCAACTGCGTCGTCCTCGCGGCGGTGGCATCGGGAATGGCGGGCGCCGCAATGCCGGTGTGGCCGGACGCTTCGAGCGCGGCCTGAAACTCCAGCGCGGTCTGGAAGCGCAGGCCAGGCTCCTTGGCGAGTGCGCGCATGATGGCGGCGGAGATAGCCTGCGGCACCTCGGGGTTCACCGTGGCGGGTTCGGGCGGAACCGCGTTCAGTTGCGCGCTCATCATGGAGTGCTCGGTGGCCGCCTGTATGGGGTGATGGCCGGTGACCATTTCGTAAAACATGGTGCCCAGCGAGTAGATATCGGAACGGGCGTCCACCTGACCCGAGCGGATCTGCTCCGGCGACATGTAGGCAAGCGTTCCCACGGCGAGGCCCGTGCCGGTCAAGCGCTCCGCGCCGCTGGAGCGCGCAATACCGAAATCGGTCAGCTTGACGATGCCGCCGGCGGCAATCAGGATATTGGCGGGCTTGATGTCGCGGTGAATCACGCCACGCGCGTGCGCGAACTCGAGGGCTGCCAGGATCTGGCCGACATAGTGGAGGGCCAGCGGAACTTCGAGCCGCCCGTGACGCAGCGTCTCTTCCAGGCTGACGCCTTCCACCAGTTCCATGATCATCACCAGGCGCCCTTCGATCCGCAAGGCCGTATGGAGAGTTGCGATATTGGGATGCTGGAGACTGGCGTGGACCTTGATTTCGCGTAGAAAGCGGTCGGCCAGCGCGACGTTTTCGTCGAGATCGGGGAGAACGATTTTCATCGCTTCCTCGCGGTCCGAGACCAGGTTTCGCACGCGGAAGACTTTACCCATGCCGCCGCGGCCCAAAACACCGGTGACCCGATAATCGCCGAGGATATCGCCGATCTGAATGGGCATCAGTATGAATGTAGCGCGAACTTCGGACCACGCGGTGGTGGCAAGCGCAGCGTAGCCGGCACGGACCGCACCGAGCGGGCCAGCGCTTTAGAACCGCCGCAACATAATGTTATAGACTGGTTTGGCGCTGGCGGGCCGACTGGGTCGGAGCCGTCGCGAATTCTGGGGATCGCAACACCAATTACAAGGAGAGACTATGCCTCTGGGGAAGAGAGCGGCGGCGGAGCTGCTCGGTACGTTCTGGCTGGTTTTCGGGGGATGCGGCAGCGCGGTTCTGGCGGCGGCGTTCCCGAGTCTGGGGATTGGATTTCTGGGCGTCGCGTGCGCCTTCGGACTGACCGTTCTGACCATGGTATACGCGATCGGTCACATTTCCGGAGGCCATCTGAATCCGGCAGTTTCGGTGGGCCTGGCGGTGGCGAAGCGTTTTCCGGCATCGGAACTGCCGGCCTACGTAATCGCGCAGGTGGTGGGAGCGATTGGCGCGGCGGCGGTCCTGTTTGTGATCGCCAGCGGGAAGGCCGGATTCACGCTGGCCGGCGGGTTTGCCTCCAACGGCTATGCCGAGCACTCGCCCGGTGGGTATTCGCTGGTGGCCTGCCTGGTGGCCGAAGTGGTGCTGACCTTCATGTTCCTGATGATCATACTGGGTGCGACGGACCGCCGCGCACCGCAGGGTTTCGCGGCGATCGCGATCGGGCTGGGGCTGACGCTGATTCACCTGGTAGGGATCCCGGTGACCAATACTTCGGTGAATCCCGCGCGCAGCACCGGGCCGGCGCTCTTCGCCGGCGGCTGGGCCTTGGAGCAGTTATGGCTATTCTGGGTGGCGCCGATCGCCGGAGCGATTCTCGCCGGCCTTATATACGGTCCGCTGCTGGGCTCGCCGGCAGAGAACCAGCGGTGACCGCAACCGGCGGCCATTAGACTCGCTCCAGGTCAATGGCGCAAGACGCTAACGACGGCGGTCCAGGTTCCGGAATTATCCCTGAGGTCGTCGTCGTTCACGCCCAGATACAGGCGGCCGGCGGAACCTTGCGGCACCGTGGATTGAGCGCCGACCTCGAAGATGGTTCCTCCCACGCGGCCGATCAACGACCAGCAGCTCAGGGTCGGCGCCGGTACCGCCGCCACATCGGCTGGTTGGCCAAACACCAGTCTGGCGCGGGCGCAGTCCGGACGATAGCCGCCGGGTTCCATGGCGGGGATATTGCGACTTGCCGAGACTCGTATCAATCCGTGCGCCCCGACATCGAGTGTGTCGCCGGGGCGAAGGTCGATCCCCGTGTCGGTCCAGCGCCGGGCCGCGGAAACGATAATACCCTTCTTGATCAGCGGCACCACGTCCGCCTCCTCACGCGCGATGTCCGTGGCAGAGAGGACCGGCGTTTGGGCGGCGTGCGCGGCGGTTTCCTTGCCTGCTGTGACGCTCTTGGCCCCTGGCAATTGGCCCGGCTCACGTTGCGCCGCGGCATTCGGCGCAATTCCCTTTGCGGAAGGCAAACCGGTCGGAACGGCCGGCGCAGGCGGTTTACCCTCCTTCTCAATGGGCGCGGCTGGTGGCGGAGAGGAGGGAGCGGGAGTTTCGATAGCAGCGCTCGCAGCCGGATTCGCGGTCGAAGGCCGAGCGCTTTGGGTTTGGCCGCCCGCGACGCCCCGCAGCGCGGGCCAGAACTTGTACACCGCGGCTCCGCCCAACGCCAGAGCCAGCAACATGATGCAGGCGACCAGTACCCAGGGAACGCCGCGAGCAGGCGGAGCGGGCGAGGGTTGCGCCGCTGCCGGCGCGGCAACAGGCATTGCTTTAGGCGCGGATACAGGCACAGTGGAGTGCAATGCAGCGTCCAGCGCGGAGATCAACTCGGTGCAGGTCGCGAAGCGGTACTCGGGACGCGCGGCCATGGCGCGTCCGAATACCGGGTCAACCGCGGCAGGCAGCGACGGATTGGCCGCGCTCGCCGACGGCCGCTGGCCGTAAACGATGCTGTGGACCATCGACGCGTATGACTCGCCCTGGAATGGAGTCGCGCCGGTCAGCATCTCGTAGGCAACCACCGCCAGGGAGAACTGATCGGACCGGCCGTCCACGTCGCGGCCCTCGATCTGCTCCGGAGACATGTAGGCGGGCGTACCCATCACCAGGCCGGTGGCAGTGTATTTCGGGGCCGTGGTGATCTTGGCGATGCCGAAATCCGCGATCTTCACCTGGCTGCCCTTGTGCAGCATGATGTTGGGCGGCTTGATATCGCGATGGACGACGCCGTTCGAGTGCGCGTAATCGAGAGCCGCGGCGACTTGCCGGAGTATGTCCACCACTTCGGCAGGGCGCAGCTTTCCGCCGGACTGTAGCACCTGTTGCAAGGAGGGGCCGTCGACGAACTCCATGGCGATGAACGCCATTTCGCGATCCTCACCCACGTCATAGACCACCACGATGCCGGAATGGGAGAGCGCGCCGGCCGAGTGCGCTTCGCGGAACAGCCGCTCCCGCAAGACCTGGGCCTCGCCGGCTCCCGCCAGGAATTGCACATTGATGACTTTGATCGCGATTCGCCGGCCAATGGCGGGATCGGTTGCCTCATAGACGATTCCCATGCCACCCCGCCCCAGTTCGCGCACCACCGCGTAGCGCCCGATTCGCATCGACGGCGCAGTCTCGCCCGACAATGCGGGGCCCTCGGCAGCCGGTTTTCGGCCTTCCGGCGGCGTCATGGCGCCCATCTCCATCGTGAAGGTCTCAGCGGACTCCTTGCGAACGCTCTCATCCTGTTTCCCGTTCATTCGGATTCGGGTGTCACCGTAACGCAGGTTTCAGCCGCTATTGTACAGTACCGAACACTTTTCGGATAGCCGCGCTCGCGCCAAGACCTGATCCGTTCGGCATTGCACGCCGGCGGCGGGACAGTCGAAGGCGTCGTTGACGATCCGGCCGCGCGGACGCGATACTGGACAAATGACAGCCGCGCCGACAGCCGCCCTGGCAGTGCGCAACCTGCGGAAGGCCTACAAGGATGTGCTCGCCGTCGACGGCCTGGAACTCGAGGTCCGCGCCGGCGAGTGCTTCGGCTTGCTGGGACCCAATGGCGCCGGCAAAACCACCACCATGGAAATCTGCGAGGGGTTGGTCTCGGCCGATTCCGGCGAAGTCGAAATGCTGGGCATGCGCTGGGGTTCTGACGCCGAGCGACTTCGCCAGCGGCTCGGGGTGCAGCTTCAGGATACGCAGCTCGCCGACAAGCTCACCGTTCTCGAGACGGTCCGTCTGTTTCGCAGCTTCTATCATGCGGGACCGACGCCGGAGGAGGTGATCGCCCTGGTGCAGCTCGACGAGAAGCGGAATTCGCGCGTGGGCAATCTCTCCGGTGGGCAGAAACAGCGCCTGGCGATGGCCTGCGCGCTGGTAGGCGATCCCGATTTTCTGTTTCTCGACGAACCCACTACGGGCCTCGATCCGCAGGCCCGCCGACAGCTTTGGGATTTGATCGAAGAGTTCAAAGCCTCCGGCCGCACCATCCTGCTGACCACCCACTACATGGATGAAGCCGAGCGCCTGTGCGACCGCATCGCCATCATGGACCACGGCAAAGTCATCGCTCTGGGCACGCCGCGCGAGCTGATTGCTTCCATCGGCGTCGAGCACGTGGTGGAATTCTCCGCCGGAAGCGCGGCCAAACCGCTGGACATTTCCGCATTGCGCCGGATGGAGGGCGTTCGCGACGTGCGCGGCGAGAATGGCAGCGTGCAGATGCAGGTCACCCAACTGCATCGCGCCGTGCCCGCGCTGCTCGACGAACTCAGCCGGCAGGGTGTTCCGCTGACTGAGCTGCGCACGCATTCGGCTTCCCTGGAGGACGTCTTTGTCACCCTGACGGGACGGCATTTGCGCGATGAGTGAGATTACCATCCCCGATCTGGTGGCCAAAGAGGCTGCCCGCAAATCTCCGCGCCCGCGTACGCGGAAGGAGCATCCGCTGGCCCAACTGACCCTGGTGCGGTTTCTCGAATTCATCCGCGAGCCGGAGGCGTTGTTCTGGGTATTCATCTTCCCGATTTTGCTGGCTGCCGGCCTTGGCATCGCTTTCCGCAACCGGCCCGCGGACGTGCTTAAGATCGCCACCGTCACGCCGCAACTGGCGCAATCGCTGCGCCAGGAAAAGCTGCTCGATGTCGCGGAGCTGCCCGCGGGCGCTGCCGCGGAAGCGTTGCGCAACGGCAAGGTGGCGCTGGTCGCCGTGCCCGGCGCCGACGGCCGCATCGTCTACCGATACGATGCCACCAATCCGGAAGGACGCACGGCGCGCATGCTGGCCGATCGCGCGGTCCAGCGCGCTGCCGGCCGCGTGGATCCGGTTGCCTCGACCGATCAGCTCATGCGCGAGCCCGGATCTCGCTACATCGATTTCCTGATCCCCGGCCTGCTCGGGATGAATTTGATGGGCAGCGCCATCTGGGGGATGGGATTCGCCATCGTCGACGCGCGCCGCAAGAAGCTGATGAAGCGCCTGGTCGCGACACCCATGCCGCGGCATTACTACCTGGCGTCGTTTCTGTTCTCGCGGCTCCTGCTGCTGGTGGTGGAAGTGGGCGTGCTGGTGGGTTTCGGCGTGCTGGTATTCGGCGTGCCCGTGCGCGGATCGTTTGTCGATCTGGTGCTGCTGTGCGTGCTCGGTTCGTTGTCGTTCAGCGCACTCGGATTGTTGATCGCATCCCGCGCCAGGACCATCGAAGCCGCCTCGGGTCTGATGAATACGGTGATGATGCCAATGTGGATCGTGTCGGGCGTTTTCTTTTCGGCGCAGCGATTCCCCGATGTCATCCAGCCGGTCATCAAGGCGCTTCCGCTGACAGCCGCGATCGATGCCCTGCGGATGAACATGCTGCAAGGGGCCAGCCTGGCCCAATTGACGCCGCAGATGGGAGTGCTGGCCGGCTGGCTGGTGGTTTGTTTCGGCCTGGCGCTAAAGCTTTTCCGCTGGCGCTAAGCTGTGGCGCACGCACCCCTGCGTGCCGCGTCGGCACTCGTGCCGACGCTCGGTGCCGTGCGGCGAGGACGCGTCGAAAAAAGTCTCGACGCGGCACCGAGAAGTGCTTGCGCCACGGCGCTGAACCGGACCCAGAAGTCGAAAATGGAAGCGCACACCGTGGTAACATCGCGTTTTACCCGGTCCTCCCATGCTGACCATGACTCAGGAAAACAACAAACTTGCCGTGCTCGAAAAGGTCGGATACGCGTGTGGCGACGGCGCCTCCAACCTGATCTGGATGACGTTTATCTACTTCCAGCTCAATTTCTATACGGACGTTTTCGGGCTGGCGGCGAGCGCGCTGGCGACTATGCTGGTGGTTACCCGCACTTGGGACATGTTTTTCGATGTCTTCATCGGCACCATCGCCGACCGCACGCGAACCCGCTGGGGCAAGTTCCGTCCCTATCTGCTCTGGATGGCTGTGCCATTCGGAGTCATGAGTGTCGCCACCTTCACCACACCTTCGTTTAGCGCGTCCGGCAAACTGGTTTACGCCTATGTCACTCTCTCCCTGATGATGATCGTGTACTCGGCGATCAACGTTCCTTACGGCGCCCTGATGGGCGTGATTTCGCCCGATTCTCAGCAGCGAACCAGTATTTCCTCGTGGCGATTTACGTTCGCCTTCCTGGGCGGCCTGGTGGTGCAGTTCTCCACGTTGCGGCTGGTCACGTTCTTTGGCAAGGGGAACCAGCCGCTCGGTTATCAACTGGCGCTGGCCGTGTACGCCGTGGCGGCAGTGGCGCTGTTTCTGACTGCTTTCGCGACCACGCGCGAACGTGTTCAGCCAGTGGTGGAGCAGAACACTTCGCGGGCACGAGACCTGCGCGATCTGCTCGCCAACACGCCCTGGCTGGTATTGTGTGCGCTGGGTATTCTGAGCGTCTGTTTCGTGTCGATTCGCGGCGCCGCGATTGTTTATTACTTCAAGTATTACGTCGGCAGCGTGGGCGGAGCGGCCACATTCATGGTGGTTGGTTCGGTTATGTCGGTGCTGGGCACTTTCCTGATCCAGTATGTGACACCATTTACCGGGAGGAAAAACGCCTTTATCGGCTTAATGCTGCTCGCCACAGTGGCACTCGTCCTATCTTATTGGGTCGGACCGAATCAGCTTGCTCTTTTGTACGGGTATAACATCGTCTATTGCATGCTGACCGGTCCCACGTCGGCGCTGCTTTGGGCCATGTTCGCGGATACAGCCGACTACTCGGAATGGAAAACCGGCCGCAGGGCGACCGGGCTGATCTTCTCGGCGTCGGGCATGTCGAATAAGTTCGGCTGGGTGATCGGAGGCGCGCTGGCGGCGTCGCTGCTGGCCATTTATGGCTTCAAGGCCAACGTGGTGCAGACGGCCGAAGGACAGCATGGCATCCGGTTGCTGATGACCATCGCGCCGGCGGCGGGCACCTTGCTGGCCGGGCTGGGGATGTTCTTCTATCCGCTCAACGAAGAGGCCACCAAGAAGCTTCAGGCCGAGCTGGCCGCCAGCCGCGCCAAGTAACGGAGCCGCGACCGTAGGGAGCGGTCAGGCCCTAATCATAACCGGAGCTCTGACATGCAGTTTGGATATTTTGACGACGTTAACAAGGAATATGTAATTACCCGCCCCGATACGCCCAGGTCATGGAGTAACTACCTGGGCAGCACCGAATACGGCGCCATCATCACCAACAACGCTGGCGGGTATAGTTTCTATAAGTCGGCGGCGCAGGGGCGCTTCACTCGGCTGCGATTCAACTCCGTTCCTTTGGATCAGCCGGGACGCTACATTTATCTGCACGATCACGATACCCGAGACTATTGGTCCGCTTCGTGGCAGCCAGTGGGCAAGCCTCTGGAAGCATATAAGTCCGAGTGCCGTCACGGCAGCGCGTACACCGTTATCTCTTCCGAATACAACGGCATCCGCGCGGAAACCACTTACTTCGTCCCGCTTGGCCGGGACTTCGAGTGTTGGTGCGTCCGGCTGACCAACCTGAGCGGCCAGCCTCGCCGGCTTAGCGCCTTCACATATGTCGAGTATGCCGGGAACTGGAGCGCCTATGACGACCTGATCAACCTGCAATACACGCAGCATATCGTGAAGATGGCCGTCGAGAGCGGCATTATCGATCACGGAACCAACGTCAACCTACCCCTCATGCCCGATAACTTCGAGGAAAAGGATCAGGGGCGTCATACGTTTCTTACGCTGGTGGGCACGGAAGTGTCTGGTTATGACACGGATCGCACGGCGTTCCTCGGCGCTTACGGGAGTTACGCCAAACCCGCTGTGGTGGAACAGGGGCAGTGCACCAACTCACTCGCCGCCGGCGACAACGGTTGCGGCGTGCTCGAAAGCCGGATCAGCCTCGAGCCGGGTGAAACGCGGGAGTTTCTGGTATTGATGGGGGTCGGCACCGCGCGTGAGGAAGGCCGCCGGGCGGCGGACGAATTCGCCAATCCCGAGAAAGCCGCGCAGGAGCTTGCCGCGCTCAAGAGTCACTGGCACGCGCGCATCGCCGGGATCGAAGTGGAAACGCCGGACGCCGAGTTCAACAGCATGTTGAATATGTGGAGCCCGTTCAACTGCCTGATGACTTACGCGTGGTCCCGCGCCGCCAGCTTGATTTATGCGGGCGAGCGGGACGGCCTTGGCTTCCGGGACACCGTGCAGGACATGCTCGGCGTGATGCACACCATCCCCGCCGAAGCCGTACAGCGGCTGGAGTTGATGATCACCGGCCAGGTTTCCACGGGCGGCGCCATGCCGGTAGTCAAGCAGTTCGCGCATCGCCCCGGCGCGGAGCGCGCGCCGCGCGAGGAAGACTACCGCTCCGACGATTGCCTGTGGCTGTTCAACGCGATTCCCGCGCATGTCAAAGAGACCGGCGATCTTTCTTTCTATTCCAAGGTTCTTCCCTATGCGGACCAAGGCGAGGATACCGTGCTGGGCCATATGAAGCGGGCCATCCTCTTCAGCCTGAATCGCTCCGGCGCGCATGGCCTGCCGTGCGGCTTGTACGCCGATTGGAACGACTGCATCCGCCTCGGCGACCAAGGCGAGAGCGTCTTCGTTGCGTTCCAGCTTCGTTACGCATTGGCGGTCTATTTGGAAGTAAGTCGCTTGTTGGCGGCGAAGGAAGAAGAGGCATGGGCGCAGAGCAACCTGGACCGCCTCGATGAGGACTTGCGGGAGCACGCGTGGGATGGCGAATGGTATCTGCGGGCGTATCGCGCCGATGGTTTCGAGTTCGGATCGAGCTCGAGCCGCGAAGGCCAGATCTTCCTCAACCCGCAATCGTGGGCGGTCGTGAGCGGACACGCCGACGCAAGCCGCGCCGCTTCGGCGATGCAATCCGTGCGCGACCGGCTGGCTACCGAGTATGGGCTGATGATTTGCGATCCGCCGTATGTCGAGACCGATTACAACGTTATGCGCGCGGCCTTATTCAATCCCGGCATGAAAGAGAACGGCAGTATCTTCACCCACACGCAGGGATGGGCGGTGATCGCGGAGGCCATGTTGGGTCACGGCGATCTGGCCTGGCAGTATTTCCGGGCCACGCTGCCGGGCGCGTGGAACACCCGCGCCGAGGTCCGCGAGATCGAGCCGTATGTGTACTGCCAGTTCACCCACAGCAAGTCGAGCCCCCGATTCGGCGCTTCGCGCGTACCATGGCTGAGCGGTTCGGCCGCCTGGTCCTACTTCACAGCGACGCAGTACATTCTCGGCCTGCGGCCGGAGTACGGCGGATTGCGCATCGATCCCTGCATTCCCGCCGTGTGGAAAGGCTTCACGATGACGCGTGTTTTCCGTGGGAAGAAGGTGCTCGTGGAGGTTCACAACCTCGCCGGTGTTCAGAAAGGCGTGCGGAAGTTGGAGCTGAATGGCGAGTTGATGGAGGGCAACTTCATCCCCGCCGGGAAACTGGTCGAGGAGAACCGTGTGGTTGTGGAGATGGGGTGAATAGGTCAGCGCGACCGCTCCCTATGGTCGCGGCTCCGATCGCGTCTGTGGCGCACGCACTCATGCGTGCCGCGTCGGCACCCATGCCGACGTCCGGCGCCCGGGAAAAGACGTGTCGAGAAGAGACTCGACCCGGCACGCATGAGTGCGTGCGCCACAGACGCCTACCAGCCTACCGGCTTGCCCTTGTTTTGTTCGTCCAGCCATTTCTGGAGCGGCGCGAAGTAATCGAGGATCGCCGAAGCGTCCAGGTCGCGCTCGCCGGTCATCTCGTACAAAGCCTCCTGCCAGGGGCGGCTGAGCCCCATTTCGAGCATCTTGTTCAACTTCTCGCCGGCTTCCTTGCTGCCATAAATCGAGCAGCGCGACAGCGGCGTGCCGCTCCCGGCCACCGGACAACCGGCCGCTCTGGCCAGCGCGCGGTGGAACTGGAACTGCATGATAAAGGACAGGAAGTAGCGAGTGTACGGGACATTGGCCGCTACGTGATACTTCGCGCCGGGATCGAAATCAAGCTCACTGCGTTCCATCGGCGGCGCGATGCCTTGATACTTCGTCCGCAGGTCCCACCAGGCCTGGTTGTATTTGTCGGGCGGAGTCTCGCCTGAGAATACCCGCCAGCGCCACTGATCGATCAGCAGCCCAAACGGCAGAAACGCGACCTTTTCGAGCGCGCGCCTGAGCAGCAGCCCGATATCCTTTGACGAATCCGGCGCCCGGTCCAGCAGGCCGATTTTGACCAGGTACTCGGGCGTCACCGAGAGCGCGATGGTATCGCCGATGGCCTCATGCACGCCGTCGTTGGCGCTGTCGCGGAACAGAAAAGGCTGTTTATCGTAGGCGCGCTGATAGAAATTGTGGCCCAGCTCGTGGTGAATGGTGGTGAAGTCCTCGGCCGTGATATCGATGCACATCTTGATGCGCAGATCCTCCACGCTGTCCACGTCCCAGGCGCTGGCATGGCAAACCACGTCCCGGTCGCGCGGTTTCACGAACAGCGAACGCTCCCAGAATGTCGCAGGCAGCGGCGCAAACCCCAGCGACTTGAAAAAACTCTCGCCGTAGCGAACCATATCGAGCGGCTGTGTTTTGCGATCCTTCAGAATACGCGTCAAATCGTAGCCAGGGTCGGCTCCGGGAGGCGCGACCAATGGATAGATGTTCGACCAGTCCTGCGCCCAGATATTGCCGAGCAGATCGGCTGGAATCGGGCCATTGGCCGGAACCACTGCGTCGCCATACTTTTCCCGCAGCCGGTTGCGCACGTAGGCGTGCAGCGAAAGGTAAAGCGGACGCACCTGCGCCCACAGCCGGTCCAGCTCTTTTGCGAAATCGTCCGGCGGCATATCATACTTGGAGCGCCACATCGCGCCGGTGTCGCGAAAACCCAACTCACGCGCGCCCTGATTGGAAAGTTCGACGAAGCGTGTGAAATCTTTTCGCATGGGTGGGGAAATCGCGTGCCAGCCCTTCCAGGCGTCCAGCAACTCGGCCGGATTGGAGCTCGTCGCCATGATGCGCGTGATGTCTCCGATGTCGAGACATTTCTTGTCGCTCGAGGCGAGCGCCGGCGGGCAATACTTGCCTTTCCCGTACATGCCGTCGAGCTCGGCCGCCAGCCGGGACACTTCCTCGCTCTCCTTCGGATCGGCCGGCGTGGCCAGCGTAAAGCCAATCCGCAACAGCCGCATCTTGCGCGCCAGGTCGGGAGGCAGCGTAATCGCGTCGAATCGTTTGGATTCCTTGGCCAGCCGCACCTGCTCGTCGGTGGCCCGCTCGTTCTCGAGCGCTGCGAGCGATTCGGTGTCCGAGGTGATGAAGTTCTCTTCCACCCAACTGGCCTGCTGCGCCTCGTTGCTCAAGACGAGCAGGCGCTGCTCGGCATCGTCCATGAATTTCCTCGCGTCCGCAATGGTCGGTTGGGCGGCGAACAAACCGCCGACCCATAGAGCTTGCCCCGCGATCAAAAGCGTTGTTGACTTGACGAAAGCCATCTTCCCCCCTTTGATTGAGCTCGACTCGCGCTCCCTGCGAGTGTGCCATCGACCGCGCACCCGCTGGACAGCACTCTTGTAACACAACGCGAGCCCGCATTCATAACGGCGGACGAGCGGCATCGGCAGCGCCGCGGGGTGACGAGCAGGCTGAGCCGGGATTTGCCCAGCCTTTCGCGGTTTCGCCCCGGTTTCGCCGTTGGACCGGCAATCTGCTATGAATATAAGGGATGAACGGGCGCATCAGCCGGCTCTGTAACGGCGCGTTCATTGTTTTCACTATCCTAGTGGAAGCCAGATTATGGATCACAATGCGGCAGTCGGATTAGGGGCTCCCGAGCGGTACGTGGCTGGGGACTTGTCCCAGGCCGAGCGGGATGAATTCGAAGCGCATTTTGCGGATTGCAGGCCATGCATGAACGATGTCTGGACGGCATCGGCCTTCGCCGCCAATGCCAGGGCTGTTTTCTTAGACCGGCTCGACCGGAAGCCGGAACCGCAGCGGGCCAGTTGGCTGGCGTGGCTGCGGTTACAAACCGCGGTGCCGACTTTCGCCGCCCTGGTATTGGCCGTGGTGGCCGGCTACCAGGCCAAGGTCACGATTCCAGCCATGCGCGCTCCGCAGGAGATCGCCGCCGCCGTGCCGCTCGACGACGCCACGCGTTCGGCGCCGCGCGGGTTGGAAGAGGGCAGCCCTCTTCACTTTGAGATCGCCGTGCCGTCCCAGCCCGGAACTGCCAGCCTGTGGGTGGAGCTGGCCAGTCGGTCGGGCAAGGTGTTGAGCGAGGGATCTCTTTCGGCGCCGGCTCCCGGCGAGCCGCTGGGCGTCCTTTTCCCGGGCAAGCCGGGTCCGGGCCATTACTCCGTCGTCGTGCGCGCCGGCGAATCCGGTCCGCAACTGGCGCGGGGTGAATTCGACATTCAGCCAAGGACACACTAGCAGATGAGCAACTATCCGAGCACGTACTTCAAATTCTCCGGACATGCGCTTGGCGTTGCGGCGCGATTCCATCAACTCGACGAGCAGGAGAATCTCAATCACGTGATTCCCACGCTGGGCTCGAGCGTGCTGGCGGCGACCGGCGGCGTTGCGCAGGCGAGCGTGAAGGACTATGCCTATACGGTGGACCAGCCGCGCAAGCGAACCCTGCTTTCGGTTCGCAAGGTCGAGACCGCGACACACGGCCGGGACCTCGGCAAGCGCTTTGAAACCGAAGTGGAAGCCGACGTCGAAGAGCTCCGGGTGGTGGAGAAACTGGACATCGGCTATATCCGTCTGCACTTCCTCTCCAAGTTCGACTCGGAGGCGGCAAACCCCGTGTCGCTCGTCAGCACCAAGGGCAGCCGCATCGAGGGCCTCCAGATGGGCAATGTCAAAGCGGAAGTGATTCTGGACGAAGAGCCCCTGCTATTCAGCGGAAACGCCGAGCAGCTCGCCGAATTCTACAACAAGCAAACGGACGGCTACCGCGCGAAGAACGGCTGGCGGTTCGCGCTGGACCCGGCCGCTGAGGGCAAGTGCAAGTGCTGCCACGAGCATAAATTCTCACTGGTGCGGGAGATCCGTCTTTCCGGGCCGGAAACAGAGAAGCAGAAGATTTCGGTGGACGGTTACACTATTCACTGGAAGGGTTTCGGTAGAATCGTTCTCGGTGAGGTCCACGTCAAAGGCAACGAGCGGCGGGTCGCCTTGGTGCGCCTGGCTATGGGCTGTAATGCGGGTGGTCCCGGTTCGGCCGGCGGCGGCGGGTCGAACGGCCACTTGGGGGGATAAGTTCGTCGCGGCCGCCCTGTGCGGCCTTCTGCCTCCCCTCTTATCCTGTTCCCGGACCGAGCCGGCGCGGCAAGTGTACACGCGCGCCTGGGCCGCATTCGTTGCCGGTGACCTGGAGACGGCCGGCCGCGAAGCCTCGTCCTACGTTCCACGCTCCCAGAAAGAGCCGGATTCCTACTGGGTCTTAAGCCTGAGGCTGCTCGATGCCGAGGTGCTGAATGCGCAATCCAAGTGGAATCCGGCCCGCGATCTTCTTCTGACACCCATCCCGGCCAAGCGGGAACTGGGTCAGCTCGAAGTGCGGCGCCTGATCGATCTGGCTGCGGTCGATCTTCACCTGGTCGGCGAAGCCGCGAGGGTCCCGGAGATTCTGGCCCAGGCGCGTACCTCAGCGCGCGACCCCGAACTGCGTATCCGCTTGGACATCACCGAGGGCCTAGCCGCCATGAGCGCGCGCCGGCCGCCAGCGGCGCGGCAATCGTTTAGCGCCGCCGCGGATCTGGCCGCTGAAGATGGGTTTCCTTTCTGGCAGGCGCTGGCGTTGAATAATCTGTCGTATGCGCTGAAGAAACTGGGGCGGTACGAAGAGTCGGCCGATGCGGGCGAACGCGCCGTGGCCGGCGCCGAGAAACTCGGCGCGCGCAAGGTGGCCGCCATGGCGCACGGCAACCTGGGTTCGGCGTACGCCCTTCTGGGCGACTTCGATAAAGCCTTCGAGCACCAGCGGCGGGCCATCGCCATTTGTGAGGCCATTGGCGCGCGGGAGAATCTGATGATTTCGCTCGGCGAGCTGGGGCTGGCCTACGATGACGACGGCGATTTCGCGAATGCCATTTCCAGCTACCGGAAGGCTTACGACATGGCAGTGGCGATCGGCAGCAAGGAAGGCGCCGCGCGCAACGCTGCAAATCTCGCGCTGACTCTGATCAAGTCCGGTCTTGCGGCCGATCAGCGCCAGGCAGGTTCAGGCCGCACCTTATGGGAGCAGGCCGCGGAATGGAACCAGCGCGCGTCGGATCTCGCGCGCGCTCTCGACGCGCGCGATTTGTTTCCGCTCCTGGAGCGGAATCGCGGGCGAATTGCGGAGGGACGCGGCGATTTCCAAACGGCCGCCCGAATCGCCCGGGATCTGCTGCGCGCGACCAACGCTCCACCTGGTATCCGCTGGGCGGCGTGGGACTTATTGGGCGCTCTCGCGGATCGCGCCAAGCGTTTTCCGGAGGCCGACCGCAGCTACGAGCAGGCGTTGCGAATCATTGAGAACACGCGCAGCGACCTGCTCGATCCGAACCACCGCATGACGCTGCTTTCGCAACTGATGCCGTTTTACCGCGACTACGTGGACGTTCTATGGCGGCAGAAGGACGACGCACGCGCCTTGCGCGTGGTGGAATCCAGCCGCGCGCGGGTGTTGGCGGAGCGGCTGGAACAGGATGTGGCAGCCGCTCCGCCGCGCAGTTTGGCTCAATTCGAAGGCGTGGCGCGCGACGCTCATGCAAGCATCCTCTCGTTTTGGCTGGCGCCTCGGCAGTCTTTCGCATGGCTCATCACCGGCAGCGGTATCGAACGGCACGAACTGCCGGGCTCGGCGGCGATCGAAAAGCTGGTGACCAACTATCGCGATATTGTCGAGCATTCGGTGCGCGATCCGATCGCCGCCAGCGCCGCCGGCGCCGAGCTCTGGCGCATGCTGATCGCGCCGGTCGCGCCGCACCTCCGCAAAGGAGAACGGCTGATCGTCATTCCCGACGGCGCCCTGCACCGGCTGAATTTGGAGACGCTGGTGGCGCCCTCGCCGCACCCGCATTACTGGATTGAAGACGTGGAGATGGCCGTGTCGCCATCGATCGAGATTCTGGCTTCGCCGCCGCGAGGCGGGGTAGGGAAGATGGTTTCCCTGCTGCTGATCGGCGCACCCGATTACGCCGGGAGCCACTACCAGCCGCTTGCCAACGCGGAGCGCGAGATCCACGAGATTCAAGCCGATTACCCGGGCCGGATGCAGCAGGTCTACATGGGCGCGCAGGCATCCCCGGCGGTCTACAGCCAGTCCGATCCGCAGCGCTTTTCGCTCATCCACTTCGCCGCCCATGCGGAAGCCAATTCGCAGACGCCGCTCGAATCGGCGGTGATTCTCTCGCACGGCAAACTTTATGCGCGCGATGTGGTCGGAATTCCCATCCACGCCGATCTGGTCACCATCTCGGCTTGCAGCAGCGCGGGCACCCGCGCGTATGCCGGCGAAGGACTGGTGGGCTTTGCCTGGGCGTTTTTGCGGGCCGGCGCGCGCGCCGTGGCCGCCGGTCTGTGGGATGTGAGCGACAGCTCGACCGAGCAGTTGATGAACGAGTTTTACCGCCGGATGGCTGCCGGCGCCGATCCGGTTACAGCGATGCACCAGGCCAAGCTCGCGCTGCTCGGCTCGGCTCGGTTCGCCCGGCCCTATTATTGGGCGCCCTTCCAGATCTACGTCGCGTCACTGGGCCGCGCCAACCACTGACGAGCCGCGACCGCTAACGGAGCCGCGACCACAGGGAGCGGTACTGCTACACCGAATTCCGCTGTCCGTAACCTAGCACCCGCACTATCGTAATTGCGAAGCGGCGCTCTTAGTTGGCCAGGATGGTAAACGGCCCGCTGGGGGCTCCGTCCAACACGACCGTCACCGGCACCTGCGCGCCATGGAAGGATTGGTTCAGCAGAAACTGGATCTGGCTGGCGCCGATCTGCTGAACCGGCATGGAAACTCCCGCCACCAGCACCTGCAAGCGGCCCGAGGCGAGCGTCACCGTGGGATCCAGGCCGCTGACTGCGATCGTCAACAGGTCGCCCGAAGCGGCCGCGTTTGTCGAATTGACGATGGCGCCGGAAGGTTCGGTGATCCCCAGAATCGCCGGCGGCGCGTAGCCGATTGGCACCACCACGCTGACCGTGCCGCCGCTTGTGGTCAGCGTCAGGACGACCGGCCCGATCGGTGTACTGGCTGGTATCGGGACATTGACCTGATCGAAAGAAGAGTAGGCGATCTGCGCCGAGCCGCTGCCGACGGCCGCCGGCGAGTTGGCATTGGAAATAGGGCTGAGGGCGATCTGCGGGTTGGCCAGGTTGGCGCCCCAGATGGTGGCGACCGAATTGGGATAAATGGTGGCTTGGCCGGGGACGCCGTTCACCACCGCCAGAATCGCGGGCGCGGCCGGATTGGCCGCCACAATCCGGAAGCCGAACGGCTGCGAGATCGCCTGGAATCCGGAAATTACGCTGATTTCCGAAGAACCCAGCGCCGCACCGGGCGCCACTATCACGTTGGCCACCAGGTGCGTCGGGCCGATCACCCAAACTCCGGTCACCGTAATATCGGAAGTGCCGAAACCAACCGTCACCTGCCCGGTTGCAAAACTGGTGTTGAGGGCGGTGATGTCGATCATGGCTTCGCCGCCGGCCGGCAGCGACGATGGACTGACGTTCTGCAACTGCGGCGTGCCGGTAGCCGGGTAGTTGTACGCCGGGATGTTCGGCCATTGTTGCAGGAACGTCGAGTTCTGCCCGTCGGCGTTAAAGACCGTGACGTCGGCGATCTGCCCATTCGCGCCCGAGGGCGGCGTCACCGTGATCGGGCAATCGCCGGAGGCGCCGCTCTGGCACGCGTTCGATGTGACCGGGGCCGGCAGGCTGTCGAAATAGACCGTGCTGTCTTGTCCGAAACCAGTGCCGGCAACGGTGACGGTGCCATCCCCGTTGCTCGAGACCGAATCGACGTAGGGCGGTTGCTTTTCCACCAGACTCACGCCGGCGGGCAACACATACATGTCGTTATTCAGATTGAACACCAGGTGCCGCAAGCCCGTGCCGGCATTGGCCGGAGCGTCGAAATAAGCAAACAGCGCCGAAAGCGCGGTTTCCACGTAGAAACACGGCGCGTCGTCCGTACAGACTGGCGCGGGAGTGAATCCCAGAATCGAGACCGTCTGGGGAATCGCCAGTGGAGCATATATGGTCTCCACCAACGATTCCGGTTGGTTCACATTGATAAATGCCGGCGACATCCAGTCGCTCTGGGAATTCGGATAATCCGTGTAATCGCGAGTCGACGGATCCAGGTAGCCGTGCGTGATGACATCGTACATCGGCAGC
The DNA here is from genome assembly GCA_049508735.1 of Bryobacteraceae bacterium. Taxonomy (GTDB): domain Bacteria; phylum Acidobacteriota; class Terriglobia; order Bryobacterales; family Bryobacteraceae; genus Bog-375. The sequence continues at coordinate 221,711 of JBELAO010000002.1, read as the reverse complement.
GTGGCTTCCGTTCTTACGCTGAAATTGGCGGTGACGCTGCCGCCCGCGGCGATCGGGAAAACGGTGGCGGCCGTCGCGTCAGTGGTGCCGGGATAAAAGACGGTTTGAAAATAGCCAGTGTAGGGATTGGTGCTGGGCTGGAACGGGAATCCGTTGGCGTCGTATGGCAACAGCAGGCCTTCTTGGGAATTCGTCGGTATGGCGTCGGGCGGCAGAGGATGTACGAAGACCATGTAGTTTCCCGGCGGCACGCCGCTGATGTTATAGAAACCGGCGGGATCGGTGAGCGCGCTCACCGCCGGTCCGTCGTCCGGCAGCGCCACCACCGAGGCCAGGCTGACACCCGTATTTCCGCCGGCGAAAGTGACGTGGCCCGAAATGGAGCCGTAGTTCGCGCTCCAGTTGGCGGCGCCATACAACACGGAGAACGCGGCCACGTCGTCGGCATCGATCGGCCGCACCCGCGTCGTGTTGCGGATCACTCCCTGCGACATAGCCGCGCCGGTCCAGGTGTGCTGCAAACCGAGAGCGTGCCCCAGTTCATGAACGGCGGTGGTGAAGAAGTCCGGCAATTCGCTGGGGCCTGCGCCACTGTTCGTATCGTTGGTCAAGGCCATTACGGAGCGGGTGATGGCCACCAGCGGCTGCCCGTCGGAGCCGGTCTGAAACACCGGAATTACCGGTAGATAGGGCGAAGCATATCCCAGAAGCCCGGGCGGCATCTCGGCGAAGACCACATCGATGCCAGGCGTGTTTTGTGTGCCCTGAGTGGCGCTCTCCAGCCCTGCGAAATTCAACCGCAAGGCCGAGTTTGGCACGGTATTCCACGCCGCCACGGCTTGCTTCACTTCGCCGAGCACCGAGCCAAGAGTGTCGTTGGCTGCATAGTTAACCGGACCGGCATCGCTGACCAGAACATTGATCGTGTTATTGGTCAGCGCCGACAGGTTGAACCGCCCGCGGATGGGAGTGAAGGGCGCGCTGCGGCTGTAGTAATAAGTGTAGTGGTAGTAGGCTTCGACGGGAGCGCTCATCGCCAGCACGGCTGCCGCCGCCACCATCGCCCGCGTTGTCGCCCGCTGCCGCACTATTTCACCGCCCCCAGAGCGTTCTCGACCAGCGAGCGAAGCTCGCTCAACCGCATGGTCACCGGCCGATCGGTCACCTGGGCGTGAGTTGCCGGGTCGAGCATCAGCTCGCGGGTCGGGTTCCTCGTCAGGCTGGGATCGGAAGAGCCGTCCTGAGCAACCGCGAAAGCACCCTGCGAAAACCCCATGATCTGCGTCATGCCGGACTTGCCGGTCCACAGAAACAGGACGTAACCATCGCCCGGCTGGAACTGCGGCGCGCCCGAATACGTCTGCCGTATGCCGTTGACCACACCGCCGGGCACGGCCACATCCACCGTGGCGCCCGCCGCGCCCTTCCACTTCTCCACCACCTGCACCCGGTAATGCGTGAAGATCACCGGGCCGGAAAAAGCTGTGTACGAAGCCTGGACGGTCCCGCGCACGATGGCCGTGGATTTGGCGATCAAATCGTTCATCGAAAGCTGTTGCAGGGTGGCCGACTGAAGCTGTGCCACGCCCACCAACGCCGCGACGATGAAGATTCTGCGAGCCACGGCCATAGGACTGCACCCGTCATGCCACTTTAATCCCACTGAAACAATTGGGGTTAGCCAGCAGTAACCGGTGTTGACTGTGTTGCCCCGACACGCATTTGGGGCATCGTGCCCCAGTATTCGTATCGGAGCCGCGACCGGAGGGAGCGGTCTTATTTCTTCAGCTCGGCTTGCAGTTGGCGATACGCTTCTTCGTCGTAGTTGGTTTTCACGCGCGCCCGGTCTTCCAGGTGCGGTTCGGCGGGGCGCGCGCCTTCGCCCTTGAGCGAACGGTCGAGCAGCAGCGCGGCTTCCCGATCATCGGGAGCGCGTTCCAGCGCCGCGCGGAAGCTGTCCGCGGCGGCAGTGTATTGTCCGGCCCGCCACTCGGTATAGCCGAGATTGAAATGATAGTCGGGATCGGCGCTGTCGCCCTCCAAGGCCTTTTGGAAGCTCGAAATGGCCGCGCTGTAATCGTTAAGCCTCGCCTCGGCGGCGCCCAGATTGTTGAATACTTCGTTGAGCGGCATGGTTCCCGCCACCACTTGGAAAGCCTGTTTGGCGCCGGCGTAATCTTCGAAGTGGTAGCGGCACAACCCCAGGAAGAACTGCGCCTCCAGATAGCGCCGGTCGAAGGGGCCGACGCGCGCCAGCCAGCCGGCAGCCACTTTATACTCGCGCTTCTCCCAGTAGCTCTTGCCCAACTGAAAACACGGCGGGGAATAATGTTCGTCCAGCCGGGCCGCCTGCATGAACAGGTGCTGGCGCTGTTCGGGGTCGGTGGCCAGCAGGCCGCGCACGTAATTCTCCACCGCGTCGATGCGCACGGGCGGGCGCACCTTGAGAAAATCCTCCTCCGCGGTGATGCTGCGTGGGTCCAGTTGCTTCAGCGTCTGCCAGCCGAGGCGCGCTTCGAGTTCCGCCAAATCCTCCAGAGCTCCCAGTTCGCTGAACAGCGGACCCTGGCGGGTCTCCTTTAGATAGAGCACTCGCGCTGTGATGCGCAACGATCCTTTGGATGCCGCGACGCCAGCCTCGGCCGGCAGCAATTCGTAATATCCGTACACCACGCGGCCAGCGTCCAACGCGTCGCCCACCTTGATGATGGAGGCGTGCGTCAGCTCGGCGCCCGGCCGCAGGGACAGCCGTCGGTAGGCTTCCGTCCTGGCTTCGCGCCCCAGCACCAGCAGCCCCTCGGAGGAAAGCGAATCCTGCACGCTTTCGGCAATGCTCTCGCCGATCCAATCCAGGCCCGCCGAATTGGCGTGGTTGAAGAAGCGCAACACCACCACCGTCTCCGCGCGCAGCGACGCGCAAACAAGTATCGCCAGCCCCAGCAATCGAAGCATTCGGTTTCAGTGTAGCAGCCACCGCGGCGACCGCCCCTCTCACCTGCGCAGTTGGCGAGGCGACACGGCCCCGGCGGCCCCAGCCCTGTACACACCACGCTATAATCTGCACTCAGACAGGAGAAATGGAAACACGTAGCCCAGGCTACGTGTTTTCCACTTTCCTAAGATGAAGATGCGGCAGTTCCCTCGCTAGAGGAACGCCCCCACTCTCCCGACCGCTTCCTCGACGATTCCCGGTTCTTCGCCGAAGCCGCGCAACCACACCAAATCCGGTTCCTTGCGCCACCAGGTGATCTGGCGTTTGGCATAGTTGCGCGTCTTGCGTTGCGCGTAGAACACCGCTTCACGTGGATTCAATTCGCCGCGGATCAGTTGCAGCGCCTGCTTGTAGCCGTGGGATTCGAACGGCTTGATGGTCTCGGCGAAGCCGAGGTCGAGGATGTGCCGCGCCTCTTCCACCAGGCCGGCCGCGAACATAGCAGCGCAGCGCGCATCCAGGCGCTGGTAGAGCGCGTCGCGATCCGGCAGCAAGCCCAATTTGAGGACGCGGTAGCCGGTCAAGGCCGCGCGCCCCTGTTCGAACAGCTCGGTCACCGGCCGGCGCGTCAGCAGGCAGACTTCCAGCGCGCGCATCACTTTCGGCACATCGTTGTGATGGATCTTCGCCGCGGCCGCGCGGTCGAGGCGCCGCAGCACGCGATGGAGCGATCCCGGCCGCCGCCGCTCGCGAGCGCCGAGCCGGTCGCGCAGCGCCTGGTTGCGTTCCGGAGCGGCGAACAGCCCGTCCAGCAGCGCACGCAGGTAGAAGCCCGTGCCGCCGCACACAATCGGCAATCGGCCACGAGCGGAAACTTCTGCCATCGCGTCCCGGCCAACGCGCGCGAACTCGCCCGCCGTGAACAGAGCATCCGGTTCCAGAATGTCGATCAGATGATGCGGAATCCCGCGGCGCTCCTCCACGCTCAGTTTGGCCGTGCCAATATCGAAATGGCGATACACCTGGAGCGAATCGCAATTCACCACTTCGCCTGAAAACGCTTCCGCCAGCCGGAGCGCCAGATCGCTCTTCCCGGAGCCGGTGGGTCCCACCAGTGCAACCATCGGGCGGCCGCGAGCGTCTTCTTGTAGCAGGGAGGGGCCGGCTGGCTCTGGCTCGACACCGGTGCGCGGCATCACAGTGGGCAGGAGTGTCATTTCGGAGCGGACCCGCGGCGGGAATCGAGGGCCGGCGCTACCCGCCGGCGAATGTGGGCATTGCGGCGCAACCCCGTTATACAATAAAAAGGTGATCTTCGGCCCTGGGGATGCCAATGGCCGGAATCAAGTAAGGACCCCATGATTCGCTCAGTGAATGTGCTCTTCCTGGCCGGTTCGCTGGCTTGCGCCAGTTTCGCTCAGAGCGCGCCGGCCGCGCCGCCCACCCCGGCTTCCGACGATAAAGCGGGGGCCTACTACAATTTTGCCATGGGCCGGCTCTATGCCGAACTTGCGGCGGCGGAGGGCAGCCGGGAAGATGTCACCAAGGCAATCCGCTACTACCAGGAAGCCATCAAGCTCGATCCCAAGGAGGGCTTGATTCTGGGAGAGCTGACGGATCTTTACATCAAAACGAACCGCCTGGCCGATGCGGTGGATCAGGCCGAGGGCGTGTTGAAGCTGGACCCCGCCAACCTGGATGCGCGGCGCACCCTGGCGCAGATCTACATTCACCTGGCGACCGGCGATACGCCCAACGCCAAGATGGACGAGAGTTACCTGAACAAGGCGATCGAGCAGTACCGGAAAGTCACCACGCAGGATCCCAAGGACGCCGAAAGCTGGTCGTATTTGGGCAAGCTCTACCGGGCCTCGAACGATTCGGCGGCGGCGGAGAAGGCGTTCAACAGCGCCCTCCAGGCGGAGCCGGACAATGAAGATGCATTGATGGGGCTGGCCGCGGTCTACTCCGACATGGGCGACTCCGCCAAGGCCCTTGAGAAATTGAAAGCGCTCACCGATAAGAGCCCGAACGAGCGCACGCTCGGCGTGCTGGCCCAGCAGTACGAAAACATGAAGGACTTCAAGTCGGCCGCCGAGGCGCTCGAGCGGGCGGTTGCGCTGGACCCGGACGACGAAGGCCTCCAGAAGGGGCTGGCGGAGGACCTGCTCGAGGCCGGCCAGTTCGACGATGCGCTGAAGATTTATCAGCAACTCACCACCGACAACCCGCGCGAGCCTTTTTACCGGTTGCGGGTGGCGCTTCTGTACCGCATGAAACAGGATTTTCCGAACGCCGAAAAGGCGCTCGCCGCGGCCCAACTGCTGGATGCCGACAACGTCAACGTGCGCGAAGAACAAGTCTCCCTGCTGGACGCGGAGGGTAAGATCAACGAGGCCATCGCGGCCCTGAAATCCACCCTGGATGCGTTGCCGCACCGCAACTACAACAATGCCGACGACACCAGGATCCGCGCCCGCCTGGTTCGGCATTTGGCCATCCTCTATCGCGACGCCAAGCAGTATCCGGCCGCGATCGACGCCTTCCGCCAATACGCCGGCATCGAGACCGACGAGGATGTGCAGGTGGAGGCGGCGGCGCAGATTGTGGATACCGATCTCGCCGCCGGCGATCTGGCCGCGGCGGACCGCGAAGCCCAGGCCGGCACCAAGAAGTTCGCCGACAACCGCGGCGCCAGTTGCGAACTGCAGTTGGCTCTGGCGGAAGTCTATGAGCAGGGTAAATACTGGAACGAAATGATGAAGGCGCTCGACCGCGCCGACCAGTTCGCCTCCACCGGCAAGGAGAAGGAGCAGGCGTACTACATGCGCGGCGCCGGCATGGAGCGGCAAAAGAAATACGATCAGAGCGAAGCCGCTTTCCGCAAGGTGCTGGAGCTCAATCCCAAGAATGCGGGCGCGTTGAATTATCTCGGGTACATGCTCGCCGACCGCAACGTGCGGCTGGAAGAGGCCTATAATCTGGTCAAGCGCGCGGTGGACCTGGAACCGGAGAACGGAGCCTACCTCGATAGCCTGGGCTGGGTGTATTTCCGCCAGGGCAAGCTGGACGACGCACGCGGGCTGCTCGAGCGCGCGCTGGACCGCATGCCGGATCCGACGGTTCACGACCACCTGGGCGATGTGTACCTGAAGCTGGGCAAGACCAAAGAGGCCATCGCGCAGTGGCAGGACTCGCTGCGCGAGTTCCAGAAGGCCACCCCGCAGGAAGCCGACACCGAGGAAATGGCCAGCGTCAACCGCAAGCTCGACGAAGCCCAGGCCAAGCTGGCGGCCGAAACGCACGCCAAGTAACTAGGGCTCGCAAAAAGAACCGGCGGCAAAGACCGCCGGCGTTACCGCTGCCTCTTGGTAACGCCGGCGGTCTTTGCCGCCGGTTCTTTGCACATCTACTGTCCGGTTGCGCCGCTCGCCGTCAGGCGGCCCGTCATGTCGGCCAGCACGTAGCCCATCACGGCCATGGCGGCCATGTTCTTGCGGAAATCGTCCAGGTTGACCTTGTCGAAGGTGTCGGCTTCGGTGTGGTGCCAGTCGAAGTAATGTGTGCCGACGGTACGTTCGGCGAGGCCAGGGACGCCATCCCGCATCAGCGGCTCGATATCGGCGCCGCCGCCGCCGCCGCCGATATCGCCCGCGCCCACGCGATCCAGCAGCCGGCCAATCTGCCGCAACAAGTCGGCCGAGGCCTTGTCCACGGCCGCGCCAAACCCCACCGGCGCTTCGGCGCCGCCATCCATCTCAATCGCCGCTACCTGATTCCTGATTCGTTCGCCGATCCAGGCGCGATACGCTTCGCCGCCGCGCCCGCCGTTCTCTTCGTTCACCCAGAAAGCCACGCGAATCGTGCGGTGCGGCTCGACCCCGAGCTTCTTCATCAGCGCCACCGCCTGCAAGCTGGCGATGATGGAAGCGCCATCGTCCTGGGCGCCCTGGCCCACGTCCCAGGAATCGAGGTGGCCCCCGATCACCACCACTTCTTCGGGATGTTCCTTGCCGGGAATTTCTCCGATCACGTCGCCGCTATCGGCGTCCGGTTCCATGTGCGCGCTCATCCGCAAATGGACCTTCACCGTAACGCCGCTGGCGGTGAGGTGAGCCATCATCATGGCGTCCTCGGGTGACACCGCGGCAGCGGGTATGCGCGGCTGCGCGTCGTCATAGCGCATCTCGCCGGTGTGTGGAATCTGCATCGCCAGCGGTGTCACCGAACGCACCAGAACCGCTACCGCGCCCAGCGCAGCGGCGCGTGACGCTCCGGTGCGCCGATAATTTACGGTTGGCCAGTAGCCCTGGTACGCCTCGTTATAGAGCACGATCCTGCCGCGCACCCTGTCCGCTCCCAGCTTGTCCAGTTCGCTGAAATCGGAAACCGCCACCACGTCCGCCGTGATGCCTTCCGGCGGCGTGCTGACGCTCATCCCGAGGCCCAGCATGTGCAGCGGCTTATCGAGCGGCGCCACCATCCGCGCGGACTCTTCTCCGCGCACCCAATGCGGCACCTTGACCGGAATGGTGCGCACATTGCTCAGCCCGGCGGCCTTCATCTGTTCCGCACTCCAGGCGACGGCGCGGTCGAGTGCCGGAGATCCGCTCAGCCGGTTGCCGATCCGGTAGCAGAGAAACGCCAGCCGTTCGTAGCCTTCGCGATCCGCCAGCGCGGCGTCGATCAGCTTGTCGGCGGTCTCGCGGTATTGGCTGGTGAGATCCTGCGCCGGCTTCTCCTGCGCGCGCGCAGTCGCCGCCAACAGAAGCATCATCGTCCCCAGGGTGCACCGTTTCATAAAGACACTATCGCACGAACGGCAGATAGGCCGGTATCTGGCGGCGGTAGACGGCGAATTCCTCCGGGAAACGCGCGGCCAGCAGCCCTTCTTCGCTGCGGACGCGGATCTCCGTACCGGCGATGTAAATCGACAACGCCGCGAGCGCCCACGGCCATCGCGTCAACAACAAACAGTTCGCGGCGAGCATTCCCATGAGCGAGCAGTAAATCGGATGGCGGACGATCGAGTACGGGCCAGTGCGCACCAGTTCGTGGTCATCATAGAGACCCGCGTGCAAGCGGAACTGCCTGCCCAGGTGCGACACCGCTTGCCAGGCCATCACCACCGAGGGGATCGCGATCGCCAACCCCAGCACCGTACGTAGCGCGCCGGCCGGCTGCCAGACGGGAAAATGGAAAACGAAGGACACGGCGAACGCGCCGGTTTCGAGCAGCAGCCCAATGCGTGTGGGCCACGGTACGGTGATCGAAGGCCGCTTCTGAAAGTGCGGCGCGCGAAACAGAAACGGATACCACCAGGCGATCCAGCACAGCAGCAACGCAACCAACGAAATCGTTCTCAATCGTGCGCCTCCCTTTTCAGGATAAGACTAGCGGCGAGCTCTGACAGACCACAAGAAGCAATGGTCCGTCCTACTTTCGCTCCTGGCATTGGGGCGCGGCCGGCACAAACCGGCAAGCCTTGTCGTAATCCTTGCGCGCCAGCCAGTATTCCCCGATAAAGTCCGCGGCCGGCCGGTACGACGGATCGCGCTCCAGCGCCTGCTGCCATAACTCGAGCGCCCGCGCGGCATTTCCCGAGCGCAAGTAAGCCTCGCCCAGCGCTCCCAGCGACGGCAGGTTCCGGGCGTCCTCAGTCACAATCCGCTGCAGCGTGAGAATCGCTTGGTCATAATGGCCCGAATAGAGCAACGTCAGGCCGCGCTCGTAGGCTTCCTGTTCCGCCAGCTTGTCTTTTGGGTCGGCCGCGAGGCGGTGCGGCGCCTGTCTTCCGCCGGCCGTGTACCCCAGCGAACCGAGCACCTCGCGCGTGCGCGCCGAAGCTTCGGCCGGTGGCTGTCGCTGCGTTGTTGCGTGCCGGGCGATCAGATCGTCGAGCCGCACCTTCATCGATCGGGCCTCAGGAGGATGCGCCGGCAGAATGTTCGCCCGCTCGCCCGCATCTTTCGAAAGGTCGTATAACTCCGCTCTGGGCGCATCGATGTACTTATAATTCCCCAATTGCACGGAGCGTAGCGCGGCCCAGCCGAAAGTCTCCTGTGGGTAGACGCTCTCGCCATAGATCATTCGACCGGTATGCCCGGACAGCAGACTCATCCCTTCAAACGAAGGTGGCGCCGCGATATGCAAAAAGTCGAGAATCGTCGGAGCTATGTCAATCAGTCCCGCCCGTTCAGTGACACGTTCGGGGTGCTGGGAAACGCTGGCCGGCCAGTGTATGATCAGCGGCACGTGCATGGTGCTTTCGTAAATGAAGTATCCGTGGCTCGTCTCGCCATGATCGCCCAGACTCTCGCCGTGGTCGGCCAGCAGAATCACCAGTGCCTTGTCCCAGAAACCATCGCGGACGAGCGACTCGCGAAAGCGCCCAAGCATCCGATCGACATATTCCAACTCCGCGTCATAGCCAGCCGCCGAGGGCGTTAGCCCAGCGACCTGCGGCAGCGTGTATGGCGTGTGCAGATCGTATAAGTGAAGGAACACGAAGACAGGCGCGCCGCGATTCTCTTCCGTCCATTGCCGCGCCGCCCGCGTTACCAGCGCGGCATCGCGGCGCACCCGCGTGGAATAGGGATTTGGCACTTCGCCGGTTGCCGTCTCGAACGGGCTGTCATAGAGATCGAATCCCTTGGCCAGTCCGTAACGTCGGTCGAGCATAACGCTTCCGATAAAGGCCGCGGTCCGGTAGCCGTTCGCGTGCAATATCGAAGCCAGCGTAACAGCTCCGGACGGCATGGCCTCGGAATTCTCCTCGACGCGGTTTTCAAACGGATAAGTCGAAGTCATCAGAGATGCGTGCGATGGCATCGTCAACGGGATCTGTGAATCGACACGGAGGTAAGTAGTTCCGTGGTCGCCTAGGGAATCGATGTTGGGCGTTCGGATCTTTGTATAACCGTACCGGCTGAGATGGTCCGCCCGCAGTGTGTCGATCGAAATCAGCACCACCGGCGGTTTCTCCGCCGCGCTTGCCGTATGCGCCAACACCAAGACAACCAGGATTGCGCCGTGTTTCTTCAGAATTCGCGGCGCGATTAAAGCGGAGAGCGAGGAGATACCGAAGAACCAGACTATCCAGGAACACCCGAGAACACTCGCGCGGGGCCATGGAATATCGATCCGTTCGACATCGGCGTTGGCTCCCAAGCGGCCGCTGAACTGCCGCAGCGGCCGGATGCGCCAGCTCACCTCGCGCAACCGTGGAATCCGCACGCCGGGAGTCTCAATCGCAACGCCCGCCGGAGCTTCTATCCGCACGTTCGCGAGATCGCCGGATCTGGCGTGTGCCGTGACCACGGCCGCCTCGTCCGCGCGCAGTGGCGCGCGTCCGTAAACCGCGTCGGCCCGCCACATGACGAAACCAAGCAGCGGAGCGACGATGAGACTCGGCACTGCAATTTGTCCGAACAGCCGCAAGTTCTCCCGCAGCAGATCGCGCTGCGCTTTCCACACCAGCCCGGGCTCGTCGAGAAACAGCCGCAGTTCCATTATGTGCGCCAGAATCCGGTTCACGGTCGACCGCGTGTTCTTGGACGCGAACCGGCGGAACACGAATCCTGCCAGGATTCCGCACAGCACGCTCAAAGGAGCCAGTGTCAACAGGGCAGTCACTTGAGATAGCCCAAGCCTTTCAGTTTGCGGGCCAGTTCGTCTTTCGATGCGGGCTGCTCGTGATTGGCGAGTTCCTTCTCGACCGCGTGCTCGATAAATTCCTCGAGCGAACTGTAGCCGGCGGCTTTCGCCGCACGCCGCGCCCGCTCGCAAATGGTCTTATTCAACTTGACGGTCGTCTCGGAGAGCATTTGTACAAATCCCTGGGCAAGCTAAAGAGGCCGCTGAAACACACCAAAAGCATCATGGCCACGGATCAACACTGATGAACACAGATTGAAAAGGACTGGTTTATCCGTGTTCATCTGTGTTCATCCGTGGCCCAAGCGTGTTTCTTCGGACTTTTCCAGCAGCCTCTAAAGCATGCCCTACCATCCTGTCAGAAAACCGATCGCCCGGTCATCTGTGCCGGGCGGGCAACGCCGTATAATTCCAGCAACGAGACGGGCAGATCCTTCAAGCTCGGCGCATTCGCGCGAATCTTCCGCGTGGTGAAGAGCACGGCCGGGACTTCACCCGGATCGATGCAATGATCGCCGATCCAGGCGTCGTCATTGTCTGAAACCAAGCCCTCCGGCGCTTCCCCGAGCGCGGTTTGCCAGGACGCGCGGTAACCGGCGCGATAGCCTACGATGAAATCGGGCGCAATACTTCGATTTTGCGCTGACGGATTGGTTTCGGTAACGCTCGCAATCATGGTCTGTCCGTTTTGCGGATCGCGAAGGTCGAGAAGTTGCTGCCGCACTTCCTGCCGCACCCGCTTATCCAAGAGGTAAAGGCCATTCAGGCCGAGCGCGTAAGCTTTGCTCCTGAGGCCCCGTGAAGCCAGCCATGTGTTCAGATTGACGGCGCGGTGGAACGCGGCGAACCCATGGTCCGACATCACCACCAGCTCGGCAGCCGGTTCGCGGAGCATGACTTCGCCGATGGATCGATCCACCGCGCGATATATATCCAGTAACTCCGCGTCGTGCTTACCCCACAGCACATGGGAATTCTGATCCACCGACGAGAAATAGAAGAACAGCAGCCCGCCCGTGAAGCGCCGCAGGGAATCGTCCAAAAGACGCTGCTCATCGTCGAGGACGAGATGACTTTGGGATAAGAATTCGGGTAAGTCGAAGACTCCCTGACGCAGCGCGGAAGTATCCTCCGGAATGCCCAGCGTGGACCACCTTCCCACATCGCCAGCCACTTTGCGCACATAAGAACCGGGAGCCGAGACCGGCAGCGCCGGTTCCTCCGGATCCACGTTGACCGGAGACACATACAGCTCGAACCCAGGGTACAGTTGCTTCGCAAACACGCGAAACATACCTCGGGCCGAAGCGATATGAGGCAGCAACGGAAAATCGGCGGGCAGCCAGCCGGACCATTCGCCCTGACGTACGATCGCCATCTCTTTGCCCACTTGCATCCGGGCATAAGGCCGGTCCGGATCGACGTCCACGCTCAGTTGCACCGTCGCGTAAGCGTGATCCTGACGCAAAGTGTTGGGTGGACCTTCCACGCGCAACTCCACGTGACCGTCTTTAACTTCCACTTTTCGAATGAGACCTCCGGGCACATCGCGCGAAGTCTCGGCGGGATCGTCCGTGTAGTAACTGAAGGTACCCTCGGTGCCTCGCAAGTCGGGGGTTCCCATTCCGGCAAGTTCCGAGCCTGCCTCGGATGTCGGATAGTTGGCGGGAATCCGCACGATGGTCACCGGAATATCGCGGTCCGAAAGATATTCCCAAAAGGCGCGCCCTTTACGCAGTGAGACCACGCGCGAATGGGATAGCGGCAATTCCCACGGTCCGAGATGCAGTGTGAAGCGCGGCCCGAGAGTCCTATCGGTGGAGAGATAAGGCTCCAGCGTCACCGGGTCGCGATGCACGAAATCGAAGATGCCATGTTCGCCGGGATCTAGCCCGGTAATAAATGTCGACCACGCCACCGGACTCTGCGGAGGGTCGGTTGTTTGGAGATGCGAGTAACTGCCGCGTTGCCGCAGCCGCGCCAGGTTCGGCAGGTCCGCCCAGTGCCGCTCGACAAACTTGGGGTCCATGCCGTCAACTCCTATGACGATGACTCGTTTGTGCTCGCCGCTGCCGCCGCAGCCGGCAAGCAGAGTCAACGCGAGCAACAGACCACATTCACGCCGTGGCAATGACCGGTTTGCCCTCCATCCACGCCGGCGCTTCGACGCCGAAAAGACTCAGCGCCGTGGGCGCCATGTCCTCGATGCCGGGGTCCGCGGCGGTGATCTCGAGATTGGAGAAAAGGACACCTGGCACCAGCGGCGGATCGATGCAATGATCTCCGCGCCATGCCTTGCGGTTATCCTCGAATATTGCGGAAGTGACTTTTCCGGTTGCCGCATCCCAGGAGGCGCGATAGCCGGGTGCGTACCCAACAATCAGGTCCGGCGCCGCATTCAGATAGGGACCCCGATAGATATCCGACGCCCGATACACCGATTGGATCGCAATGTCGCCAGTCTCTTCATCGATCAACCCGGTTAATCTGCGGACTAACTCGTTCCGGAGTTCCACCGCCTCTTCCTTACTCACGATGCCGTGTGCTTCGCGCCCGCGCAGATTCAGATAGAGGCCGCCCAGGCCGAATGTGTAAGCGCGCGTCTTCGTCCAGTCGATCCCTTCCAGGTACTGGCCCGATGAAGTGAGGCCTCCATCGAGGGTCAGGTATCCTTCGATGAGCAGCCAGGCGTTCAGATTGACGCCTCGCCGGAAGGCGCAGAAGCCATGATCGGAGAGCACGAATAGGGCGGTGTTCGCGTCGGCGTAGGCAAGCGTCTCTCCCACGATTCGGTCCATGTCGCAATAGAGCGGTTCGATCACCTCGGGCCGCCCGTGAAACATATGCTGCACCCGATCGGTAGTGTCGAAGACACAGGCCACCACGCCGCGGCGGGTTCGTTCGAGCGCGCTGAAGAACATCGCCTCCCGCTCCTTTTGGATGAGTCCCGCCTGACGGAGAAACGCGTCTTCTCCGATCACGCCTTCGTTCAGTGCCCAGGTATCTTCCGCCAGGCCCAGTGTGGCATAAGTGCCGAGTAACTTGGCCAGATAGACGGCATAGAACGGCGGATGGCTGATCGGTAAAGCGGGACTTTCGGGATCGATCTGCACGGGCGTGGCGTAGAGGTCGATTTCCGGCTCGCACTGCGTTAGCAGAAAGCGCACGATGCCGTGCGCGCGTCCGAACTTGAGCCGGATCCATGGCGTGTATTCGCCGATGGCGAGTGGATAAGATCCGCCCTGAATCTCGATGCGGGCATCTTGCACCTGGAACGGTACGCGAGTTCCCTCGGGCCCGGCGAGCGCACCTTCGGCAGTGGTGAAGCGCGAGTAAGTTCCCTGCGTGCCCAGCAAATCGGGTGTACACATGGAGGATAGCTCGCGGCCATTGAAGGCTTCCGGAGGAAATGTCACGGGCACTCGCAGAATCGTGCTCCTGACCGCGTGAGCCCCCAGGATCTTCCAGAACGGCTCGCTCTTGCGCCGCATTTCCACCGCCGCGCGGGAGAGCGGAAAGCTCCACTTGCCGAGCCGCAGAAATCGGGTAGCGGGCCACACCTTCGCCGACGACAGCTCCGGCGCGTAAGTGCGTAGATCGCGGCTCAGAAAGTCGAAGATATTGTGTTTTGCCGGATTGACGCCGGTGGCGAATGTGGACCATGCCACCGGCGAAATGGCGGGGAAGGTGGTTCGCAGACGGCGGTAAGATCCCTGGTCGCGCAACCGCGCGAAGTTGGGGAGCTTTCGCTCGGCCATCAGCTTTTCGGTGATAACCGGATCGAGGCCGTCGAATCCCAGGAAGATGACTTTGCCAACCTCTGTTCGCCGGCGAGCCACAATGAGCGCCCAAGCCATGCGGAACGGCCAGACGACAACCGACGCGATGCCCGCCAGCACGGCCAATACGAGGGAAAGAAAGGAGCCGAGAAAGGCGAAACCGGCGCCCGGGCCGATATACGCGAAGAGGCCCCAGTGAGTCATCGAAGGCGTCCTTCGACGAAGGGGACTTCGAAGACCTTCTCGTGCTGAATCGGGCCATGGCCGAAGTACCCGTCTTCGCCGAACAACTCACCGTGGTCGGAGGTGATGGTGACGTATGTGTTCTTCGGCAGCAGGTCGAACAACTCCTCGACGACGCGATCCAGATATTTCACGGCATCGATTTGACGGCTGCGCAGAGCCGCAAGTTTCGCGGCGCTGAAAATGCCACGCCGGGCGCGCGGCAGTTTGCCGCCGACAATCAGCGAGTCGAGATGGCGGAAGACGCCGTGCACGCCGCTGATCTTCGGCCATTCGTCGGGAGGCTCGCCGGGCAGTGCATAAGGATAATGCGTTTCGCCGGTGTTGAGCAGCCAGAAGGTAGGAGCTTGCGCGGAGAACCTAAGCTTCGGCAGCATGGCGCGCAGGTCGTTGTGGCGGTCCATCAGCTCCCAGGAGTCGAAGCCGGTATTGAGAATGGTGGCCGGATTCAAGACCGGCAGCGAGACCATGGCGCGCGTCAGGTAGCCGATTTTGCGCAGCAGCACCGGCAGGTACAAACGCGGCAGGAAAGATTTGAATTCGAGATTCTCCAGCCCGAGGCGTCGGTTGAATTTCAGAAACTCGCGCTGATAGTATTCCGCCGCCAGGATGTTACGGGGACTGGAATGCGGCATCAGGCCCATCAGCAGGTTGTAGTGCGAGGGGGCCGTCCAGGAGGCGTAGGACCAGCGCTTTTCAAGGCGCCCCAGTTTTCGCATGGTGGCGGGCCGCGCCGCGGTGAACGAATCGTAGCGGCAACTGTCCAGTACGATCAAGACGTAGTTACTCGGCTGATGTGCGACGGAAGTTGCGGGCATTGGCTGGCGCCGGTTGCCGATCAGTATAGCGCGGATTTTGACAATACGGGCTCAAGCCCTGGGGTGCGGGACATGAGAGTTCGGGGGCATCTGGTTCCCCGGAAAATAGCGAGTTTCCGAGCGCACCACCTACGCGTGATCCGTCGAAGGTGTGGAGCGAGCAGCAAGCCCCGGCAGGGGCGAAAGACAATAGCCCAGCGCGTGAGCGCTGGGGACGCAGACGAATCACGTGAGCCCCGGAACGGGGCGCAAGACAACGGCCACACCCGCTAGCGGACACGCGGTCACTTGCGCCCCGTTCCGGGGCTGGATGGGCTCACGGCTTCTCCCAGCGCTCGCGCGCTGGGCTAGTCTCTTTCGCCCTGCCGGGCTGACTCGCGCGCCCTCGGCTTCAACTTCTATGTCCCGCACCCTCAAGCACGAGCATGCCCCACCTTGGGGCGTTGAAGTGATATCTTGAGGAGAGCTCACATGGATCTGGCGAAAGTGCTAGTCGAGTTGCGACGCGAATTGGCGGATTTGGACGCGGCGATTGCCAGCCTGGAGCAGCTTCCACAGGCGCGGCCGAGGCGCGGGCATGCGTCGAAGGAGCAGGCCCTGACCAGCCGCGACGAGGAAGCGTCGATGCCGGCCACTGTTCAGGCGACCGGCAGCAGTCGCGACTCCGCATAACGCGCCGGTAGCCCGGCATTCTATTCATCCAATTCCCAGGGCCGGAAGCGGTGCTGATGGGCGGCCATGTCCACGCACTTGCCGCGGAAGCGGACGCCTTCCATTTCGAGACGCATACGCTGTTCCAGGGCAGCCTCGCCGTGGAGCCTGATGGCGCCGCCGGACCCCAGCACTCGTTGCCAGGGGAGCGATCCCACGGGAGAGCTGCGCAGCAACTGCGCCACCTGGCGGTGATAGAGCGGGTAGCCCGCGGCGGCTGCGACTTGTCCGTAGGTGGCTACCTTGCCGCGCGGAATCTGGCGGATGGCTCTGCGGAAAGCGGTATCGCGCCGGGCATCCTTAGGCGCGCGCAGTAGTCTATGCGAGGCTTCGCGCGCGGTGATGGGGCGGTTGGGACGGCGGAACATGGATGGTTGAAATCGTAGCAGATTCGCGCCCGCTGCGATGTGGTATCGGCTGGGCGCTTGAACCTTTCCGATGGCTTGGCCATGATACCCTGAGTGCCGAGAGGAAACACGGCCGAACCGATCATCTGCCCGTTGTGGGACGCGAACGACAAGCGTTTCCGGTCCCGGCGATACCATGCTTGGGACCGCCGCTGCAGTCTGTGTGCAAGGACGGTTGTTGTTAGCGATGCCGTGAAGCGAACATTGGACTCGGACAGCAAATCGGTGCTCCTGTGCGAGCAATGCGCCCTGACCCAAGCGCGCGAAGCGGAAATCGAGGCGGGCGGGGAGCCCCAGCCGACTATCAAGGAAGATGGGGGACCTTGTGCCACCTGTGCGGAATTGAAGGAACAGGAGGAGTCAGCGGCGAGGGAGTGGGCTGACTGCAAGGACCTACCGGATCGTCTTGCCGCCGAGGCTGCCCGCAGGAAATGGGAACATCTGTTTCGTGCAAGGTGTAAACATCAGTTCAAGGAACACAACAGCGACCTGCGGGGGCGAGCGTGAGGACAAGGGATTTCGGGCCTTCGCCCGGTGTTGGCGCGTCGGGGACCCGCATCACGCTGCTACTATCGGATCTTGCGGCAGATTGAGTTTGAGGTGGTGGCGGAATGTGCGCGGACTCGCGCGCGGGCGGGACTGCTGCACACGGCGCACGGGGTGATCGAAACGCCGGTGTTCATGCCGGTGGGCACGCAGGCGACCGTGAAAGGGCTGACCTCGCGGGATCTGGGGGAAGACTTGGGCGTGCGCATCCTGCTGGCCAACACCTATCATCTTTACTTGCGTCCGGGGGCGGAAACCATCCGCGGGCTGGGCGGGCTGCACCGGTTCATGGATTGGCCCCACGCCATCCTCACCGATTCGGGCGGGTTCCAGGTGTTCAGCCTGAGCGGGCTGCGCAAGATCGACGAAGACGGGGTGACGTTTCAGTCGCACTTGAATGGCGATTCACACCGCTTCACGCCGGAATCGACGGTGGATGCGCAATTGGCGTTTGGCAGCGACATTCTGATGGCGCTCGACGAATGTCCGGAATACCCGGTGAGCCACGAAGCGGCGCGCGAGGCCATGCAGCGCACGGTGCGGTGGGCGCGGCAGGCGGCCGGGCATCATGCGCGACGGGTATCCGAGATGGGAACCCGGCACGCGCTGTTTCCGATTGTGCAGGGCAGCACATATGCGGACCTGCGGCGGGAGTGCGCGACTGCACTTACGGACCTGGATGCCGACGGCTACGCGATTGGCGGGCTTTCGGTGGGCGAGCCGCGTCCGCTGAGCCTGGAGATGGTGGAGGCCTGCGAAGCCGTGCTGCCGCGGTCGCGGCCGCGCTATGCGATGGGGGTGGGCATGCCGGCGGAGCTGGGCGAATACGTGGCGCGCGGCGTGGATATGATGGATTGCGTGCTGCCCAGCCGCAATGCGCGCAATGGATATCTTTTCACCAGCGAAGGACGCGTGGTGATCAAACATGCCCGCTATAAAGACGATGCGCGGCCGCTCGACCCGCATTGCGGCTGCTACACCTGCCAGCGGTATTCACGGGCTTATTTGCGCCATTTGTTCCTGGCGGGCGAGATTCTGTTCGCCATGCTGGCCACCCGCCACAACTTGCGCCGGTACCTTGATATCATGAAGACGATCAGGCTTGCTATAATATCGGGTTCGTTCCCGGAATATTTGGAGTGTGCCCGGCCGGCGGAAGATGCCGGGTAGCCCTGAGTTTGGCCAAAACGTGATTTTCAGCCTTTATTTGCAAACAACCGCGACGTCCTCCGGACCGTTGGGCTCGCTGGCGGGACTCCTCCCCATCCTCCTGATCTTCGGAATTTTCTATTTCCTGTTGTTCATGCCCATGCAGAAGCAGCGCAAGCAGCAGAAAGCGATGCTGGCTGGATTGCAGAACGGCAACGAGGTGGTGACTTCGGGCGGGCTCATCGGCACCGTCGTGGCAATCGACGAGGACAAGCTGGTGCTGCGCGTGAAGCCGGACAACGTGAAAATCCAGGTCACCCGCGGCTCGGTGGCGAGCCTCACCTCGGGCGAAGTCAAGAAGGCGCAATCGTAGCAATCTCTATTTAACAGGCATTTCCATTCCATGACACAGAATTTGAAGTGGCGAACCGTCGTGATTGTGGTGACGATCCTGCTGTGCATTTTCGGCATCATCGGCTTCCCCAAATCGAAAACCGACCTGGTCCAGAATTTGAAGGACAACATCCGCCTGGGGCTCGACTTGAAGGGCGGCAGCCAATTGGTGGAAGTGGTGCATGTCGAGGACGCGGTGAAATCCGATGCGGATCAGGTCATGGAGCACCTGAAGGCGGACATGGCCAAGCAGAACATCGGCTTCTCCAGCATGGACCGCAGCGATCCGCCCCAACCGACTACGGTAGCCGACGCCGACAACATCGTGATCACCGTGAAGGGCGTGCCGGAGACCTCCTCGAGCGCGTTCCGCAGTCTGGTGAACCAAGGCTACAGCGCCTACGTGCTGACGGTGGTGAATGCCACCGATTACTCGATGAGAATGAAGCCCTCGGACCTGATCGCGCTGAAGCGCGACACGGTGCAGCGCACCATCGATACCATCAGCAACCGCATCAACGAGCTGGGCGTGGCGGAATCGAGTGTGCAGCAGTACGGCGCGGCAGGCGCGGCTTACGAAGTGCTGGTGCAGTTGCCGGGTGTGGACGACCCGGCGCGGGTGCGAGAGTTGATCGGCACGGCGGCCGTGCTCGAAATCGACGAGGTCAAGGACGGGCCATTCCCCAGCCGCGAAGCGGCGCTGGCGCAAAAGGGCGGCGTGTTGCCGCTGAACAGCAAGCTGGCCAAGAGCCTGCCGCGCGGTGCGGCGGCGGGCGAAGAGTGGTTCCTGCTGGGGCGTCCGGCGGTGGTCATGGGCAGCGAAATGCGGAACGCTCACGCCAGTCAGGACGAATACAGGAAGTGGGAAACCAGCTTCACGCTGTCGCCGGATGGCGGGCGCCGGTTTGGCATGTTCACCGAAAAGAACATCGGCAACAAGCTGGCGGTGGTGCTGGACAATCAGATCGTGAGCGTGGCCACGATTCAGGCCAAAATCGAGGATTCCGGGCGGATCACGAACCTGGGCACCCAAGAGGAAGCCGATAACCTGGCGCGATACCTGCGCTCCGGTTCGCTGCCGGCCAGCGTGCAGGCTGCGGAAGAGAGAAGCGTGGGGCCGTCGCTGGGCGCGGATTCCATCCGGGAAGGTATGCAGGCTGCCATCGCCGGGCTGATCGCGGTGGTGGTCGTGATGCTGCTCTATTACAAGCGCAGCGGCGTCAACGCGGTGCTGGCGCTATTGCTGAACACGGTGATACTGCTGGCGGCGATTTCCTATTTTCACGCCGCGCTGACCTTGCCGGGGATCGCCGGCGTGATCCTGACCATCGGTATGGCGGTGGATTCGAACGTGCTGATTTTCGAGCGAATCCGCGAGGAACTGCGGGCCGGCAAAGCCGTGGTGGCCGCGGTCGAAAACGGTTTCAACAAGGCGTGGTGGACGATCGTGGATACCCACGTCACCACCATCGTGTCGTGCGCCTTCCTGTTTCTGTTCGGGGAAGGCCCGGTGAAAGGATTCGCGGTCACCCTGACAATCGGTCTGGCCGCCAACGTCTTTACGGCGGTATTCGTTTCGAAGACCATCTTCAGCTACGAATTGTCGGGACGGCACCGGATGGAGACGTTGAGCATTTGAGGGCCGGCGTTTAGTACAATGACCGGGAAAAAAAGCGCGGGAGTCGGGTACCAACGGCCACGGCCGGCAGGCAGCCCGATTCTCGGTGGGCGGACGGGAACAAAACGGAAAAGGCTGGTGTCCAAGTTTACATAAGCCGCCAGCATGGCCAGTATCGATGGAATTATTCAAAAACACGAACTACGACTTTCTGGGCAAGAAGTGGCCGTTTATCATCGCCAGCCTGGTGCTGACGGCGGCCGGCTTGGCTAGCATCGCGGCTAAGGGCGGGTTGAAGTACGGCATCGACTTCAAGCAGGGCGTGATGATGACGGTGAAGTTTGCCTACACGCCGCCGCTCGACAAGATTCGCTCCGCCATGTCCAGCTCGCCCAAGATTAAAGGCGAGGTTTCGGTTCAGGACCAGACCAACGCGCAGAACACCGTCGAGATCGGCACGGAGGCGGTGAGCGAAGGGCAGATGAACGTCAACCGCGAAGACATGGCGGATGTACTGACGGCCACCTTCGGGCAGGGCTCGAGCGGCAAGCTGGATTTCAACAACGCCGGGCACGACGCCCTGGCGGAACGGCTGCGCGACGCGCTGGCGCGTAACAACGTGGCGGCGAGCGAACAGGACCTGCAGAACCTGGTGACCGGGTTGCTTTCGGTGCGCGACACCGAGCACTCCGGTTTGATTACAAATTTTAGCGAATTCTCTTCCACACCGGGCATGAATGCTGGTATTATGAACACTCTTCGCGAGGAGTGCTACTTGGCTCCTTTCCACATTGCGGGAGTGGAAATGGTGGGACCGAAGGTGGGCGCGGAACTGCGCAAGAAGGCCGTGATGGCCACGCTGTACGCGCTGGCCGGAATGCTGGCCTATATCGCCTTCCGATTCGAGTGGATCTACGGGCTGGGCGCGGTGATCGCCTGCTTCCACGACACCATCATTACGATCGGTCTGTTTTCGTTATTTAATAAAGACATCACCATGACGGTGATCGCCGCGTTGTTGACGCTGGTGGGCTATTCGATGAACGACACCATCGTGATCTTCGACCGCATCCGGGAAAACCTGAAGATCAGCCGGCGCGAGCCTCTCGAATCGGTGATGAACCGGGCGGTGAACCAGACGCTGAGCCGGACGGTGATGACATCGGGGCTGACGTTCCTGACCGTGATTGCGTTGTTCCTGTTCGGCGGCCCGGTGCTGAACGGATTCTCCTTCGCGCTGGTGTGCGGGATTCTGGTGGGAACGTATTCTTCGGTATTCGTAGCCAGTCCGATTGTGTTGTTCTGGCATGGGTGGGTGGACCGGCGCGGTGTGCGGACAGCTCCCGTAGTGGCTGCTCCCCGGCCGGAGACTCCGCGGAAGAATGCGGCCAGGGCGGTGAAGTAAGCAGAGTGTCGATTTTTGGCCGGCAGCAGGATTTTTTTTAGCCGTCCTTTAGATATCTTGGCCGTCCGTGGCACGGGCGGCGCTTGAGTGCAGGAAAGGAAGTGCCTCATGTTTGAGCAGACATTCGTACAAACCGGGAAGACCAACAAGGGCTGGACGGTCTTGATATCGACCTTGATCCAGTTATTCATGATCGGCGTCTTTGTGATTCTGCCCATGATCTACTTCGACGTCCTTCCCTCGGCCACGCTCCAGAGCTTCCTGGTGGCACCGCCGCCTCCTCCACCGCCTCCACCTCCTCCGGCCCAAACACAACAGCCCAAGGTGGTGAAGGTGATTCCGCGGCAATTCGACGCCGGCAAACTGATGGCGCCGAAGACGATTCCGAAAGAGATCGCGCAGATCAGGGAAGATGAGCTTCCGCCTCCCTCGACCGGCGTCGGCGTAGTCGGCGGCGTGGCGGGTGGCATGGCTGGCGGGTCGGTGGGTGGCGTGTTAGGCGGCATTATCGGTGGTGTGCCTTCGGCTGCGCCGCCGCCTCCTCCTCCGCCCAAGGCTCTCACTCCGCAGCGCATCCGCGTGGGTGGCAATGTGCAGGCGGCCAACCTGATCACGAAGATCACCCCGCCGTATCCGCCTTTGGCCAAGCAGGCCCGCATTCAGGGCACGGTGGAATTGAGCGCCATCATCGGCAAGGATGGCCGTGTGCAGGACTTGAAAGTGGTACGGGGCCATCCGCTGTTGGTGCAGTCCGCTCTGGAAGCGGTGAAGAATTGGGTTTATCGCCCGACCATGCTGAATGGTGAGCCGGTGGAAGTGTCCACGACCATCGATGTGAACTTTACGTTGCAGTAGTACCCCGGCGGCGCGTAAGCGGAGCCGGCAAAAGCAGTAACATTTCAACTCGCAGGAGAGAAAACCAGAATGTTCGTCCATGTGCATTTCGCGTTCTTGTATTTGCTCCAGGAGTCGGTAGGCTGGGATCTGCCGCACCTTTGGAGCCAGATGGGCACGCCGGCCAAGGCCGTCGTGATCCTGTTGTTCATCATGTCGGCGTATTCGATCGGCGTCATGATCGACAGGTTGCTGGCTTACAGCGCCGCCCGTAAACAGTCCCGGCAGTTCGCTCCGGCGGTGGCCGGCGCGCTGCGAGAAGGCAAACTGGAAGAAGCGGTGAAGATCGCCGACCGCTACAAGAAGAGCCACTTGGCTAAGGTTGTGGTCGCCGGTTTGCAGGAATTCCAGGCGCATCAGATCAGCTCCGAAATCCCGGGTGAGGAAATCGAAGCATCCAAGCGCGCTCTGGATCGTGCCCAGGCCATCGTTCACGCCGAACTGAAACGCGGCGTTTCCGGCCTGGCGACCATCGGTTCCACGGCTCCGTTCGTCGGCTTGTTCGGAACCGTTCTCGGCATCATCAACGCGTTCCGTGGCATTTCGACCGAAAAGTCGACCGGCCTCGGCGCCGTTGCCGGCGGTATTTCCGAAGCCCTGGTAACCACCGCCATCGGTCTGTTCGTGGCCATCCCCGCAGTGTGGATGTACAACTACTTCACGAACAAAATTGAAGCTTTCGATGTCGAAATGAGCAACTCCAGCTCCGAACTCATCGATTACTTCTTGAAGCGCAGCCAGCGCGGCGCCGCTCACAAGTAGCGGCGGAGCGAGCGAATCGAACAGTCGGGATTCCCGGCGAGTTGAAAACGCGGGGAGCCGGAAACGGCTCCCCGTAAGCGCAGCCGGCTTCCCAGGGAGAAACAGCAATGGCGATGGATTTCAATATCAACAAGGCTCCGGCGCCGGTAGCCGATATCAACGTCACGCCGATGGTGGACGTAATGCTCGTGCTGCTGATCATCTTCATGGTCATCACGCCGATGTTGACGCACGGCGTCAGCGTGAACATGGTGAGGACGCACAACCCGGTCCCCATGCAGGCGGCCGATAAGAGCGATGCGGTGCTGATCGCCGTCACCCGCGATGGCAAGGTTTTCCTCAACAACACGCAGTTGAAGCCCGAGGACTTGGCGCCCAAGGTGAAAGACATGCTCACCAACCGGCTGGACAAGGAGTGCTTCCTGCGCGCCGATCAGCGCGCCAAGTATCAGACCGTGCTGGACGTGGTGCAGAATCTGCAATCGGCCGGCGTGGACCAACTGGGTCTCCTCACCGAGCAGATCGAGAACAAGAAGCAACCGGTCGCGGCTGCGAATTAGAGCAAAGGGAATTTTCGAAAAAGGAGCAATCTTATGTCAATGTCAGTGGGCGGAGCGGGCGGTCCCAAATCCGACATCAACATGACGCCCATGATCGACGTGCTGCTGGTGCTGATCATTATTTTCATGGTGATCACGCCGCTGACGCCGAAAGGTCTGGAGGCTCTGGTGCCACAGCCACCGCCGCCAGGAGCGCCAGCGGAGAACAACATCCGCACGGTGGTGATCAGCATCAATCAGGATCACAGCATGATGATCAACCAGGATCCGATCGAGTTAGCGGCCCTGCAGAATCGCCTGGTGGACATTTTCAAGACGCGCGCCGAGCGGGTGGTGTTCGTCAAGGGCGACCCCAATCTGGAGTTCAGTTGGGTGGCTCAGGTCATTGACATCGCGCACGGCGCCCAGATCGACAAGGTCGGGCTGATGCCGTACAAGGACCTTGGACAATAGGGAGATCACGCGATGCGCAAACTGACAATCGTTCTCGCCGCGGTTGCGTTGGCTCTGGTGGCCACCGGCTGCAACAAGCTGAAGTCGCGCTCTCAAGTCAATGAGGGCGTGGCGGCATTCAAGGGCGCCCAGTATCCGCAGGCCGTCGAGCACTTTAAGAACGCGGTTGACCTGGACCCCACATTCCTCTCGGCGCGCCAGTATCTGGCGGTCGCCTACTACCAGCAGTACATTCCCGGAGCGCGGTCGCCGGAAAACGACCAGATGGCGCAGGCGGCCTACGACCAGTTTCAGAAGGTTCTCGAACAGGACCCCAAGAACCAGTTGGCCATTATGTCCATTGCCAGCCTGTTTCTGAACGAGCAGAAATGGGGTGACGCCAAACAGTGGTTCGAAAAAGCCATCGCCGTTTCGCCCAACAGCGCCGACGCATACTACAGCCTGGGGTTCGTCGCCTGGTCGCAGTGGTACCCGGCATTGGGCCAAGCGCTGGCCACCGCGGGCATGCGGCAGGAAGACCAGTTCCCGATCAAGGATAAGAAGCTCAAGGCGGAGCTCAAGGAAAAATGGGAGCCGGTGATCGACGACGGGTTGAAGGACCTGGACAAGACGCTGGAGATCAACCCCGAGTACGACGACGCCATGACGTACGAGAACATGCTGATCCGCGAGCGCGCTTACCTGGCGGACAGCAAAGAGGAGTACGATCAGCAGGTGAAGATCGCCGACGCGTGGCTCGACAAGGCCCTGGCGACCAAGAAGAGCAAGGAAGAGAAGAAGGCCAAGCAGTCCGGCGGCATCGTCGCCGAACAGCCTAAGTAGAGCTCTTTACAGGACGACCCTTTCCTTACACGCTCGCGGCTGGAGCAAGCCTAACGCTCCGGCCGCGAGCGTTTGTGTTTTGTAGCGCCGGCCACATGCCCCGTATCGCGTGGGCGCTCGACCGGCGACAAGATCGCCGGCGTTACCAGGCGCGTGAATCGCCATGGTGCAGGCGCCAAAGAGGCACAGAACACGGCGGCTGAGACCTGAGACCACGGGCGCTACCGTTCAGCGCGAGCAGCAGGGGCTGGTGACGAGGATTTCCGGCAGGTTCGGGTCTTGGGCCGGGCCGCCGGTGGTGAAGTAGCGCTGCGCGGAGAGGTTGCGGTAGAGACTGCCGGCTACGGCCGAAGCCAGCGGGCCGCTGACGCCCTTGTAGGGGCTGGCCAGCATAACCACCACCACCAGCTTATGGAATCCCACTTCGTTGAAAGAGCCGAACCAGCCCATGAAATTGCCCGCGCGGTAATCGGTGCAGGTGCCGGTCTTGCCGAGAATCGGCTCGTTGGGGTCATCGGCCGCGCCGCGCGCGGTCCCGTACTCCACCGCGCCACGCATCCCCATCTTGATATCGTCGATCCCGTTGGGCGCCACATCCAGTTGGCGCTTCACCTTGGCTGTCAAATGAGACGCCTCGTCCTGGGTCTGCGGGTATTGCAGGTAATACAGCGTGCCTCCGTTGGCGATAGCCGAAAGCAGCGCGGCCAGGTTCAACGGCGTCATCTGGATGCCTTCGCCGTAAGCGGTCATCAGAATCATGCCGCCTTTGGGCTGCTCCGTCGCCACATCGCCCGGCTGCTCGCCGGAAATATCCAAGCCCGCTTTTTCGCCCAGGCCCATCATCCGCGCATAGCGAGTCACCCGCTCGAAGCCGAGCCGGCTGCCCAACACGCCAAAGTACTCGTTGTTGGAGTGCGCCAGCGCGGTCGTCATGTCGAAACTCGTGCGGCGGCCGATGCGAACGGAGGTGTCGCGCTCCACGACGTGCTCGGTGAGAGCGGCCAAGGCGGTTACCAGCTTAATCGTGGAGCACGGAATGAACCCGGTCTCATAGGCGAGCTTCTGGCCAACGATAGTGAGGACGCGCCCGTTGTCGGGATCCACCACCACCACCGAGCCGCGGCGCGTTCCCAACGCCTCGACCGCGGCACGCCGCACGGTCAGGTCGTCGCCATCGATTTCGTCCCCATCGGTCGGATCCACCGGCTGCACCCTGTGGTGCGCGGCCGACCTTCCGCCCGATGCCGCCGGCGCCGGAGCGGCATGTGCGATCCCCGCGCTCAGCACGAAAGCCGCCGCGACCATCCATCCCAGTATTAGCTTGTACATGTCCTGCAACAACGGCCGCCGGAGCGCTACATGACTGTACGTAAGAGTACCAGTCCGGCAGGACGTTGTAGACATTATCAACCACTCAAGCTCAGGAAGCAACCGGAGGAATACCTTACAATCCCCGGTTAACAATGGAGATACTACCACCGGCAACTCTTTGCAGGAATTGCATTTGCGCGACGGCGCCCGCTGGCGCGCCGATCATGCCCTGGGCGAGTGGGCTCAATCGCTTGCGCGCCTCAGGCCGTCCATCGACGAGGGGAGGGTTCGGCTCGCGGAAGGGATGGCGACAGGCGTCCTCCGGCTCCTCACGCGCCATAGCCGGCAAATCGCACTGCCTTGGCCGCCGTGCAATGTGTAAACTCTGTGCGGACTACTTCAACTTTGCCAGTTTGGCACGGATGTCGGCGGCGTTCTTGGCGTTGGCGGCGAGCTCCAGATACTTCTTGTAGGCATCGCGGGCGGCATTCTTGTCCTTGAGCCGCTCGTTGGCTTCGCCGAGCAGCAGCCATGCCTCGCTGTTGCTGTCGTCCCATCGGGTGGCTTCCCGGTAACGGCCCGCCGCGGCGCGGTAGTTCCCCTTCCTCGCGTAGAACTTGCCCGCGGCGACGTCTTTCGTCGATTGCAAGGGGTTAAAGGAATACTTCGTAGTTCCCAGCGAAGCGTCTTCTTCCGGCGGCACTTCCTCCTTGTCGGAAGTGGCTGGCTGCGGATGCTCCGTCTTGAGCTGGGCAGGCGGCGAATCGGGTGGTGTCTGCGGGTTGCCGGAACTTTGGGCGGCCAGCGAAGCCGCTCCCAGTGCCAGCAAGGCCAGAAGCCGGCGTGACATAATTTGATTATAGCGTTCCCTCCGATGGATCTCCGTGAAAAGGCAGCGCAGCTCCCGCTAGCGCCCGGCGTGTATCTGTATAAGGATGGCGGCGGCCAGGTCATCTACGTCGGCAAGGCCAAAATACTGCGGCATCGCGTGCGCAGCTACTTCTCCGAGGACAAGCTGGCCGACGTCAAGACCGGGAGCCTCATTGCGGAAGCTCGAGACCTCGACTACATCCTGGTCGACAACGAAAAGGAAGCCCTCGCCCTCGAGAACAATCTCATCAAGCAATACCAGCCGCGCTTCAACGTGTTATTGCGCGACGACAAGACCTACCCCTACGTCAAGCTGACTAGAGAGCGCTACCCGCGCGTCTACGTTACGCGCCGCCTGCGCAAGGACGGCGCCACCTACTACGGACCTTTCTTCCCGGCCAACCTGGCGCACCGCCTGGTGCACTTCATCCACCGCCATTTCCTGGTGCCCTCGTGCAAGGTGGACCTGACGCGTTACCACCCGAAGCCGTGTTTGCAGTATCACATCCACCGCTGCCTGGGCCCGTGCGTGGAAGGCCTGGTGGCCGGCGACGCCTATGAGGCCGCGGTGCGCAACGTACGCCAGTTTTTGGAAGGCCGGCACACCGATCTGGCCCGCGATTTGCGCGAGCGGATGGAAGCGGCGTCAGTCGAAATGCGATTCGAGGAAGCGGCTTCGCTGCGCGACCTGCTGGCCACCGTCGAGGAGATCGAACAGCGGCAGAAGATGGCGGCCGCCAAGGGCGACGACGTCGACATCTTCGGCTGCTACGCGGAACCGCCGCTGGTGGCGCTGAACCTTTTCCACCTGCGCCATGGCCAGATCGTCGACCGGCGCGAGTTCTTCTGGGAGGACCAGGAGGAATTCGACCAGCCACAGTTCTTCTCCTCGCTGCTCCAGCAGCTCTATCTCGACCAGCAGTTCATTCCGGCGGAGATCCACGTGCCGGTGGATTTCGAGGACCGCGAGACGCTGCAAGAGTTGCTGAGCGAGAAGCGCGGCGCGCCGCACGGCGGACGCGTCGAGATCCGCACGCCGCAGCGCGGACAGAAAAAAGCGCTCATGGATCTGGTGGGGACCAATGCCAAACACAGCTTCGACGCGCGGTTCCGCGTGTTGAAGCCATCTTCGAAGGCGATTCAGCAAGCCTTGCAGGATGCGCTCACGCTGCCCACCGCGCCCAAGCGGATCGAGTGTTTCGATATCTCGCACATACAGGGCACCGACAAGGTAGCCAGCATGGTGGTGTGGGAAGACGGGCGGATGAAGAAATCCGATTACCGCAAGTTCATCATCAAGACGGTGATCGGTAACGACGATTTCGCCAGCATGCGCGAAGTGGTGACGCGCCGCTACGCCCGCTTGCAGGAAGAGAAGCAACCGTTTCCCGGGCTGGTGCTGATCGATGGCGGGCTGGGCCAATTGCACGCGGCGGCGGAATCGCTCGAGGCGCTAGGCATCGCCGATCAGCCGCTGGCCTCCATCGCCAAGCGCGAGGAGATTATTTACGTCTACGGGCAGGAAGACGAACCGGTCAAGCTGGACCGCTTCTCGCCCATCCTGCACCTGATTCAATCCATCCGCGACGAAGCGCACCGCTTCGCCGTCACCTTCCACCGCTCGCGCCGGTCCGCAAGACAGTTGACCAGCGAGCTGGACACGATTCCCGGCGTCGGCGAAAAGACCGTGCAGAAGCTGCTGAAGATTTTCGGCAGCTCCGAACTGGTGAGAGCAGCGACGGAGGAGGAGTTAGCCAAGGCCGTGGGGCCGGCGGCGGCAAGGAAGGTGCGGGCTCACTACGGGGCGGGGTAGGGCGACGTCGCTAATCGAGAGTCTAAATTGGAGGCAACTTCGGGCTGGTATTCGGTAGAATGGGGCATGAAGGTTCAGACCCAAACCGGGCGCTTTACGGAGTCAAAGGCACGCCTTCTCGACAACAACAAGGCCGGATACGCGTACAGTTTTGATCGACAGATGTATGTAAACCGGAAGACCAAGAAGGTCTTTAGCATCGAGTTCATTCAGGATCACGACGAGGACCAGATCCGGAAGCGCATCGAAGCCCGCAATGCGGGAAGGGATTGGCAGTTCAATTTCAAAGGCAAGCTCGCCGAATCAGTCAGGCGCGAGTTGGAACTACTTCTTGGCTAGGGCTGATCGCACTGTTGAGGATCGACTTCGGGAAGAGTATTTTGACCTACTGCCCGATATCCGCCGTGTGGTTGGCGAACTTGAGGCGGTGGTTAAACACTGTCTACTTCCGATTTCGCTTCAGCTGCACAAGTATGAGCGGCTGGTCGTCACGGCGCGGGTAAAGGAGTGCGAGAGCGCGGTCGATGCCCTCCGCAGGCGCCAGCAAGGAGCGACTTTCAATAGGAAGCGCCCTAACCTGTACACGCTGGCCGAGCTCAACGATTTGGCGGGTGTTCGTATTCTTGCCTTTCCCCGCAGCCGTCTCGCAGAAGCCGACCGGAAGCTGCGTAAACAATTCCCGTCGTGGAAGCCAGATCCCGTCCCTGCCGGCGATGATAATAATGATGGACGTAAATTCCAGGGACCGGACGGAACGTAACCGCCGTTTGGCCGTCATCATCGACTGAACAGCACGACGCGGGCCCGGTGGCCTTTGCACAGTTTTTCATCGCTGGTGTAAAGGACGGCGTTCATGGCTTCAGCCAAGGCGATGTACGTGGCGTCATAGGCGGTGAAGTTGTGCCGCAGTTCCCAGATGCGGCCAATTAACGGGGTGTGCGGATAGCGCTCCGCCGGCAGCGCCGCGAGTCCGGCGAGAAACTGATGGCTGCGATTTTCCCCTAATCGCCGGCCGGCCACCAGCCTCCGAATTGCACTCATCACTTCGACATCGATCAGATGCGGAACAATGAACGACTCATCGCGCCCGGAGAGGTCGCTCCTTATGGAATCAGCCAGAGCGCCGTTGGTGAGCAACTCCACGACCACGGAGGCGTCCAGGACAATCATCGCGAGTCCCGCAGCTCGCGGATTACCTGCGCAGGGGTTCGCTTGCTCCGGATGGGTGGCGCGTCTTGTGCGCGCTCCAGCCACTCCTGCATGGTTGGCCGCTCCGCAGAGCGTGCCAATTCCCGCTTGAGGAAATCGGACAGGCTCATGCCTTCACGGGCGGCTCGCGACTTCAGCGTGCGATGCACGGGTTCCGGGACGTTCCTCACCTGGATCATCTTCGACATGCTTACAGCATACAAGCATGTGGCGCGCATGTCCACCCAGAACCGAGAAACCGATGCGGCCCGCCGGAATGGCGGCCCCCGGCTGTCTCGTGTGCTTAAACTAAGGGTGGGATTACTACCGACATGTGGAGGTTCAAGAAACTCCGGCTCCCGGCCGCTGTCCTGATTCTGGCCGTTATTGCCCTGGCTGCCTACCTGCTGCGCGGGGGATTTCGTCGATTCGAGATCACGCCATATCCTGTGCCGCCTCCCGCATTCACAAACTGGAACGATGTGCTGGCACATCCGCGCGACATTTCCTTGACCACGCTTCAGACCGGCGTTGTCCACATGGACGCTTGTCTGAACCTCGATCCTCGAAGCCCCAGGCAAGCCGATTGCGATCATGCGCCGCGCGATCTCGCCGTACTGGTCCACTGGGTACACCATCCCCGTTTCGGAGACTTCCTGATCGACACGGGCTTCGACGACTCCTTCGCCAAACATCCGCCGTACGGCAATTACACCGAAGCGATGAGGTTATTCAACTGGGTCAACGGCGTGACCAACCGGCAGGAGCCCGGTATCGATCTGGCCGCACAGCTCGCGCGCCGGAACATCCACCCGAAGGCGGTGTTTTTCACGCATCTCCATCCCGATCACACCGGGGGAGTTCCCGCACTCGCGCCGCAGACCGAGTTTATTTTCGGCAAGACCGAAGCCAGCTTTTTGGCGCGAGCCGCTGTTGCAAACGACTTCTCAGGCAAGTCGAAGTTTTCCGGCATCGATTTCTCGGCCGCGCCCACGATGGCGCCTCTCGGGCCGAGTGTTGATCTCTTCGGTGACGGATCCTTTTGGGCGATCTCGGTGCCCGGCCACACCGACGATGACATCGCGTACTTGATCAACGCCGCCATGCCGGTTCTGCTGACCGGCGATGCGAGCCACTTCGCGTGGGCCTTCAGGACCGGTGTCGCGCCGCGCGGCTGGAACAGGGCGGGAACCGCTCGCGGATACGTGAGCTTGGAGCAACTGCGGGCCTTCGCGAAAGCCTATCCGAATGTAAGACTGATTTACGGACACGAAGTGGAACGCTGAGGCGCAGTTCCGTCAAGCGTCTGTCAGGGGCTCAGCGCTTCAGCGTTGCCGGGAGTTCGCCTCCGCGTGCTCGTTCAGGCCGAACCACAAGCTGCGCGCCGCCCGCTTACGGCTCGATCACGATCTGCACGGAGTTGCTGTCCTCGCCGGCGACGCTCAGATGCAGCTCGGATGTGCCGGCGTTGGTGAGGGCGGGCAGTTGCGCTTCCACCAGGTAGAAACCGACATACCCGGGCGCCAGCGTGGCGCGCGTCACTTGGAGCGGAGCTCCATCGAGGAAGACCTTCACCGCCGCGGCCACCGCCGGCGGATCTTCGAGCGGCGCCAGCATCCCGGTGGGCCAGTTGGGCTGTACCTTGCCCAGGCCGGTGGCCAGAATCTTCACGCGCCCGTTGGAATGGGCCGGATTGCGTGCATCGAGCGGGAGTTCGCTATCGGCATCGAACAATGCAGCGGCGCCATCGCGCGAAACCAGGATGGCCGGCGAAACCGGCTGCACCGCGAGCGGAATGGTGAAGCTGCCGGCAGCGGTATCGAGAGCCAGCCCAACGCTCGGGCCCACCGCTTCGAAGGGAACCTGCACCTGCGATTCGCCCTCCGCCGCGGCCAGTACGGGGAATTCCAGGTTGGCGGCTGCCGCTCGGCTCACCTGCGCTCCCACCACGCTCAGCAGCGAGCCGGGCGCGGCCGGCCGGGTGCTGAAGTCGGCTGCATTCACGATGCGCGGCGAGCGCGCCCGGTGCGGCGCCGCGGTGGCGTATACGCCGTAGCCGTCGAGCGTCGCGTAGAGCTGGACGCCCGCCGGATCCAGGCGAACGTCATAGGCCGGCGCCGCCGGCAGACGGGTCGACAGGTTTACCCAATTCACCGGGCTGGCGCTCGCGTTTTCCAGGTCCGCCACACCGTAAAACACGCCCGCATCGGTTGCTACATAGATGGCTCCCGCGGCGCGGTCGGCGGTGACTCCGTGCGCCGGCCGATTGGGCAAGTTGAAATCGAGCGTATCCCAGAAGCCGCCGCTGTTGGTGGTTCGCAGCACGTGCGGCCCGGCGCCGGAGAGCGCAGCCAGCGCGACGCGCGGCTCGGCCGGGTCGGCAAAGATGCGCTCCACGCGGCCCCCGCCCGTGGACCATGCCGGGGCAGGGAAGGTGCGGCCGCCATCCATCGAAATCCAGATGCGGCCATCCGCCGAACCCACATAAACCGATGTGCCAGATTGGCCCACGGCCGTGATTTCCGTCTGTAGCCGGCTCGAATACAACTCTCTCGGCAACGCATCGGGCGAGCTCGCGTCCACCGGCTGCCACAGCGAGCCGCTGGGCGGCAACTCCAGCGTGCCCAGGTTCTCCACCTCGACAATTGTTCCCGAGGTCCCGGTGACCGTGGAGAGAATCCGGCGCACCGGTAGATTCGGCAACCCCAGGTTCAGAGCCGACCAGGAAAGCCCGCCATCGAGCGAGCGCCACACGCCAAAGTCGTTGGCCACTGCCAGTTGATCCGGATCCACCGGCGAAACCGCGACACTCGTCACGCCGTCGCCAATCACCGACCGGGAGCCTAACGCGGTCAAGTTGTCCCACCCGTGGCCGCCATCCTCGGAGCGATAGAGCTGTCTGCCTAAACCGAAGATTACATTTGGATTGGAAGACGAAGCGAGGATTCGCGCGGAGGCTTCGGGCAGGCGCGCGGCAGTGGCTGGCCGCGCGGCCGGTGGATCGGGTGCGCCCGCCACCGCGGTCCAGGTTTCGTAATCGGCGGTCTCGAACACCGCGCCCGAAGTGGAGCGCGCATACAGTACCCCGCCGCCGGGAGTGAACCACACCTGGTCTACCGGACCGGTGGCAGGGCCGGCCAGTTGCAAATCGACCGAGGCACTCCCTACCTTCCGCCATGCCGGCGCAGTCTGGGCGAACCCCGCCGTAGCGGCAAGAATCACCGCAGCGGCGCAACAAATTGAAACGCGGAGTGTTCCTTTATGACACACGGGCAGTTCCATTTTAGCTCAGATCCCGTTTCGGCATAATCATCAAATGGCTGATATCACTCGATTTGTGACGCATGCTTCCTTCCGGCACTCTATGTGCATTGCAAGTTTAGTGCTAGACTTGAGGAGAAATAATCAGGGGCGCCGGTTTGGAGTTTAGCGTCCCGATATCTGATATGGTACGGCGCTTGAAGCACATGCGGTATCGGTCTATGCTGCTGCTGGCGGCTACCGTCGTTGTGTCGCTGGCAACGCTCCATGCTCAGGACGAGAGTGCGGCGACGGTTCTGGTACAACTGAACCGGGTGTCCGTACTGGACAACGCCGGGTACCTGCGGCCGCTGTCGGTGGGCGACCGGCTGCGCCTGCACGAGACCATTGTCACCGGCCCCGATGGCTTCGCCCGATTCCAACTCTCCGACGGCAGCACCTTCGATGTGTATTCGAACTCGAAGGTGGTGTTCCGGGAAACTCCCGGCCTAACCGACCTGCTGGATCTTTTCATTGGACGCGTGAAGGTGTTCATCGAGCATTCCAAGGGTCCGAACCCGAAGGACGTCAAGACGCCCACGGCGGTGATTTCCGTCCGCGGCACGGTGTTCGACGTGGAAGTGCAAGATGCGGAGGGAACCACGTTCGTTACTTTGGATGACGGCGTGGTGGACGTTCGCAACCTGACCGCGCCCGGCCCATCGGTGCTCCTCAAGCCGGGTGAGTCCATTCTTGTCGAACCGTACCGGCCGCTGATTCCGCAACAGATCAACCAACACGCCGCGATGCGCCTGATTTTGAGAGCTGCCGAGCAGGCCATGGCCCAAGTGTTACTGGGCGGGCACGGGGGCATTGGCTCCCTCGGCGGCGGCGTCGGCGCGCAAGGCGACAAGCCCAAGCCCGGCGGCACCACCGGCACTGGCACCGGCACTGTCAACGGATCTTCCACCGGAACTGGCACTACCGGCGTGCCCGCCCCACCCCCACCTCCCGGCCACTAAACTCGCTTGCAGCAAACGGCTCTCCCCATTTGCCGGCCGTGGCGCGCGCACTCGTGCGTGGCTTGGCGAGAGCAGGATAGACGATCGGTTTTTGTCGGCAGGCGGTGCGCCCCTGCCGAGGCGCGACAGACGACAAAAACCGATCGTCTGTCCTACCTCCCTGCGCGCCAGTGGCAGAATGGACTTTAGCGAAGGAGATGTATGACGAGACTTTGGGCGGAATGTTGGTTTGCGATCGCGCTTGCGCCGTGGCTCGTTCCGGCGCAAGTTCACAGCGCCGTTTTCGATGTGAAGAGTTACGGCGCAAAGGGCGATGGAAAAATACTCGATTCGCCGGCCATCAACCAGGCGATTGAAGCCGCGTCGGCAGCGGGCGGCGGGACCGTACATTTCCCGGCGGGAACTTACGTCATCGGTTCGATTCGCCTGCGCAGCAATCTCACCCTGCAATTCGAGCCCGGCGCGACGCTCGAAGCATCGGCCGATCCCTCCGCTTACGACGCCCCCGAACCAAGCCAATGGGAGAAGTTTCAGGATTTCGGACATACCCATTTTCACAACAGCCTCATCTGGGGCGAGGGGCTGGAAAACGTTTCGATCGAGGGTCCCGGCCTGATCAGCGGCAAGGCACTCGCGCGCGAACGCGGCGCGGCCGGCGACAAAGCCATCGCACTCAAGCTCTGCCGCAAGGTGACGCTGCGCGATTTTTCGGTTCTTTCCGGCGGCCACTTTGGCATACTGGCTACCGGCGTGGACAACCTGACCATCGACAACGTGACGATTGATACGAACCGCGACGGGATCGACGTGGACTCCTGCCGCAACGTGCGGATTTCCAACTCGAGCGTCAATACGCCGAACGACGACGCCATCGTGCTCAAGGGCACGCACGCGCTGGGTTTCGCGCGGCCGACGGAGAACGTGACGATTGTAAATTGCTTGGTCAGCGGCTACGATATCGGCTCGCTGCTGGATGGCACCTACAAGCGCACGATTCAGCAGGCGCCCGACCGCGACGGCCCGACGGGACGCGTCAAGATCGGCACGGAATCGGAGGGCGATTTCCGGAATATCACGATCGCGAACGTGGTCTTCGACCGCTCCCGCGGCCTGGCCCTGGAATCGGTCGACGGCGCGCATCTGGAAGATATCGCAATTTCGAACATCACCATGCGGGAAGTTTCCAACGCGCCGATCTTCATCAGACTCGGCAGCCGGATGCGCGCTCCGGAAGGAACCGCGGTGGGATCGGTGCGGCGTGTGAACATCAGCAGCGTGGTGGTATACGACGCCGATCCGCGGTACGGATCGATCATCAGCGGTATTCCCGGGCACGACGTGGAAGACGTGAAGCTGAGCGATATCCGCATCCTTTACCGAGGCGGCCTGACGCTGGATCAGGTGGCGAAGCAGCCGGCGGAGTTAGTGAATACGTTTTTCTTCAGAGGCTCCGGCGGCGTGCCACCGCGCGAACCGTACGCGACGCCGGAGCGCGAGAAAGAATATCCCGAGCCCTCGATGTTCGGCATGCTGCCCGCGTACGGCTTCTTCATCCGCCACGCGTCGGGAATCGAACTGAACAATGTGGAAGTCGGTTACATGAAGGAGGACCGCCGGCCCGCATTTGTGTTGGATACGGTGAAGGGAATCGACCTGCAGCATGTCAAGGCGCAGAAGGCGGCGGGCATCCCGACGATTGTGTTGCGGAACGTCGAGGACGTCTCGGTGTATCGTTCATCCCCGGTGCCGGATGCGCACGTGGATCAGGCGGATCACAAGGAGATGTGATGGGGGCTGCCGGATTGCGGCGGTTGGCAGGCGGAAGCGCCTGCCCCACTTTGGACGTGACGGGCTTGGAAGTCGCGGCGGGTTGGCAGGTCGGGGACCTGCCCCACTAAACGGCGTACCAGCGGCGGGCTTTCACTTTTGGACTGAAGGTCCGCGAACGGCGCTGGCGCGCGAGTGCAGGCGTGGGCATGACGATGACGGGAGCGGTTGCTCTCTGCTCACACAGTGCGCCATCCGATACCGTCCGGCGGATCAGGCGGGTGGTCAGGGTGCGCTCGATATGGGCGACTTCGGCGCGCTCGGATCGCGTGGCGAAAGTCGAGGCCGTGCCGCGCGCGCCGGCGCGGCCGGTGCGGCCGACGCGGTGAATGAAATCTTCGGGGACTTGCGGAAGATCGTAGTTCACCACGTGGGAAATCCCTTCCACGTGAATTCCGCGAGCCGCCACGTCGGTGGCGACCAGCACGCGGTACTGCCCATCCTGGAAGCCGCGCAATGCCTGGTTGCGCTGGTTCTGGCTGCGGTCGCCGTGGATGGCGGTGGATTTCACGCCTTCGTGCGAGAGCCTCTTCGATAGCCGGTCGGCGCCGCGTTTGGTGCGGGCAAAGACGAGAAAGGAGCCCGCCTCCTCGCGCAGCATGGTCTGCAGCAGGCCCAGCTTGCCATCCTGCTCCACTTCGTAGAGATGCAAGTCGACCTGTTCGACCGGCTTAATGGTGGAACCGACTTCGATGCGGACCGCGTTGCGGACCTGGGTCGCAACCAAGTGCTTGACGGAGCTTTCGATGGTTGCCGAGAACATCATCGTCTGGCGATCGGCGGGCACGGCCGCCATGATTCGTTTGACGGTGGGGAGGAAGCCCATATCGAGCATGCGGTCGGCCTCGTCCAGAATCAGTATGCGGACCTTTGCGAGATCGACGAGTTGGCGGCTGAGGAAATCGCAGAGCCTGCCCGGGGTGGCGAGTAGCACTTGCGATCCCTTGCGAATGGAATTCAATTGAGTCCGCTCGCTGACGCCGCCGACCACCACGGTGGCCTGGATTCCGGTGCCGGCGGCCATTTTGACGAATACTTCGTGAATTTGCATGGCAAGTTCGCGGGTAGGAGTCAGAATGACGCTGCGGATGCCGGTTTGTGGCGGCAGCTTGCCGAGGAGGTGAATCAGAGGCAACACAAAAGCCAGCGTTTTGCCGGTGCCGGTTTGCGCGGTGGCGACCAGGTCGGTGCCGGCCAGCGCGGGCTCGATGGTCTGGGCTTGCACGGGAGTTAGTTCGGTAAAGCCATGCTTGGCAAGATTGCTCTTGAGCAGGGCAGAGAGGGGGAGTTCAGAGAAAGTTTTCATTGAGTCTTTAGGTCGTTTCAAGGAGGGAAACCGGCGAGCCGACTCGCCAATCAGGGGAGAAGGGGTTGCGGATCAACTTCCAGAGCCTTCATTGTACCACGCCCGGCGGGCGGAAGTGCCAACTTACGGGAGCTGAGAGGTGCGCGACGCAAATGGTGGCCTGTCGCATTCCGAGAGGAAGTCCGCTTTTATCTGAGCGCATAGGTACGCAAGGCTGCCGGCGCACCAGCCCGGAGGGCGTAAGATGGTAGCCCACGGCATAAGCCGTGTGGAATCTGGTTGCTTCCTGCCAGCCCCGGAACGGGGCGGAAGACTGTTGGCGAGAGCCTCTTCCGCCCCGTTCCGGGGCTAGTCCTCACTGCCGGCCTATCCCGACGGCTGGCGCCGTGGGCTATCTTCTGTCGCTCCTACGGAGCTTAAGGGCGTGCCTGACGCTGGAAAGAAATCCACTCTTCGGTCGTGCATCCCGGGCGGAAGTGCCAAACGGAAGTGCCAACGGAAGTGCCAAACTTACGGGAGATGGGCAAATCTGATACGATAACCTGCCAATGAAAGGATGAAGATGAGAATCGACACCAAGGATTTCCGTGTGCGGGCGGGAGAGAAAGTCTCACTGAAAGAGTGGCCGACGGTTGTGAAGCCGTTTTATAAGTCGGAGAAACACTATCAGAAGCTCCTGGAGGGACATGTTGCGGAGTTGAGCTCGCTGCAGCGTCTTTATTATGCGTCCAGGCGCTATGCGGGGCTGCTGATTTTTCAGGCGATGGACGCCGCCGGCAAGGACGGCTCCATTCGTCACGTGATGTCCGGGGTGAACCCGCAAGGCTGCCAGGTTTTCAGTTTCAAACAGCCCAGCGCCGAAGAACTGGAACACGATTTTCTCTGGCGCACCACGTGCCGGCTTCCCGAGCGCGGCGAGATCGGCATATTCAATCGGTCCTATTACGAGGAAGTGCTGGTGGTTCGAGTGCATCCGGAGATTCTTCGCAGCCAGGGGCTTTCCGAAGAGCTACGCGACGAAAAGACCATCTGGGAGGGACGGTATCGCTCGATCGTGGATCTGGAAAGCCATCTTTATCGAAACGGCACGCGGACCATCAAGATCTTCCTCCACTTATCCAAGGAGGAGCAGCGCAAGCGATTTCTCGAGCGCATTGATGAACCCGAGAAGAACTGGAAATTCAGCATGGCGGACATTCAGGAAAGGGGATACTGGAAGCAGTACATGGAGGCTTACGAGGCCTGTCTGAGCGCGACCAGCACGCATCACGCACCCTGGTACGTGGTGCCGGCCGACGACAAGGAGAATGCCCGGCTGATTGTTTCCCAGATAGTCCTGGATCGGCTCAACGAACTGAAGATGGCATATCCCAAGACCACCGAGAAGCGCCGGCAGGAATTGAAAGCCATCCGCAAGGTGCTCATGAAGTAGTGTCTGCGCCTCTGGAGCGGGGCCTGAAGGCCGGGTTTGTGCATCCCCGTCAGAGGCCCGGTAACGCCGGCGGTCTTGCCGCCGGTGTTCTGCCTTTCGCACGCACGCGGGAAGAACACAGGCGGCAAGACCGCCGGCATTGCCGAAAACATAGGTGCTCAGTCGGCTGAAGCCTGCCCCGTTCCAGAGCTCTGGAAGTATTTTGCGAAGTTGTGAGACGGGACGCTACCGCCGCTTACATGATTCGGTGGAACAGCATGAACAACCCGGCCGCCAGCATGATGGAGACCGGCAGCGTCAAAACCCAGGCCATTGCCAAAGAGCGGACGGTGCTCCATTGCAGGCCGGAGTGGTTCGCCGCCATGGTGCCGGCGACGCCCGATGAGAGCACGTGGGTGGTGCTCACCGGCAAGCCCATATAATCCGCCGCGCCGATGGTGACCATGGCGGTGATTTCGGCGGCCGCACCCTGCGCGTAAGTCAGGTGCTGCTTGCCGATCTTTTCCCCCACCGTGATCACAATTCGCTTCCAGCCCACCATAGTGCCCAAGCCCAGCGCCATTGCCACCGCAACCTTCACCCAGGTGGGAATGAACTTGGTGACGGCGTCCACGTGCTTCTTGTAATTGTCGAGAACCGCCCAATCCTCCGCCGTCAGTTTCGGGTTGCCGCTTTTCTTCATCAACCGCAGGGCCTCGCTCACCAGGTACATGTCGTTGCGGAAGTTTGGCGTCATCGCGTCCGGGACATTCTTGAGCTGCTTGTAAATGGTGGCTTCGTTGCCCAGGTCGCTGATCGTCTGCTGCAAGGCCAGCATGGTGCCGGGGGTGAATTCGCGGGTGCGGACGAAATCCGTGATGGTGGTGCGCGGGTCGCCGATCACGGCGTTGGGAGAAACGTACTCGTGTACAACGTCGGCGGCCTGCTGCGAAACGGCCGCAAAGTCCATGGTCTGCGCCGGCGTAACGGCGTGGTTCAAGGCGTACGCCGCGGGAACCGTGCCGATCAGGATCAGCATGATCAGCCCCATTCCCTTCTGTCCGTCGTTGGAGCCGTGGGCGAAGCTGACGCCGGTGCAGGTCAGCACCAGGAGGCTGCGAATCCACCACGGTGGCGGCTCGGTTCCTTCCGGCGCCTCATAGAGCTTCTTGTTCGTGAAGACCAGCTTGGAAACCATCAGCAGCAGCGCCGCGCAGACGAAGCCCACCATCGGCGAGATCAGTAGCGACTTGCCGACGTTGGCGGCCTGGCCCCAATCCACGCCGCTGGTGCCGCTCCGGGCCGACATCAACTGGTTGGCGATGCCCACGCCGATGATGGAACCAACCATGGTGTGAGAACTCGACGACGGCAGCCCGAAATACCAGGTGCCCAGGTTCCAGATGATGGCCGCTGCCAGCAACGCGAAGACCATGCTGAAGCCCGCCCCCTTGCCCACCTGTAGGATCAATTCGACAGGTAGCAGGCTGATGATACCGAACGCCACCGCGCCGGACGAAGTCAGCACACCGACGAAGTTCCAGACTCCGGACCAGACCACCGCGACGTGCGGCTCCAGCGAATGCGTGTAAATCACCGTGGCGACCGCATTGGCGGTGTCATGAAAACCGTTGACGAACTCGAACCCCAGCGCGACCGACAGGGCAACGCCAAGCAGCACGAAGGGATAAATGGAAGATGCGTGCACGTTGGCCAGATCGCCGATCAGTTGCGACGCGGCATACACGAACCCGATGATCAAAGCCAGTCCGAAAACCAGCATCCCGATTTTGCCCGGCTTGCGGGACATTTTGGCGTCCAGTAAGGTCGCTGTGGCAGCGCTCATGTTTCCCCTCGATCGGCCAGAATACAATGTGGATCGTTACACTTTCGTGAATTCGGGCCGGGGAAATGAGCGCTTGCTTGGCGATGGCGCGTCCGGCTGTCGAGCCGGAGGACAGGCCCTCTCGCCGTGCTACTTGTCGAAAAACGGATGCTTGGCGACCGGAGGATTGGGAGTCGCGCCGCGCGCCTTGCGGATCGTGAGGTCCTCGAAGAGCAGCGATGGCACGGCCAGGCTCAGCGGCGTCCAACCTTCCCCTCCCAACGAGAACAGGAAAGGCGTCGCGCGCGGCCGGTACTGAACGGTCAGCATGTGCTGGTCCTTCCCGGCGGCTACGATCTCCTTGAAGGCCGTTGTATTCAAGCCCACGAACTGCACCCCGCGGATAGCCTCCTCGTGGCCGTCGGGAAACGCCTTCGAAATCAGAAGCGGTGTATTGCCGGTCCTCATGCGTCGCACTAGGATGCCGTAGGGCAAGTCGCGCTCCTTTACCAGTTCCATGAACTTGGCGCGGAGATCGGCGGCGGAGAGGCCATTTTCACAGGTCACGATGATGTTCGACGGCGCGGCCTGCCCGGCGTGGCGGCTGCCGGTACTGTGTTCGATTCCGCGGACCGGATCGCGCGAGGTGAGCAGAGTCTTGAGAATTCCCTTTTCGACCAGCCGCGTCTCACGCGTAGCCAGTCCGTCTTCATCCACTTTTGAAAAGCCGGCCATCCGCGTTCCGTTGAATTCCGCCAGCGTCGGGTTGTCGGTGACGCTGAGGAATGCGGGCAGCACGCGCGCGCCAATCTTATCGAGAAATGGATTCTCGGCCTGGCCGCCCTGGTTCGGCATATCGCTGATCACGGGGTGCGTCCCCACCAGGTCGGGAACAAAGGCGAGCCGGAACGCCTGTACGGCTGCATCGTCTTCGAACAAAACCGGTCCATTGTAATTCTCGATGCGTTGCGCGGAGCGAATTCCCGAGACTTCCCGGCCCAGCGCAACCACACGCGCGGACAGTTCCTTGTCGCCCGGCAACTCGGCGAGCGCGTGGGCGTAGAGCCAAGTGGAGTCTTCGATCTGACCGCCATCGGGAGCTTGCGTGCTTGCGGCAGCGTCGAACGTGATCGCCGAATGGCTGCGCGTGTAAGAGAAGCCCTCGCTGTCGAGATAGCGGATCGTCGTATTCGCCGCATTCAGGCTCACGCTGGACGTGTACACTTCCGGCGCCTGGCGAAACAGCGCCGAGAGAGCGCGCACCGTGGCCTCCCACTTGACGCGGTCAACCTGAACCGGCGGCGCAATGTCGATGGTGGTCACCGGAGTCTCGTGACTGAAGTCCGGGATATCGTCGTCGCGGTTCTTGTTTTGAAGCGCGGCGCGTTTCTTGGAGATATCCTCGACCGCTTTCTTATAAGCGGAATCGGTGGCGAGCCAGATCTGCCGCCGCAGCTCTTTGTAGTCGTTGTCCAGGGGGAGTTCGGTATTTCCCAAGAAGGCTGTCTGGATTTCGGCGCCCATGCCAAAGTTCATCGAGAAGAAATTGGTGTTGTCGAATTTGTAATCGCCGACCCGCACCACCGCGCTGAACATACGAGAGCGGCCGGAGTTGCTATGGCTCAATGCGCCGAAGCTGGCGCCTACTCCGGTATCGTCGCGTTCGGTGGCGCGATACGCGATGAAATACGGCTTCTCCAGATTGGCGAGCTGGAGCTCCTTCATCGAGCGGGCCATTTCGTCGCGCATGGCTCGCATCAGGACGTCGTCCTGGGCCGCGGCGGGGAGAGCGGCGGCCAGAAGCCCGAGCAAGGTTGCGATTCGCATACTTACTTGCCTCCCTCAAACGGCGCGGGCAGAACCGGAATGCGGTCCTGCGATTTGCTCTTCTTCTGCGATTCGATCTGCGAAATGAAAATGCCGGGCGAGGACGCGGACACCGGAACTCCGCCCGATTCGGCTCCGCAGATTCCATTGAACACCGCAATCTTGTCGTCCGCGGCGACGATCTTGCTGAAGGTGGTGAGCGGTGTGCCGATCAGGTCGACGCCGCGCACCAATTCCTCATGTCCGTCGGGATAGATCCGGTACACCATCAGAGGCAGGACCGTGAACGCGTTGGGAATCATGCGGCCGGTGAAGGTGAAACCGCCCTGGATATCGTCGAAATACAGGCCGTACGGCAGGTTCTGTTTCTTGATTTCGGCGATCAGCAGCTTCTTGAGATCGGGTTGAACGGCGGAGGGCGCCACTTCGACGATCAGGTTCGATTGCCGCGCCACGGGCTTAAATCCGGACTGCGCGCGGCCGTGGCCATTGGACTGCGGAATGCCTTCGAGTGGCGTGCGCGACATGAGGAAGGTCTTGAGGATTCCGTTTTCCACCACGGTCACGCGCCGCGCTTTCACGCCCTGGTTGTCATAGAGGTAATAGCCGGCCAGGTCCGTCGAGGCCAGCCGGCGCTGGGTCGGATCGAAATAAACCGAAAACTCCTTGGCCAGCACCGGCTCATTGATTTTCTTCTTGAAGGTCTGGGCATCCCCGGAATTCTTCTGCCGCTGGCCTTCCACCCGGTGGCCGAAAATCTCGTGGAAGAACACGCCGCTGGCCCGGCCGGACAGGATTGCGGGTCCGGTGTAGGGCTCGGCCAATGGCGCGACGCGCAGCGCTTCCAGGTTGTGAATCATCTTGTCCACGTCTTTGAGCACTGTCGCGTCATCGGGAAGGTCTTTTTCGGTGAAGCCGAAATACGACTCATAGAGCGGCAGTTCCATTCCGTCGTCGGCCTTGGTGCCCGCGACCACGAAGAGGTGAAAGGCCGGCTGCGAGGTCTGGATGGTGGCTCCTTCGCTGTCCACGTACCAGCGCGACTCGGCGGACGCTTGCAGAAAGGCGGTTGCCTGGTAAATGTCGGCGTACTTGGCGAAGGGCGCCGTATACTTGCGCAGCTTGTCTTCCCACGCGCCGCGGTCGACCTGAATCTGCACGAGCGGTTCGGTGAAACGCTGAGGCTCCTCGCGCGAAAAATCGGCGGATTGGTCCTCCTGCGCCACCTTCACCTGGACGTTGGTCTTGACCTTGGTGAGTTGCTCGACGGCTCGCTTGTATCGCTCGTCAGTCGAGTGCCAGAGCACCGCACGGATCGCATCGGGATCGTCGTCAATCGGCACCGTGACAGACCGGAAGTTCTCGAATCCCATCTGCGCGTTGCCGCCGCGAATCTCGCGCGTGTTATCCAGATTGTAATCTCCCACGCGAAGATCGATATCCAGTTGGCGGCGCCGGCTTTCGCGGCTGTTGAGGATTTTCCCGAATTCCGCGGCAATGCCGAAGTCGCGGGTTTCGACGATCTCGTAACCCAGGAAATAAGGTGGCACCGGCTGGGTCTTGAGCTTCTCCATGGACCGGTCGAGTTCGGATTTCATGGCTTGGAGTACCGGGGAAGCGGCCGGCTGTGCTGCCGCGCACAGTACCGCAAAAAACAGGAGGGCAATCGTGGAGGTGAATCGGCGTATCATTCAGGTCTCCTCGTCCTTAGTGCCAGTTATGACGCGGAGCTTCCATTTCGGAGCCGCGGGTCTTGTCCAGTATACACCGGGAGACCGCGCGATTCCGGGGCTTTTTATCGGGTCACGGCTTCAGACGTGCCGGCGTGGCATCCGCAACAGGGCGTTCAGGAAGCTGCTAAGAAACTCCGGCAAAACACCTTGGGCCACGGATGAATACAGATAAGCCAGTCCTTTTCTGATCTGCGTTCATCCGTGGCATAGACGCTCTTGGCGTTTTTCAGCAAGGTCCTGTATGGTCCTCTACCCGTGCCGGTCGATGAGGTTGGCGAAACTGCTACCGGGGCGACCTCTAGTAACCGCCGGCCGACATTGTCTTCGGCGCTGCCACGGGTTCCGCGGCAATCAGATCGGGACGGTCCTCGACACCCAGCTTCTTCATCTTGTACAGCAGCGCCTTATAGTCGATCTTCAGCAG
Organism: Bryobacteraceae bacterium; assembly: GCA_049508735.1. Classification (GTDB taxonomy): domain Bacteria; phylum Acidobacteriota; class Terriglobia; order Bryobacterales; family Bryobacteraceae; genus Bog-375. The sequence continues at coordinate 176,766 of JBELAO010000002.1, read as the reverse complement.
CGCCGCGGCTTGTTTCCGGTTCCAGCGAGTGGAATTGAGAGCCGCCAGGATGGCGTCCGTTTCGGCTTGTTTCCTGGCTTGCGACACCTGTTCGAGGATTGGAGAACCCACGCTCAGTTCGGCCGGCTGGGAGTAGCCGTCGGCAATCGGGATGGGACGCGCCGGCGGCTTGATGGCTTTGGCATGGAGTTCGCTCGCGAGCGCATCGGGATCGCCGAGGATAATGAATTTCCGGACGTAGTTCTCCAACTCGCGCACGTTCCCGGGCCAGTGGTACGTCATCAAGGCATGTCGCAGACCGAGCGGGATGAGCGGCACGGGAAGCCCTCCCGTCACGTGTTTCTTGATCAGAAACTCAGCCAGCGGCACGATATCCTCCTTGCGCTCGCGCAGCGGAGGAACCTTCAGGTTGATCACATTCAGGCGGTAATAGAGGTCCTCGCGGAAGCTACCCGCGACGATGGCCTTCTCCAGATCGCGGTGCGTCGCCGCCATGACGCGCACGTCCACCTTGATGGTTTCCTTGCCGCCGATTCGTTGAAACTCGTGGTCTTGCAGGACCTGCAACAGCTTCGCTTGAAGCCGCACGTCCATGTCCCCGATTTCATCCAGCAGAATCGTGCCCCCTTCGGCGATCTCGAATTTGCCGGCCTTCTTTTGGAAAGCGCCGGTGAAGGCGCCGCGCTCGTAACCAAACAGTTCGCTCTCGACCAGCTCCGAGGGCAACGCCGCGCAGTTGAGCTTCAGAAACGGTTTGTTGGCGCGAGGCGACTGCGCGTGCAATTCTCGCGCGAGCACCTCTTTTCCGCTGCCGGTTTCGCCCTGAATCAGCACCGGAACTTCCGACCAGCCAATCTGCCCCACCACCACCTGGAGCTCTCTCATGCGGGGATTGTTCCCGACTAAAACGTCGGGGAACAGCCGCGGATTGCGCGGGGGCGCCGCGGGAACCGTGCCTTTGGCCTCCAGTGCCCGCCGGAGTACCTCACGCAAGTCCTCATGCGCTACGGGCTTGGCGAGAAAATCCGTAGCCCCTCGCTTCATCGCGGTGACCACGTTCAGTGTGGACGACGCACCGGACAGCATGATCACCGGCAAATGGCGGTCCAGGTTCCGGATTTCCCGCAAAGTGTCCAGGCCGTCCCGATTCAGCATCACGATATCGAGCAGCACGGCCGCTATTTCGCTCTCGCTCGATCGAAGGCAAGCCAGCACTTCGTCCCCATCTCGAGCGGATTCCACGGAATAACCCATACATTTCAGAGCCGTTTCGAGATAGCTCAAAACCTCCGGCTCATCTTCCCCCACCAGAACTGTGCACTTCTGGTCAGACGGCAGCATGAATGTTGATCCTCCTTAGTTCTTCGAACGCTACATCTTCTTCCGCTTCCCTCACCGTCAAGCCAGACCGGTCTAACGGAAGAACAATTGAAAACCTGGGACCCAACTCGGTGTTCTCGGCCCAAACACGTCCCTCGTGTTGGGTAACAATCAAGCGGCAAATGGCCAGCCCAAGGCCGCCGCCAGAGCGGTCACGCCCGCCCGAATACGAAGCGTATTCCTCAAAAATGCTCTCCAAATGCTCTTTCGGTATCGCCGCGCCGGAATCCGTGATGTCAATCCGGTAGCTGTTCGGCTCCTGGTTGGCGACGCGCCGCCGCTCCAGCCCGGGTGCCACGCCGGATTGGCCCGACCGCCGCTCCCAGAAGAACGGATAGCCGCGAATTTCGATCACGCCTGCTTTCGGCGTGAACTTGCAGGCGTTGTCGAGAATATTGATCAGCACCTGCTCCATCTGTCCCGGCTCGAAGAGCAGGCCCTCATCGCCAGGTTCCAGCTCCGTCGTGACCGTAATTCGCCTTTCGTCGGCGAATGGCGCGATCTCGTGCAAGGCCTGATCCAGGCACTCCTGCAGGTCGCCCCGCTCGAGATCGGGCCGCTTTTTCACCTGGCGCGCAATACTCAACTGGAACATCGCGGAGGCCATCCGCGAGAGACGCTGGGCGCTACGCCGCATGCGCCGCAGGACTTCGCGCTGTTCCTCGGCGATGGGCCCAAACGACTCGTCCAGCATCAGGCCGCAGTAGCCGCTCAGTGCCGTCAGCGGAGCCCGAAAATCGTGTACCGCGCGAGCGAGAAAATTGGTGCGGTCCTGGTCATATTCCTGCAACGCCAGATTCGTCTGCACCAGGCATTGCAGTATCTCGTTGCGATCTTCCCGCGAGGGGTCTTTCCCGCGCGACGATACGGCGAAAGCGACAAAGGCGGCCAGCGTCACCGGGGTCACCGGCTTGAGCAGGATGTGCGCCTCTGCCACGGCCATCTGCCGGCGGAATCCCGGCAGGTCCTTCCGGCTAACCAGGAACAAATGCTGGCAGGAAAAGCGGTCGCCGTAAATCGGTAGCGGGACGTCGGCCTGGTAATCCCAAATGCAAAGGTCCGCATGCGAGATGTTATCGCCGGCGCTAGCCGCCGAAAGCGTCCACGGCTGGTGCAGAATCTCGTCCAGGATCTCCAGACAGACTCGGTACAGCTCGCGATCCTCCGAGACTAAGACAATATCCATCGAGCCTCCCCCCTTTTAAGGCTCCCGTTTAAGGCTACCGGGCTTGTCGAGCCCCCCTCAGGGCTCACCCGGCGTGTCCGAGTAATCAGAGTTCCCACACTCTGACCACACCTAATGGTGCGGACACAATCCAACGCGTATCACTCACAGGGTGGCTTATTCGCGACAGCCCAACTTCGCGATTTCGTCCCAAGAGTTGGGAACATCTTCCCGTTTCTCATGATACTAACTTCTGGGAACTCTACAATCATAACCCGAGAATCACCGAAGTCAACTATTTGATTAAGGTTACAGTTACTAGTACTAGTAGCACACAACACAGCAAATAGTACTTGCAAATGACAATTATTCGGGTTTTTTCCGGCGCTACCTAAGATAGATCCGGGGTCCCTGCGTGGCCGCCTGTTGCGAAAAACAGCAAATAACTTCGAGACTATGTTCACCAACCTTGCGTTGAGCACCATCGTTGGCAGATTAACCTCTCGGCCGGCCAGTGACCGGCTCGCGGACTGGGGTTGACGGAAATCGGATTTAACTGATAAGGATGCCCGTGCTCTAAATTTGGATTCGCGCCCGTTCGCTTTCCAGTGCGGGCGAATCCACTTCATTGTGCCTCATGCAAGTCCTTGAAAAAGCTTCAGCTAGAAGCCAGGCAAGAGCGCTCCTCAATGGCACCGAACGTGCACTGCGGGCCGGGTTGATCTATGTCCGCCGACCACGTCGAACAGCCCTCAGCACCTCCAACTCACACCGACCGCCGTCGGCGCTCCAGGGCTCGCGTGCACTGGCCCGTTCAATTCCATCATCGGGATGATTCGGATTGGTTGGCCACTGAGACCCAGGACCTAAGCAGCGATGGATTCTACTGCCGCGCGAGAACAGTGTTCGCCCCCGGGGAACTGGTCGACTGCACTCTCCACATTCCGGCGCATCGCCGCGAGGCGCCGGGCGGGATGCTGGCGGTCAAGTGCAGGGTTCGCATCGTGCGCGTCGACGAGCCCGACAGCCACGGCTTCCATGGCATAGGTTGCCATATCGAGGATTACCAATTCCCGTCCGTGGACCCGCCCCTACGCGCCCTACCTATAGGTTGAGCCGGTAGTACGATTCGCGCATTCGTATGCACTTCGGCAGGGCATGCTTTAGCTTGCCCGGACCACCCCTGGAACCGGGGCCGCGACGTGATACCTTGTTCTTTCAGCTTGAGGGCCTGGCCCTCGCCTGGGCGCGACAAAGGAGCGCCTCCTCTCATGAGTTTTCGCTTAATGCTGCTTTCGGCGGCGCTGACCGCTCTTTCTGGCGCAGCCACGGCACAAGGCGTGCCGAGCCAGCGGCCCGCATCCGTTCCCTACACCTGGAAAAGCGTGCAGATGGTGGGCGGGGGATTTGTCGACGGCATCGTTTTCCACCCCGCCGCCAAGGGTGTGCGCTACGCCCGCACCGATATCGGCGGCGCTTACCGCTGGAACGATCTCAGCCATCGCTGGGAGCCGCTGCTCGACTGGGTGCCCTACGAGAACTTGAACTGGATGGGCGTCGAGAGCATCGCCGTCGATGCATCCGATCCCAATCGTGTGTATCTCGCCTGTGGCACTTATACCAACCCCGCCACGCCGGACGGCGCCATTCTTCGTTCCAGCGACCGCGGCAAGACCTTTCAGCACACTGACGTGCCCTTCAAGTTCGGCGGCAATGAGAACGGCCGCGGCCACGGCGAGCGCCTGGCCGTGGATCCCAATGCCGGCAGCATCCTCTATCTGGGCACCCGCCATGACGGTCTCTGGAAGAGCGTGGACCGCGCGGTGACCTGGAGCAAGGTAGAGAATTTTCCCGACGTCACCGAAACGCCGGCCGCCGCAGGCAGCCAGCAGGGGCAGGGAAGCGGCATCGTTTTCGTTGTGTTCGACCCGCGCAGTGGAGTGAAAGGCAAGCCCAGCTCCACCATTTACGTGGGTGTTTCCCTGCTGGGACGCGACAACCTGTTCCGTTCGAAGGATGCCGGCAAGACGTGGCAGCCCGTACCCGATGCGCCCACGCAATATCGGCCCGCGCGCGCCGCGCTGGCTTCCGATGGCGCCCTCTACATCTCTTATGTCACCGGCCCGAACCCGTACCGGCCGACCGATGGCGGCATCTGGAAGCTCGACGCCGCCAGCGGCTCGTGGACGGATCTCACGCCCGACCGCCCCGACGCCGCGAACAACAAGGCGTTCGGCTATGGCGGAGTCTCGGTGGATGCGCATCATCCGAAGACCCTGATCGCCAGCACCTATTACCGGCCGGGCGGCGAAGAGATCTTCCGCAGCATCGATGGCGGCAAGACCTGGAAAGGGATATTCGCCTCGGGCGGCACGTACGATTTTTCGCTGGCGCCCTACGTGGCCAAAACGCCGATTCACTGGCTGTTCGACGTGGAAATCGACCCGGCCAATTCGGATCATGCAATTTTCACGACCGGCTACGGCGGCTACGAAACCTTCAATCTCACCGCGATGGATTCCGGTAAGCCGACCAAGTGGAGCGTCATGAGTACCGGCATCGAGGAGACCGTCGCGCTCGATCTGCTCAGCCCTCCCAAGGGCGCGCATCTGATCACCGCCATAGGCGATTACGGCGGCTTCGTCCACTCGGATCTGGATAAGCCCGCGCCCGAAGGCAGCTCATCCCCGCCGCGCTTCGGCAACACCACCGGAGTGGCTGGCGCCGAAACCAGCCCAGACATGATCGTTCGCGTGGGCAAGGCCGCCGTGCGCGGCGGCGGTAACATCTCTTACTCGATGGATGGCGGCAGGACGTGGCAGCCCACTCCCTCGGCTCCGCCCGACGCGGGCCTGGGAAGCATCGCGGTTTCCACCGACGGCGATATCTGGGTGTGGACGCCGGAGCGCAGCGCCGTGTATTTCACCCGCGATTTCGGCGGGCGCTGGGCCAAGTCCTCCGGTATTCCCGAGAACACGCGCGTGATTGCCGACCGCGTCAACCCGCGCAAGTTCTACGGCCTGGCGCTGTTCGATGGGAAACTCTTCATCAGCACCGATGGCGCGGCGACGTTCACCGAGCAGCCGCTCACCCTGCCGGACGGTCTGCCCACGCGCGGCGGCCGGGGAGACGACCGCGGCGGCCAGGACCGCATTTACGCCACGCCGGGCAAGGAGGGCGACCTGTGGCTGGCTGCCTTCAACGGCCTGTATCACTCGACCGATAGCGGCGTGACGTTCACTCGTTTGGGTCACGTCAGCCAGATTCACGCGTTCGGCTTCGGCAAGGCCGCGCCGGGCGCTACCGACTCCGCCCTGTACCTGATCGGGGTGGTGGATGGCCTGCGCGGCATTTTCCGCTCTACCAACGCCGCCAAGAGCTGGGTGCGAATCAACGACGATCAGCATCAATGGGGTTTGCTGTTGCAGATCACCGGCGACCCCAAGCAGTTCGGCAGAGTCTACGTGGGTTCGCATGGGCGGGGGACTTTCTACGGCGACCCGGTAGCGGCGGCGCGCTAGGCGCATCAGGAAATGACCAGGTAAATCGACGGCGGGAAGAAAAGCCGAGATGACTCTCGGCTCTGCAGGCCTGACGGCCCGCGCCACGAGCGGCGGGTGATGGTTGTGAACGCCCGCTCGGGGGCATTGGCAAGCTAGAAGGAGGCTGCTGAAAAAAATCCGAAAAGAACATTCTTGGGCCACGGATGAACACCGATGAACACGGATAAACCAATTCTTTTCAATCTGTGTTCATCTGTGTTGATCCGTGGCCATGATGCTTTTGGTGTTTTTCAGCAACCGGAAAGCATGCCCCGCCAAGGTCACCGGCAGGTAATGGTTGTGAAGCCCTGACAATAGTCTTCGTTGCACACCTTGTCGTCACCCGCCACCAGGGTGGGGCGCATGTTCGCAAACTCGAAAGCCGTGGCGGCGGAAAAACCCTTCTCCCGGCAGAAGTTGTCGGCGGCGGGTTGCTCGCAATTCTCGCCCCAGTTCAGGCAGCGGTCCACCATCTTCCCGTTGATGCGCGGCTCGACGAATCTGCGCCCGGCCTCGCTCTTGGCGGCGCGTTCGCCGCGGCCTTCGCAGGTAACGGCGGTGAAACCCTGGCAGTAACCTTCGTCGCACACCTTGTCGTCGCCCGCCACCAGGGTGGGACGTATATTCGCGTACCGGTAACTGGTGGCGTGGGCGTAGCCATTCAGCCGGCAGAAGTTGTCGGCAGCCGGCTGGTCGCAGTTCTGGCCCATATTCAGGCAGCGGTCCACCGCGCGTCCGTCGATACGGGGCTCGTCAAACTCGCGTTCGTTGGCGCAGGTGATGGCCGTGAAACCCTGGCACGCCTTGTCATTGCACACCTTGTTGTCAGCCACCACCAGCGTGGGATGCGTATATTCGAGCCGGAAATAGACGGCGCCGGCGTAGCCGTTCTGCCGGCAGAAATTGTCCGCCGCCGGTTGTTCGCAGTTGGCGCCCGAATTGAGGCAGCGGTCTACCACCTGCCCGTTGACGCGCGGGTTCTCGAACCGGTGCCGGTCCTGACCGTTGCGCTCGACGCCCTGCGCGCGAGCGGCGAAGGCGCGTCCGCCGGTTCCTGGCAGGGTTGCGAGAGGCGCAACCAGAATGGCGATGACAACCAGCAAGCCTGTTCTCATATTTCGGCCTCCGATGGCCCGAGTTCTCGTAACGTAAGGACCCTGTTACAGGCCTATTCTACCGCCCGCGACGGATATCCCCGGGGAATTCCAATCCCCAAGAACCTACGTACGGAATATTGCCGCCGATTGTTCCCCTGGGGCCGTGCCTGATCAGCGCTAACGGGCAAGCCCGGACGGCGAAAGATAGTAGCCCAAGGCGCGAGCCTTGGGACTCGCGGGAGCGGTTGGAGAGCCCGGAACTCTCTTTCGCCCTCCGGGCTTAAAGAACGAGTAAAGACTACCTGGTACGGATGCTCTTCAGTTAGCGCTTATGGGGCCGTGCCGCCCTTACCCCGGCTGCTAGAATGAATGAAAAATGATTCAGACCCTATTCGGCACCGTCGAGCAGGAACCGTCACTGCTCGAAAAGCTCAAGAGCGGCGTCCAGAAAACGCGCGCCGGCCTGGTCACCGCGATCGAGGACGCGCTCCAAGGCAAGAAAGAGATCGATGCCGATCTACTCGATGAGCTGGAGAGCATGCTCATCGCTTCCGACATGGGCGTGCGCACCACCGAGGAAATCCTGGAGCGCATCCGCCAGCGCGTCGAGCGGCATCAATTGAACGATGCGGCCGAGCTGAAAGGTCTCATCCGCGAGCATCTGCTCGAGATTCTGCAGGCATCCGAGCGCGCCCCCGCGCACGTCGCCGAGCCGCCCGCGGTGATCCTGGTAGTCGGCGTCAACGGCTCGGGCAAGACCACCACCATCGGCAAGCTGGCGGCCCGCTTCAAGAGCGAACAGCGCAGCGTCATGCTGTGCGCGGCCGACACGTTTCGCGCCGCGGCCATCGAACAACTGGAAATCTGGGGTGAGCGCACCGGCTCGCCGGTGGTGCGGCAAAGTCCTGGCAGCGACCCCAGCGCGGTGCTGTTCGACGCCGTTAGCGCGGCCCGCGCGCGCAAGGTGGATTACGTGATCGTGGACACCGCCGGCCGCCTGCAAACCAAGGAAAACCTGATGGCCGAATTGCAGAAGATGTCCCGCACGGCCAAGAAAGTCATCCCCGAGGCGCCCCACGAGGTGCTGCTGGTGCTCGATGCGACCACCGGGCAAAACGGCCTGGAGCAGGCGCGCAAGTTCACCGAGACTTCCGGCGTCACCGGCATCGTGCTGACCAAGCTCGATGGGACGGCCAAGGGCGGAATTGTGGTGGCCATCGCGCGCGAGCTCGATCTGCCCATCCGCTACGTCGGCGTGGGCGAAAAGGTGGACGACCTGCTGCCGTTCGACGCCGAGAAGTTCATCGCATCGCTATTCGAAATATGAACCCTGCATTCATGCGCGAAGCCTTCGACCTGGCGCGGCAAGGCCGCGGATTGGCCAGCCCCAATCCCATGGTCGGCGCCGTGATCGAGCGAGACGGCGAAGTGGTGGGACGCGGTTTCCACACTTACGCTGGCGTCCAGCACGCCGAAGTCATCGCCCTGGCCCACGCAGGCGAAAAGGCGCGCGGCGCTACTCTTTATCTGAACCTGGAACCATGCGCCCACCAGGGCCGCACGCCGCCCTGCGCGGACGCCATCATCGCCGCCGGCGTCGCCACCGTGGTGGCGCCGATCGAGGATCCCAACCCGCTGGTGGGCGGCCAGGGTTTCCGCCGCTTGCAGGCCGCCGGAGTGGAAGTCGTCATGGCCACGGAATTCGCGCCCGAGGCCGCCAAGTTGAACGAGCCGTTCCTCCACTTCATGCGCACCGGCCGGCCGCTGGTGACGCTGAAGACCGCCATTACGCTCGACGGCAAAATCTCCGCGCCGGATGACAACCGCGGCTGGATCACCAGCGAGCGCGCCCGCGCCCACGTGCAGGAACTGCGTCACGATCACGATGCCATTCTTACCGGCATCGGCACCGTGCTGGCCGACGATTGCCTCCTCACCGACCGCACCTGCCTCGCGCGCAGCCGCCCGCTGTTGCGCCTGGTAATGGATTCGCAGCTTCGGCTGCCCCTCGATTCGAAAATGGTGCGCGGCGCGGCCGGCGACTTGGTCGTGGTCACTACCTCCGCCGCATCGGCCAACCGCCGCCAGGCGCTCGAAGCCGCCGGCGTCGAGGTGCTCGTGCTCAACGGTCCCGGTGGGCGCGCCGATCTCGCCGGCGCCATCGAGTGGCTGGGCCGGCGCCGCTATCTGTCGCTGATGATCGAAGCCGGCAGCAAGTTGAATTGGACCGCGCTCGAAACCGCTGTTGTCGATCGCATCCTGTTCTACTACGGCCCGAAGATATTGGGCGGTCTGGAGGCGCTGCCCCTCGCCGGCGGCATCGGACGGCGGCGCCGCGTGGACGCCATTCGCGTCCACAACGTCACCATTCACCCTATTCCGCCCGACGAGTTCGCCATCGAAGGATATGTTCACCGGGATCATTGAAGAGCTGGGCACGGTGGAAGCCCTGGAAACACGCCCGGCCGGCGCGCGACTGAAGGTCCGTTGCGCGGCTGTGTTGGCGGATTTGGGCCTGGGCGCGAGCATCGCCGTCAACGGCGTGTGCCTCACCGCCGTCGACCGGCGCCCCGATTCTTTTGCCGCCGACCTGGCTCCCGAGACCCTGCGCCGCAGCAATCTGGGCGATCTGCGCGCCGGCTCGCGCGTCAATCTCGAGCGGCCTCTCTCGCCCAGCGGCCGGCTGGACGGCCACATCGTGCAGGGCCATGTGGATGCGACCGGCGAATTCCTCTCGCTCGAAGCCCTCGGCGACGACAACTGGTGGCTGCGGATTCGCGTGCCCGCCGAGCTTGACCCGTTTCTGGTCTACAAGGGCTCCATTGCCATCGACGGCATCAGCCTCACCATCGCCGCGCTGGAAGGCGACGCGCTCAGCGTCACCATCATTCCGCACACCTACCGCAACACCACGCTGGGCACCTATCGTGCCGGCGCCCGCGTCAACATCGAATGCGACATCCTGGCCAAGCACGTCGAGAAACTGCTCCGCAAACTCGACGTCAAGAACGGCCTGACCATCGATAAATTGCAAGAGCAAGGCTACTGACGTGGGGCGGGTCCCCGACCTGCCAGGCCCGCAATGCTAGAATTCGGCACATGCGGCTTCGTCTCCTAGCGGCGGCAGCTTTCCTGTGGTCCACACTCGCCCTCGGCCAAAAGCCGGAATACGATTTCTACACGGATTACCGGACGTTCATGTCTTCGCTGTGGGTCAAGAACCCGTCCATCACGCCCGGCGAAATTCACGACGCGTATGCGGCAAAGCTAAAGGATGAACGAGTTTCCGCCGGAGAAATAGCGCGGCGGCTCCGGTTGCTGACCACCGATGGGCCGCAACTTGAGGCCGACCGATGGAACCGCTATTACGCGGACGCTAAGAACAACCAGGAGTTCAACCAGGCCCCGAACGCTTTCTTGATGGCATTCGTGGCGGAGAAGCGGCCGGGAGTAGCTCTGGACTACGCCATGGGAACCGGCCGAAACGCCCTGTATTTGGCCAAGCTCGGCTGGGATGTGTACGGGTTCGATCATTCCGATGTCGCAGTAGCGGCGGCTCAAAAACGGGCCCTGGAGTTGGGTCTCAAGCTGCACACGGCGGCTGTTCCGGACAGCCAGTACGACTTCGGGAAAGAGCGCTTCGACCTGGTTCTTTTCAGTTGGGCGATGCCACTCATAGACCCGAAAAAGGTGGTTGACTCGCTCAAGCCGGGCGGTTTCGTGGTGATGGAGTGCGCGGTCGACTATGTGGGCCGCAATGGAATGTTAAAGAAGTTCGACGACCTGCGCATCGAACGCTATGAAATCGTCCGGGGTGTCGCGGATTGGTACGGCCGCCGGGAAATTGAGATTCTGCATCTGGTGGCGAGGAAGCCGTAGTGGTGCAGGTCCCAGACCTGCAAACCCAGGCGCGAGAGCGTAGACATTCTACGTAATATGGTGTAGACTGTCTACGTAATGGCCAACCAAACTCGGGTCGAGCTTCTGCAGGGGACGCTCGACCTTTTGATCCTCCGCACGCTGCGGCTCGGCCGGGCGCACGGACACGCCATCGCCAAGCACATCCAGCGCACCTCGGAGAGCCTGCTGCAAGTCGAAACCGGATCGTTGTATCCGGCCTTACACCGGCTGGAGGCGCGCGGCTGGATCGCCGCCGCATGGGAACTGGCGGAGAGCGGAAAGCGCGCCAAATACTACCGCCTGACGCCCAAGGGCCGCAAGCAACTCGAGGCGGAACAAACCAAGTGGGCGACCTTTTCCCGCGCCATGGGATTGGTCCTGAGTCCGCTCGACGAGGAACCGGTGTGAAGGAGGTTTTCCGCAAGCTGAGCTGGATCGCCCGGCGCGGCGGCAAGGAAGCGGAACTTGAGGACGAGCTCGAGTTTCATTTGCGGGAGGAAGCGCGGCAAGCGGAAGCCGCCGGGCTCACGGCCGGCGAAGCGCGCTGGGCAGCCCGCCGGGAACTCGGCAACGTGGCGTTGTTGATGGAGGATACCCGCGCAACTTGGGGATGGACATCCCTGGAACGGTTCTGGCGGGACGTGCAATACGCCGTGCGGACGCTGCGCCGGAACCCCGGATTTGCATCCGCGGCGGTGTTGTCGCTGGCGCTCGGGATCGGCGCCAACACCGCCATCTTCAGCTTGCTCGATGCCGTCGTTTTGCGCAATCTGCCGGTGGCCGATCCGCGGCAGCTCGTGCAGTTCACCAATACGCTTCCACTTTGGGACACCGGCAGCGGTGTCGCCAACAGCTTGTTCACCTACCCGCAACTCGAGCGTTTTCAGGCGCAGTCGAAGACCCTGTCCGGCGTCTTCGGTACAACCGGGATGGGCCGCCTGCTGGTGGGCTTCCAGGGAACATCCGGGCTCGCCGATGGCGACGCTTGCAGCGGCAATTTCTTTTCCGTGCTGGGAATCGCGCCGCAGCATGGCCGTTTCTTCTCGGCGGCCGACGACCGCGCGCCCGCCGCGGTAGCCGTGATCGGCGACCGCTACTGGCGCGACCGGTTCGCAGCCGACCCTGCCATCGCCGGGACCTCGATCACGATCAACCGGATACCCTTCACGGTGGTGGGCGTCGCTCCGCGCGGGTTCTCGGGAATTTCGGTTGGCAATGGACCGGACGTTTGGGTGCCGCTCCACGCGCTCGATCGTCTCGCGCCGGATAACAGGCGATGGACGGATCCTCTTTCGAGCTGGCTGCTGATAGTGGGACGGCTCGGCGAGGGAGTTTCACGCGAGCGGGCGCAGGCCGAGCTGGATGTGATTCGGCGGCAGATTCTGGCCGTGCAGTTATCGGCTTCCCGGCTTGGCAGCCTGGAAAACGTGCGCCACTTCATTCGCGATGGGCGCCTGGCGCTCCGTCCCGCCGCCACCGGCGTCTCGAGCGGCCTGCGGGACCTCTACGCGCTTCCCTTGAAGCTGCTGATGTGGGTGGCGGGCATCGTGTTGCTGGTGGCATGCGCCAACCTGGCTAACCTGCTGCTGGCTCGCGCTTCCGCCCGGCGCCGCGAGATCGCCGTCAGGCTGGCGCTGGGAGCCAGCCGCGGCCGGCTCATCCGCCAGATTCTCACCGAAAGCACGGTGCTCGCGTTGATCGGCGGCGCCTTGGCCGTGCCGCTGGCGTGGTGGGGCGGATTGATGCTGCTGCGTATGATCGCGGCCGGCGATTCGCCGGCGCCGCTGGCCGTCGCTCCGGATATGCGGGTCTTCACCTTCACCGCCGCCGTGTCGCTGCTGACTGGTCTCCTCTTCGGCCTGGCCCCGGCGCTCCGCGGCACGCGTGTCGATCCCGGTCCGGCGATGAAGGAAGTAGCGCACCGTTCGGGTCCACGCTCGCGCGCGTTGGACCGCGTTCTGGTGGTGGCGCAGGTCGCGCTTTCGGTGGTGCTGATCTCGGGCGCCGGACTCTTCGTGCGAACCCTCCAGAAGCTCTGGGCGGTGGAGATGGGATACGACCGCGAGAATGTGCTCATGCTTTCGGTGGATGCCAGGCTGGCGGGCTACCCAAGCGGACGGGCGGGCGCCGTCTATCGTGAAATCCTCGACAGGCTGCGCGCCCTGCCGGGAGTGAAGTCCGCCAGCGCCTCGGTGGTCCGCCCGGTGGAGGACCAGTTCCATCTCGTCGATCGCTTAATCGAGGTGGATGGCCGCACCTGGTCCGAGCGCGACGCCATTCGCTTCGAATGGAATTCCACCAGCCCCGGCTATTTCTCCACTGTCTCAACGCCGCTTCTGGCGGGACGGGATTTCGAACCTCGCGACAACCAGGCCGCGCCCAAGGTGGTCATCGTCAACCAATCGCTCGCCCGCGGCGCGTTCCCGAATCGGGATCCGATCGGCCGCAAGCTGGGCGACGCGACCATCGTCGGGCTAGTGAAGGACGCGCGTTTGAATGGCGCGCGCGAACAGCCTGGGCCGGTGTTATATTACCCGCTTTTCCAGCATGGTCCCGAGCAGGAATTCCGCTGGGGCTTCGTGTCTTTCGAGTTGCGCTACGGCGCCCGCTCGAACCTGCTCGACGAGGCGCGCCGGACAGTTTCTTCGGTGGACCCGAACCTGCCCGTCTTCCAAGCCCGGACCCTCCGCGCACAAGCCGAACAGTCGCTGTTGAAGGACCGGCTGCTGGCCACGCTCTCCAGTTTTTTCGGAGCGCTCGCTCTGCTGCTTGCTTCGGTCGGTCTCTACGGTCTGATGGCGTGCGCGGTGGCGCGCCGCAGGGCGGAGATCGGCATTCGTCTAGCGCTCGGCGCCCGCCGGGTCCATATCCTGTGGCTGGTGCTGAGTGAGACGCTTTGGCTCACCCTGGCCGGTATCGCGGCCGGCGTGCCGTTGGCTCTGTGGGCGGCGCGCTACGCGAAGTCGGATCTGTTCGGAATCGGTCCAGCCGACCCACTGACGATGGCTGCCACCGTCTTGTCCTTGACCGGCGTCGCGCTGCTGGCCGGGTACATCCCGGCTCGCCGTGCTCTCCGCATCGACCCGGCGATGGCCGTAAGGTACGAGTAGAGCCAGCGTCGGCACTTGAGCCGGCGGCGGGCATTCGATGGATCGCGATTCGCTTATGGCGCGATTAACCCGGCGCGAATCGCATACCGCACCATGCTGGCGGTTTCATGCACGCCCAGTTTCTCCAGGATGCGGCTGCGGTGAGACTCCACCGTCTTGTAGCTGATCCCCAGTTGCCGCGCCGCGCGCCTGGTGGATTTCCCTTCGGCCACCAGCACCAGCACCTGGCGTTCGCGCTCGGTCAGCGTAAACACGATACGCAGGGCTTCTTCATCCGGCTTAACGTACGGGCGCCGGCGATCGCTGATATCCACCGCCGCGCCGCTGAACCCGGCGCACACGCCCGCCGCGTCCAGCCGCGGGATGCCCTGGTCCTCCACCCAGCGGTATTCGCCGTCCGCGCGCTGCAGGCGGTACTCAAGCCGGTAGGGTTGGCGCGCGGTGAACGACTTCAGATAGGTCTCGAGGCAAATGTCGCGGTCGTCGGGATGCAGCCCCTCGGTCCAGCCGTTTCCCGTCTCCTCGGCCATCGACCGGCCTCGGAACTCCAGCCACGCGCGGTTGAAGTACGTCCACGAGGCGTCCGGCCCGGACATCCAAATCATCGCCGGCGAGCAATCCGCCAGTTGACGGAAACGAGCTTCCCCGCTTTCATCGCCCTGCTTCGCACGTTCGAGTGAGGCTTCGAGCTCGGCAACCCGCTTCCGCCAGCGGGCGCATTCTTCACATTCCATCGGGAGGTGCGTTTCCGGTTCCATGATCTGGCTGACGACAGGCTTCCTGATACCAGCGGCAAAGCTCAAATAATGAGGATGACACAGACCAGAGCCCGCCGCGCATCCCCCCGGCCGAGTGGGTGCGGGACATGAAAGTCCGGGGCATCGCCGGTTCTCCGGAAAACAGCGAGTTTCCGGGCGTACCACCTACGCGTGATCCGTCAAAGGAGTGCGAGCAGCAAGCCCCGGCAGGGGCGAAAGACAATAGCCCAGCGCGTGAGCGCTGGGGACGCAGACGAATCACGCGAGCCCCGGAACGGGGCGGAAGACAGCGGCCACACCCGCTAGCGGACACGCGGTCTCTTGCGCCCCGTTCCGGGGCTGGATGGGTTCACGGCTTCTCCCAGCGCTCGCGCGCTGGGCTAGTCTCTTTCGCCCGGACGGGCTGACTCGCGCGCCCTCGGCTTCAACTTTTATGTCCCGCACCCCGGCCGAGTTCTACTGTTTTGACGATGCAACCAAAAGGGGGCCGGTGTTTGGGTATAATCGAAGCAGATGGTTTTCGTGCCGCCCGCGAAAACGGGCCGTCGAAAGTCCGCGCGCTTCCGAGCGGAGTATCCCCTTCTGTCCTTGTTTTTCCCATGGAGGCACCAGTCACCCACAGCATGAAGACCAGCGTGCGCATTCAAAGAGGTGTCGAGAATCTGTTCGGCACCCGCGATGAGAACATCCGGTTGATCGAGGCCGGCTTGAGCGTCCACACCCTGTTGGTCGACAACAACATCGAAATCGAAGGCGAGGCGGAGAACGTCTCCCGCGCGGAGAACATCCTGGAGGATTACAACGCGCTGGTGCGGGAGGGCCACGTCTTCGCTAACGGCGATCTGAACAGCTACCTCCGCGTGGTGACCATCGATGCCGAAGTGTCCCTGCGCGCGTTGGTCCAAAGCGGCAAGCAGCGCAATTTCGGCAAGAAGATGCTGGCGCCGAAATCGGTCAACCAGCGCCGGTACCTGGAAGCCATCGAGCGCAACGACCTAGTGTTCGGGATCGGTCCCGCCGGGACCGGCAAGACCTACCTCGCGGTGGCGATGGGCATTTCGGCGCTGATGAACAAGTCCGTCGCCCGCATCATCCTCACGCGCCCCGCCGTTGAAGCCGGTGAGCGGCTGGGATTCCTGCCCGGCACGTTGCAGGAAAAAGTGGATCCGTACCTCCGCCCGCTCTACGATGCCCTCTACGACATGCTCGAAAGCGAGCGCGTCGAGAAGTTGCTGGAGCGCAACGTGATTGAAGTCGCGCCGATCGCGTTCATGCGCGGCCGCACGCTGAACGACAGCTTCATCATCCTGGACGAGGCGCAGAACAGCACTTCCGAACAGATGAAGATGGTGCTCACGCGCCAGGGATTCAACTCCAAAATGGTGGTGAATGGCGACATCACCCAAATCGATTTACCGAACGGCCGACGCAGCGGCTTGATCGACGCGATGGAAATCCTCAAGGGCGTCGAAGGCATCAGCTTCGTGCCGTTCGACGAGCGCGACGTGGTTCGCCACTCGTTGGTGCAGCGCATCGTCAGGGCCTACGAGCGTTACAACGAGACCATCGGCGCCGGCCGGCAGCTCAGTTTGAAACTCTCCGAACCCGCCGCCGAGGCCCCGCCGATTCCGCTGGCTGCGCCCGACGCCGGGGCCGCTTCTCCCGGCGAGATTGCGCCAAGCGCCTGAGCGCCGCCATGTCCTCGCCCGCTGGCAGTTCGGTCACTTTTTCAACTCCGCAAACCGCGGTGCGTCCGGCCGCCGTGCTCCGCTTCGCCCGCAAGTTGCAGGCTGAGGTCGCCCGCGGCCGCCCGTTTGACTGCCTCATCGCCGGGGACGCCCGCATGCGCCGCCTGAACCGCGAGTTTCGGGGCAAGGACGCGACCACCGACGTGCTGTCGTTCCCGGCCATACCGGTGACAGGCGACAAGAACCGATCGCCCGTCCTACCGCGAGCCGGCGATATCGCCATTTCGCTCCCTCGCGCCCGCGCGCAGGCCAGGCGGCTGGGACATTCGACCGAACAAGAGATCCGCATCCTCATGCTGCATGGCCTGCTGCACCTGCTGGGCCAGGATCACGAAAGCGACGGCGGCCGGATGGCGCGCGCCGAGAAACGCTGGCGTGGGCGCCTCGGCCTGCCTGCCGGCCTGATCGAGCGGGTGTCGCCGTGACGCTGGCGGTGATTTTGGCGGCGCTGGTTGCCACCCCGGTACTGGGTCTGGTGACGTTCGTGCAGCTTCTGTATCTGGAGAGCATGCGCCTGCGAACGCGCGATCTGCCAGCCCTGGAGTTCTTCAAAGATACGCTGGAAGACAAGATTGGCCTCAAGACCGAAGATGGCGCGGGAGCCTTTTCGCTCATCAAACATACCCTGTTGGTGCTGCTCGGCATTTTCTATTTCGCCTGGTTCGCCGATGGCGAGCCGTGGAACGCCGCCGTCTTCTGGCAGGCGGTGCTGGCCGTGTGGCTGGTGATGATGGTGGTCGCCTACGCGCTGCCGCAATTACTCTACCGCCGGACAACCGGCCGCTGGCTGCTGCCGTTGCTTACGCTGCTGCGCGGTCTCGCCTGGGTGGCGCGGCCGTGCGTGGCGCTGCTCAGCTTCTTCCAATCCCTGATCGACCTCGCCGACGATTCCAAGGCCGACGAGGAGCAGCCCACCCCCGCCGAGAACATCGAGGCGCTGATTTCCGCCGGCCAGGAAGAAGGACTGATCGAGGAGGAGGACCGCAAGCTGATTCAATCGGTGGTCGAGTTCGGCGACAAAGTGGTGCGCGAAGTGATGACGCCGCGGCCCAGGATCATCGCCATTCCGGCCGAGTCCACTCTCGAGGAGCTCCGTCAACTGGTGATCCACGAGCAGTACTCCCGCGTTCCCGTTTTCGAAAAGAACATCGACCAGATCACCGGCTTCGTGCACGTGCGCGACATGTTCGAGCTCGAGGAGGATGAGCGCTCGAAGCGGCTGGTGCGGGAACTGGTGCGCCCCATCCCGTTCGTGCCGGAAACCAAGCCGGTGAGCGACCTGATGCGCCAAATGCAGCAGGAAAACACGCACATGGTGATCGTGGTCGACGAGTACGGCAACACGGCGGGCCTGGCTACCATGGAGGATCTGCTCGAGGTGATCATCGGCGAGATTCGCGACGAACACGAACCCAGCACGGACGTGCTCGAGGATGGGCACGGCGGCTTCATCGTGGCCGGCAATTTCGATCTGGACCGCGTGGCCGACCTGTTCGAATCCTTCCGCCGCGAGGAGGACGTCGAATCGACTACCGTCGGCGGCCTGGTCAGCGAGTGGCTGGGGCGCGTGCCGAAAACAGGCGAGTTGGTGGACCGCGACGGCATTCGGGTGGAGGTGCTGGCCTCCGACGAATGGCGCGTGGAGCAGGTACGCATCAGTAAATCCCAGGCGGTGACCCATGAGTGAACCATTTCGGAGCGGATTCGTTTCCCTGATCGGGCGCCCCAACACCGGCAAATCGACGCTGCTCAACGCGCTGGTGGGGCAGAAGGTGGCGATTGTCGCCGACAAGCCGCAGACCACGCGCACCTCGATTCAGGGCGTTCTGACCATGCCTGGAGCACAAATTGTTTTCGTCGACACGCCGGGAATTCATCGCGCCGATACGCCTCTCAACAAGCGCCTGATGGACGCGGTGCGGGCAGCGGTGGAGGAGCGCGACCTGCTGCTGCTCGTGGCCGATGCCGCGCGCCCTCTCGGCAAGGAGGACCGCCAGGCGATCGATTTGGCCCGCAAGAGCCAAGCGCCGGTGGTGCTGGTGCTCAACAAGATCGATTTGGTGAAGGACAAGGCGCTGCTGCTTCCCTTGATCGAAGAATATCGCGCCGCCTTCGACTTCGCCGACTACGTTCCGGTTTCGGCCATCCGGGGCCAGGGGCTCGAGGAATTGAAGAAGGTAATTCTGCAACGCCTGCCCGCGGGGCCGGCCTATTTTCCCGAGGACCACGTCACCGACCAGCCGGAGCGGTTTCTGGCCGCCGAACTGATTCGCGAAAAGGTTCTCGCGGCCACGTGCCAGGAAGTGCCGCATTCGGTCGCTGTGATCGTCGATCAGTGGGAAGAGACCAGCCGGCTCACGCGCATCTTCGCCACCATCCGCGTGGAGCGGGAAGGGCAAAAGGCCATCGTGATCGGCACCAAGGGGGCCATGTTGAAGAGAATCGGCACCCTGGCGCGGCACGACATGGAGCGGCTGTTCGGCGTAAAGATTTATCTCGATCTGCATGTGCGCGTGCAGCCGGGATGGCGCGAGAAGTCCGCCTTCTTAAATGCGCTCGACTGGCGTACAATGGCCGGAGAAGACGATGCTTAAACTATTCGCTGTTTCTATGGCCCTGATTCTGCTGGCCGCCGCCTGTCTCACCGCGAGCAAACCGGTCAGCGACGATATGATCTACGATCAGGTGCGCATCAGGCTCTCCGGCGACCCGGTCGCCAAGGGCGGGGGTTTTACCGTGGAAGTCAAGCAGGGCGTGGTGACCCTTACCGGCACGGCTGAGACCCAGCCGCAGAAGGACCGTGCCGGCAAGCTGGCGAAGAAGGTGAACGGCGTCAAGCAGGTGATCAACAACCTCACCGTCGCCAAGAGCGGTCAATGAGCGGCGCCAAAGGCGGCGATGAACGTCGCCGAAAGGCGGTAAATGAAACACCTGGCGCGCTGGAGCGCGCTCACCGTTTTCGCGCCATTGCTGCTGGCACAGGATTCCACCCGCTTTGAGGTGCAGGTGCTGGCCAAGGGCTACACCTACACGGATGGTCCCGCCTGGTCCAAGGACGGTTTTCTGATCTTCAGCGACACGCCGGCGGACCGGTTGATCCAGTGGATTCCCGGCCGGGAGCCGCAAGTCTATCGCGAAAACGTGCAGGGGCCGGCCGGCAACGCGTTCGACAGCCAGGGCCGCCTGTACACCTGCGAAACCAGGGCCCGGCGCGTGACCCGCACCGATAAAAAGGGCGCCATCGAGGTGTTGGCCGACCGCTGGGAATCGAAGCGCCTGAATGCGCCGAACGACATCGCGGTGGGCCGCAACGACCACGCCTATTTCACCGATCCCGCCTTCGGCAGCCAGGCCGACCGTCGCGAGCTGGACTTCTACGGCGTGTACCACATCCCGCCCAAGGGTCCGCTCGAAATCGTCGCCAAACTCAACGGCAGGCCCAATGGGATCGCGCTTTCTCCCAATGGCCGCGTCCTGTATGTTACGGACTCGGACAACCGCAGCATCCTCGAGTATGACCTGGATCGCAGTGGCCGGCCCGTGAGCCAGCGCACGCTGATCGCGAACACCGGCGCCGTGCCCGACGGCATCCGCGTCGACGAGAAGGGCAACTTGTATGTGGCCGCGAACGGGATTGCGGTGTATAGCGCGGCCGGCCAATTACTCGATACCATCCCGCTGGAAGATCCGCCCTCCAACTGCGGGTTCGGCGAAGCCGACGGCCAGTCGATCTTCATCACCGCACGGCGCAACGTGTATCGCGTGCGCTTGCCGGACAAGGGAGCGGTTCGATGAGCGGCCGTAAATCCGTGACCGCGAAGCGGGGGTTGGCAGGCGGAAGTCCGCTTCGGACCCGAAACCCGGGCGCCTGCCCCACCCAGCCGCCGCGTAGTGGGGCAGGCGCTTCCGCCTGCCAACCCCTCGCGCCTGGTTCGGAAGGGAACACAGACGACCGCCGCTATCCCAAACGGCCGCTGATCGGGGTTGGCGCGCTGATTTTCCGCCGGGGCCGCATTCTAATGGCGCAGCGAGGCAAGCAGCCGATGAAGGGCGCGTGGTCGCTGCCCGGCGGCGCTCTCGAAATCGGCGAGCCGCTCGACGCCGCCGTCCGCCGCGAGGTGCGCGAGGAGACCGGCCTTGCAGTGAAGCCGGTGAAGGTCTTCGAGATCTTCGAGCGCATCATTTGCGATTCGCGCGGCACGCCGGAATATCATTACGTTTTGATCGATTACATCTGCCGCGTGACTGGCGGCGACCTGCGCGCGGGCGACGACGTATGCCGCGTGGAATGGGTCCGCGAGCGCGACCTGGCGGAATTGGAAATCACCGAGGGCACACTAGCGGTGATCGAAAGAGCCTTCCGCGGCCGCGCCGTCCCGCCGGGCTAGGAAGCCAGCGCCCGCGGGCAGGATGCCATCCTGGATCGCATCCCGCCCAGGGTGCGGGACATAGAAGTTGAAGCCGAGGGCGCGCGAGTCAGCCCGTCAGGGCGAAAGAAACTAGCCCAGCGCGCAAGCGCTGGGAGAAGTCGTGCACCCATCCAGCCCCGGAACGGGGCGAAAGATACCGCGTGTCCGCTAGCGGGTGTGGCCTTGTCTTCCGCCCCGTTCCGGGGCTCAAGTGATTCGTTTGTGTCCTCAGTCCTCACGCACTGGGCTATTGTCTTTCGCCCCTGGCCGGGCTTGCTGCTCGCTCCACTTCTTGACAGTTCACGCGTAGGTAATACCCTCGGAAACTGCCTATTTTCCGGGGAACCAGCGGTGCCACTGACTTTCATGTCCCGCACCCTCCTGCCCACCGGCACGCAGGGGCGCAGTGCACGGGTTGTATCATAGGCTGTTATGGATTCGCGCCGGATGTGCCCGCATTGCCGGGCGTTTATTACCAACAAGGATAAAATCTGCCCATACTGCAATGAGCGGGTGGGGCCGCGCGCGATCGACCGGCGCAGCCCGGCGGATCTTCTGGGCGGGCTGATTCCACACGCGCGTTTCAACACCATCGTCATTCTGCTGGCCAATTTCGGGCTCTACCTGGTGAGCACGCTGTACAGCATGAGGGCCGGCGGAGGGGGCGGTTTTTCGGGGATCGACGGCGCGACTCTCTTTGCGTTCGGCGCCAAATTCGGCGCCGCCATTGCGGGCGGCCAGTGGTGGCGGCTGGTGACGGCGGGCTTTCTGCACGGCGGTCTGCTCCACATCCTGATGAATTCCTGGGTGCTGTTCGACCTGGCGCCGCAGGTGGAGGAAATCTACGGCGCCAGCCGCATGTGGGTGATCTACTTCGTTTCGTCCGTGGGCGGATTCTACTTGAGCAATCTGTGGAATCCGCGGGCGCTTTCGGTAGGCGCTTCGGCGGCGCTGTGCGGTCTGATCGGGGCCATGATCGCGCTGGGAGTGACGCATCGCGACGCCGCAATGGGAGCGCTCATTCGCAGTACGTATATGCGCTGGGCGATCTACATCCTGCTTTTCAGCTTTTTACCGGGTATCGACATGGCGGCGCACGTGGGCGGCGGCATCGCCGGTTTCGGCGTGGCTTACCTGGCGGGCACGCCTCGCTTAGAGGGGTCGCCGGTGGAGAGGCTGTGGCAGGCGGGCGCGTTGATCTGCCTCGGCCTGACGGGGTTGAGTTTCGCGCTCTGGTGGGTCTGGTTCAGCCATACTGCGTAGACTGGCGCATTTGCCGGCTGATTTGGCATAATTCAGGCAAGAGAGAGGGCGAATGCACCTGTGGGTTCGCTCCGGAATTGTATTTGGAGCCGCACTGGCAGGGAGGGGGAAATGAAGCACTGGCGAGGGAGTTGTGCGCTGCTGCTGGCCGCTACCCTGCCGGCCGCCGCCGGCGGAGCGGACAGAGCTCCGGTGTTGGTGGAGTTGTTCACATCCGAGGGTTGCTCGAGTTGTCCGCCGGCGGACCAGTTGCTGGAAAGACTGGATCCAGCGGCGGTCGTGCTGAGCGAGCACGTCACGTACTGGGACCACGAGGGGTGGCGGGATCGCTTCTCGTTGGATGAGGTGACCATCCGGCAGCAGGGATATGCGCAACGCTTCCACCTGGATAGCCCCTACACGCCCGAGATGGTCATTGACGGCGCGGTGGAATTCAATGGCAGCGATGCGCGCCGCGCCGCGGATGAAATTGGCAAAGCCTCGATCCTCAACAAAGCCGTGACGCGCCTTGCATGGGCGGATCGCGGAGTGCGGATTGAAATCGACGGGGCACCCGAGGGCGACCTGGTCTTTCTGGCGCTGGCGGATGCGAGCGATTCGACGGCTGTTTCGAGCGGCGAAAACAAGGGGCGCCAATTGCACCATGTGGCGGTGTGCCGCGAAATCCGGCGAGCCGGCAAGGTGCCACGGGGGGGAGCCTTTAGCAGACTGATCCAGCTACCACAGCGGGCACGGCGGCAACGCGTGATCGTGTGGACACAATCCGGCGACGCGGGGGCAGTTGCGGGCGCGGCCTTGCTCGTTCCGGAGCATGGTGAAGCGGCTGCGGAACCGCCGGCCGACCGGCACTAAAAAGGCGTTTCGTGGAATGAACCAGGATCGAGCGCATGTGCGGCGTGGCGCGTGCCTGACCGGGCGCAGTGAGTGGCCTGGTACTTATGGTCCAGCTATACCATCTAGTAATCTGGCGCGCTGCTGACCGATCTGGCATAATCGAGGCGATCAATCACGAATATCTGGGCGGCCGCCGCGGAACCGAGTTGGGGGAGCGCCGGCCCGGAGAGGGAAATGAAGCATTGGCGAGCGAATTGTGTGCTGTTGCTGGCCGCCGTTCTGCCAGCCGGCGCCGCCGGAGCGGACAAGGCTCCGGTGCTGGTGGAGTTGTTTACCTCGGAATCATCTGCGGCTTGCCCGCCGGCGGACCAACTGCTGGCAAAGCTGGATGCGACGGCGATTGTGCTGGGCGAGCACGTCACCACGTGGGATAGCGCTTTGTGGCGCGACCGTTTTGCGACGGAAGACGTGACCAAGCGGCAGCAGGCATATGCGGATCGTTTCCGCCTGGACGGCGTCTTCGCGCCACAGATGGTGATTGACGGGGCGGTGCAGTTCAGCGGCGCCGATGCACCCCGTGCCGCCGTTGAAATCCGCAAGGCCGCGAAGCGAGTCAAGGTAGTGCCGCGCCTGCTGTGGGCGGATGGCGGGGTGCAGGTGGAGATCGACGGGGCGCACGTGGGCGACCGGGTTTTCCTGGCTCTGGCGGACGATAGCGCAACCACGCAGGTAACCGGTGGGGCAAACAAGGGGCACCCGTTGCACCATGTCGCGGTGTGCCGTCAAATCATCGGAGCCGGACTGGTGCCGCTTGGGGGAGCTTTTTACCAACTCGTCAAGCTACCGCCGGCGGCGCGCAACCAGCGCGCCATCGTGTGGGTGCAGGTCGGGGACGTGGGCGTGGTGGCGGGCGCCGCGATGATTCCGCCGGCCGATCAGCAGTAAGGCGGCGTTTCGGGAATTCCCAGACAGCGGGCCGGGCAGCCAGGAACGCCTGCGCGGGCATGGCACCCGGTTCCACAGCTCACTCAGACAGGTGCGCTATTGCCTTGTCCAGCGGGGCGGCGAATGGGAGGAGCGTCTCTCGGTCTTGTCGGGGATGCCACGAACGGTCTCCAGCATACTTGCCGGGCTGGTTTCGGCGGAAGCGATGGCTGTATCCGGGGAAGAGCTACCGCTCACAACGAATGGCAAAAGCTGCATTTGAAGTGCAGAATATGCGCGGCGGGCGAGACTCGCGGCCTTTTATTTCACTCGGGAAAGCCTGGACCCGTGATTGCAAAAGAGTCCCCCAGTCGTCCCTGTGGTGGGCGACGACGCGGAGGGTGTCCAGGGCGCAGTGCCCACTGCGCCCTGGGCAAACCTGGACCGCGAGGGAAGCGTGTTTGTTATATGGCAGGGAGCCCCGCTGCGCCGGCTTCGCGCGAGCGGGAACGGGCTGGAGGTGCAATGTGGATCGAAGTCGAAACCAGGAACGCCGGAAGAGCACGCGCTATGCGTTGGCCTTCCCGATTCGCTACCGGGCCGTGCCGCGACGCGGACCGGCGCTGACCGGGAAAGGAACTACGTGCGACATCAGCCCTGCCGGTCTCAGCTTTGTCTGCCGCGATACGCTGGCGGTCGGCTCGCATATCGAAATGGTCGCGCAATGGCCCGCCAATGCCGCCGGGCGCTGCCCTCTGGACTTGCAGATGACGGGGTTCGTGGTCCGCAGCGACGAGGTGGGTACGGCGGTGCGTATCACATCGCACAAACTCTGCGCCGACGCCGCGGCAGCGCTGGCGTATCGCGCCAGCGCATAGTAGGACCGGCCATCGTCTCTTGTGGTCTGTCAATTTGCGATCTGTCGATCTCACGCTAAAATCAAGGTAATGCGAGTCTGTCTGTGGGTTGCGATGCTGGCGGGGGTGACGCTGTGGGCGGCCGACGCACCCGGCGGCGCGGCGGTGCGCGGCAAGCTCATCCTGCACGCGGGAAAACCGGCGATGGTCGAGACCGAAGACCATCGGCGCATTACTCTGGAGGGCGACGATTCCACCAGCAAGGTGCTCGCCGACCAGCGGCTCAACGGATTTGAAGTAGAAGCGCGCGGCCGTTTCACGGCGCCGGATCATTTCCGGATCGATCCGTTTCATACCCGCGGACTAATGGCGCGCAAGGACGGCAAGCTCAAACTCATCACTTACTACTGTGACGTCTGCGACATTCGCACCAACTTACCGGGACCTTGCGTGTGTTGCCAACGCGAGACCACACTCGAATTACGCGATCCCGACGAGCGTTGAAGGCGTACGTATCTCACACGCGCCGGGTTTACAGTTGCAACCGGCTGCGTAGTGTGAGGTTTTATCCTGTGTGGTCCGGTACGCGTGTAGTACAAAAGTCCGATTTTGGGACTGTATCGGAACCGCCTTTAAATGCGATAAGTAACTAGAAGATGCTGTCACTATGAGTTACCGTCACTTTTCACTCAGGTGCGGATGCGGGGCCGTGCCGGCGAGGATCGACGAGGTCGGCGTCACCGACGAACGGGAGCTGGTGATTCACTGGTGGTGCGAGGAATGCCAGAAAACGGTGTACGCGAGTAAGTCGCTTTCCGACTGCTGGCGGGAATGCCCGCGCCCGGAAGATCCGGTGCGGTTCGACGCGCAGTTTCTCGACAGCATCGGGGTCAGGCTGCCGGAGTCGGCGCCGTAAAAAAACGAGTTCGCAAGCTGGCCGCGGCAAGCTGAGGCGTGGCCCGCCTCAGCGGAAGTGCTCGGTCAACACGAGAGCCGTTTGAGCCCGGTCCACCGTCGAGTAAAGAACGTATCGGCCGTCGGGAGAAACGCTGAAATTGGAAGCCGACGAGGTTTCGGTGACTGGCAAGCGAACCAGTTCCCGGCTCTTCTTACTCTTGAGATCGTAGAACCTGACGGCGGCGGTCCGCTCCTCGCGGTCGAGTTCCAGATAATACAGTCCCGCCGCCGCGATCTGGAAGGCGGCGAAGCGGTCACCGTGGTCAGGCGCAATCACTTCTTCCTCGGCGCCGCCCGCTACGGGGATTCGCCAGATGGACCGGTCCCGGCGGAAATACACATACTGGCCTTCGGGCGATTCTTCAGGCTCGTTGTCGCCCCAATTGGTGGTCAGCTTCTGTTGTTGTTGGCCGTCGGCGCGCGCCTTCCCAAGCGACGCCAACGAGAAGTAGACCGACTTTCCATCGTGCGACCAGGAGACTTGATGGGTGCCCACGGGCAGCGGAATGCGGGCCGGGTCGGCGCGCCCATCGCTCGACGCGCGCTCCACGTTGAGTTCCCCGTTGCCGCGGACCACGAAGAGAATCGCCCGGCCATCGGGTGACCAGCGCAGCCGCCACATATCGAAAGCTTTCAGATGGGTGATGGGCGCGCGATGGTTGCCGCTGGCGTCACCGACCCAGACTTCGCGGCTACCGGTCTGGGTGGAAATGTTGGCAATCTTTGTCCCATCCGGGGACCACATGGGACCGAACTCGCGGCCGTCCGAGCGGATCAGGAGGCGGGCGCTCGAGGCCGGATCGGGCGCCGTGAGATCGATCCGCCAGATGGTATCGAGTTCGGGCGTTTCGGTAAATGCCAGGCGATGCCCGGCCGGGGCGACGGCGGGGAATGCCGGATTCTTGCCGCCTGCCAGCACGTTGCGCGGGCTGCCGCCGGACGCATCGACGCGCCAAAGTTTCTGTCCAGCGACGCGGTTGGCGGCATAGATGACGTCGCGGCCGTCGGCCGACCAGGCGATGCCGTGAATAGCGTTGTTCTCGAAGGTGAGACGCCGCAGGTTGTTTCCCGATAAATCGGAGAGGAAAATATCGCTGCCGCCGAGGGCGTCGCCATCGCGATCGTGCTCGGCCTTGTCGGCAGACTGGCGCACGAAGGCGAGCGTAGCGCCATCGGGCGAAATGGCGGGGGAGCTATCGCCGTGTGAGCCGGCGGGCGGCTGGGTGATGCGGCGCACCGCGCCACCGGCGGCCGGAACGGCGGCGATGAAGGGCGGTTGCGAAGCCGCCCACGCGGCGACGTAGAGCGACTGGCCGTCACGTGTCCAGCAAACCGCGGGTTGCGGACCGGGCCCGGCGCCGCACTGCCTGGCCTCCACCTCGCCGGCGAGGATCACGCAGCCAGCTTGCTGCGAGCCGGGTTTCGAATTGGGAAGGGGAAACTCGGCTACCTGGCGCGGCTCGCCGCCGCCGGTCGGCAGCACCATGTAGCGCGCGCGATCCTTGTCCACGCGCAGGAAGGCGATGCTGGCGCCATCCGGCGACCAGGCCGGACCGAGATCGCTGGCCGTTCCCGAGGTCAACTCAGCCGGGTCGCCGCCGGCCACCGATCGCACACGTATGTGGTAGGGGCCGCCTTTTCCGGCCTCACGCGCGCTGAACGCCAACCGATTGCCATCGGGAGAGAAGGCAGGCGCCGCCTCAGCGCCGCCTTCATGGGGCAGTTTCACGCGCTTGGGCTCGGGTGGCGGACCTGAAGCCAGACGGCTCAGCAGGCTCACCCCACCCCCGATCACGCATAGACCAAGAATCAGTACGACCACCGGACGGCGAAAGAATGCGGCAGAAGACATAATGTTCGTATTATCGCCCTTCCCCATAAGGACGGCCCTGACGGGAAAGTATTACGGGTAACGTCGTAACGCTGGCGGTCTTTGCCGCCGGTTTTTTTTCTTTCTTTGTTTCCATGTTCTACGGCGGTGTGGCTGATCGAGTGTCAGAACTCCGGCGGCGGAGACCGCCGGCGTTACGGCATCCTGTTAGAATCGGGATCTCCATGAGGATTAAGATTCTTTTGTTACTCATGCCAGCTTGCCTGCTGGGGCAGAACCAGGACGCGAACTACCGCGCGTTGCGCGAGGGCAAACTGGCCGAATCGTTTAATACCGAGAACATTGTTCTCCAACGCGACGTGGGGACCCTTACTCTCAAATCCGGGGAGATCAGCTTCCTGGCTCCGGTTCTTGGCCGCCAGGCGGTTGCGGTATTCACCGGCGAAGGGCGATTCCATTTGAAGCCCGCCCAGCCGACCGAAACCGCACGCCTGCGGTTCACCATCGGCGCGCCGGAGATCGACGAGGAATTCGACGCGGCGCTGCTCTATTTCACCGACTCTACCGTCGAGGAAGTCCGCGGACAGGCAAAATCCGGGCCGGTCTCGGCGAAGAACGAGGCTGAGCTGCAGAAGTTCCGCTCGCAGTTGCGCTCGCGCGTCGAAACTCCCCGCAGCTTCATGGAATATGAAATGTTCGGAGAGAGCATCCCCAACCTGGACGCGGAAGTGCTGGCCGAGCTGTACAACCCCGCGCACGCCGGCACGTTCATCGCGCTGCTGCACGCGCACAAACACCCGCAGATGCGCTTCCTGATCCGGCCGCAAGGGGCAATTCCGTGGATGGGCCCCGAAGAGGTAGCACTGATCAATGTGGACCCGGGCGACGAGCAGGATGGCATCTGGTACATGTCGCACACGCTCGAAGAAGTCCAGGCGCACAAGTATTCCTCGAGCGAAGAAAAGCACATCGTTGCGCCCGAACACTACGACATGGACGTTCATGTGGGAAAGAACGACCATCTGGCCGCCAAGACCGGCCTGCGTTTCAAAGCTGAGCGCGACGGCGATCGAGTGATCGCCTTCAGCCTGCTTCCCAATTTGCGCGTTTCCAGCGCGAACCTGGATGGCAAACCAATCGATTTCATTCAGGAAGGAGCGAAACAGGATGGAGAACTGTCGTTGATCCTGCCCCAGCCAACCGTGAAGGACCACGAATACACGGTGGAGATGGAATACGAAGGCAACAAGGTGGTCCACAACGAAGGCGGTGGCAATTACTCGGTGGGCGCGCGCGAGAACTGGTATCCGGCGGCATCGGTATTCCGCGACCGGGCCACTTACGACATCACTTTCCACTCGCCAAAGAATCTGACCCTGGTTGGGGTAGGCAAGGCCGCCGGCGAGAAGCGCGAAGCGGGCGAGGTGGTTACCGAATGGAAATCGGACGAGCCGCTGCTGGTCGCCGGGTTCAACTATGGCGACTTCAAGAAGAAGGAACGCACCGACGATGTGGACAAGACCACCCTGGAAGCTTACGCCACCGCCGAGCCGCCGGACTGGCTGAAGGCCGCCTCCGGAGAGTCGCCGCTTAACGAAATAAACGGCCTGCACCAAGGCGGCGAATCGAGCAGCATTATGCTGACGCCCTCGGCCATGGCGGAGCACGTCCTGGTGGATGCCCTGAACTCGGTGCGCATTTACACGCATTGGTACGGCCCCACCGCGTACGGGCGCCTGGCGGTGACGCAGCAGCCGGCTTTCGATTTCGGACAATCGTGGCCCACGCTGATCTACTTGCCGATCAGCGCATTTCTCGATCCCACCACGCGCTGGCGATTACTGGGGCGCAATACGTTCCGCTTTTCGAAGGAGTTCATCAATGTGGTCACGGCGCATGAGGTGGCCCATCAATGGTGGGGCCACACGGTAGGCCAGGCTTCCTACCACGACAACTGGCTGTCGGAAGGCTTCGCCGATTTCTCCGCGGCGCTGTTCCTGGAGGCGTCCCAGCCCAACACCGACGATGCGCAGAAGTTCTGGGACAGCGAACGCCGGCGGCTGCTCGAGAAGAATCAATTCGGCTTCCGCCTCAACGACGCTGGCCCGTTGTGGATGGGCATTCGCCTGGATTCGTTCAAAGTCCGTGGCGCCAACCAGGCCATCACCTATGGCAAGGGCGCTTTCGTGCTGCACATGCTGCGCTACCTGATGCAGGACCGGCAAACCGGAGACCAGGCTTTCATCGAGATGATGCACGACTTCCTGACCACTTACCACGGTAAGTGCGCTTCCACCGAGGACTTTCAGCGCATGGCGGAGAAACATATGCGGCCGGACATGGATCTGGAAAAGAATGGGCATTTGAATTGGTTCTTTTATGAGTGGGTTTACTCGACCGACGTGCCCAGTTACCGCCTGGATTACACGCTCGCCGATGCGGATGGCGGCAAGACTCTGCTCACCATGAAGATCACGCAAGAGGGCGTTGAGCCATTGTTCAAAATGCGCGTACCGGTGTATCTGGATTACGACGGCAAGTTAGCCAAGCTAGGAAGCGTGCCGATGACGGGTAACTCCACCAGTGACGAGCTGAAAATCACGCTGGCGAAGCATCCGCGCCGCGTGTTGCTGAACGCGAATGACGACATATTAGCCGCGGCGGTGGTGCAGAAGTAGGGTAAAAGGGACAGACGCATTTTTGCTGCATGAAATGAAATGCGTCTGTCCCCTTTTCGCTCTTTTCGCTCAGAACTCCAGTCGAGCTTGAAATGCGATCATCCTAGGAGAGCTGTCCCCACCCAACCCGACGCCCAATAGTCCTGTCGGGGGCGAAGTCGGATAGCTCAGCTCTCCGAATCCGGTCTGTGTAGACGGCTTGCCCGGAATGCCTGCATACCCCAAGACTGGCAAGCCGAAATCCGGGTGATTGAAGACGTTGAAGAATTGACCGTCAATGCGCAGCTTCAACCGCTCGCTCAACTGGAACCACTTCGTCAGGTACAGATCGCTCCAGATGAAATCGGGACCGCGCAGCGCGTTCCGTCCGAGGTTGCCGAACTGGCAGTTCGCGGGGCTGTCTCCGCCGGCACAGGCGCCCGTACTTGGATCAACGGCAGAAATGAAGGCATTCGGATTCAGCCACTGCATGGTACCGGGCTGCGTGACGCCGGGAATCGGATTGTGCTCGTAAAGAGGCACGCCAGGTACCACGCTGGCATATTGCGGGCCGCTTCCCTGAACGATGCCGTTGCCGTTGGCGGAATAGGCCGCGCTCACCACCGAGAAGGGCAAGCCGCTATGCCAAAACTCGGTGCCCGAGACCTGCCATCCGTTCAGCGCTCCGCCCAGCACGCGATTCCGGAATTTGATCGGCAATTGATAAACGTACTGTGCTGTGAGGTTCTGACGCACGTCGTAATCGCAGGGGCCGTATTGCCGGCCAAGCTCACCCGGCAGCGGCGAGAGAATGGCTCCGGCGGCGAACGGCAGGAATCCCCCGTTTGAAACCGTGTCCATGCAGCGGCTCCACGTGTAGTTAACCTGGATCTGAATGCGATGCGCCAGCCGCTTGTCGACCGTCAACTGGAGGCCGTCGTAATGGCTGTTTGCGCCCGTGCTCAATTGCGTCACCGGTCCGAAGCGGGGATCGGTGGGCTGGCCGTAAGGGAACGGTGCGAAGCAGCCCTGGCAGACCGTCTGATAGCCGTTCACTTGGGTTTCGTATGGCTGGTCCACCGCCCGCGTACCCACGTATTGAGCTCGGAGGTTGAGTTCGTTGGCGACCTGGTGCTCCAGGCCGATGCTCCACTGCATGAAGTACGGAGCGTGGAGCTTTCCATCCGGAACCGCGGTGATGGAAACTGGCGGAAGGCAGGCGTCGGAACTCGCCAGAGCGGATGCACAGGAGAGTTCGCCCTGCGCGAAGCCGGAATTGAACGATTGATTTGCGGCAGCAGTCGCATCGATAGCGCTGTTCGGTACGCCCGGCGCAATGGCCACACCACCCACCGTGCCCAGCAGTCCGCCCTGGAACGTGTTCGAGTAGGGAGGGTTCGATCCCACTGTATCGACGACACTGCCCGGTAAGATGTCGCTAAAAAGGCCGAACCCCGTGCGCAGCACCGTATGCGGCGCGATCTGCCACGCTATGGCCATTCTGGGCTGGAGGATTGCAGCCGGCGTAGCGGCGAAAATGGTCCGCTGCTGCGTCTGAATGACCTGGCGCAGCGGCTGATTCACATCGTGGGAAATGGAGTCGAACGATCCGGCCAGGCGTGCCACGGCGTCATGCGGATTCAACGGATTCGAATTGTACGTGTCGCGAATGCCGAAGGTCCAGGTCAACTTGCGCGTCACCTTCCAGGTGTCCTGCGCATAGAAGTCCAGGTTGAGGAAGTTGAACGGCTGCGAATCGGCCAGCGGGAAGGTTTCCGTAGCGGTCGATGCAACGCCGTAAACGAACTGTGGAAGTGTCGTGTAAGTGACCGTCGGCACCACGCCTTCGCCGAAATCGGAGTCGTTCAGACGGAGCATCCGCATGTTGGTTCCGAACCGTAATTCGTGCGCGCCGACCGTCCAAGCCAGATTGTCATTCACAAAGAAGCGGCTGGCGCGGCGCCCCTGCACCCAAGTATCGTCGAGCCCTCCCAACGCGGTGAACGGAGCATTCGCGCCGCTGCCCTGCAGAACGATCGGAAACGCCGCCAGCGTTTTCTGTAGGTCGGTCGGCCCGAACAGGCTCGAGTACCATGAGAACGCGGGGTTGAAGTAGTTCACCAGGTGCCCCGAGAAGATATGCGTATAGCCCGACGCGAACGAGTATAGAGGCTGCGCAGAAACAGCGTCGAACAGAGGATTGATGGGATCCGTGTAGGCGTCAGCCACTCCGGTGTCGGACTGAAACCGGAACCAGGTCACGTTGCTGGTATCGATGTTGTAATCGATGCGAGCCGTTTGCACCTGCTCGTGATCGTCACTCGAATGCGAAATGCTCTTCCGGTTCGCGCAACCGTTTCCATTGGGCGGACCGCCACCAGCGGCACTGCCATCGCTGTTGAAGGGACAGCCGAGAACCGCGAGCGGGGTCCCGGCCGTATTGCCGTACAGGGAAAACAGCTTCTGGTAGAACGGCACCAGTTGCGGCGCCGGCTGATAAGCCGATCCGGTTACCGAGTCCACACCGCCGCGCGGCAGTTGCTGCAGGACATACTCCTGAAACGCCGGCGTTGGCACGGTAGTGGGAGTAACGATCGGCAGCGCAATCCGCACCCATTCGGAATCAAAGAAGAAAAACAGCTTGTCGCGCCGGATCGGACCTCCGAGACTGCCTCCGAAGTGGTTCACCGTGGAGCGCGGCTTTTGGTTGCCTGGGGTCGAATTCGTAAAGAAGTCGGCCGCGCTGAACCTCGAGCCGTCCCACAGTTCATACAGGTTTCCGTGAAACTGATTCGTGCCGGATTTGGTGACATAGTTTACTTGAGAAGCGCCGTACCTACCCAGATCGACTGCGTAGGAAAGGGTATTGACGGTCACTTCCGAGATCGAATTCAAACCCAGCACCAGGTTGGTCGCAAGACCGCTGTTCAGATTCGTCAGCGGATCGTTTGTCTCCAGACCATCGACGATATAGCCGTTTGACAGTGACGGCAGGCCATTGAACTCCACGTTTCCATAACCGTTCGTGCCGCCGACGAAATCGTTGCCGCTGCCCGCGGTGTTGATCAGCGCGCCGGCGGCGAATTGCAGCGGATACGTCAAGTCGCCGCCCGGGTTCGGAAGATCTTCGAGAGAGCGGGCGGTCAGCGTCGTCGAGGTTGTGGGATTCTCCGGGTTGATCAACGGTGCTTGCTCGGTGACGAGAATCGTTTCGCTTGAGGATGCGATGCCGAGCGCGAAATCGACCGTTTGCTTCTGTCCAAGTCCGGCGGCGACCGAACTGTTCAGCCGTGCCGCAAAGCGATCGGCTTCCGCTTTCACCGAGTACGTGCCCGGCTTAAGCTGCGGAAAGCTAAACCGCCCCGATTCGTCCGTTTTCACGATTCGTTTGAGGCCGTTCTCCAGGTTCGTGACGGTGACGGTGGCGCCGGAGATCGCCGCGCCGGACGGGTCGGTGACCGATCCGACGATTGCGCTCGTCGTCTCGCCCTGCGCCATCAAAGGAACCTGTAGTGCTGGGGCGGAAAGCAGGATCGCCAGGGGCCCGGCAAGGATGACACGGCGCAGCCATAATTTAGGCATGGCTAAATAATATCGTTCCGATGGTCTCCTGTCAAGCGCTCATAGCGAGGGCTATCGAACTGGACCGATTGCGGGCGCGCGGCGACGGGAGTAGTCTAAGATTTAGTGCTACCTAGAGTGCCTGGACCGCACACCACCGAATCGGCGGACGATTACCTGAAAGCGATTATGGAGCTGGGCGGCCCTCACCAAGAGCGGGTGACCGGCAACGCCCTTGCTCAGCGCCTTGGCGTCCGTGCCGCTTCCGTCACCGGAATGCTCCAGAAGTTGGCGGCACAGAAGCCGCCGTTTGTGAAATACGAGAAGCACCACGGCGCGCGTCTGACTGCATCGGGGAAGGTGCGCGCTCTGGAGGTTCTTCGCCGTCACCGACTGCTGGAGCGTTTCCTCCATGATTTCCTGGACTACTCGTGGGACGAGGTTCACGACGAGGCGGAACGGCTTGAACATTTCATCTCGGAGCGGTTTGAAGATCGGATCGCCGCGAAATTGGGCGACCCGGAAACTGATCCACACGGGCACCCGATCCCCGAGCGAAGCGGTAAGCTTCCGATTCGCTCGGAAGTGCTGTTATCGAAATGGGCTTGTGGTGTTCCCGCGGTGATCAGCAGCGTGTCCGACCGCGATCCCGTGGCTTTGCGTGAAATGACGCGCCTCGGTTTGAGGCCGGGTGTGGCAATCATGGTGGAAGCTGGTAGCCGTAGAATCTCTTTGCGCGTCCGAATTGCCGATCGCTCCGATTCGGTGCGTTTGAGTCAGACTCTCAGCCTTGCAATTTCGGTGGTCGCCCCCGGACCCTAGCCCTTCGCAGGGAAGGCGTAGGTCACCACTCCAATCGCATCATAGATGTAGCTTGCCGGGGAAGGACGGTGCCGATCGTCACCTTGCCGCCGATTACATCAAGCCACTGCGGGGAACTCAGCAGCTCCAACTGGCCGGCTTCTTTCAACCGGGCATACTGCTCCGGCGTCGGCGACTGCGGAGAACCCATTCCCTTCCACACGCTGTACGAGTTGCTGTGCGTCTCGTCAATCCGATAGTGCTCCAGCAGCACCTTATTCACCCCTGCTGGAATCCCGGCAATCGTCACTTCGACCGCTGCGCCGGCCGCGGGGACGTCGTCGTCATGATAGTTCCACAGCATGACCGCCGCCTCATGCTCTGAAGTGGTCGCGATGGCGTCCACGTCCGCCGTCTGTGTTACTCCCTTACTCAGCAGGTCGTCGAGCGATACCTGCCCGGTGCTGCCCGTCATCACCCGTTTGCCGGACATCAGGGCGGCCATCCGGAATACATTCAGCACCGGCTTGTCCACACCATTGGTCGCCAGCGTGCGAAATCCTTCAAAGTACTCCTTGCCTTCGAACTCGAACGACCAGGACAACATTCCGAGCAGGTTCACCTTCGAACGATCCTCTAAATCGAAGAGCGCCTTGATGGCAGCCGCCGTGTAGGTCGCGTAGAGAGGTCCATTCCGGTACGCGTTTGCCGGATTCACCTTCATCGAGCAAGCCGCGCATCCTTCCGGGTCGGCCTCGCTCAGGATGATGGGAAGGTGGCGGAACTTCGGATACCGCGCCACGATTGCGAAACCCCGGGCGGCGTCGTTCAGCTCTTTGTCGAGCCCCATGCGGACATGACTTGAAACGATCTGCGGGTGCCCTTTCACATGAAACGAAATGAAGTCCAGCGGAACCGGCTCGCCGTTAGCGGCGCTTTTGCCAAGGTCCACATGCGCAAGAAAATCGTCGAGGAATTTCGCTGCCTTCGGACTGCCCGGCCCCGTCGATGCCGGACCTCCGACCCTGGCTCGCGGCAGCGCCGCGCGAACGCCGGCGGCGGCGTAATCGTATAGCTTCCAATAATCTTCCGGCGTGCCGTGCCAGTAGTCGATGTCCGGCTCGTTCCAGACCTCGAAGTACCAGCCAAGCACCGTCTCCCTGCCGTAGCGCTCGATGAGATGCGAAGTTACCGCGCGAACCAGCTCGCTCCACTTGCGATAGTCTTTCGGCGGATTGTTCGATGCGCCGGAGACGGTGCTCTTGGGGTAATGGACCTGATAGGGTTCGTGCCGGCCCTCAACCTCCGCCGCCAGATCCTTCGGCATGAACCCGAGCTCGACCATGGGCCGCACGCCCGCTGCCTTGAGCGCATCGAAGATACCGTCGAGTATCTTGAAATCGTAGATAGGGTTCCCGCTGGCGTCTTCGCTGTAGACATTCGTCGAACTCCACTTCAGCTCGGGCACTCCGTTTCCCGACGTCAGCAAGTGATGAAAGCGCACATACACAGGAACGGGACCTAAATCGTGCAACTCGCCGAGCAATCGAGCTCCGTTGCGCATCGTGGTGTAATTCGCCTCGTCGTAGCCGAACCAGCTATAGATGGGCGTGTAGCTTCCCACCGTCTTCGTGAGATCCACATGGATGATCACCGGTCTTTCCGCCTCTGGCGCGGAGCCGCAGGGTGCAGTATTCTGGCTGGCGGCAGTTTGAGCTCGCATCGCGCTTTGCCCCGAAAAGCCCAGAATAGGCACAAAAAGCGAAATAGTGAGAAGCACCAACGACAGCTTCAATGCGATTTTCATAACAGCTCCTCCACTGGACACGCAGCCATCGACAGGCGCGAAATGGGGATCATTGTGACTTGAAATGGATTTCTCCTGGTTCAACCCAATCGTGCGCCTCCCTTCTCAGCATATGTGATGAGGAGGTGCGGCGGACGGCGCCACGGTTTACACTGGTTTAGGATAATGGTATCCACAATGAAGAATCCAGCCAAGGAAATTCAGCGTCTTACGCACCAAGCCAGAACTGCGCGGGGATGGCCGATGCAGGTCTTCGGCGTTCTTAGTGGTTTTGCCGCCCTGGTGTGGTTCCTGGTTCGAGTGGTTCCCAAGCCGAGCCGGGCCTCTTACCCGTGCCAGCGCGCCGCCTTTCCGATCGCCAGCACGTTTGTCCTGTGGGCGGCGGCCTGGCTGTCCGGGCTCCTGGCAGTCAAGCGCTTGGGAAGAGTCACTCGCTCTCACCCCTTACTGGCGGCTGGCGTTTGCGCTGCTATCGTGTTCGCCGCATCGGCCCGGCTGACTCTGCCGATCTCTTCGCGGGCCAATTCGCCGACCAGGTACGATTACTCCCCGCAGCAGAGAAACGTCCCGCTGGGCGTGGCGCGCGGAATTCATCCGGGACGTGTGACCTGGGCGCACGATCCGTCGGCTACCAGGTGGGACGGCCAGCGGGAGTCAACCTCCAGTCAATGGTGGATGGATTCGAGCACCGACCAGCACAAGGTGGACGCCATGCTCTCGACATGCCTGCGGAAGCTGACCGGCAGCGCCACCGACGCGGAAGCCTGGCGGGCGCTGTTTGCGTACTATAACGAGAAAGCCCGCCAACTGAACCGGCGCAATTATCAGCCCGGCGAAATCGTCGCGGTCAAGGTCAATCTGAATAACAGCAACGTGGCCGGACCAGGGAACATCGTGAATGTGTCGCCGCAACTCGCGCTGGCGATGGTGCGGCAGTTAGTTCGCCAATCCGGCGTCCGCCCGGACGACATCTTGGTTTATGACGCCCGCCGCGACATCTATCCCGCGATGCTATCGAAAATCTGGGCTGAATTCCCGGACGTCCGCTTCATTCAGGCCGACCCGCCGGACCCGGCACAACCCGATAATCCGAAGTACGGCGGTCACCGTGGACTCCAGGCAGCCGACTGGGTGGAAGGCGTCGAGTATTCGGGGCATCACTACAAGGATGCCCAGCTTATCCCGCGCCAGGTGCGTGACGCGACTTATCTGGTGAATGTCGCCATTCTCAAAGCGCACTCCTATCCCTACGCCGCGTCGGAAGGCGGCGACGAAGGTCAGACCGGCGTCACCATGTGCGGCAAGAATCACTTCGGTTCCATCAAGGGCACACCCGAGCTTCACGCCGCTATCAACACCAATCAGGAGGCGACTAAGAACGCCTACTCGCCGATTGTCGACTTGGCCGCATGCCCCAACCTGGGAGCTAAGACGGTCCTCTATGTTCTGGACGGCCTATATTGCGCCAGAAGACACCAGTCTTTCCCGCTGCATTTCCCGAATCCGCCGTTCAACAACCGCGTCGCACCGTATGAGAATACCGACTGGCCCGCCAGTATTCTGGCGTCGCAGGATGGGGTAGCGCTCGACTCGGTGGGCCTCGACATCCTCTATTCTCAGACTAAAAACAACGACGACCCGCAGAATGGCAACCACCCTCGAATCATGATTCGAGAAAACGCCGACGATTACTTGCGGGAAATGGCGCTGGCACCGCATCCGCCTTCGAAAACCGTATATGTGCAGGGCGGCCAAGGAGTCGCCAGCTTGGGTGTATTTGAACACTGGGATAACGACGGCACGCGCCAATACTCGCGCAATAAGGACCCGCGCAACGGAAAGGGCATAGAGCTGCTCTATATACCGATAGCCGGCCAGGCTCCCACAACAGCCAGCCGGTAGGGCATGCTTAAGCCGAGTCCGGCCGGTTAGGCCGAGGCACTATGCCAGCGGGGCCCGCGACTCGATAAACTACCGGAGAGGCGGAGGAAAAGAATGTACAATAATCGTTTCCCAGGCTTTTATCCGACCTATTTCCTGAGGCGCTCGACCAGTGAGAAATCTCGTTCCGTTTCTTTCCGCTCTTTTTCTTTCGCTTTCTTTCATTGGCTGGGGCGGTGAAGCGGGCCCCGCGCCTGTCACGCCCCTCGCAACCAACGGCATCACGCTCCAGCTCTCCACCTCCACGCTGACCGTCCCCGAATATTCCAGCGCCGGCGCCGCCGTCACCTTGGCTCGCGCCGGAAACACAGGTCGCGTCACCTTCAGCGTGACCGGGCTTCCCGCGGGTGCGACCATCTCTTACCTGAACCCCGAGGCCACCAGCAGCGGGCAGATCACCGTGATGGCGACGACCGCGGGCGTGGGCGCCTACGCGCTCACGCTGCAGGCGACCGACGGAACCAACTCAGCCTCGTCGAGCCTCAGCCTGGTCGTCAGTGCCGCTGCCGCGGCTTCAGATCCCTATGCGTGGAGCTCGACCGGCCCGATCATCTCCGCCATCCCCAACGCTACCCATCCGATCGTTTCGGTCAAAGACCCCACCGCTGTCTACTACAACAATCAGTGGAACGTTTACGCAACCACCGCGGACACTTCCGGCAACTGGAACATGGTCTACCTGAACTTCCCAGACTGGAGCCAGGCCTCCGCTGCCCAGCCCTACTACATGGACGCCACGCCCGGCTTGAGCGGATATCATTGCGCGCCGGAGCTCTTCTATTTCACCCCGCGGAACAAGTGGTATTTGATCTACCAGTCCGGCCCGCCACAGTACTCCACCGCCGCCGACCCCACCCAGCCGCAAACCTGGACCGAGCCGCAGAGCTTCTTTTCAGGCCAGCCTTCCAGCGTGAGCAACTGGCTCGATTTCTGGGTCATATGCGACTCCGCCAACTGCTACCTGTTCTTCAGCGGGGACAACGGCAGTTTTTATCGCAGCCAGACCACTATCGCGGACTTCCCCAACGGCTTCAGTACGCCTGAAATCATCATGCAGGCCACCACTGCCGGAGATTTGTTCGAGGCCAGCCGCACCTATAGCCTGAGGGGGTCGACGCAGTACCTGACCATCGTCGAGGCCATGGGTGGCCCCTATGGCCACCGCTACTTCCGTGCCTTTCTTGCCGGCAGCCTGGATGGCATGTGGACTCCGGTCACCGGCGCCAACAGCTTCGCCTCGCCGTTCCTTGGCGAAGAAGACGTGACCTTTGCCGCTGGCGTCACCCCCTGGACCGACGACTTCAGCCACGGCGAGATCATTCGTACCGGCTACGACGAAACCCTCCAGATCGACCCCAACAACCTGCAGTTCCTCTACCAGGGAGACAACCCCGCGGCGGACGCCCCCTCCTACAGTCAGATTCCTTGGCAGCTCGCGCTGGCCACCGCAACCAGTCCCATTGCCTCGCCAACGGTGAGCGCCGGAGGTGTGTTGAATTCTGGCAGCTACACCGCGCAAGGTGTTGCGCCCGGCTCCATTGTGTCCATCTTTGGCGCGAACCTGGCTGCCTCAACCGCCACCACAAGCGCCACCCCGCTGCCGACCGCGTTGAGCGATGTCACATCCGTGACGTTCAACAGTATTCCCGCGGGGCTGTTCTTTGTCAGTCAGAACCAGATTAATGCGCAGCTCCCGTTTAACGTGCTTCCATCCGGCCAAGGAGGTACGGTGAACGTTGTGGTGAGTCGCAGCAGCGGCGAATCGTCCCCCCAGAATGTCACGGTGACGCCGGTCTCGCCCGGCATCTTCACAACGACTGCGAACGGGCTCGGCCAAGCCTTTGCGTATGACAACAGCACGGACGTGCTCGCCGCGCCGGCGGGCGCTGCCGTTGGACCCTTCGCAACGGCCCCCCTGTCTCTCACCTCAGGGCACGCCTTGATCATTGCCTGTACCGGACTCGGCGCCGTGACTCCTTCTATCGACAACTACGTGGCAGCGTCGGACGGCATCTTCCGGAACACTCTGCTGCAGCCGACCGTATTGATCGGCGGTGTCCCGGCGCAGCCCATTTATTCCGTGCTGTCGCCGCAATTCGCCAGCGAGTATCAGATCGGTGTAACGCCGGCCGCCAACACACCAACCGGGAACGCGGTGTCCCTACAGATCCAGATTGGCGGCGTGACGACGTCGAAACAGGTCACCATCGCGGTCGCTCCCTGATCCGAGTTTGGATGCCGGCATCGCATCACACAGCGCCGAAATTCTCCTAGAAAGAGGCGGAGGTTGAGCCGATATGGAAGGCTAGCTAGAGCTGTAGCAATAGGCTTGGTGTCCTCGATTAACCCTGGGGTAGCGGAGTTGCTCCTGAACTTGCAGGCGGCGGAGCCGCAGAGTCTGTTCGGCGCCGGAACAACCAACGACCTCTCCAACTCCTTGTTTAGCGCGATCGGTTGAGCCGGGTGAGGCTCCGTCAGCTTGTCCAGGAGCGTCAACGACGCCCCCGGGCTCATTCGCGAGTGGGACGCACCTCCACACAAGACGTAGGCATCCTTCGAGACCCGGTGCGGCGGCAAGGCACCGCCGCCGCGAGTTTCGAGGTTGGGATAATCCTCGATTTGTCTGCCGCGTACCAGTCGAATTGAATGCAATACCGCCGATATGCAGGATGTGAGTGATTCGCGATCGCGCACCGCTGCGCTTGCCGGGGGGCTGTGGATCTGCCTCGCTGCCTGTTCGCATCCGCACATCGGCCCCGGCGGGCGGGTGAACATCGCCGACCTCCGCGCCGGTAATCTGCCGGCCGCGGCGGAAGTGTGCATAAGCGGGGTGTCCACTTTCTATGATCAGTACTCTGGCGCACTCGTGCTGCAAGACCAGACGGGCTCCATCCGGTTTGACCGGATCCATGCGCCGGGGCTGTCGGACCTTCAGCAGGTTGAGCTGTGCGGCGAAACCCATCGTATCCAAAGTGGCATGTCGCTGGTCAGGCCGGAAGTCAAGTCTCTACGGAAGACCAGCCCCCCGCCGGCGAGGCGAACGTCTCCCGCCGAGTGGCTCCAGGGCAAGGTGGACTGGCGCTGGATCGAGATAGAGGGGATCACTCACGCGCTCACCCGCGATCGCTTCGGCCTCCTGACCGTACACATGGTGTCGGATGGCCGGCGTGTGCGCGTATTCGTTGGCAGAAGCGGCGATTCTCCATCGACTGCTTACCTGCTCGGGGCCAAAGTCCGCGTAATGGGTGTAGCCCGCCAGTTGTCAGGCCGTTCCGCGAGCGAAGATCTCATGCTGCTGAGCCCGGGAATGCCGTTTGTGGTGGCTGCGGTGCCGGTAGTGCCGGTCGCATCGCTTCCGATGGTCACGGTAGAGGAAGCGGCCAAGCTGGCCGTTCCGCTGCCTGACCGGCGGGTCCGGTTGCGGGGGAGCATCGATGTCAGGGCTGACGGCCAGGAGCAGTGGTTCCGCGACTCCACCGGCGAAATGCGTTTAGCCATGCAGGAATCTCAGTTCGCGCAGACCGTTGACGCAGAGATCGCCGCGTTTCCCGTGCGGGCGGGCCCGGGCGTCGTGGTGCTGGATGGGCCGGTGTCCACGCGCCAGGAAGCGCCGGTCGCGCACGAGGTTCTCACCTCCACTGCCGCGATTCATGCATTGTCCACGCAGGAAGCCTTGCGCTCCCTGCCCGTAAGGTTGCGGGGGGTGGTTACGTACCACGAGGCCAACGGGAACACTTTCATCCAAGACCGCACGGGCGGCATCTTTTTCTCGCTCCCCGAAAATACCGTCATCTCGTTCGCGGCCGGCGACCTGATCGAGATAAGCGGCGTTACCGCGCCGGGCGATTTTGCGCCCATCGTGCGCTTTGGGGAGGGTCACAGAGTCGGGAAGGGTGAGATGCCCAAGCCACCGGCCGCCAGTCTCGAAGAACTCTTCACGGGCCGGGAGGATAGCAACTGGGTAAAAGCGGAAGGTTACGTTACCGCGGTCCGTGCGGGGGAAGGCGCGGTTGGGGTTACGGTGGCGGAAGGGGTGCGCACCTTTGTGGCGTGGGTTTCCGATCGCGTCCGCCCGGCCAGCGATCTTATGTATGCCCGAGTGCGGCTGGAAGGCGTTTGCGCCACCCGCTTCAACGATCGGGACCAATTGATCGGAATCAGGCTGATGGTGCCGAGTTGGAGGTACGTCACAATCCTCGAACCCGCGGCTGCGAACGCAGAGGACTTGCCGAAGACCCCCATTGCCAGCCTGATGCATTACTCTCGCGAAGAGCGGCAGCACGCGCGGGTGCGTGGCGTGGTGACCCTGGTCGATGCCAGCGGCGCCTATCTTGAAGACTCCACGGCGGGACTGCGGGTGGAGGCCGCGCTGACCGCCGGCATTCGGCCCGGCGACGAAGTCGAAGCGGTCGGGTTGCCGGTTCCCGGGCCGTTTTCCCCAGTTTTGCAACACGCCGTAATACGGCGCGTGGGCCATGCCACGCCGATCAATCCACCGGATACCGCGGCCGAGGACGCCCTGGCCGGCACTTGCGATTCCCAATTGGCGCGCGTGGAAGCCACCGTGGTGGAACATGTCTCGACG
Organism: Bryobacteraceae bacterium; assembly: GCA_049508735.1. Classification (GTDB taxonomy): domain Bacteria; phylum Acidobacteriota; class Terriglobia; order Bryobacterales; family Bryobacteraceae; genus Bog-375. Next base: position 133,639 of record JBELAO010000002.1, on the reverse strand, counting down.
TTCACCGACCAGAGGTTGGTGATGCAGGCCGGGGACATGCTGTTCAGCGCGCACCTGCCCTACCAACGCAAAGAGATGGTGTGGCCCGGTAGCGGCGCCCTGCTTCGTTTGACGGGTGTTTGCTCGGTGAGCGTGGAAGACAATCAGATGATCACGCCGACGGCGTTCAATCTGTACCTGCGATCTGTCGGCGACATCGCCGTTCTGCGCGAAGCGCCCTGGCTGAACGCGAGACACGCCTTCGAGACACTGGCGGCGATGGGCACGCTGATTCTCTGCTCGGCGGCGTGGATTCTGGCGCTACGAAAGAGAGTGCAGCGGCAAACCGGAGTCATTCGCAAGCAACTGGACCAGGAAGCGCGTCTGCGCGAAGCGGCCGAAGCGGCCAGCCAGGCCAAGAGCGAATTCGTGGCCAACATGAGCCATGAAATCCGCACGCCGATGAATGGTGTGTTGGGCATGACCGAGCTGCTGCTCGATACAGAGACCAGGGCTGAGCAGCGCGAGTATCTGAGTATGGCGCGCAACTCGGCGGAAGCGCTGCTCACCGTGGTCAACGAGATTCTGGACTTTTCCAAGATCGAGGCGGGCAAGCTGGACCTGGATCGGGTGGACTTCGCCTTAGCCGACAAACTCGACCAGATCCTGAAAACTTTCGGCTTGCGCGCCGCCGAAAAGAAACTGGAGTTGACTGGCGAGGTGGATTCACAAGTCCCCGAGATGCTGGTGGGCGATCCCACACGACTCAGCCAGGTTGTGACTAACCTGGTCGGCAACTCGCTTAAATTCACCGAGCGCGGCGAAATCGTGGTCAAGGCGGACCTGAAGAGCCGCGACGACGACTCGGTGCTGCTGCACATCACGGTGAGGGACACTGGTATTGGCATCCCGGCGGAAAAACAGGCCAAGATCTTCGAAGCCTTCTCGCAGGCCGATGGCTCGACCACGCGCAAATACGGCGGCACGGGCCTGGGGCTGACCATCTCGCTGCGCCTGGTGAAGATGATGGGCGCCGAAATGTGGGTGGAGAGCCAGCCCGGCCAGGGCAGTTGTTTCCACTTCACGGTGCGCATGGGGGTGTCAAAGCTGGCCCGGCCGAGCCGCGCCGTGTCGCCGCACGTGCCGGAAGGCGCGCAGTTCCTGGTTGTGGACGACAACGCGACCAACCGCCGCATTCTGCGGGATAGCCTCGACAAGTACGGAGCGGAGATCCTGGTGGCCGAATGCGCCAGTGAGGCGCTGGACCTGATGCGGGAGCGGGCGGAAGCCGGCAAACCGGTGACCTTGCTCGTGACCGACGCTCAAATGCCCGAGATGGACGGCTTCGAACTCGCCAAACGAGTGAGGGATGATCCGAAACTCGCGCGGACCCCCATCATGATGCTCACCTCAGCCGGACAGCGCGGCGACGTGGCGCGTTGCAAGGAACTGGGCATATCGGCGCATTTGACCAAGCCGGTGAGCCAATCCGAGTTGCGCGAAGCGATCTTCATGCTGCTCGACCAAACGGCCGCGACATCGGTCCCCGACGCGCTGATCACGCGTGAGGCGATTCACCAGCAGCACGTGGAGTCGAGCTTGAAAATCCTGCTGGCGGAAGACAATCCCGTCAACCAGAAGGTCGCGTTGAAGATACTCGAAAAGCGCGGGCACCAGGTTGTCGTGGTCGGCAACGGACGAGAAGCGCTGGCCGCGTTAAAAGAGGACGTGTTCGACCTGGTGCTGATGGATATCCAGATGCCCGAGATGGACGGCTTCGAAGCCACGGCAGCGATCCGCGAGAGCGAGCGCGGCACTGGCAAACACCAGCCCATCGTGGCAATGACGGCGCACGCGATGAAGGACGACGATCAGCGCTGCTTGGACGCCGGCATGGATGGCTACTTCGCCAAACCGATCCGCAGCGAAGAGGTCTACAAGCTACTGGACGGCTTCCCCGGGACTTGCTCACGGCAGGCCCATCAGTAGTCGAGAGGGGGCCGGAGATGCTCAATCTGTTCATGGACGAGATTCGGCCGCCGGGGGTTTACAGGAGGCAAGAAGACCGGAGGCAGAATGGCAATGTCATGGCGAATTGCCGGCAAGCCATGCGGAAATACCGATTCGAGTCATTTGCCCATCCTTTCGAGCGTGAACAGAACGACATCGTTGCCGCGCATGGGCAGAGAAAAGTCGCAGGAACCGCTTGCACCGACCTCGACCGCGCGGTCGGTTTCCGGCAAGTCGCGTGTCAGTTGCTTCAGTTCCTCAAGCTGCGCCGGACTCAGTTCCTTGGGCTTGCCCATGTCGATGTAGGCCGTATAGGCGTCATTGGCGCGAAACCCGGTGCGATGTACTTTCAGTTGATAGCTTCCCGACTTGAGACTGCTGATACTGATGTGGACAGACGGCGCAGGCGCGGCCGGAACGATGCGGCTATAGAACGACCGATTGCTGAGCTTCTGTTCCGGTGGCTGGAAGTCCCAGATCACGGCCGACACGTTTCCGTTCTCAGCCGCGGCGAAGACTTGCGGATCCGCGACCGGAATCTCATTGCCCTGAACCGCGTGAAGGTACTTGTAGGCAAAGTAAGCCGATTTGCGAATTCCCTCGCGGTTCAGAAGACCGAACCCGCCGTGAAACGGGGTCGGCGGCGGCCCGGGTTCCTCGAAAAGATCGGTATAGGTCCAGTAACTCATGCCTTGCAGCAAGCCCTGACAAGCCTTCAGCTTATTCAAGATATAGGCCGCACTGACATAGGAGTCGTGCACCAGATCACGCGGATTGTAGCTGGTGCTCCATTCGGTGAAGTAGAGCGGCAAGTTGGGATAATGAGAGGCCGCGATCTGCTGACGGACCCTGCGCACGTCGCCGACAATGGCATCGGGCGACTTGGCCAGCATCGTGTCGTCCTTGCCGTACTCGTCCAGGAAACCGCTCTCCACACCGTAGGTATGGGTAGTGACGAAGTCCACGGCTGCGCCGCTTCGCGCGACGTGGTCGAGGAATTCCGGCACCCAGGCGGCGCCGGCCGTTGACGGACCACCGACCCGAAGATTCGGATCGATGGCCTTGATTGTCTTTGACGTCAGGTCGTAGTACTCGAAGTAGGCTTTCTGGTCGGCGCCCTCCCAGAAGCCGGACAGGTTGGGCTCGTTCCAGAATTCAAAAAACCATGTGCGCACCTCGTCCTGTCCGTAGCATTGCTCGACGTGTCGGATGAAGGCGTCGACCAGGTCCTTCCACGCCGCCGGCGCAGGATGTGAGGTATTGCCCTGCCAATAGAAGATTTTGCTGTCCGACGTCTTCATCGCCTCCGGCGTGAAGCCGAGTTCTACAAACGGTCTGATGCCACGGGCGAGCAGAGCATCCAGCAACTGGTCCAGTTTGGTCCAGTCATAGACGGCCTTTCCGTTTTCGAATCGAACCGTGCCCAGCACGTCGTGGAAGATGGCGTGAAAGCGGATGTATCGGAAGCCGAGTTCACCGGACGCGGTTTTCAGATGCGCCATGCTGTCCTCGCGGATCAGCGTGCCGGGGAAGTCGGAGCCGACCGACAGATCGAAGAAACGGTCCAGCGGTCTGGTGGCGCGGGCGGAGTCAAGATCAAGACTTCGCGCTGTGGGAATGGGCGGCTCGGCCGAGCCCGCCATACAGAATAGAGCAAGTAGATTGAGAAAGCGCATTTGCCACATCTTCGTGTGCGTATAGTAGATATCAGACCCGGGGAGGGTGGACTTTAGCCCGCGTGGGGCTTGAGCCCCTGCCGTAATCGCGGAGTGGGAATGAAGTCCCGCGCGCGCTAAAGCCCACCCTCCCTGTTTCTATTGAGCAAAACCCGGGATGGCCGAGGGGCCATCCCGGTGCGGCGAGGAGAAGCCGCCCAGATTGAGCATCCACATACCTCTGCCGCTGTTATTCAAGCACCTAGCTGGCGCCCTTTCAACGGGTTTCACAGTGTATACCCCGTTTTTATTCGCCGTTTGTTCACGTGTGCCCATTTCGTCCCTGTTCAGATTCGCGCCGAAGTGATGCGACATTGACGTCTTGAAGGATCTTCACCGGTGAGCTGCGCCCTAGGGATAGATAAGGATGCGAGATGAAGTTACTGGGAGGGAACCGGCGGGGCTGCGCTAGAGAACAGAATGCATCTCACTGGGATTCGTCCAGAACTTCGATTCCAGAGACGGTAGCATTGTTTACGATGGGCTCAAAGGCGAGATTCAGCTTTCCTTGTGCACTTGGCTTCAGATGCCGGAAGGTCTTGCTGACCTCGTGGAAGGCTCCAGCCTCCTTAAGGATATCAAAGTTGTCCAACAACGTTTCGCCGTTACACATCACCTTGAAGATCCTGCTACCTGTTGTTCCGCTCCCCGGCGCTCCTGAGCCGAAGTAAAACTCGGCAAAGTGAAGCACAAGAGTGTACCTACCCCGCGTATCCACGGGGATCGCATAGTTGAAATTCCCATATCGCTCTCTCGAGAAGAGATCAGGGTCGGCGGGATCCAGCAGGGGATGCGTTTGAGTGGCCAGTCGCCCGTTCAGGAAATAGGTGTCTGGACGCCAGAATTGGCCACGGCGGTCTGTAAACGGCGTGGTCTGCGTGATCAGCCGGATCGGGAGCTGCTGGTGCGGCGAGCCAGGCAAAATCTCCATGGCGTTCAGGGTGGGCGGCCCCGTCACCCCTGAAAAGCCAATTCGGAGGAACCCGTCCTTACCCGGGGAAACAGCGCGGAAGACACGCTCATCGGCGATGTTCTCTCCCAAGGCGTCCGCGTTAATGTCGAATCCTTGCAGCACGGTTGCACCGTTTATCGATACGCTGAAAGTGGAGAGACCCTCACTGGCGCTAATGGCTGTCAAAAACAAGAGGTGCAGTTCGTAGAAACCCGGCTTCAGCGGAATGCTATAGGAGAAGTCGCCGGTCCGTGAATGTTCGAACAGGAATGGATCGCTCGTTCTGGCGATGAATCCTGGAGTGCGTCGCCAAGCCCCTCCGCCCGAAGAATACCGATCTGGATTCCATACTCTACCCGCAGTGTCCGCCCTGGGTGGGCCACTGTATCCCGCCAGCAGGCGAATCGGTAAAGAGGTCACTTCCGTCTGGAGAGGCGTGGATACCGACATCGGCGTCGGATCGGCTGCACGCTCTGGCCGCTTGGAGGACGCTCCGGTACGAATGTACAGATAGGCTGCCCCGACCGCCAAGACCAGGCAAGCGGCCGACGCTGCATACTCCCAGCCTCGGGGCAATCGCCTGTTCTTGCCGGGAGAATCCATTTCAGGCGGAGCCGGCGAAGTTGGCGCAACCGCTGCCCGGGTCCCAAATACCGCCAGATACTGCCCTTTGGGAATCTCTATGACGACGGGCTCGTCCTTGCCCTCGGTGGAAAAGTGATGCTCTAATTTCAGCCGCAAGAGCCTGGCGTGTGAGCGAACGATGTTGTCTTCGTTCGGATTATAGCCCGGCGGCCTGTCGAAGACATGTATCCCGATCTGCTGCTCAGTGGCGGCCTCCGGCCGGCCATCGAGCGCACACCGGCATACGTAGACGAAAAAGGAGCGTAGCCGATGAGACTTCTCAAATGTGCTGCTGGAAGACACCCGCTGCACCAATTCCCATCGAGGGTCTGCACCTTCCGCGGGCGGATCGGGAGCCTTCAGGGTCTGTGGGAGTTCGGGTTTCATCACCGATGTGGTTGGGCAACCATCCGGGTGGCCCCCCCGTGTTTCCGTCTTTCCAGGAATCAGGATGCAAACAAACTGCTTAGGACTAGAAGAGTATCACAGGGCTCGGTAAGGGGCAAGGTTCCGCAGCGCGAAAGGTATAGAAACAAACGAGATTGATGCGACATTGACGTGCGGGGCTCCGATAGGCACACACGAACAAAAGGCGAATCAGCGCGAGTATGAGCGGGGCGCTTGAATAGCAGCGGCGGAAGCCGAATCGGTGTTGGGATTTCACAGCAACAGGTCGAGTACCAGCGGCTAAAAGGCCGAACAGAAGAACTAGCCCTAATGATTTCACGGTGTGTACACCGTGTAAGCGCCTTACGCTAAAAGCCGCGTAAAGTGTTAATACTAATTATCATAGCGGCGGCAAGATATCATAGCCGTTGCAAATAAAGATCAGCAACCCACCGGTCGGCCGCAAGCTCGACCACTGAAATCCGGTCAACGGTGTACCCCCCGTAAAACCCCTAACACGAAAATACTACTGGTGCTCCAATGACCAGAGGTCTGGCCGAATTGGTCTATTGCGGCAGGCTAGGGAGTTTCGTCCTGCCGTCGTGCGGGAACGCGAAACTAGGTTAGTTTGGTCAAGAAACAAAAACAAGAGGAGATCTCGCTTAATGGGTTACACGTATAATCCAAAGGCAAAGGGCCAGGTCCTACAGAGGTGTAGGGGCCGGGCCACGAACCTCATTCTATTTGGACTGCTCGTCGCAGTTCTCATCCTTTGTCAATTACCGGCATTCGCGCAACGCGCGGCCGGTTCAATCGCCGGCACCGTAGCCGACAAATCGGGCGCAGTCATTCCGGACGCCAAAGTGACCCTGAAGAACGAAGCCAACAACAGCACGTTCGATGGCACCACCAACGGCTCCGGCATCTTCAGCTTCCCGACTGTTCTGCCCGGCAGTTACCAGGTGACGGTTGCGGCTCCGGGTCTTCAAACCTATGAGATGCAGCACATCATCGTGACGCAGGGCGCCTCGGTCGGCATTCCGACTATCACGTTGCAGGTTGCCACAACCAAGGAACAGATCGAAATCGTGGCATCCGGCGAGTCGGCTGTCCCGATCGATTCTCCGCAAGCCAGCCAGACCTTGAACCAGAACATGATCACCGATCTTTCGATCGTCGGCCGCGACGCGGCTGAATTGATGAAGATCATGCCTGGTATGGCCATGACCGGAGGCTTGAGCCAGGGCATGTGGAACAGCTACACCACCCAGATCAACGTCGGCCCGATCGGCAATTTTGCCTCCAACGGCACGGCTCCGAACGGCGCTGTTACCATGACCTCGGACGGCGCGAACCTGCTCGACCCGGGCAACCAGGGAACGCAGACCGCCAATATCAACCAGAACCAGATCGCGGAACTGTCGGTCCTGACATCGGCCTACGACGCATCGTTTGCCAAAGGGCCGGTCACGCTGCAGGCATACGGCAAGAGCGGCAGCGCCCAGTTCCACGGGCAAGCTTACATGTATGCCCGCAATGGCGTCTTTAATGCGATTGACTCTTACGACAAATCGCAGGGCTTGAAGCCGATCAGCGACAGTTACTGGTACCCAGGCGGCGATTTCGGCGGCCCGGTGCTGATCCCCGGCTCGAAATTCAACCGCAACCGCGACAAGCTGTTTTTCTATGGCGCATTCGAATACATGAAGCAGACGCCCGCGGGCACCTCGTACCAATACTTCCTGCCGACTGCCCAGATGGAAGCGGGCAACTTCAGCCCGGCATACCTCGCCAGCCTGGGTTCCGGCTTCGCCAATGCGCGATCTAACGCCGCCGTGGTTCCTTGCATCAGCGGCACCGGCACCGGCAACGGCTGCGGCAGCCTCACCAACATCGTAGGCGGCATGATTCCGCAGAGCCTGATCGATCCGAATTCGGCAGCCTACCTCAAGACGTTCCCGGCGGCCAACGAGGATCCGACCGCCAACGCGACGGGCAGCAACTTCTCTTACTTCCTCGGACCGCCCGTAAATCGCTGGGAACTCCGCCTCCGCGGCGATTACAACATCAGCGACAAGACCAAGCTGTATTTCAGTTGGAATCACCAGCACGAAATCGACCAGAGCCCGTTCTACGTGTGGTTCTGGGGATCTCCCTCGGTGCTGCCCTATCCGTCGCCGCAGACAGCCAACCAGCTCGCCAACGTATATAGCGCGAACCTGGTCCATGTGTTCACCCCCACGCTGACTAATGAATTCGTGTTCGCCGACGCGATCTTCGACAACCCGGTCGTTCTGACCAATCCGTCGGCGGTGAATCCCGCCAACCTGGGATTCAACTACACCGGCTTCTTCAAGCAACCGTTCACGCCGATGCTCCCGGACCTTTTTGGTTGGAACAACGCTGCGGCCGGCTACTATCCCGAACAGTATGGCTCGGTGTTCAAGGGCCTGAAAAACGCGTTCGGCAAGGATTCCGCCACGCCGAACATCTCCGACAACATCAACTACGTAGCCGGCAAGCACACCATCAAGACCGGCGTCTATTGGGACTACGCCCAGAACTATCAGAGCGACTGCAACGCCGGTTCCACGCAGGGCAGCGCGGAATTCGACCCCTGGGGCCCGACCACCTCGGGCAATCCGGTAGCGGATGAAATCATCGGCCACGTAGATGGCTTCACCCAGGCCAACGGCTGTGTGACGGACAACAACAAATACACCACGTACGGGTTCTACGTAAACGACTCGTGGAAGGCTGGCCGCCGGCTCACCCTCACCTTGGGTATCCGCTTCGACCACCTTGGCGAGTGGGTAGAAGTGAATTGCCCTGGCCTGCCCCTTGGCACTGCTGAGACTTCGCCCTGCCCCGGTTTCGCGGTTTGGGATCCGGCCACGTACGTGAACTCTGCCAGCAGCACGGTCAACTGGAACGGCTTGCAATGGCACCAGATCAATTCGGCGATCCCGATGTCCGGCTTCCCCTCGAAGCCGCTTTTCGCTCTGCCTCGTGTCGGCGCCGCGTATGATATCTTCGGCGACGGCAAGACAGTGGTGCGCGGCGGCATCGGCATGTACCGGTTCCAACTTGGTTCGGTGAGCGGCGATGCGTTCAGCGATCCCGTCAACGTGGAAACGCTCTCAACCACCGGCGACTGCTGCGTGGGGTGGAATAACTTCGCGGCGTTCTCGCCTGCCAGCGGAACGGCTGGCTTAGGGCAAGGTTCCAGTCAGGGCGGCGTCCTGCAGATGGGCGACGAGCGGACGCCTTACACTTGGACCTACAACATCACGGTCGACCAGCGGCTGCCCGGGCGCAGTGTACTCGAACTCCAGTACACCGGCAACCATTCTTATGACCTGGTCAACGAGAGCAACAACGGAAACCTCTCCAACGTCGACATCGCCCCGCTGGGCGCGTACTTTGGACCCGATCCGTTGACGGGTGTGACGCAGGTCCAGGTGGGCCAATCGCTCCCGAGCAGCTTCAATGCCAACGATTACCTTCCGCTGAAGTTCTACAGTTCCATGGAGCTGATATCGCATGGCAGCTACTCCAACTACAACGGCTTTGTGGCTTCGTGGCAAAAACAGACGGGCCGCATCACGTTTACCACCAACTACACGTTCAGCAAGGCGCTGGGCGTTCGCGACGGCAACAGCACCAACGGCGCCGCGGATGGTATGTCGATTTGGCCCTACAACTTCGCCGCCAACTACGGCGTCCTGAACTGGGACCGCACGCACCTGTTCAACGCCGCATACGTAATCAGCCTGCCGAGTCCGATCAAGGGCAACGCGTTCGCGGGCGGCGTGGTTAACGGCTGGGTGCTTTCCGGCATCACGCAGTTCCAATCCGGCCCGCCGATTCAGGCGAGCATCGACACTTTGAACGCTCAGTATCCTTCGAACGTGTCTTCGTCCACGTGGCTCGGCACCAACGCGGCGGTTCTCTCTCCGCTGCTGACCTGCGATCCGCGGAAGAATGTGTCCTCGGGCCAGTACTTCAACCCGAGTTGCTTTACTGTTCCGCCTCTGGGACAGGAAGGCGACATCATCTGGCCGTACATCAAGGGGCCGGCGTTCTTCAACAGCGACTTGGCGATTTACAAGCGGTTCGCCTTCAAGGAGCACCAGAGAGTCGAGCTGCGGTTCTCTGCGTTCAATTTCCTGAATCACCCGCTGCCCCAGTTCGGTATGAGTGGAGCCAACGATATCAACCTCAATTTCACCCAGCCCGGCACTGGCACGCTTTCGATGACCAACACGAATCCGAACACCAGCGGCCATGTCCTGTACGATTCCAACCTGGTCCGCCGCGTGGTCGAGTTCGCGGTCAAGTATAACTTCTAAGTCTCGCAGTGTGAGACTTACATAACCAAAAGGGGTGGCCACAAGCCGCCCCTTTTTTGTGTCTTGTGTGGGGCAGGTTGCCAACGGTTGCCAACCTCCCCACGGGTTTCGGTAGCCGCCGTCCTGGCCTTCGACTTTTTGCCGCGGATCGTCAACCGTATTCTCTAACCAGCACAGCTCGCCCAAGTTACATAACCACGGCCGAAGACCATACAGTCTGAAAGTCTCTACAGACATTCCGGGGACTGCACGGCATCCGGGCAGCTAGCGCGACAGCACCGCCCACCGATAACACGACATGTCGTTTCGCAGGCGCAGATGGCCAGTCTGGTGCGGCGTATGGGCAGTCAGCACGTCGCCCCATCGACTGATCAGGATGTGATCCATGGGAACCGGGCGCCACGGTTTAGCCTACTGCCGGCTCAACAGCGGGGCTCCCTCCGGCACCCACTTCTTGAGAGCTTCGGTCATTTCTTCCAGCCGCACCGGCTTCGCGATATAGTCGTCCATCCCCGCCTCTAAGCAGCGCTCCCGGGCGCCTTCCATCGCCTCGGCCGTCATGGCAATAATGGCCACCCGGCTCTCCGGCCTTTGCCGTTTCCGGATCTCCGCCGCGGCCGTATAGCCATCCATCTCCGGCATCTGGCAATCCATGAAAATCAGATCATAGGGCAAGAGTTCGTACATTGCCACCGCCTCGCGGCCGTCCCCCGCCATGTCCGGCCGCAGCCCTACCCGTTCCAGCATGCGCAACGCCACCTTCTGGTTCACCGGGTTGTCCTCCGCCACCAGCACCCGCACCGCCATCCCGGCGAATAGGCCCGGCGGCTTCGCTGCCGGCGCCGGCATCTCGCGCGGCGCGTTGGTCGTCGTCGCCAGCCCCTTCTGCAGTTTCTTCGCCCATGTGGCGGCCACCGTGCTCAATAGCTGCGATTGGCGCACCGGCTTCACCAGACAGGCGTCGATGCTGGTTCCCTGCATGTGCCGCACTTCGCTCCAGCGGCCTGCCGACGTGAGCATGATCAACACGGTCTCACTCAATAACGGGTCGGCTTTGATGGCTGCCGCCAGCGCCGCTCCATCCATTTCGGGCATCTGATAGTCCAGCAGCGCCACCTGGTGTGGATCCCCAGCCGCTCGTGCTTCACGCAGCGCCTGGAGCGCCTCCCATGCTCCCTCATAGCTGTCGCTCCGCATCTGCCAGTTGCTGGTCTGTTCGCGCAGTACGCGCCGGTTCACCTCGTTGTCGTCCACGATCAACACGTGCAAACCGCGAAGTTCAGCCACCGGCACCGGCTCCGCTTGCGGCTCCGTATCGAGCTGCAAAGGCAACGTGAACCAGAAAGTCGAGCCCTTGCCCAACTGGCTGGTAACTCCCACCTGGCCTCCCATCAGGTTCACCAGTTGCTTGGAAATCGCCAGCCCCAACCCCGTGCCGCCGGATTTCCGCGTGGTCGAGCCATCCACCTGGTTAAACTTCCCGAACAGCAGGTCCATCTTGTCCGCCGGAATCCCTGGCCCGGTGTCTTCCACCGAAACCCGAATTTGCGCCCTTTCGCCGTCCTGGGATTCGCAGCGCAGGCTAATCAGCACATGGCCTATCTGCGTGAACTTCACGGCATTGCCAGCCAGGTTCGTCACCACCTGACGAACGCGCCCAGCGTCTCCAATGAAATGCCGTGGCACGTCCGGCGGGTACTCCAGCACCAGGTCGAGCCTGCGGTCCTCGGTTTTCGGCGCCAGCATCTCATTGACTTCTTCGATCACCAGGCGCAGGTCGAACGGAAACGACTCGATCGACATTTTGCCGGCTTCGATCTTGGAGAAGTCCAGAATGTCGTTAATCACACTCAGCAGGCTCTCGCCCGACCGCCGAACGGTTTCCGCGTATTCGCGCTGCTCGCTTGTCAGCTCCGTATCCAGCAGCAGCCCGGTCATCCCGATCACCCCGTTCATCGGGGTGCGGATCTCGTGGCTCATGTTGGCAAGGAATTCGCTTTTTGCCCGGCTGGCCTGCTCCGCGGCTCGCTTGAGCGTCGCTTCCTGTTGCAGCTTGGTGCTGATCACCGCCGTCTGCAAGCGAACCTTGCGATGCAACACGGTCACCCAGGATAGAACGGCGAGCAGCACGGCCGTCATCGAGCCGAGCACTGCCAGCAACCGGCCGGGGGTCCACCAGGGCGCGGACCGGACGACCGCGATATCGTTGGGGTTGCGTAGCGCGAGGCTGAAGGACTTTGGGATGCGATAGGTTCGATTGCTCTCGGCCACGATCGAACACACACCGGTCACGCGGACGATGCTGCCTCGCTCAAGCGGTGGTATCCCGCCGTGATCCAGCGTGGCGCTGAACAGTTTCCCGCCCGCCTGGAGCATAACCGCGTTTTGACTGGCACGCGCGAGCTGGTCCACAACGTTCGCATCGATGCTGACCAGCTTGGAATCGTAGCCGCCTTCGAGGGCCTCATCCACGGTGATGGACGGCGGCGACGGCGCGGGTCCCCGTTTGACAACCGAGACGTGCGCATCCCACATTTCCGGGCTGAAAGAGCCGGGGTGCGCGAATCCCAGAGCGTCGACCACATCGCCGGGATGGAGATCCACGCGCGAGTGATTGACCACCTTGACGCCCGCCCCGCTATCTTGGATATACGATGGGCCGGTGGGGCTGGCCAGCGTGACCACGCCCCGAACTCGCATGCGGTGCCCCGGCGCGTCGGCAAAGGAGAAGCGCAGAAGTTCGTCGATAGGGCGCGGCCGTAGCGTGGCCGGATTCGGACTGGCCTCCACCAGGTGTACGAAGTCCGGCGAGGGCACGTAAATCTGAATGCCGACAATCTGCCGCCGGGCATTGAACCGCGACCCGCAAACCCCCTCCACGCGCACGCGGCTATCCGGCGACGGCAGGGGGCGGTGGTTTGGGTTGAGGACGAGAAGCGAATAACTCTGGTTTCCCCACTGCATGGAAACAGTGTCTTCCAGGGTGGGGTTGGGGCGCGGGGCTTCGACATTCTGCACGATGCCCTCGGTTTGCACCCAGGTGCTATCCAGCTTCCCTGAAAACAGGTCCTCGAAGGCGACCGGCGCGGGCTGCGGCAGGGGAGACGAGGAAATGCGTTCCGCCCAAGTACCGGACACGATCGGTGCGAACTGACCGGGCGCAGTGACACCCGTCACATCCACCAGATCGCCCATCTGCACCTGAAGCTCACGGAGACGCGGGATGGACACGTATGTGGGACCGGTTTGGTCCTGCACAAAGAACGTGATCGAGGCGGGATTAATGTAGGTGACCGTGGCTTGCACGTGAACGGCGATGGCGGCGGCGGCTTCTTCCGGGCTGAGGGCATGCACTTCGCCGACGGACGTGATGACCCGGTCGCGATCGGCGGCATGGGGCTGGGAGTCTCCCTGCCACAGTCGAGCGTCGGTGATATCGAGCTCTCCGCCGGCCAGTTCCGCAAAGCCGACCACGTCGACGGCCTTTCCGATTGGCAAATCGGAGTTAGGAGCCTGTACGACGCGGATGGAACCGGTAGCATCCGCAAATCGCAAACCCTCGATCACTCCGTCGGATTGGATATTGCCATGCAAGTGTAGAATGTGCTCGGCCAGCGAATCCCGACGCAGCGAGACCGCCTGCCGAACGGTCTGAACGGGAATGCTCTGGGGAGCCGGCGTGAGAACCTCAAGATCGGTGCTTCGGGGGATCCAGACTTGAACACGGGCCATCCGTCCGTAAAGGTCGCGGCTCAGATTAGCCACGGCCCGTACCCGGATGTGGGCGCCGATCTTGCCGGTAAGATTCGGCAGATCGATTGCCGCAACATAGGCCTCGAACACCGTTGCTCCAGACCCTATTCGGATCACGGCCCCACCGGAGCGGTCTTGGCGCCGGGAGCGGAAAACGCCATCTACCGCGATATAACGAAAGCCGGTTCGTCCGGCGGTAACGTCCGCGACCTGGACCGGGAGCGCGACCGGTTCGTGGTTGCCTTGCAGAAGCATGGCTTCGCTGGCAACGATGGAGGGCGCTGAGCCTCCTACGCTTACTTCGCCGATAACCTCCAACAGGTTGCCCGGTCTCAGGTCCATGTTCATGAATGGGAGAGTCAGGCGGGCAGCCCCTGTGCCGTCTTCCAGAAACACCAGGTTGGTGGTTGGATCCGAAAGAGTAACCCAGCCCTTCAGGTGGATTGGAACGCGGTGCTCCGTCACCTCGAAGGGCAATTTCGCAACCTGGTCGATTCGCTCAAGAGGAGCGCTAGTGTGGCGGCCGATGCAAGAACTGGCGCAGAGCACCGCAACCGCGGCCAGGCCGGCGCCGAGGTTTCTTGATCCTTTGTACGCCAGGCTCCGCTGGATCGGATGGTGCGCAGCATCTGGCGTCTTCAACGGCAAGCCATACGTTTTCATCAATATTCACACTTATCTCCATATCGACAGTTTTGCCTCTGGTTTCGAGACATGGTCAACAGAATGTCCATTTCGCGTCGGGGTTAGCATCAGGCGTCATCCAACCGCCTCCCGATGGCGCCTTTTTGGTTGTGGCTGTCGTAAACAGCGAACTGCATGAAAAGACTGGGATTGCCCATCCTCGATCCATTCTTCCACCTGGCGCTCAGGTCACTTCACATGTTGGCTGTCGCCGCCTCGTCAGCCCCCGGGACCTCGAGCCCCACTCCAGTTGGAGAGCCTCGCCCTTCGGCACAAACTCGGACGTTCTGTATCGCTCGTGGAAGGGGCCTATAGCCGTCCGGGAGTCTGCGATGACCGGGAGTTCGGCAACTTGTGTTTCGGCGTGAGATCTGGGTTAGTTACCATTAGAACAAAAGGCGCCGACACTTGCCGACAGAATCCATGGACATTCTGAAACAGCTTTTTGAACGTCAGTTTCGCCTTCCTGTGGAGCGAGTGCAGCCCTTGCAAGGCGGTCTGGGAGGGTCGGGGCGCAATATCCTTCGGCTCACCCATCGGGATCTGAGCGCAGTGGGTATCCTGTATGACGTGCGCGAGGAGAACGTCGCTTTCCTGGAATTCTCGCGGCACTTCCGCGGCCGTGGCCTCTCTGTGCCGAAGATCTACGGAACGGAACTGGATGCGGGCGCTTACCTGCAAGAAGACCTGGGCGACGTCACGCTGTTTCAATTTCTCTCGAAAAACAGGGTAGGAGACAACGTCGCACCCGAGGTGGTGGAAGCTTACCGTAAGGTGGTGGCGCAACTGCCGCGCTTCCAGGTTGAAGCTTCGCGGGACCTGAACTACAAAGTCTGTTATCCACGCTCCAGCTTTGACGGCCAGTCGATTGCGTGGGACTTGAATTATTTTAAGTACTACTTTCTCAAGCTGGCGGGAATTCCCTTCAACGAGCAGGAGCTGGAAAACGATTTTAGCCGCCTGGCCAGGTTTCTGCTGACCGCCAGCCGCGACTATTTTCTTTATCGCGACTTCCAGTCGCGCAACGTGATGATGCGCGACGGCCAGCCATCCTTCCTGGACTATCAGGGTGGGCGCAGAGGCGCGTTGCACTACGATATTGCTTCCCTGCTCTATGACGGCAAGGCCGACCTGCCTCCCGCCCTGCGGCAGCATCTGCTGGAGCACTACTTAGCGACTCTCGCGCAGTTCGTCGAACTGACCGAGGAAGAGTTCATGCACCATTACTACGCTTTTGTCCATGTGCGCATTATGCAGGCGCTGGGGACGTATGGGTTCCGGGGCTATTATGAGCGAAAGCCACATTTTCTGCAGAGCGTACCCTTCGCGCTGAAGAACCTGCGCTGGCTGCTCGAACACACAGAACTGCCCATCGCACTGCCCACTTTGCTGGGCACGTTTGAGCACATGATCGCATCAGAGAACCTGCGGCGCCTGATCCCACCGATAGAAGCCGCCGGCAACGAGGAAGCTGCGAATTCCGTTCCGGTACCTGCTGCGCGGGGCGCCAGCCTGGCGTTGAAGATTTTCAGCTTTTCATTTCACCGGAGCGTCCCGCTTAAGGACGAAAGCGGACATGGCGGCGGTTTCATTTTTGACGCCCGCGGGCTGCCGAATCCCGGCCGCGAAGAGCGGTTCAAGTCTCTCACCGGCAGGGACGCGACGGTAATCGATTATCTGAGCGGGCAGGCAAGCGTGTGCGAGTTTCTGACCAGCGCCACGTCGATGGTGGAGGCGAGCGTGAAGAACTATCAGGAGCGCGGCTTCCATAGCTTGATGGTGGGGTTTGGCTGCACCGGCGGCCAGCACCGCTCCGTATACCTGGCGGAGGCAATGGCCCGGCATTTCCGCGGCTGGCAGGGCCTGGACGTGGTTGTGCAGCACGTTGAAATGGAGAAGCTGGGTAAATGAAAGCGATGATTCTGGCCGCCGGGCTGGGCACGCGGTTGCGTCCGCTAACCGATGACCGGCCCAAGGCGCTGGTTGAGGTGGCCGGACGCACGCTGCTCGAGATCACGATCGCACGCCTGCGGGAATTTGGAGTGCGTGAAATCATCGTCAATGTGCACCATTTTGCCGGAATGATCGTTGAATGTCTGCGCGCGAGGAACAACTTCGGAATGCGGATCGAGATATCCGAAGAGGGCAGTTTGCTCGATACGGGCGGCGGCTTGAAAAAGGCGGCGTGGTTCTTTCGCGAGGAGGGTCCGGCGGCGGCGCCGTTCATCCTGCATAATGTCGACGTGATCAGCACCATCGATCTGCGGCGTATGCTCGAGTTCCACACGCAAAACCAGGCGCTGGCTACCCTGGCAGTGCAGCGGCGTCAGACATCCCGATATCTATTGTTCGACGGGCAAATGCAGCTTTGCGGACGGCGGCTGGTCAAAGAGCGGAAGACTGAACTGGTGAGGCCATCACCGCGGTTCGAGGAGGTGGCGTTCTCTGGGATTCATGTGATCTCGCCACGCTTCCTGGAGATGATGAGCGAAGTAGGGGCGTTCTCCATTGTGCAGACTTATCTGCGGCTGGCAGGTGCAGGAGAGAAGATTGTGGCGTATCGCGCTGACGGCGATTACTGGCGCGACCTGGGCAAGCCGGAAAGCGTTGCCAGTGCCGCCGAGGATTTGAAGAAACAGGCCATGCTTCGGGGAGGGGATACCCATTCAAAGGTGAACGGAGACTAGGCCTCGCAATGTGCTTGCGCTGGCTGTGTCCGCTCGCGCCGCGGATACGCCGGAATTGCTCATGAAGGCGAGAACTGCCCCTGAGTCCACTGATCTAACCAGGCCGAGCCAAGGGCCCGGCGCGCGCGCCATTTCGAATGTATCGCGACGTGTTCGAACGGGTGAGTGCCGCGCGTTGACGCGGCGGAATTGCGCGCTGAAGTATGATTGACATTCCATGCAAATTGGGGCTCAATCGTCGCCTGCTTCCCGGAGCTTGCCATTGCTGCTGGTGTTGTTTGCGGCAAGCGGATGTTCGGCGTTGATCTACGAAATCGTCTGGTACCAACTGCTGCAACTGGCCATAGGATCGACGGCGATCTCGCTCTCCTTTCTGCTGGCGGCTTATATGGGCGGCCTCTGCGTGGGCAGCCTGGGGTTGCCGCGCGTGTCGCCGCAATGGCATCCGCTGCGGATTTACGCGGTCATCGAGTTGGGCATCGCCGCGTTCGCCGTGCTGGCGCTGGCCGGCATCCCGCTCGCCGGCCGCATCTACATCGCCGGCGCGGAGCACGGCATGCCGGGCTTTCTGCTGCGCGCTGGGCTGGCTGCCATCTGTCTGCTGCCGCCCACCGTGCTGATGGGCGCATCGCTGCCGGCGCTGGCGCGCTGGGTGGAATCGACGCCGCGCGCCGCGTCCTGGTGGGGTGCGCTCTATGCGGCCAACACCGCTGGCGCCGTGCTGGGCTGCCTGCTGGCGGGCTTCTATCTGCTGCGGCTATACAACACGGCGACCGCCACGTGGTTTGCGGTCGCGGTCAACCTGGTGGTTGCGGCGGTCAGCTACGCGCTTTCGAAACGAGCGCCGGCGGCGATCCCGAGCGCCGCGCCGCCGCCATCCAACCTGTGGGCTCGGCGCTGGCCGGTATATGTCACCATCGCGCTTTCCGGCGCTGGCGCGCTAGGCGCCGAAGTGGTGTGGACGCGCCTGGTGGCGATGCTGCTCGGCTC
Organism: Bryobacteraceae bacterium; assembly: GCA_049508735.1. GTDB lineage: Bacteria > Acidobacteriota > Terriglobia > Bryobacterales > Bryobacteraceae > Bog-375. The sequence goes on along the minus strand of JBELAO010000002.1, from coordinate 115,506 downwards.
CACGGTCTACGTCTTCTCCATCATCCTGGCGGTTTTCTTGATCGGCCTCGCCATCGGCAGCGGCGCGGGCGCGGCGCTGGTGCGCGGCGTGCGGCCGCAATTGGCGCTGGGCTGGTGCCAGGTGCTGCTCGCCGGCGGCATCGCCTGGACCGCCTACATGATCGCCGATTCCTTGCCATACTGGCCCATCGACCCGCTGCTGGCGTCCAGTCCGTGGCTGATCTTTCAGTTGGATATGGCGCGCTGCCTGTGGGCGATTCTGCCGCCGACGTTGCTCTGGGGCGCGAGTTTCCCGCTGGCCTGCGCGGCGGTGGCCGATGCGGGCGAAGACGCGGGCCGCGTGGTGGGCGGTGTGTATGCCGCCAATACGCTGGGCGCGATCCTCGGCGCGCTGCTGGTGAGTTTGGTGCTGGTGCCCGCCATCGGCACCCAGCAGACGGAGCGAGTGCTGCTCGGGATCTCAGCGCTCGCGGCGGTTTTCGCGCTGGCGCCGTGCGCGCGCCGCAGCCGATCGTTCGCGCTCGCCGCCGCGCTGGCGGTGTCATTGGTGGCGGCGATTTGGCTGGCCGCGGCCATCGATCCGCTGCCCGGAAAAGTGATCGCGTATGGGCGCCGTGCGGCGGTGAAATGGAACTCCTCCACGCTGCTCTACACGGCGGAAGGCATCAATTCGTCGGTCGCCATCACGCGCTGGAACGACGGCAACATCGAAGTCGACGTCAACGGCCATGTGGAGGCGACAACTGAACCCTATGACATGAAGCTCCAGCGCATGGTCGGCCATCTCCCCGCGCTGTTGCATCCGACTCCACGCACAGTGCTGGGAATCGGTTTCGGCGCCGGAGTTTCGGCCGGAACCTTCACCCGCTATCCAAGCATCGAGAAGATCACCGTCTGCGAGATCGAGCCGGTGATTCCGCCCACCTCCACGCGCTACTTCGCCCAGCAGGATTATGATGTGCTGCACAACCCGCGCACGCACATCATCTTCGACGATGCGCGCCACTATGTGCTGACTAGCCCGGAGAAATTCGACATCATCGCGTCGGATCCGCTGGATGTGTTCGTCAAAGGCACCGCCGCGCTCTACACCAAGGAGTATTTCGATGCGATCCGAAGGCGCCTCAATCCCGGCGGCTTTTTCTCGCTCTACGTTCCGCTGTATGAGAGCGACGAGCGGACAGTGCGGAGCGAGTTAGCCACCTTCTTCGCCGCGTTCCCGTACGGGACAGTGTGGGCCAACACGGTGGATGGGCGCGGCTACGACATGGTATTTCTCGGCCAGGCCGGACCGCTCGTGATCGACGTCGATCAAGTGGAAGCGCGCTTGAAACGCGACGATTACCGGCCGGTGGTGGAATCGCTTGGCGGGGTGGGCGTCTATTCCGGGGCCGACTTATTCGGCACTTATGCCGGACAAAGATCGGACTTAGGCCGCTGGACCGCAGGCGCGGAGCTGAATCGCGATCGCGATCTTCGCTTGCAATACCTGGGCGGCTGGGGCATCAATTCGCTGTTAGAAGACGTGATCTATCGCCGCATGCTGAGTTATCGTGAGATGCCGGTCGGGATCTTCACTGGCTCCGCGGAGCGGGTAAGCGCGGTGATGTTGGCGATCAGGGAGGGGCGGTGAGGCGAGGGCGAGGTCGCAGAAAAAACCGCGCAGTTCAGGCTGTCCCTGTTTCCTCCAAGAAATGGGCCTCATGCCACCTCCCATTCGTGTTTAGCGCTCGCCCACACCTACCAGCGTTGTGCCGGCCGCGCAAACGGCCTGGCGAAGGTCCTCGTCGAGCGTGGCGAGTGGCAGTCCTTCGCGAGTCGCCAAGCGGGAGGATCTGCTGAGCGAGCCAGGTTGCGGGTCGGTGTTCGACGGCGATTGGCAACCGGCGCAGCCGTTCCAGGAATACGGCCTGTGCCGACGCATCCATTCGGCCGCGGCGCTCGGCGGTGCTCAAAACACTTGCGACCTCAAAGGGCCACAATGCAGGCACGACGGCGTGAACCGTCTCCAGGGATTTGAGGACAGCTGCCGTCAACGGTGTGGATTCGCCCTCAAACGCCCAGCTCAGGGTCATGGAAGCGTCGAGGACGAAAGGGCCCGTCAATGTTTATGGCCCTCGTGGATCAGGTCCTGGATGCGCTCGCCGGGACCAAGGGAGAGATGGTATTCTTCCCGAAAGGCCAGCATACTGGCGACGGCCCGCCGTCGCTCTTCACGCTCTCCCTCGGAAAGCGCGGATACTGCGCCGCTCGCCGTCTCCAAAGCACGCTCGATGACTTCCTCGGGCGAACGGCCCACACCGCGGGCCAGCGCTGCCGCGAGCAACTCTTGCCCGTGAGGTGAGAGGTTCACCGTCATCGATACCAGTATACCCGGCGCAGCCTCGGACGGGGGCCTCCGCTACAATTGGGAGTTCGGTAGCCGTCCCTCAATTGGAAGAGCATCGCCATGCTGTCTCGCCAGGTCGACCTAACATCGATGTCCGCAACGGAGATTGCGGCTTGTGTGCGTGGGCGAGAGTTGTCGGCGAGTGAAGTAACGGACGCGTTCCTGCGGCGCATGGAATCGGTGAACGGCCGGTTGAACGCGGTGGTTGTGCCGCTGTTCGAATCGGCGCGCGCTGAGGCGGCGGCGATCGATGAGATGATCGCGGCGGGCGCGCCGGTCGGGCCGTTGGTGGGCGTTCCTATCACAGTCAAGGAGTCGTTCGACGTGCGCGGGACGCCAACCACGGCCGGCTTGACCGCGCAGAAGAACAACATCGCGACCGCGGACGCCCTTATGGTGAGCCGTCTCCGCCAGGCGGGGGCCGTGTTACTCGGAAAGACCAACGTGCCGCCCCTGCTTCTCTCCACCGAGACGGACAATCCTCTCTACGGCCGCACTAATAACCCGTGGGACTTAGAGCGCTCGCCGGGCGGATCGTCGGGCGGGGAAGCGGCCATCATTGCCGCGCGCGCTTCGGCATTAGGGCTCGGTTCCGATTTAGCCGGCAGTGTCCGCGTGCCGGCGCACGCTTGTGGTATCCACGCCCTCAGACCGACCGCGGGACGGCTGTCCATGCTCGAGCACTTCGATTGCCTGGCAGGCAATGAAGCGATACTAACTCAACCCGGTCCGATGGCGCGCTCCGTCGCCGATCTCTCTCTGGCTATGTCGGTGCTTGCCGGGCCAGATCAGTCACTCGACCACCCTAGCGTGCCCCCAGTGTCATGGAGCCATCCGCCAAATGCGGAACTAAGTAAGTTGCGCATCGCCTATTACACCGATAGCGGCATCTTCGGCCCGTCGCCGGCGATCCGGCGAGCCGTGCAACAGGCGGCGGATGCACTGGCGGCGATGGGCATCCAGGTAGAGGAGTGGCATGGTCCCAACCTGGAAGAGGCGTGGGATATCTGCGTCCGGCTGCTGGTTGCCGATGGCATGAAAGGGTCGCGGCGCGCGCTCAGAGGGAGCAAGCTGGATCGGCACACAAGGTCTCTGTTCGGTCCCTCCATACTGCCGCGCGGCTTGCTGTCGGCATGGGCTGTGTTATCGGCCACGCTTGGCCAGCGGCATATGAGTCAGGGTTTACGGCGCCTGCGAAGTGTGACGGTGGACGGGTACTTTCAACTGGTTCGACGCCGCAACGACTTTCGCAACCGCTTCTACGAGGAGTTAAATGCCCGGCAAATCGACGCCCTGATTGGTCCGGTTGATGCGGTAGTGGCAATCCCTCACGGAGCCAGTCAATACCTGGGAGATAGCCTCAGTTATACCGCCATTTATAGCCTGCTCGGCATGCCCGCGGGCGTAGTTTCGTTCAGCCGCGTGCGAGATGACGAAGCGAGCGACCGTCCCCGGTCCTTCGATCTCGCCGAACGCGCCGCAAAACAGGCGGAGCAGGGCACGGCTGGACTGCCGGTGGGAGTGCAGGTGGTAGCGCGCCATTGGCGCGAGGATGTGGCCCTGCGAGTGATGTCGGCATTGGAAGATCGCTTCCGGGACACAGCCGAATACCCGCGAGAGGCGCCGTTTAGACAAGCGGGGCGGCCAGCCTAGCCAGGTCTTCGAGCGTGTGATGTCGCTCTTTATGCGGCGTGACCGCTCCCTCTGGTCGCGGCTCCGATCGGACCCGAGACCGGAAGGGAGCGGCTTCTCAAATAGCATCGAATTACGCAGTCGTAGTGCTAACTCGAGATTGCGGTCCGTCACTTATACGCGGCGATGCCGGTAACTCGCTCGCCAATTACCAGCGCATGGATGTGATCGGTGCCTTCGTAAGTCTTGACGGTTTCCAGGTTGCATAAGTGGCGTATGACGGGGTACTCGTCGGTGATGCCGTTGGCGCCCAGCAGGTCGCGGCTCAGGCGGGCGCATTCCAGAGCCATGGCCGTGTTATTGCGTTTCAGCATGGAGACGTGGGCGGGCTCCAGCTTACCCTGGTCCTTGAGGCGGCCGGCGTGAAGGGCCAGCAATTGCGCCTTGGTGATTTCGGTGATCATCCAGGCCAGTTTTTCCTGCACCAATTGATGGGAAGCGATGGGGCGATTATCGAATTGCTTGCGCAGGATTGTGTACTGGCGGGCGGTTTCGTAGCAGTCCATTGCCGCGCCGATGACGCCCCAACCGATGCCGTAGCGCGCTTGCGTGAGGCAGGCGAGGGCGGATTTGAGTCCCCGGGCCGCGGGCAGACGGGCGGTATCGCCAACGCGGCAATCGGCCATCGAAAGGCTGGAGGTTACCGAGGCCCGCATCGACCACTTGCCGTGAATATCGCTGGTGGAGAAGCCAGGCGTGCCGCGCTCGATCAAGAAGCCGGCGACGCCTTCGGGCGTGCGCGCCCACACAACGGAGACGTCGGCAACGCCGCCGTTGGTGATCCAGGTCTTCTCTCCGTTGAGCACCCAACCGTCGCCATCGCGAGTCGCTGTGGTCCGCATGCCGGCGGGGTTCGAGCCGAAGTCGGGCTCGGTTAGCCCGAAACAGCCGATGGCGGATCCGTTTTGGAGGCGCGGCAGCCAGCGGCGCTTCTGCTCCTCGCTACCGAAGGTGAGAATGGGGTACATGACCAGCGCGCCCTGCACGGAAACGAAGCTGCGGAGGCCGGAATCGGCACGCTCGATCTCCTGCATGACCAGCCCGTACTCGACGTTGCTCATGCCCGCGCAGCCGTAGCCGTCCAGGTTGGCGCCGAGAAAGCCAAGCTCGCCCAATTCGGGGATCAGCTCGGAGGGGAAACGGGCGTCGCGGTAGCAGTCGCGGATCAGCGGCAGAATGCGCTCGTCGGCGAAGCGGCGCGCCGTCTGCCGCACCATCCGCTCTTCTTCGCTGAACAGCGAATCCACCAGAAAGTAATCCACGCCGCGAAAGGACATCGCCAGTTTTTCTCCCTCATTATTGGAACACGGGGCGGGGTAGTCGGGATTTGGAAGTCAGGAGACAGGAGTCAGCGGGTGGAAGTATAATCTTCCAATGGTCCCGGCCTGCTATCGCGAGTATCTTCCGCCTCCGGCACTCGAGCGCTGGGTGGAGTGCTTCTGGCATGTGAACAGAGATGCACCGGCGATTGAGTGGGCGGTGCCGCCGGATGGGTGTCTCGACATCATCTATAGCCGCGACCTGGGGCTGCGCGCGGTTGGCGCGATGACCGTGGAGCAGCGATTCCATTATGCCGGCCACATGGAGACGGTCGGCGTGCGTTTCCATCCGGGGATGGCGGGCGGGTTCCTGAAACTTCCGCCGGTGGTCTTGACTGACGACTCGGCGGCGCTCGAAGATGTGTGGGGATCCAGCGCGCGCCAGTTGCGGCGGCGACTGGAGGATGCGCCAACTACGGCCTGGTTGCAGGTGCTGAGGGGCGCGCTCAATCCCCCGAAACACGCGAGCGGGCCGGTGGAGCGGGCGTTGCGCTTCCTGACTGCTTCCAACGGCGCCGCCGATGTGGACTGGATGGCGCGCGAAGCCGGCCTGAGCGCGCGGCAATTCCGCCGGCGCTGCCTGGAAGAGGCCGGCCTCGGTCCCAAGCGGCTGGCGCGCGTGCTGCGCTTCCGCTACGCCAACCGCCTGGCCGCGGCAGCGCGCCGCCCGGATTGGGGCTCGATCGCCGCCGCGGCCGGCTACTTCGACCAGGCTCACCTGATCCGCGATTTCCGCGAGTTCACGGGACGCACGCCGGCGGCAACGGCCGCGGGCGCGTCATCTTTCCAGTTCCACCACTTGAGCATCTCGGGCGCCGGCGCGGCCGCGGAGGCATAGTAGACGGCGCAGCGGAAGGTGTAGAGCAGGCACCGGTCGACGTGCTGGCCCACTTCCCGGCAAATATCCGCGTAGAGCGTTTCCGGATTGCGGCCACGCAGTTCGCCGACGTCGCGAATGCCCAGCAGATAGAGGTCGGCGGCAATCGAAGGCCCGACGCCCGGGATGCGCGACAGGTTGGCAATCACGGCTTTGGGCGCCGTGCCGCGCCTGATTTGCCAAGAGGTTCTGTCGCGGAACGGCGCGGCGGCGCGGCGTTTCGTGTCCGGCAGGTTGAGGCTTGTGGCTTGATTCATGTCTCAAAACATACCGCGAGTTAGTTCGACGCGGTGGCCGTTTTTTCCAATCGGGCGCATACAGTTCCGGCTAGAATTTGTTTTATGAAGATCACCGCAGCTCTCATGACGGAGACGATCGAAGCGTGTCTGCCTTTTTGGGTGGACCGGATGGGTTTCGCGAAGACCGTGGAGGTGCCGGAGGGCGGCCGGCTGGGCTTCGTCATCCTGGTGCGCGACGGCGCGGAGCTGATGCTGCAGACGGTGGAAAGCGTTCGCAAGGATCACGCAGCGTTCGCTCCCGATGGGCCGCCGCGCGGCACCGGCCTGTTCGTCGAAGTGAGCGATTTCGCGGATGTGGTCAAGCGGCTCGCCGGCTACCCGATTGCGTTGCCGGAGCGCACCACGTTCTACGGGATGCGCGAAATCGGCGTGCTCGCGCCGGGCGGACACGTGGTGGTTTTCGCGGCGGCATTGGTAGGTCAGGAACCTGCTCCACAGGTTCCGGAGTTGGCAGGTCGGGGGCCTGCCCCACAGATCAAAGAAAAGCTGGAGGCGGCGGAACGGGCGGCCGGGCTGGTGGAAAGCGGCATGGTGGTTGGATTAGGGAGCGGCACCACGGCAGCGCTGGCGGTACGGGCGTTGGGACGGCGCGTGGCGGCGGGTCTGGACATTGTCGGCGTGCCGACATCCGAAAAGACGGCCGCGCTGGCGCGCGAACTGGGCATACGGCTTTCGGACCTGGCGGAACACGAGCGCATCGATCTCACGATTGACGGCGCCGACGAAGTGGAACGAGGCACGCTCCACCTGGTGAAGGGCCTGGGCGGCGCGCTGCTGCGGGAGAAGATCGTGGCCAGCGCTACCGCGCGGTTGGTGATCGTGGCGGACGAAAGCAAAGTGGTGGACCGGCTGCGGATTCACGAAGGCCCCATTCCGATCGAGGTGGCGATTTTCGGCTGGCAATCCACGGCCCGGCGGCTGCGCGCGATGGGCGGCGAGTTCCGCTTGCGCTTGGGAGAAGACGGGAAGCCGTTTGTTTCCGATGGTGGGCATTACATCGTGGATGCGGGATTCAGCGGCTTCCAGTCGGCCGAGGACCTGGCGCACGCGCTCGATGGGACCGTGGGCGTGATGGAGCACGGGCTGTTCCTCGGTATGGCGCAGCAGGCGATTGTCGGCGGCCCGGCCGGTGTCGAGATACTGGAGCGCCGGCCATGAAGGCAGCGGTATTGCGCCGGCCGGCCGATCGGGCGGGGTCGCCACTCGAATTGGAAGATGTGGCGATGCCGCAGCCGGGCGCGGGCGAAGTGTCGCTGCGCGTGCGAGCCTGCGGCGTGTGCCGCACGGATCTGCACATAGTGGAAGGGGAACTGGCGCCGAAGAGGCCGTCGATTGTTCCCGGGCATCAAATTGTGGGTGACGTGATGGCGCCGGCGCCGGCCGGTTTGGCGGAAGGCGCGCGCGTCGGCGTGGGCTGGCTGGGCGGCACGGATGGCTCGTGCTGGTATTGCGGGCACGGCATGGAGAACCTGTGCGATGCGCCCACTTTCACTGGCTACGACGTGAACGGCGGCTACGCCGAGTACGCCGTGGCGCGCGCGGATTTCGTGTATCCACTGCCGGAGGGGCTGAGCGATCTGGATGCGGCGCCGCTACTGTGCGCTGGCATCATCGGCTTCCGCAGCCTGCGCGTGGCCGGGGTGGAACCGGGCGAGCGGGTGGGGTTGTACGGATTCGGCGCCTCGGCGCACCTGGCAATCGCCGTGCTGCGGGCGTGGAAGTGCGAGGTCTACGTGGCGACGCGCGGGGCCGGGCATCGCGCGCTCGCGGAATCTCTGGGCGCAACCTGGGTGGGCGCCGAGCAGGACCGGCCGCCAGTGGAGCTTGACCGCGCGGTGACGTTCGCGCCCTCGGGCGACGTGGTGGTTGCGGCGCTGGCGAGCCTGCGCAAAGGTGGCGTGGTGGCGATCAACGCGATTCATCTCGATCGCATGCCGCAGTTCGATTACGACAAGCTGCTGTGGGGCGAGCGGCAGATTCGCAGCGTGGCCAACATGACGCGCGCCGATGCGCGGGATTTTCTGCACCTGGCGGCGGAGATCGGGCTGCGGCCGCGGGTCACGGTTTTCCCACTCGATCAAGCCAACCAGGCATTGCAGGCGGTGAAGCGCGACGCGATCGACGGCGCGGCGGTTATCGTGCCATGAAGCGCCGTTCGCGCCGCTGTTCCCATTCGGCGCGAACGGCCGAGAGCACGCGCGCGACGCCGGCCGCCCAATCGGGAAACAGGTCCACGTACTGCCATTCGCGCTGGATGGAGCGCGGCACGCGGCAGGCATCCAGGCGCACCGGCACCAGGAAGATTTCCTCCAGCGGAACGCGGCGCGCGCAATCGAGCGCGTAGCGGATTTCGGCTTGAAAGCCGCCGCGCCGGTCCACCGACCGCGAGGAAAAGCACGGCACGCAGAAATCCGAAGTCTCGATGGCGGCTTCCAGGGCGCGCGCCCAGTTCTGGCCGGGCAACAGTTTCTTGCTATCCATCCAAGGACTGAATCCGGCGCGTTCGAGCGCCAGGTAGAGCGCTGCGGCGGCATCGCGATCATCGATGCCGTAGGCGATGAAGATGGCCGGACGCGTGTGCGGCGCGAAACGAAAGCCGGCAACTGGATGGGGGTAGAAGGTGCCCAGCCCATCGATGTCGACCGCTTTGCCTGCGGCCAGCCCGGCGAGAACCGCGCGCGAAAATCGTTCGAGCACCGGCGAGTCAACCATGTCGGCGGGTGCCCTCTCGGTCGAACGTCACGTTTCCATTAGGCTTGACGGTGAGTTTTCCAAGGCCGGGCAAGCTGGCACCCTGGCCGCGGCGGAGGCCGGCGACGATTTCCTGCAGCAGGCGGTCGAGCGAATCGGCGGCTTGGCCGAGGCTGGTCCCCGACTGCCGCGCCATCCGTTTGGCGATATCCGACTTCTTCATCTCGTTTTGAATCTAGCAGGCGCGGCTCGCTCCGAGCCTGGGTCCGGAAGTGGTCTCCGTCGCTAAGTGATTGAGCTGAAAGCTCGAGTCATGCGCCCAACCGAGGCACCGACGGGTGTGATTTCGGATCTTAAGGTATTTTAATTAGGATTTGTGACGCCGTTGATCGTTCATGTGGTTATCATATGCACCAGACGGGGATTTCTCGTCTAACCTTTCATAAGGAGAATGGGAAGAATGAAGAAGTTGATGAGTCTGATGCTCGGCCTGGCCTTCATCGGTGGTTCGGTTGCTCTCGCTGACGACGCCGCTGCCAAGGACACCACGAAGACCGCCACGAAGGCCACCAAGGCCACCAAGGCGACCAAAGCAAAGAAGGCCACAGAAGAGAAGAAGACCACGTAGGAGAGATACCTCTCTACGCATTGCAGGGAGAGCCGCGAAGCAGCGTTTTCGCTGTCGCGGCTCTTTTTGTCTGGAACCATACATGAAGGCGTTTTAATTCGCGCTTAAGGGCTGGTTCATGTGCAGGCGGCTATCATAGACCCAGGACGAGATAACTCGTTCAACCCTTTCAAGGAGAACCGCACAAAATGAAGAGATTGATGACTCTGATGCTGGGCTTGGCATTCCTGGGCACGACCGTTGTTGTTTTCGCCGACGACGCTGCCACCACCACCACCAAGAAGACCGCCAAGACAAAGGCAACCAAGATGAAGAAGACCACGGCCGCCAAGACCACCGCGTAATCGGCAGCCAACCTGAATTCGTTTTATCCAAAAAGCCGCGAGCAGCGATGAGCTGCCCGCGGCTTTTTCAGTTGTTGAAGTCCGTCTCGCGGCGCCGCCTCCACGCGTGTAACCTTCAGTAAATTAACGACGCCCCTAGATTTTGGAACCTTTCCACGTTTCGATCAAAGCGATGAAGTTTTTTGGAGTCATAGTTTTAGCGATGCTGATCTGCGCCGGCGCAAGGGCCCAGACGCAGAGCCCGCCCGCGCGCGTGAGAGTGACGGGAACGGTCATCAGTGTAGAAGCTCAATCCGGGCGATTCGATCTCAAGTCGGACAAGGGCGATGTGACGACCGTGACCACCACCGAGAAGTCATTCGTGCGGCGTCTCGCTCCCGGTGAAACGGATGCGAAGAAGGCGGCGCCGGCCGGCCTGGCCGATATTGCGGCGGGCGACCGGGTGGTGGCCAGCGGGCAGTTCGGCGCCGATCAGAAGTCGTTCGAGGCCCACACCGTGTTGGTGATGCCCAAGGCCAGTGTGGAGGCCGTGCATGCCAAGGAAGAGGAAGACTGGCAGAAGCGGGGGACGACCGGAATCGTCACAGCCATAGACCCGGCGGCGAAGACCATCGGCATCAAGGCGGGGCGCGGCCAGTATACGGTGGAAGCGGCCGCGGCCACGGAGTTTCTGCGTTACGCCAAGGATTCGGCAAAGCTGGCCGACGCCAAACCGGGCGCACTGGGCGAGATTCGCGTGGGCGACGAACTGCATGTGCTGGGCGACAAGAACGCGGAGGGGACCGCGATCCAGGCGGAAAAAGTGGTCACCGGTTCGTTCCGGCAGATCGCGGCCACCATCGATATGGTGGATGCGGCCGGCGGAACGCTGAGGGTCAAGGATCTGGCGACGAAAAAAGGGACGATCCTGGAGCTGAAGATTACGCCCGATACGGTAATTCGCAAGCTGCCGGAGCAGATGGCGGCATTTATGGCGCGGCGTTATAATTCGACCGCCGCGGCATCCGCGGGCGGCGCGGCGCGCGGCGGAGCAGGGAACTGGCCGCAGGGGGGGCAGGGCGCAGGCCGCGGCGCTGGCGGCGGAGGGCGGGGCGACATCAAGCAGATGTTGGACCGGCTGCCGGCGGTGCAACTGGCGGATCTGAAACGCGGCGACGCCGTCATGGTTTCGACCACCGAAGGGACCGACGGCACTCACCTGACCGGCATCATGATGCTGGCTGGAGTGGAGCCGCTGTTGACCGCATCGCCCAATGCGACTCGCGACATCATGGGTGGCTGGAACCTGGGCGGCGGTGGCGAAGGCGGCGAGGGTAATTAAGGCGCGTCAGGATACGGGGTTCGATGGGCGCGGCTCTCAGCGCATCGGGGCCGCGACCGTGGGGACCGGTCGAACCGAAGCGGGCGGACGAGCGCACTGAGGGTTATCAAGGCAAGAGCTGCAGGCAGAGGAAGCATGGGCAAAACGCGACGAATTCTCTTTTTTCTTTTGGTGGCGCTGCCGGGGGCCATTACCCTTCCGGCGCAGACGGCAACCGGCGGCGTGAAGGGCGTGTTGATGGACGATTCCGGCGCCGTGATTCCGGCCACCAACGTGATCGTGTCGCGCGCGGGCTCGACCAAGACTGCGCAGACGCAGGCCGACGGCACGTTTTCCGTACCCGGCCTGCCGCCCGGCCAATATACCGTAGCGGTGACGTACCCGGGCTTCGCGGCGTTCTCGAAGGCGGTCAACGTGGGCGCTGGCGCACCGGTGCAGATGACGATCCGGCTGGCGGTGAGCGCGGAGAAACAGGAAGTCACGGTCCAGGCCGAGGCGGGACCGTCGGTGAGCGTGGAAGCCGACAACAACACCAGCGCGATCGTCATGAAGGGGGAAGACCTGGAGGCGCTGCCGGACGATCCGGACGATTTGTCGGACGCACTGCAGGCGCTGGCCGGGCCGGGCGCCGGCCCCAATGGCGGGCAGATCTACATCGACGGCTTCACCGGCGGCCAGCTTCCGCCCAAGGAATCGATCCGCGAGATCCGTATCAATCAGAATCCTTTTTCGGCGGAATTCGACCGGCTGGGTTTCGGCCGCATCGAGATCCTCACCAAGCCGGGAACCGATACGCTGCACGGCATGATTTCGTTGAACGATTCCAACGGCGTTTTCGATTCGCGAAACCCGCTGGCGGCGAATAAGCCGGACTATTCGAACCGGATGATCAGCGCCAATCTCGGGGGCAGTCTGAATAAGAAGACTTCGTTCTTCCTGGATTTCAACCGGCGCGACCTCACCGATAATTCGATCACCCACGCCACCTACGTGGATCCGGCGACCCTCGAGCAAACACCGATCGGGACGTCCGTTGTGGTGCCCTTGGCGTACACCACAATATCGCCGCGCATCGACTACCAGTTGAGCAAGAACAACACGCTGACCGTGCGATTCGAAGAACGGTTCAATTGGAAGGACAATGCCGGGCTCGGCGGCGTCAACCTGCCGCCGCCTTACAACAGCGACCTGGCCTACAATACCGCCAACAATGCGCAAAACCTGATGATCACGGAGGATGCGGTTCTGGGCCCGCACGTGGTCAACGAGACGCGGTTTCAATACTATCGCAACTACAGCGCGTCGGATGGCAACGAGGTCCCCTCGATCAACGTGGTGGACGCGTTCATCACCGGCGGCAACGGGGTGGGGAACTACCGGGACACCACCCACCACTTCGAGCTGACGAACTTCACGTTGATCTCGCATGGCACGCATCAGATCAAAGTCGGCGGCCGCGTGCGGCGCGACAGCGACCTCAACAACAATCCCAACGGTTTTAATGGTTCGTTCAGTTTCCTGGGCGGTTTGGAGCCGGTGCTGCTCCCCGGCAACACCGTGGAGACAGACGCCGATGGCAATCCGCTCACCGAGAACCTGACGTCGGTCCAACAGTACATGCGTTTCCTCTCGCTCGAGAACGCGGGGCTCACGGGGACGGAGATACAGGCGCTGGGCGGAGGCCCGTCGCGATACACGATCCAGGCCGGGTTGGCCAACGTGAGCGAGCACCGCTACGATGGCTCGCCGTTTATCCAGGACGATTGGAAGGTGAGACCCAATTTCACGCTGAGCCTGGGACTGCGCTACGAATTGCAAACGCTCGAGAGCGATCATCGCGACGTGGCGCCGCGCCTCGGCTTCGCCTGGGCACCCGGTTCGACCAAGAACGGACCGCAGAAAACCGTGATTCGCGGCGGGGCGGGCATATTCTACGACCGCGTCGGGTTGGGCGATTTCGAAAATGCGTACCTGAACAACGGGATTAACCAGCTCGAGTACACGGTGTACAACCCGACGTTCTACACCGGCAATGTTCCGCCGTCTTCGACTTTGAATTTGGGGCAGAATACGACCTACGTGGTGGACCCGAAGTTGCGCGCCGATTACAGCATGCAGGCAGCCATCGGCGTGGAGCGGCAACTGCCACGCAACACCACGGCCTCGGTATTCTTCACCAACAACCGTTCCGAGCACCTGGCGCAGACGGTGCCGATCAACTCGCCGGTGCCGGGTACCTACAACCCGCTGGAGCCGCTCAGCGCGACCAATGGCGTATTCCCATACGGCTACAACGCGGGCAACATATTCGAATACGAGTCCGGCGGCTATCTGCGGCAGAAGATGCTGATGGCGAACTTCAACACGCGTTTCAGCCGTCGCGTTTCACTGTTCGGGAATTATTCGCGGACCTATGCCAAGGATCTGCCCTCGACGCCGACCGACCCATACGACTTCGCGCTGGACTACGGGCGCTCGAACCTGGACCGGCGCAACAACTTCATCCTGGTGGGATCGGTGCTCGGCCCGAAGGGAATTCGCGTGGCGCCGTTTATCGCAGTGCGGTCGGGCCAGCCGTACGACGTGTTGGATGGGACGGACGTCTACGGCACGACGCTGATCAACGCGCGTGCGGCTTTCGCCACCGGTGCGCCGTGCGCCGGTTCTGCCGGGGTGGTTCTCGTGGGCGATGTGGTGTGCTCACCGGCGGGGAGTTTCACGACCTCGTATAACGTGGCGAATCCAACCAATCTGGTTCCGCGAAACTACCTGACGATGCCGGGCCTGGTGTCGATCAATATGCGGATATACCGGGTGTTCGGCTTCGGCGCGATACGCGGAAGCCAGGCGCAGGCGAGCGGCGGCCGCGGCGGCGGCTACGGTGGCCCCGGAGGGCCTCCGGGCGGCGGCGGGCCGGGCGCCATGCGGGGCGGCGGCGGTGGCCGCGGCATGGGCGGCATGTTCGGCGATTCGACCGAGCACCGCTTCAACCTGACGTTAGGTGTGAACTTCACCAACATCCTGAACCACTTCAATCCCGGCGGATACGAGGGTGTCGTCACATCTCCGTACTTCCTGGAAGCCACCAGCGTGAACACCGGATTCGGCGGCGGTTTCCCGGGCGGCGGCGGCATGGCCGGATCGTCGGCCAACAATCGCCGCATCGATTTCCAGACGCGACTCACGTTTTAGGGCAGCAAGAAAAGCCGAGATGACTCCCGGCTCTTGCAGCCAGACAAGCCGCGCCACGGCTGGGGGCGTGACGCTGGCCGTTTGCGATTGATCTAGGATGAAGGTGCAAGACTGCGCGTTATGCCAGGATTGAACCAACCTCTGCTGATCAACATTCTGGGTCACGCGGCCGGTGCGCTGATCTTCGCGATCTTTCTGGTTCTGCTGTACAGCGGGCGCGGCTGGAGCGGTTCGCATGGGCGGTATCTGCCGGGCCTGGCAGCGGCACTGTCGCTGCTGTGGAACCTGGGATCGCTGGTGGTGCTGACCTGGCCGGGCCTTCCCGCCCCCGTCGAAGGGGTCCTGGTGGCCGGCAGCTTCTCCATGCTCACGCTGCTTCCGGCGGTCCTGCTGCATATCTCTTTGGGAGACCGCAACCGAGGCCTGGCGATCGCAGGGTATGTGCTCGGCGCGGTGGCGTCGGCCATGCATTTCGTCGAAATACGAGGCAACGCGGCGCAATGGCACGAGGCCGCGCTGTTGGTCACCACCATCGGTTTCCTGGCGCTGACCGCTCTCGCCGCCGCCAGCGCGGCCTACAGCCGGCGCCCGGGCGGAATCCGGATTCTGACCGCCATGTGCCTGGCCTTGTTTGCCATGTCATTCGTCCACTTCGGCGTGGGCCACGCCAGCCAGGCTTGGGCCAGCGAGTTGGTGGTGCACCACGCAGGCATTCCACTGGCCCTCTTTCTGATGCTGCAAGACTACCGCTTCGTCCTGCTGGACGCCTTTATCCGCTTCCTCGCCAACGCACTGCTGGCCGCCATTCTGACGCTGCTGACGATCGCCGTCGCTTTCCGCCTGCTGCCGCTCGAGCGGCTTGCCGATCCGCTCCACGAAGCGGCGTTGCTGATCGGCGCCGGCCTGATCTTGGTATTTTTCGCCTGGCTGCGCAACCGTGTGCAGGCGTGGCTGACGGGCGTGGTGTTCCGGCAGAGCGGCGTAGCGAGTCTGGCCGGCCGCATCAAGGATTGCCCTCCGTTCACCGAGGAAGAACCTCTGATCGAATGGTCCGCCAACGCCATGGCCGAAGCCGTGCGAACGCCGCAACACGCGATCGTGGACGGTTCGGAAATCGCGAATGCGGAGAGCCTGCACGCACCGGCGCCGGCCAGCGCCATGGCGGGCGCAGCATGGCTGGGCCGGTGGGATTGGGCGGAAACGGTGGTGCCCGTGCGGCTGGGGCCGGGCAGCTCCAAGCTCATTCTGCTCGGCCGCCGCGAGGGAGGGCGCCGCTACCTCAGCGAAGATTTGCGGCTGCTGGCGCGGGCCGCCATGGAGATCTCCGAAAAGGTGGAGTCGTTGCACCGCCGGGAAATGGAGCGGCTGGTTTCGCAGGGCGAGCTGCGCGCCTTGCAGTCGCAAATCAATCCGCATTTTCTGTTCAACGCGCTGAATGCCGTTTACGGAACCATACCGCGCGAAGCCGCGCGCGCTCGCCGCATGGTGCTCAACCTGGCGGAGATCTTCCGCTACTTCCTGCAATCGGAGAAGACCTTCGTGACGCTGGCGCAGGAAATGCAGATCGTGCGCGCTTATCTCGAGGTGGAGCAATCGCGCCTGGGCAGCCGGCTGAAGGTGGAAATCGACGTGGACGAGGCGCTGCTCGATGTCTCCATCCCCGCGCTGTCGGTCGAGCCGTTGGTGGAAAACGCGATCCGCCACGGCGTAGCCCTCAGCGCCGAGCCCGGTTACGTTCGGATCCGCGGCGAAATGCGCGAGGGGCAGATGCGCATCCTGGTGGAAAACAGCTCCTCCGGCGACGCCGCCGGAAGTCCGGGAGCGGGCGTGGCTCTCGACAATCTGCGGCGCAGGCTCGAAATCTGCTACGGCACCGGTGCCGGGCTGCGTCTCGCATTTAATCCTGGCACGGCGGCGGCTGAGCTTTCCATCCCGGCGACAACTCATGTAAGAATTGTTTCGTAGGGGCCCGTCATGGTAGGCCTGTCTTGAAATGACCGGTGGATCGGCGTTGACCGCTCCCTATGGTCGCGGCTCCGACACATTTCGCGGCTCCGATGCATTCCACAATGCCACTGAGAACGCTGATCGTCGATGACGAACCGATCGCTCGCCAGGTGCTGCGCGAAGAATTGGAGTTGATCGATGGCGTGGCGGTGATTGGCGAAGCCGACAACGGCGCCAAGGCGCTCGACCAGATTGCCAGGCACAGGCCCGACCTGGTGCTGCTCGATCTGCAAATGCCCGCCATGAGCGGGTTCGAAGTGGTGAGCGGGATCCGGCGCGGGTCGCACATGCCGGTGATCGTGATTGTCACGGCATATGACAGTTACGCGATCCAGGCGTTCGAGGCCGGGGCCATCGACTACCTGCTCAAGCCGGTGGGGCAGGAGCGATTGCGGCAGGCCGTCGAGCGGGCCGCGCGCGTCGGCGGCCGGCAAGCGGTGGAACGGCTGGCGCAGCTTCAGGAAATCGCCGCGCCGGGAACGGGGCCGCGTCCGCGGAAGATCGTCGGCAAGGTCGGCGAGGAGTATTTTCTGCTCGATGCGGCCGAGATCCTGGCGTTTCAGGCCGAAGGCGACCTGGTGTGGATCGCCACCGCCCGCAAAAAGTATCTCGCCACCGAAACGCTGAAGGTGATCGAACGGCGGCTGGGCCCCTGCGGATTCCAGCGCATCCATCGCAACGCGCTGATCAACGTGGATCACATCCGCAAGATGAGCGCGCTGAGCAGCCAGCGCTGGCTGATCACGCTAAGCAACGACCAGCAGTTCGTGGCCAGCAAACGGCGGGCCCACGGGCTGCGGCAGTTGCTGAGCGAATGAGGCGGACGACGGGCTTTGCCCATGCGAGGGCACGCGGTGCGGCCGTTTCCGATTTGGCGACCCCGCGACCAGATGCCTCTTGACCGCAGGCGTCCGGTTTCCGATAGGCCCGTGTATCGTCCGCGGTCCTCGTCAGAGCTCAGTCATTCGCGCTGCTTTCTAACCCACGGTTGACCTGTCTTCTCACGTTCTGCGTACCAACCCAAGGGCAGATCCGCCAGCTCCCTCAGACTGGGGTCACTATCTATCGGATGATGGAGGCAAACAGCGACACCACCGCTGTCAGACATGCTGTCACCAAGGAACTGCCATGCGCCGTCATCGGCGTCGTGCGAGACGAATGTGATCGGCTCGATTCCGCGGTCGACCGCCTTGGAAAGAAAGGCCTGGGCGTGTGGCGAGTCCTGGAACCGCCAATTGAAAAGACTGCTCTTGGGGTCTGTTGAAGCCCAAAAATCGTCCTCGACCCTAGTGGAAGGGGCTCCGCATTGCATCAGGGGCTGTTCGAACGCCACGTCAAAGCCGGATTCTCCCGGGAACCTATTCTCTCTGTCGGGATACACAGCTTGAATGACAGGGAAATCAGCACCGTCGTAATACCAGACAGCCCAGTTCATCAAGTGACGTATCCACCTTTGTCCGACGGGCCGGAACTCGCAATCGACCTGCCCGACCAAGCCATTGTGGCGCCCAACGGTCAGTTCGACACCTGATCGCAGCAGCGTCGCCGCCTCGTTGAGGGCGAAATGCGCGGTTTCGGGAGGCAGCCCGACGGTGATGATCTCGGGCTTCCCGCAGGTGTCGAAAACACCGATGGAATAAGACCACCCGTAACCGCCGTGGGCGCGCGCGACGTGCACTATTGAGCAGCCATACTCTTCGACGCTGCTAATTGTGAATTCGTCCTGCTCGCACAAATCGGTCGCCCTGAACTTCCGGGTGCGTGCTGTGTCGAAATTTCGATTCGTTGCAGGCATTGTTCCCACGTTATCTCAATAGCAGGGGCCAGTGAAGTGCGCTCCGCAGCGTCGAGCATTGCACCAAGACCAGGGCAGATCCGGTATGCGGCCTTTCCGGAAAGCAGCCTTTGGCGATCGGCCGCCGTCACTTGGCCGTGCGGCGCCTGCCCGGAGAACCAATCTACGGCCGAGTCCTGCGGTGACCAAGTCCGCCTGCCGCCCAAACTAGCCCGCTTGCCGATCTTGCCCGCCCGCTGATCGAATTATCCTAGGGTACTCCCAATTCGCCCGCAGACAATAGACATAGATGATGAGATACGCGAGGGTTATTCTCACTTTGCTGGGCCTGGGATGCTGCGCCGGCCTTTCGCTCCATGCGCAGGCGGGCAGCGGCAGTTCCGGGACTGTCCGGGGTACGGTTCTCGATCCTTCCGGCGCCTCGGTCAAGGGTGCGGTGGTGGAGATTCAGAACCCGGTGTCGCATTACGACCGCAGCGCGGCGACCGATGCGCAGGGTGTCTTCCAATTCGATAACGTCCCGTTCAACAACTATCACTTGTCTGCCAGCGCGTCCGGCTTCCAGGTCGGCACCCAGGACGTCAATGTGCGGACAGTGGTGCCCACGGAGCTGAAGATCAACCTGCAGCTCGGCGAATCCAAAGTCACGGTGGATGTGGAAGGTTCGGCGGATCTGCTGGAGACCGTCCCGACCACGCATACCGATGTCGATCGCGCGCTGTTTGACAGGCTGCCGCTCGACAGCCAATCCTCCTCGCTCAGCTCGCTGGTGACGGCGAGCGTTCCCGGCGTGGCCGCCGATTCCGACGGGCTGTTTCACGGGCTGGGCGATCACGCCTCGAACTCATTTTCGGTGGACGACCAGCCGATTACCGACCAGCAGAGCAAGGTCTTCTCGAATCAGATTCCGCTCGATTCGGTGGCGTCGATGGAAGTGATCGAAGGCGCGCCGCCGGCCGAATACGGCGACAAGACTAGCCTGGTGATCGTGGTGACTACGCGCTCCGGGCTGGGCATCAAGCAGCCGCATGGCGAAGTGGACGCCACCTACGGCAGCTTCGGCACCGGCGGCGGCAGCTTCAACCTCGCGTATGGCGGCGACTGGTGGGGCAATTTCATCGCTGCCAGTGGTCTTCAGAGCGGCCGGTTTCTGGATGGGCCGGAGCTCGCCGTCATGCACGACCACGGCAACGAGGAGAATTTCTTCGATCGGGTAGACCTCAAGCCCGCCGACTCGGACACACTCAATATCAATTTCGGCTTCACCCGCTCGTGGTTTCAGACACCCAATTCGTTCGACGCCCAGAACGCCACCGCGTGGAACGGGCTGGTGGCGGATAACGGAGGCTTGGGCCCCAATGGCGTTCCGGTAGGTTCGACCGACCAGCGTGCCCAGATCCGCACGTTCAACGTGGCGCCGGCCTGGACGCGCCTGCTGAATGCGCACACCGTGCTCACGTTCGGCGGTTTCGTGCGGCAGGATCAATTCAACTATTACCCGAGCGGCAATCCTTTCGCCGATCTGATCCCGGATTTGCAGACAGAAACCATCGGGCAGAATCGCCGGCTGACCAATCTCGGCGCGCGCACCAGCGTGTCCTACGTCAGAGGCGTCCACAACATCAAGGCCGGCGTCACGTATCAGGACACCATCATCACCGAGAAAGACGCGCTGGGGCTGGTCGATCCCGCCACCAACGCGGTTTGCCTGAACGCCGATGGTAGTCCGGACACTCTCGCTTCGCTCACCAATCCGTCGCAATGCGCCGGCGCATTGCAGGCGAATCCCGCATTCAACCCCCTGCTCGGCTGTTACGATCTCACGCGAATAGGGCCGTTGCCGGCCTCCGACGGTTGCCCGAACTCGACGAGCGGTGTGTACCACTATTACGGGCACGCCAACATTCGCGAGGTGGCCATGTTCTTGCAGGACAGTATCACGGTCAAGAACTGGTCGTTCAATGTCGGGTTCCGCGAGGATGTTTACGACGGCATCACCAGCGCCAGCCAGCCGGAGCCACGGCTGGGGATTGCATACAATATCAAACCGACCGGAACGGTGCTGCGGATTTCCTATTCCCGCTCGCTCGAAACGCCTTTCAACGAGAACCTGGTGCTTTCCAGCCTGGGATGCAACGATCCGGTGATCCACGCCATCATGTCGGAGGTAGGACCTTGCGAGACCGCGCCTCTCGCTCCGGGATGGCGCAATGAGTTTCACGCCGGTTTGCAGCAGGCCTTCGGGAAATACCTGGTGGTGGATGGCGAGTACATCTGGAAGTACACCCACGGTGCTTACGACTTCAGCGTGTTAGGCAACTCGCCGATCACCTTTCCCATCGAGTGGGACCGCTCCAAGATTCCCGGCTATGCGGTCCGCGCCAGCATGCCCAATTACCACGGGCTGACCGCGTACGTGGTGTTCTCCCATGTGGCGGCGCGTTTCTTCACCCCTCAGATCAGCGGCATTGGCGCCACGCCTGGCGGGGCCACGGTGTTCCGCATCGACCACGACGAGAACTTCAATCAGACTACACACATGCAATACCAGCCATGGAAAAAAGGCCCGTGGTACAGCTTCAACTGGCGGTATGACAGCGGCCTGGTGGCTGGCCCGGTGCCGTGTGCTGGCGGCAGTTGCGCGAATGGGCCGGACGGGACGGATTCCATTGTCGATGTTTCCAACCTGACGCCGGACCAGCAGTTCGAAGCGGGGCTCTATTGCGGCGGCGTGCATGCCACCGCGACCATGCCGATCAGCGCCAACGGCCTGTGCCCTGCGTCGCAATATGGGTCCGCGCTGCTCAAGATCCCGGCCGCCGGTACCGAGAATGACGACTTGAACCCGCCGCGCATTGCGCCGCGTAATTTGTTCGACGTTGCCATCGGCCACGATAACCTCTTCGGCGGCGATCGATACAAGTGGAGCGCGCGGTTGACGGTGGTCAATCTGACCAACAAGGAAGCGCTGTACAATTTCCTCTCGACCTTCAGCGGAACTCACTACGTCAGCCCGCGCGCCATTACAGCGACGCTGGGATTCCACTTTTAGACGAGGGGGTTTTGACTTGAAGCGATGACCGCTCCCTATGGTCGCGGCTCTGAATGCTGCGCCACGCCCACGGCATCGGAGCCGCGACCATAGGGAGCGGTCGTTGCCGATTATCTATGGCCCCGCTTCCATTCGGCCAGTAACACGCCAACTATCAGCAGACATGCCATCGATGCGGAGGCGATCCGTGCGACGAGCATCTCAGTGCCTCCGTCGTAGGTGAGGCGGATGGTGCAATCGCCTTCGCAGCGCGGGCGAATCGCGAGCAAACCGATCGCATCCCGTATTACTTCCCGTGGCTGGCCGCCGACGGTGGCATGCCATCCCTTCGTATAAGTCAGTTGCACGGATACGAGTTGCTCTTTGGTAAGCAGCGCTTGTATGACTGCTTCGTGCCGGTTCCGCCAATCCATCGTGGCGGCGGGAAGGGATGGGTCGTCCAGCGCCGCCAGGTACGGCAGAAGCGGCGCCACATCCAGGCCGTGGATCGGCGTGCGGCGCGGGAGAGCGGCTTCCGGAATCACGTGCGCCAGACCGCCGGTTCGATGAGGAACTTCCAGGATTTCGTTATCGCCCTCGCTCCACAGGCGGCGCAGCGCGCCGTCGAATTTCCGCGGGTGGATGTAAGAGTGATACACCTCCGTGCTGGCCGGGCCATCCATCGCGATGGCTCCGACGCCGAAAGCTTTCAGCCAGATCAGCGAGTAATACGCGGGCCGATCGCCTGCGTTCTGGTCCGAGTAGAGCGTGTACATGGCAACCTGGCTTTCGAAATTGGGCGGGCTCTGGTCGCAGCAGCCGGCGAGCTGCGGCAGGTCCGTGAAGGTGTTCAGCCACAGAGACATGGAGCCCGGGGCGAAGACCCGCGCGAACGGCCCGTTGCGCTCGAGCCAATCCGCAACGCGGTACTCGATGGTCTGGCGGATCTCGATCGGATGGATCAATTGCCTGCCGTACCGGCTGTAGTTCCAGACTTGTGCGCACACCAGCAGGCAGGCCACGCCGGCAACAACTCGAACCCAGTATCGCGGCAACCGGGACAATGCGGGCCACAGCGCGAACACCGCGAGAATAATGACGGCTAACTCGAATAAGAGATGAAAGCGGTGCGGCTGCGGGAGAAGATACTTCCCATGGGAGGCGGCGACGATGACCACACCCGAAATCAGAGTCAACAGCGCGGTGAATCGGATCAGCCAGGATGCTCTTGCGCGCAGTAACACGAATCGCAACGCCCAGCAAGCGACCGCCAGCATCGAAGCCCACTCCAACTGCTGCAAGCCGATTCCATACGCTCCGGCCGCGTGCTGCGAATTAGAGAGAACCACGCGAATCGTCGAAGGCGGGCACCACGGCGAAGCGATCGCGTAACCCGCGATTCCAACCAGCGCCACTAACCCGGCCGCGCGGAGTAAGCCGGGTCGCTGCTTGGACAAGATCCACGCGGCCATCACCATGGTCAAATCCACCGAGCCCGGCCAGTTCGTCAGGACGACAGCGATCGATGCCAAAACCGCCAACACAAAGCGGGATGGCCGTCGGCTGGTGAAGGCGAGTTCCAGAGCCAGGATAGCCAATGGGATGATTGCCAGGGCGGCTATGTGTGGCGCCTCGCCATAGTGGACCAGGCATTGCAGCCGGCGGGCGTGCAGCAGGCCGCCGATATCGGCGCGGATTTCCGGCAGCAGCGCCGCGGATGGGGAGAACAGCGAGTACAGCAGCGCTGCCGCAAAGCTGGGTGCCGTGCGGCCGGTGGATTTCGCGAGAAACCAGAAGAGCGCAACCGGCCCCAGGCAATAGAAAAAGGCCGTGACCGCGTGGTAGGCCAGCGCCGGCGAAATGCGCGCGGTAACCGACGCCAATGCCACCAGTGCGTGCAGCAGCGGGGGATACGTGTCCACGAATGGCATGCCGCCATACCAAAGCGGGCACCAGGAGAGGTCCCCCGGGTGGTCGCGCATGTAGCGTGCCAGGGCGATGAAGACGCCTTCCACCGAGCTCATCTGATCCAGGTACTCGATGCGGAATAGCGGCGCGCAAATCAGCGCGTTCAAGCCAAACAGAACGAGCGACGGAATCAGCCAGCGCCAGGAGTGGCGATGCGCGGTGTCGATTGGTTGGGCGGGGCGGGGCATGAAGCAAGGATCGAGTGTAGCGCACTGCCGGCCCGGCGCGGCGCCCACGCGGCTGGTGACGTCTGGTTTCGGCAACATCTGCGTATCGTATGCAGATCTTACACCGCGTCCCGGATCATGCGGTTGGCGCAAGTGAGTGAACCATAAGGAGAAGACGGCATCGATGTTATCCTCGGCACACTGGAAGCCAAGATGCTTTAACAACGCCCGAGGAGAACTTTAGAATGCGCAAAACACTGGTAGCCATTTTGGCGGTTGCGGGTTCCATGAGTGCCGTGG
The DNA here is from genome assembly GCA_049508735.1 of Bryobacteraceae bacterium. GTDB lineage: Bacteria > Acidobacteriota > Terriglobia > Bryobacterales > Bryobacteraceae > Bog-375. Next base: position 91,486 of record JBELAO010000002.1, on the reverse strand, counting down.
CTTTCGCTGCGGACAGAGAAGTCAAGGTTGACGACAGGCTGGACGCTTCGGCCGACGCGCTGACCGATATGATGAGGGCTGCCGATAAAGGTATCCCCCAGGATTTGATCGATAAGGCGAAGTGCGTGGTTGTCATACCAGGCATGAAAAAGGCCGGATTCATTTTCGGCGCGAAGTATGGCCGCGGGTTCGCGGTATGCCGCGAGCACGGCGGTATCGGTTGGACCGCGCCTGCCTCGATGCGGGTTGAAGGTGGCAGCGTTGGATTCCAGATCGGCCTTTCGGATACCGATGTTGTATTGCTGGTGATGAACGATGGCGGCATGAGGCACCTGCTGAGCGACAAGTTCACGCTCGGTGGAGAAGCAACCGCGGCGGCGGGCCCGGTGGGCCGCGACCTGGCGGCTGAAACGGACGCCATGATGAGCGCGGAAATGCTGTCGTATTCCCGGTCTCACGGGCTGTTCGCGGGCATCTCGCTGGAAGGCGCGACGCTCCGTCCGGACGAAGATAGCAACCGCGAACTCTATGGCCGCGACGTAACGAACCGTGAAATTCTGACTGGCGAAATCAAAACTCCCGCGGTTGCGGGCAGGTTTGAACACGCGCTGAATCGCGACTCAGCCGAACGCAACTAATAGGTGCAGCTTGGTAGGGGCCGGGCATTCCCGGCCCAGAGGTAGGACGGACGATCGGGTTTGTGTCGTCAGTCATTTTCGTGTTCTTGCCGAGCGATGACAGACCACGAAAGGCGATGGTCCGTCCCACCTTTCACTCCGGAGGCGCGCTGGGGTGAGACCGCAGTGAACGGGCGATGAGGCCCAGGCCGCCCACCAGCAGCACCAGCATGATAATGGTGTGGATCAGGCTGGTCGGCTGGAAGTAAATGTGCATGTTGGCAATCACGCCGGCAAAAATGAAAACCGCGCCGCCGGCCGTCAGCAGCCAGCCTATGATGCTGCGGCCGTTCCAGAACAACAGCCCGATGCCAAACAGCAGGGGAATGAGCGTGATGCCAAACGAGTTTCCGCCGTAGAAACTCCAATAGGAACCGACCACGGTCACCCGATCGGCGAGAAAATACGCGCCGGCGCACGCCATGATGAAACCCATCACAAAGTGGCCGAGCCCACCGGCGGTTCCACCCACGTCGCTGAAACGACGATCTTCCATGAGCCGAGGATAACAGAAGTGCAGGCCGGCGATTGGCGCACGCAATGGCCGGGATGCGGCGCTTCAGTTCTCCATCTTTTCGGCTTCCTCCAATGAAATGGGGGCTTGCTTCTGGATGTCGATGGCGAACTTCAGTTGCCGTTCGATCGGATGGAAGGCGTTGACCAGCGGCATGGTAACGTCCACCAGCTCGGCCGACTGGTATCTCGCGAGCGCCTCTTTGTCCCACTTGGAAACAACCGCGCTGACTCCAGCGGCTTTGGCGATCTCGGGTATCTTGTCCTGAATGTTCTTCAGAATGTCGTCGACCGGCGCTGTGCTGAAGCCCTGCTTGTGCAGCAGGGTTTGTTGGGCTTTACCCTGCGCCTCCAACTCCGCGACCCGTTTCTGATTTCCCGCAGCCTTGGCCGCGTCATACTCGGCCCTCATGGCCGCCTGTTGTTTTCCGGCGGTGGCTTGCCAGGCTTCGGATCTGCCGAATGCCACCGCGATAGCGCGCGAATCGTATACACCGATTCGCACCTTCGCGCCGAGTGGGTTCGCGGGCGCCTGAGCCAGCGCGGAAGCTGCGCACATCGAAAAACAAGCCGCGGATATGATGATTTCGATTGCTTTCATTGCAGGATCTCCTTTACGCCCCAATGACGGCGCATGGAGCTCGACCGCGCGGCAGGGTAACACCTGTTGCCACAACCATCTTGTCAAATCGTTGCTCCGAATGGAAGTACCGAATGCCGCGCGGCGGGGTTCTGCTAACCTGAAGCCATACCTGCCATGGGCATTGCCCGCAAACCGGAAGTGATGAGTCCGGCCGGATACTGGCCGCAAATGGAAGCCGCCCTCGATGCCGGCGCCGATGCGGTGTACTTCGGCCTGCGGCATTTCACGGCGCGCGCCAAGGTGGGCTTCGCCCTGGGCGAATTGCCGGATGCGATGGCTGCGCTGCACCGCCGCGGCGCGCGCGGCTTCGTGACGTTCAACACGCTGGTCTTCGATCACGAGCTGCGGGAAGCGGCGCGAGCCTTGGCGGCGATTGCCGAAGCCGGCGCCGACGCCATCATCGTGCAGGACCTGGGAATTCTCAAGCTGGCGCGGGCCATTGCGCCCGACCTCGAACTTCACGCCAGCACGCAGATGAGCGTCACCAGCGCCGCGGGCGTCCGCCTGGCCGAGAGCCTGGGCGCGCGGCGTGTCACCCTGGCGCGCGAGCTTTGTCTCGCCGAGGTGCGCGCCATTCGAGCGGAAACAAACTGCGAGCTGGAGATCTTCGTTCACGGCGCGCTGTGCGTGGCTTACTCCGGGCAGTGTTTTTCGAGCGAGGCCTGGGGCGGCCGCAGCGCCAACCGCGGCCAGTGCGCGCAGGCTTGCCGATTGCCATACGAGCTTGTGGTGGACGGCAAAGTGAAGCCGCTGGGCGATGCCCGCTACCTGCTGTCGCCGGGCGATCTGATCGCGCTGCGGCAGATACCGAAAATCGTCGGAATCGGCATCGCCGCGTTGAAGATCGAGGGCCGCTATAAGGACGCCGATTATGTGGCGCTGGCGACGCGCGCTTACCGGCAGGCGGTGGACGCCGCGTGGGAAGGCCGCGAGGCCAGTATTGACGCGCGGCGGGAACTCGATCTGGAGCAGGTTTACTCGCGAGGCTCGGCCCCGCACTTCTTGAACGGCACGGATCATCAGGCCGTGGTGCGTGGGCGCGCGCCGCGCCACCGCGGCGTCCGGATGGGCAGTGTGACCGCGGTTTCGGAAACCGGAGTGACTATCGAGCCCGCCGAAGCGCACCGGTTGGCGCCGCTCAAACCCGGCGATGGAGTGGTATTCGACGCGGCCGATTGGCGCAGCCCGGAAGAGCCGGAGGAGGGCGGACGCATCTTCGAGGTGCTGCCGCGCGGCGGCTCGATCGAGCTGCGTTTCGCCAACCGCGCGCTGGACCGCGCCCGCATACGGCGCGGCGATCTGGTGTGGCGGACCAACGATCCGGAGCTCGAAAAGCGCATCCGCGCGCTTCCCGCCGAACGGCTGCCGGTCGATGTGCGCGTCACCGCGCGGGAGGGCGCGCCGCTGGTTGCTGTGTGGGAAGCGGGCGGGGTTCAGGTGACGGCGGAGTCCGCTGGGCCGCTCGGCTGCGCGCGCAACCGGGCGCTCGATCGGGATCTGCTGCGCGAACAGTTCTCACGGCTCGGCAACACGCCGTACCGGCTCGACCGGCTGGAACTGGCGGTGGAAGGCGCACCGTTTGCGCCGGCGTCGCTGCTCAACCAGGTGCGGCGCGATGCGGTGGAGCGCTTGGAAGCGGCGTTGGCAGCTCCGCGGCGGACTGAGATACACGATCCGATGGTGACGCTGGATGAAATCGTGAGCGGTGGGGTTGGCGGGCGGAAGCGCCTGCCCCACTTCATCGCCACCAAAGTGGGGCAGGCGCTTCCGCCTGCCAACTGGACGGAGTCCAGCTTGCATCTGCTGGTGCGCACGCCGGAGCAACTCGCCGCCGCCATCGAGTTTCGACCGGCCAGCATTACTCTCGATTATCTCGATCTCTATGGGCTCAAGCCCTCGCTCGAACGGGTGCGGGCGGCCGGCTTAAGCCCGCGTGTGGCCAGCCCGCGCATTTTGAAGCCCGGTGAGGAGCGGGTGGTCGATTTCCTGCTGAGTTGCGATTGCCCGATTCTGCTGCGTTCGGCCGGCCTGCTCGACACGCTGCGGAGCCGGACTCACGGCGCGCTGGCCGGTGATTTCAGCCTCAACGCCGCCAACTCGATCACCGCGGCGGAGTTGCTCGCGCTGGGCCTGGATTCGCTCACCCCCACGCACGACTTGAATGCGGCACAAGTGGCGGACCTGGCGCGGGCGGCGGGCGCGCACCGCATAGAAACGGTGGCGTTCCATCACTTGCCGGTCTTCCACACCGAGCACTGCGTGTTCTGCCGGTTTCTTTCGACCGGTTCGAGCTACCGGGATTGCGGCCGGCCTTGCGACGAGCACCGTCTTGCACTGCGCGATTCGAGCGGCCGCGCGCATCCCGTAATGGCCGACGTCGGCTGCCGCAATACGGTCTTTGGGGCCGAGGCGCAGCAGGCGTCCGCGCACCTGGAAGGCTGGCTGGCGGCGGGCATTTGTCACTTTCGATTGGAATTCGCGCATGAATCGGCGGCTCAGGTGGTTGCGGTGTCGAAGGCTTTCGCGGAGGCGCTGGCGGGGAATCTCGATTTCGCCGAACTGGAGCGCAGACTCAGCCGCATCTCGCCCGGCGGCATCACCGAAGGCAGCCTCTTCGTGCCGGCGAACTATCTTGAGCTGCCGGTGCTCCAGTAGATCAAGCAAGCAGGAAGAAAAGCCGAGATGAATCTCGGCTCAGCAGGCCTGACGGCCCGCGCCACGACGGCTCCGCATGCGATAACTGCGCCACGACGGCTCAGCATTCGACAACTGTGGCACGCCGGCTCAGCATTCGGCATCCAGTGCCACGGCTAAGGCAGTGCTGCGCTTAGCGGCGGACAGCTACCGGAACGGTGCCGGTGGCTTCGACCACGGCTTCCTCGATCGCTCGAGCTACCAGCGCCGGCGCCTGCGCGCCGTCCACGGTGTGAACGCGCGCGTATCCGTACCAGTCGAGAATAGGGCCGGTGAGCTGGCTATAGGCATGCAGCCGGTCGCGGATGACGGATTCCTGATCGTCCTCGCGGGTGAGCAGGCCAGATCCATCGTCGTCACAATAACCCGCGATGCGCGGTGGCTGCGATTGCAGGTTGTAAATCTTCAGGCACTTGGGGCACTGGCGGCGGGCGGTCAAACGCGCCACCAAAGCGCTGTCCGGTACGTCGAGATGGATGACTACCGGTTCCGGCAGGCCGCGGTCGGCCAACACCTTCGCGAAGTTCTGCGCCTGCGGCACCGTGCGCGGGTAACCATCCAGCAGGAAGCCTCTGGCACAGTCGGGCCGCGATATGCGGCTGGCCACGATGCCGTTGACAATGTCATCGCCCACCAGGCCGCCGGCCTGCATGATGGCGCTGGCCTGCTTGCCCAATTCCGTTCCGGCCTTGCATTCGGCACGGAACATTTCACCAGTGGAGATGGCGGGAATGCGGAATTTCTCAGCAAGCGAAGTCGCTTGCGTACCTTTACCACAGCCCGGCGGTCCAAAAAGCAGCAGAATCACGACAGCCTCCTGAACCCGAGTTTAACATAATTGGACCTGAAACTACCGATCATGGTCTGCGGAACGCGGTTTGCGGGCTGCGATCGCGTCCGTGGTCAGCTCCTGGACAAGATCACTGCGCGTCCACGGGATTCCAGCCGTCGGCGCCGCTGAGGAAAACTTCGGGGCTGAACGCGCGGGCTTCGGCGGCGGTGAGCGGCTTCGCCCACTTCACGCGGCCGGACGCGGCTCCGCCGGGACCATCGGACGAGTATTCGGCAAACCATGCAGTCTGTTCGGCGGCCTCGTTGCCCCAGTTGTTCCAACCTTCCGGCCGGATGTGGCCGCCCATCCAGCATTCCAGATACACCACGCGCGAGTAGTTGCGCCACGGGCGGCCCAGGAAAACGTCGTGCACTTGGCCGTCGGCGGTCAGTCGGCAATGGGCAAAAACGAAGCCCTGCGCGCCATCGGGCATGGTGCGACTTTGGGCGGCCACGTAGCCGGCGCCGCGGCTATGGATCTCGCAATGTTCGAACACCGCGGCGGCGTTGCCGAAGATGAAATCGACGTGCCCGGCGATGTAGCTATCGACGTAATATTGCCGGCCGCTGGCGGCGTAGACGGTGTCCTGCATTCCCAGAAACCGGCAACTGCGGAACCGGGCGCGGTCGGAGTGAACCGAAATCGCCACTGCTTGCGTGCCGGTGCCGTAGGAGTTTTCGAAGGTGATGTTCCGCGCTTCGAACTCATCCGCGTTGATGTCGACGGTAGCGCTGAAAAATGTGCCGCCGGCGTCCTTGGCGCCCAGGCCGAAAGTGATGACGGTCGACTGCGCATCCTGGCCGAGGAAGGTGACGCGCGGCCGGTCGTGCGGCACGCGCACGCGCTCATGATAGATGCCGGGGCGGATATCGATGATCAACCGCGCCGCGGTCGGAGCCAGCACCCGGTCGAATGCGTGATCCACGGCGTTCTGCACGGTGGGGTAATCGCCGCTGCCGTCCTGTGCCACGACCACGTGGATTGGCGCCGGCGTTGCCGCGTGAAGACAAGCCAGGGTGGCGAAGGTCAAGATCGAGATCTTCATGGGGTAGGCCTCGTTATGTAATGAGCGTGACCGCTCCCTTTGGTCGCGGCTCCGATAGCGTTCGGGCGTGCGGCGGCGGTTCCTTACAGGCACTTATTATCGCGCACCTCGCGAATTCGCTTGTAAGAATCACCCGCCACAGGCGACTATCTGAAGTGTGGGAATGCCGAGCCAGGACGAGCAGTATCACCAGGCGGCGGCCGAATATGGCGCGGCGCTCGAACGGCTGGCGCGCGCGTACGAATTCGATGCGGACCGGCGGCGCGATTTGTTGCAGGAGGTCCATCTGGCACTTTGGCGCAGCTTCGCGCTGTTTGACGGCCGCTGCTCAATGCGCACCTGGGTCTACCGCGTGGCGCACAATACGGCGGTGAGCTACGGGATTGGGCGGCGGCGCTCCGGCGACCGCAACCTGGTCAGCCTGGAAGAGGTCGAACTAACGCTGGGCGACCGCGACGGGGACGAAGCGGCTGGACGCAGCCAGGTGCTGGAGCGGCTGACGGAGATGATTCAAAGTTTGAAGCCGCTCGACCGCCAGGTGATTCTCTCGTACCTGGAAGGGATGGACGCCGCCCAAATCGGCGAAATCACCGGCCTCGCGGCGGGCAACGTGGCCACCAAGATCCATCGCATCAAGACCGTGCTTGCCCGGCGGTTCTCGCAGGGGGCCAAACATGCCTGATCAAATTCCGCAGGACGAACTTTGCAACACGTGGCAAACTCAGCCAATGGAGCATAGCGCTATGTCACTCGAAGAAATCCGGCGCAGAGCCGGCAAGTTTCAAAGCCGCATCTGGTGGCGCAACGCGCGCGAATACGCAGGCGTCGTTGTCGTCGCGATCGTGTTCGGGCTATACATGAAGTGGTTTCCGAATCCGACTATGCGCGCGGGCTCGGTAATGATCATCGCCGGCGCATTGTATGTGGCATACCAGCTCCGCCGGCGCGCTTCGTCCGCGACTGCGCCCGCCGCGGCAGAGTTCGAACAATGCCTGGGCTTCCATCGCCACGAATTGGAACGGCAGCGCGACGCGCTCGAGAGTATCTGGAGTTGGTACCTGGGACCTTTCGCTCCGGGCCTGGTTGTCTTCATCGCGGGGACGACGATCACGGCGCCCATCGGCCCGATTCGCTACCGTGTTCTTATGGCCGTTGTCTCGTTCGCGGTGATTGGCGTTGCCTTCTGGCTGGTAGCCCAGATGAACCTGCGGGCAGCGCGCAAGCTGCAAGCGCAGATCGACCGGTTGAGAGCATTGGAGCAATAAACATGCTTTGCCGAATCGCCATACCGATGTTGTTCGTGGCCGCCGCCGCGCTGGCTCAATCTCCCGCTCCGCCGGATGGCGAGATCCGCCGCATCCTGGCCCAACGCGTGGACGAACGTCACCAGGCGGTGGGAATGGTGGCCGCGGTGATCGAGCCCTCGGGTACGCGAGTCATTGCATATGGCAAGCCGGCCAAGGACGATGCACGGCCGCTCGGCGGCGACACCGTCTTCGAGATCGGGTCGATCACCAAGGTGTTCACAGCGCTGCTGCTGGCCGATATGGCGCAGCACGGCGAAGTGAAGCTGGACGACCCGATCGCGAAGTACCTGCCCGCGGGCGTGAAGGCGCCCGAGCGCAACGGCAAGCAAATCACGCTGGAGCAAACCGCGACGCACACTTCCGGCCTGCCGCGGCTGCCCAATAACTTCAGTCCGAAAGATGCGTCGAACCCATACGCGGACTATTCCGCGGACAAGCTCTACGCGTTTCTGAATAGCTATCAACTGCCGCGCGATCCGGGCGAAAGATGGGAATATTCAAGCCTGGCGACGGGCTTGCTGGGCCAGCTCCTTTCGCTGCGCGCGGGTAAGGATTTCGAGACGCTGGTAGTCTCGCGCATCGCCGCGCCGCTCGGCATGACGAGCACGCGCATCACGCTCACGCCAGAAATGAAGGAACGGATGGCGGCGGGCTACAACGCCGCGCTGCAGCCGGTGCGGCTCTGGGATTTCCAGGCGCTGGCGGGCTGCGGCGCGCTGCGCTCCACCGCCAACGACCTCATCGCGTTCCTGGCCGCCAATCTGGGTTACAAGAAATCGCCGCTCCAGCCGGCCATGGCGGCGATGCTCGAAGTGCGTGTTCCGGGCCCCGCGCTCAATTTCCAACAGGCTCTCGGCTGGCACATCATGCAACATAACGGCCGCAATCTGATTTGGAAGGATGGCGGCACTTACGGCTTCGCCAGCTTCGTCGGCTTCGACGCAAAGTCCAGACTGGGAGTGGTGGTGCTGGCCAACTCGTTCTCCGTGACGAGCGGCGTGGCCGATGAAGTCGGACTGCACCTGCTCGACACGTCCATGCCTCTCGCCGGCGCGCCGGTCAAGGAGCGTACGGCAGTTCCGGTCGATCCCGAGATTCTGGAAAAATACGTGGGCCGGTACCAGCTTTCTCCCACGTTCTTCATCGCCATCACACGCGAAGACGACCGGCTTTACGAGCAAGCCACCGGCCAGCCGAAGATCCAGATTTTCGCGGAAAGCGAAAAGGAATTCTTTCTGAAGGCGGTCGACGCGCAGATCAGTTTCAAGACCGATGCGCAAGGCGGCTCGACCGAGCTGATCCTGCATCAAAACGGCCTGGACCAGCGGGCGGCGAGGACGGATAGCGGCGGCTCGATGAAATAGCTCAAAAGGGCTATCCCAACTAACCTCCGCGAGGCTTCCGAGCCACGCGAAATCGTTTAAAATACTAGGTATATCGCCAACTTCGGCGCCGTAGCGCGCCGCGCATTGGAAGCCCGCAGCTCTCATGTGGATCGTAAGACTCGCTCTTAAACGTCCGTATACGTTCGTGGTGATGTCGATTCTGATCGCCATTCTCGGCGTGTCGGCCATCATCACCATGCCGGTGGATATTTTTCCTTACATCGATATTCCCGTGGTCAGCATCGTGTGGAGCTATACCGGCCTGCCTCCCGCGGAAATGGAAAAGCGTATGGTGCTGATCTTCGAGCGCTCGATGACGACCACGGTTAACGATATCGAGCACATCGAATCGCAATCGTACTCCGGTGTTTCCGTCACGCGCGTGTATTTTCAGCCCAACGCCAAGGTGGAGGTGGCGCTCTCGCAGGTCACGTCTATTGCGCAGACGCTGCTGAAAATCTTTCCACCCGGCACCACGCCGCCCAGCATCATTAAGTACGACGCTTCCAGCGTGCCCATCCTGCAACTGGGCCTGGAGAGCAAGACCCTGAGCGAACAGGATCTGTTCGACCTGGGCCAGAACTTCATTCGCACCCAGCTTGCCACTATCCAAGGCGCGGCAGTGCCGTTGCCATACGGCGGCAAACTGCGCGAGGTGATGGTGGACCTGATTCCGGAGCAGATGTTCGCCAAGAACCTGTCGCCCGCCGAGGTATCTACCGCCCTGGGCAATCAGAATTTGATTCTGCCGGCGGGCGATATCAAGATCGGCGACAAGGATTACCAGGTAAAACTCAATTCCAGCCCGCGCATCCTGAGCGAGATGAACGCGCTACCGATGAAGGTGGTGAACGGCGCCACGGTGCGGCTGGGCGACGTGGCGCAAGTGCGCGACGGCTACGCCGTGCAAACCAACATCGTGCGTACCAACGGCACGCGCGGGGCGCTGATCACCGTGATGCGCAATGGGAAGGCTTCCACTTTGGCGGTGGTGAACAACGTCAAGGCGGCGCTGCCGAAGATTCTGGCCGGGCTGACCCCGGAGCTCCACGTGCGGCAGTTGTTCGACCAGTCGGTGTTCGTGCGCGCGGCTATCAACGGCGTGGTGCGCGAAGCCGTCACCGCCGCGTTCCTCACCGGGCTGATGATCCTGATCTTTCTGGGAAGCTGGCGCAGCACGGTGATCGTCTGCATCTCGATTCCGCTTTCGATCCTGGTTTCGCTGATCGTGCTCAACGCGCTCGGCCACACCATCAACGTGATGACGCTGGGAGGGATGGCGCTGGCGGTCGGCATCCTGGTGGACGATGCCACGGTGGAAATCGAAAACACGCACCGCAACATGGCGATGAAGAAGCCGCTGGTGCGCGCGGTGCTCGATGGCGCGCAGCAGATCGCGGCGCCGGCCTTCGTTTCCACGCTTTCCATCTGCATCGTATTCGTTCCCGTGCTGCTGCTCACCGGCGCCGCCAAGTACCTGTTCACGCCGCTCGCGATGGCGGTGGTTTTCGCCATGCTGGCGTCTTATCTGCTTTCGCGCACGCTGATTCCGAACATGGTGCATTACATGCTCCGGCCGGAAACCAAACTCTATGCGCAGGGATCTCACGGCGAAACCGCCGGCGGAACGGGCCCCATCTGGAAAGCGCACTACATCTTTAACCACCGTTTTGAGCGGATGCGCAATTCCTACGCCGCGCTGCTCGATTGGTGCCTGGGGCATCGTACCCCGGTGCTGGCGGGCTTCGCGATTTTCATCGCGGCGTCGCTATTGCTGGCCCCTCTGGTGGGCCGCGATTTCTTCCCGACCGTGGATTCGGGGCAATTGCGCCTGCATGCGCGCGCGCCGTCGGGAACGCGCATCGAGCAGACCGAGGCCATCTTCAAATCGATCGAACGCGAAATCCGCCAGGAAATTCCGGCGCGCGAGATCGACACCATCATCGATAACATCGGTCTCCCCAACAGCGGCTTCAACCTGGCGTTCAGCGACAATCCCACGCTCGGCGTGGCCGATGGCGACATCCTGGTTTCGCTCAAGCCCGAGGACCACGGCCCCACCGACGAATACGTGGGCCGCTTGCGCCGCCGCTTGCACGACAAGTTCCCCGACATGGTGTTCTTTTTCGAAGCCGCCAACATCACCAACCAGATTTTGAATTTCGGATTGCCCGCGCCCATTGACGTGCAAGTGGTGGGACGCAACGCGGACGCCAATTACAAGATTGCGCGGGATCTGGAAACCGCCATCGCGCGCATACCCGGCGTGGCGGACCCGCACATTCACCAGGTGGTGGACTGGCCCGAAATCGATATCAACGTGGATCGCCAGAAGGCCGGACTGGTGGGCCTTACGCAGGCCGATGTCGGAAACAGCATGTTGATCTCGCTGGCTGGGAGCAGCCAGATCGCGCCCACGCAGTGGCTCGACTGGCGCAGCGGCGTGAGCTACTACGTGGCGATGCAGACGCCGCAATACCGGCTGAACAGCATGTCGGCGCTGATGAGTACGCCCATTTCGCCGCTGGCGTCGGTTTTCAACTCCAACACGTCCGACTCCTTGGCCGGCACCGCTAATGGAAGCAACTCGGCAATCGGGAACAGTCCCAGCCAGAGCTCCACCGCCTACGGCAATCCGGGCGCAGCCGCCGGCGGCCCCCAACTGCTCTCCAACCTGGCCAGCGTGACGCGCGGCGTAGCGCCGGAAATTGTCAACCATTACAACGTGACGCCGGTGTTCGATATTTACGCCAACGTGTACCGGCAGGATTTGGGTTCGGTGGGATCGGCGGTGGACCGGATTGTGGACAAGGCGTCGGCCCATCTGCCGCGCGGCACCACCATCGATGTGCGCGGCCAGTATTCCATGATGCAAAGCTCGTTCTACCGCCTGGGGCTGGGCATGGCGTTCGCGGTGGTGCTGGTGTACCTGCTGATGGCGGTCAACTTCCAATCGTGGCTCGACCCGTTCGTCATTCTGATGGCGCTGCCTGGCGCGCTGGCGGGGATCGTGTGGATGTTGTTTCTCACCCAGACCACCTTCAGTGTGCCGTCGCTGATGGGGTCGATCATGTGCATCGGCGTAGCGACGTCCAACAGCATCCTTATGGTGGTGTTCGCCAACGATCAGCGCGACGTGGGCATGGACTCCCGTGCCGCCGCGCTCTCGGCCGGCCACACGCGCATACGCCCGGTGATCATGACGGCGGCCGCGATGATCATCGGCATGCTGCCGATGGCGCTGGGGCTAGGCGAAGGCGGCGAGCAGAACGCGCCGCTGGGCCGCGCCGTGATCGGCGGCCTGATCCTGGCTACCATCACCACGCTTTTTGTGGTGCCATTAATGTACAGCCGCCTGCGGACCAAACCGCCGGTGGATCACGAACGCCTGATCGTCGAGGAAGAGCACGAATACCTGCAAGAACAGGCGATGCTCCGTGAGAGTGCCGAATGAACCAACTTAATACCAGCGAAGAACAGTTGCGAGCCGAAGTCGAAGATCTCAAGCGGCAGTTGGCGGAGCAGAAACAAGGACTGGCGGAGGTACGCGGAGCCGCCGGGCCTTCCGGACGCACGCTGATGGTGGTGGTGCTGCTGTTGGTGGCGCTGGCGGCGGCCGGGTACTTCCTCGGGTACGCGCCGCGGCAGCACCGCGAACAAGTGCTGGCGGCCGAATCGCGCTCCTCATCGCAGAGCCTGCTTCCGGTGAATGTCGCGGAGGTCAAGCGGTCGGGGTCCGAGACCAGCCTGGTGCTGCCCGGCAGCATCGAGGCCGTCACCGAGGCTCCGGTTCTGGCGCGCGCGTCCGGCTATATCGTGAAGCGTCTGGCCGATATCGGCGACCGCGTGGCCGCCGGCCAGGTGCTGGCGGAAATCGAGGCGCCGGAAATCGAGCAACAGATCGTCCAGGCCAAGGCCCAGGACGACCAGGCTGCTTCCGCCATCCAGCAGGCGCAGGCCAACCTAGTGCAGGGCCAGGCCAACCTGCAACTGGCCGAAGTCACCAAGGACCGCTGGCAGAAGCTGTTCGATAAAGGCGTGGTTTCGCGCCAGGAAAACGATACCTATCGCGCGCAATGGGCTGCCCAGCAAGCCAACGTGGATGCGCTCGAAAAAGCGGTTGCCGCGGCGCGCAGCAATCTGGGCGCGGCCCAGGCCAACCTAGCGCGGCTGAACGATGTGCAGAGTTACCAGACCGTGCGCGCGCCTTTTTCGGGCGTCATCACATTGCGTAATGTGGATACGGGCGTACTGGTCACGGAGGGCACCACGCTGCTGTTTCGCATCGCCCAGACCGGCCGGCTGCGCACTTATTTGAACGTGCCGCAAGCCGACGCCGATTCGGTACGGCCCGGCCAGAAGGCCACGCTGGTGATTCCGGATCTCGCCGGCCGCAAATTCCCCGCCGTGGTCACGCGCACCGCCAATGCTCTCGATCCCTCCAGCCGCACGCTGCTGGTGGAAGTGCAGGTTCCAAACTCGGACGGCCTGCTGATGCCGGGAATGTACGCGCAAGTGGACCTGGCCGTGCCCCGCAAGGAGCCGCCGCTGGCGATTCCCGGCGACACGCTGGTGGTACGAGACAACGTCACGCAAGTGGCCGTGGTCTCCGCCGATGGCACGGTTCACTTCCAGCGCATTCAGTTGGGACGCGACTTCGGCGACCACCTGGAAGTGCTCTCCGGCCTCGAACCAGGCCAGTTACTGGCCATTAACCCGAGCGACTCGGTTCGCGAAGGTGCGAAGGTGAAGCCGCTGCGCACCGTGGAAAAACCCGCCGCGCCATAAGGGCGGGGAACGACCGGACCAGTGCGCTTGAAACTGCCATGATGTCGAAACCATTTCTCAGCCTTTTGCTCTGCTTCCTGTTGTGCCACGGCATGGGCGCCGCCGCGCCACAGCCTCCCGCGCAGGCTCCTTCGCCCACTCCGCAACCCGGCGTGGGCCAACCGGCGGCCGCCGACGACTCGCAGCGGCTCCGCGACCTGGTGCGGGCCGGAAGTTTGTACCTGGGTGTCCAGGATGCCCTGGCGCTGGCCATCGAAAACAACCTGGACGTGGAGTTGGAACGCTTTTCCGTTCCGCAGGGAGATACCGAATTGCGGCGCGCCCAGGGCGGTGGGACTAACCGCGGCCTGACCTACACATTGCTGGAAGCGCCGGTAGGCGTGGGTGGCCCGCTCAGCCCGCTGGTGGTCGCACCCGCAACGGGCAGCGGACCCGGAGGTACTTCGGTTCCCACCAACGCGCTCGAGCTCGGCGTGCTCGGCGAGCCGGTGGACAACTATTCGATGCAGGGCGGCGTGGCGCAATCCTCCGGCACCCCGGTCCCCATTTACGATCCTTACTTGACGGGGCAGTTGAACTGGCTGCATCAATCCACACTGGAAACCGATCCCGCCGCCTACGGCACCAGCAACCTGGTGCAACAGGGGTTCATCGCCAACGCGGGCATCCAGCAGGGATTCTCCACCGGCACGCAAGCGTCATTCAATTTCGATAATCTTCATCAGTCGACGAACGCAGCCAATAACGCCTACAATCCCGTCTCAGGCGCCAGTCTAGGATTCACCGTGACGCAGCCGTTGCTGCGCGGTTTCGGCCGCGGTCTCAACCGCCGCTTCATCCGCATCGCGGGCAATGAGCGCAAGATATCGAGCCTGCTCTTTCAACAGCAGCTCATCCTCACCGTTTACGGCGTGATCCGCCTGTACACCGACTTTGTCGCGTTGAACGAGGACGTCAAGGTGAAGGAAGAAACGCTGCGCTCGGCGAGCAAGCTGCTGGCCGATACCCAGGTGCAGGTGGAAGAAGGCACGCTGGCGCCGGTGGAACTGACCCGCGCCAAGGCACAGGTGTTCTCCACCGAACAGGACCTGATCAACTCGCGCGGCCTGCTCGAAGAACAGGAAATCATCCTGAAAAGCGTGCTGACCCGCAATGCCGGCGCCGGATTGCGCGGCATCCGCATCGTCCCCACCGACGCGCTCTCCATACCGGACAAAGACGAGGTGCGGCCGTTGCAGGACCAGGTAGCCGATGCGGTCGCGCGCCGCCCCGATCTGGGACAGGCGCGGCTGCAAGTGGCAAACTCGATCATCGGACTGGAAGGCGCCCGCGACGCCACGCGGCCGGAAATCGACTTAGTCGGGACCATGCAGAACAACGGGCTGGCCGGGGCGGCGACCGCTTATTCCGCCGGCACGGCGAGTCTGCCGTTAGTCGGCGGTTACGGCAGCGCGCTCGGCCAGGCGCTGGCTCGCGACTACCCGACCTATGGCATCGGAGTGCAAGTGACTCTGCCGATTCATAACCGGATTGCCGAGGCCGACCTGGCGCGCGATGAGTTACAGATCAAGCAATCTCAGATACGCGTGCAGCAGTTACAGAACCAGGCCAGCCTGGAAGTGGAAGACGCTCTCATCGCCATGCGCCGCGCGCGCGCTTCTTTTGACGCCGCCGTGCAGGCGCGTAAGTTCCAGGAGGAATCGCTCGAGGCCGAGCAGACCCGCTTCGAGGTCGGCGCCTCGACGGCTTTCTTCGTGATCCAGTACGAAAGCCTGCTGGCGCAGGCGCGCTCCACCGAAGTGGCCGCCAAGAGCTCTTATGTCAAGGCCCGCGCCGCCCTGGACCGCGCCACCGGCTCCATTCTGGAAGCACACAACATCTCGATTGACGCCGCTCTCAAGGGGCAAGCCAGGTAGGTTACATTTCATTCACAAGAAATGTCGAGACGACTCTCGACACAGCAGGCAGGACTGCCCGCGCCACTTCGTTTTGGAAAAGCCTCGGAGTGGTCGGCGTTGTGGGGCGGACCCCCGGGTCCGCGCGGGACGCCCTCGTCCCGCTACTTTATCCACGAATCAACCACTTGCCGGCGCGAAAAGCCGGCCAGGGGGCCGTCCCCAGAGGGGACCCCATGACGAGGGCGTCTGCCCCACAATCTATGCAGGTGCCCTGCAACGGGGAAACTAAGCGGCATTGGGCAGGACTGCCCGCGCCACGTTACTTCGACGCGGTACGGGCGGGTGGCGCGTCAGGCGGATCCGAGCTGCCGCTGAGGCGGCGGTGCAGCACCGGGCCGTCGGCTTGCCCTCTAGGTATTTCAAGATCTTCCAGCCGCGCCAGGCGAAGGCGGACATCCTCGAACTCGGAAGTGTCCACCACGTACGAGGGCCGCGGCTCCAGCCGGCGCTGAATCATCCTTTGCGCAGCCTTGATGCGGCCGGCGGTCATCGGATGCGTCGAAAACATGCGGGCAACTAAGCCGGGCTTGTTCTTTTCGAGCGTCGCGATACGCTCGAAAAAGTCGACGAACGACAGCGGATCGTAACCCGACCGGTAGAGATATTCCAGCCCAAGCGTATCCGCCTGCTTCTCCATGCCGCGCGTAAATTGCATGAACCCCAACGGCACGGCTAGACCCACCAGTTGGCGAATCGCGTAACCAGCCCAGCCGCCGGCGAACACCAGGGGCATGCTAAGGTCGTTGACCAACTCCCGACGTGTAGCCTGTTTGGTGGAATGCCGGGCGGCCACGTGGGCGATCTCATGCGCCAACACGCCGGCCAGTTCGGCTTCGCTCTGGGTGCGCAGAAGCAAGCCGGTGTTGACGAACAGAAAACCTCCTGGCAGTGCGAAGGCGTTCACTTCGTTCGAATCGATTACCCAGACGGTGAAGGGCACCCGCGCATCCGAGTTGCGAACCAGGTTTTGCGACAGGCGGTTCACGTATTCGGCGATCACCGGGTCGTCGACCATGCGCGCCTGTTGCAGGACCTCGGCCGCCATTTGCCGGCCCAGCTCGATTTCCCGCTGAAGAGAGTAAATGTTGATGCCCCTGCCGGGATTGCCGTCGTCACCCGAGACGGGAGCATGCGGGTCCTTGGCCGCCGCGGCGCAAGCCAGCAACGCTCCGGCCGCGAAGATAACCCACGCCTGTTTCACGGGACGACTCTCTGTTATTTAGGTTACACCCCGCCAGTAGCCCTTGCCTATGGACCAGCCGGACTACTCTCGATACCCGATCGCCGTATTCGGGTAATAGTAATTTAGGATCACCCGATGATTGGCGCCGGAAGCCGCCATGGCACTGGCGCCGCGCTGGCACAGGCCGATGCCGTGCCCTTTGCCACGGCCATGCACAACGATGCGGCCGCCCTCGCGCCTCACCTGGTAGTTGTATCCCGGAATTACGTTCCAGCCGAAGACGCGCCCCAATTCGATCCGCTTGGCTTCGGAACGGTTTTCGAGGAGCGCGAAGAAGCTCGCGGGGAGTTCGCTCTCCCAATCCGGCGCGCTGCTCTGGCAGGGCGGGCACTCGATCGAATAGTAGGGATATCCTTCCGTGGCCATGCCCGCTTCGGCGAGAGTTCGGGTGCGCCCGCCGCAACTGGCGGAATAGAGCGCCGCCAGCACGGCGCCCGCGTGGAGGAGAACCAGGCCTCTGGTCCCGGCGGCGGCCATGGTCGCCGCGCCCGTCCGCTCGGGCGGCTCCCGAAGGAACTGGCAATGCGTGGTATCGCAAAACTGAAAATCGCGATGCCGCGCGGGAGATGCGAGGTAGAAAGAGCGGGCCGCGATGGCCTGGGCCTTGAGCGCTTCCGGAGGTGCGCCAGGGAGGCTTTCCGCGGCCACCGCCGATTCGACCGCCGTTTCGAGATCGGTGACGACAATCGGGATTAATTCGCCGCCCCGCACCCGCACCTCGAGCGACGCCACGAACCGCCGCTCGATCTTCCCCGGCACGCTCAGGAAGAATTCCGTTTTCCCGCGCGAACCGTATGCCCGCACCACGGCCGAGCTGCCTGCATGGTTTCCGGCTGTACACACAACACCCGCGCCGCCGACGCGCAGGCGAGCCGTTTGCGAGCCCTCGAGATTCCACGCGGCTCCCGCCACGCCGATCTGTAGTGCACCGCCGGGCGCGGCTCGCAAAATCAGTTCGTGCGGATGGAACAGACCGAAGACACCGATGCGGAGGTCTTTGCCGCTGGCGGCCGCGTGCAGCGCCAGCAGAAGAAACGCGATCCGGCTCATGCTAGCGCGGTGCGTCAAGCAGAATAAGAAGTATGCCCGGGCCGTGGGGCAGGCGCTTTCGCCTGCCAGCCGCGCGGCTCGCCCTGGTGAATTCACTCGGGATGCCGGGGGGGCAGCCTCTGGCGTCAAGAACACGCGGGTTGACAGGCGGAAGCGCCTGCCCCACTTCTCCGCGCGATACCCGTCAGAGTTTCGGACGCACCACACTAGCGCGCTCCTACAAGAACGGGCAGCAGGCGCGCCGCGGTTTCCGCCGCCTGTCTGCCGGCCACGCCGTGGACCTCGACGAGGAGAACGTAGCGCGGACTGTCGCCGGGATAGACCACCACAGCGTAGCCATCGCCCGACGCTCTGGGCGAGTGCGAGCATGGAGCGGTGCCCGTCTTGGCCAGCGCCGGACTGTGCAGAACCGATCCAACCACGGCGGCCGTACCGATGCTGGCGCTCAGCCGCATTCCCTCGATCACCTCGGCGACCCCAGGCTCAGCCCGGCGCGCGGCCACTTCGGCATAGGCGCGCGCGATTTCCAGCGGAGAAAGGCGCCAGGCGCTTCCCGCTCCGAACAGCGTGTCCCGGTCGCAATCCACCGGCGGCCCGCGCAGGCCGAACCGCTCCGCCACAACGCCAACGTCCGCGGGCGAGACATCCGCGGCGAGTTGACGGAAGTACGAATTGCAGGAGTGCGCAATGGCAGTGGCGAGTCCGATGCGCCCGTGGCCCGTTTTCAGCCAGCAGCCGGCGCCGGAACACTCGTAAACCGGAAAGCGCATGCGGTGAAGCTGGCCGTAAGCGATCGCCGTAAATGGTTTTACTAGCGAACCGGCCGGAACGGGGACGTCCGCCGCGCGCCAGTCCATCGCGATTACGGTTTTGCGAGTGGCATCCAGCAGAAGGTAGGAGACGCCGGCTTCCCGCAGCGGGCGCTGCGCGTGCGCGGCGAAAACGGCCACGGCGCAGACGGCCACGAAGCGGCGCGCGGCCGGGGAGTAACTGGCGCGGGGCTTTTCATAATACGGGCAAGCTAAAGAGCTTGCTGAAAAACAACCAAAAGCATCATGGCCACCGATGAACACAGATGAACACAGATTGGAAAGACCTGGCTTATCCGTGTTCATCTGTCTTCATCCGTGGCCCAAAGATTGTTTTCTGACTTTCTCAGCTCTACAGCCTGCCCTACCGTCATTTCGTCAGCTCGTAAGTGACGGTTTGTTTCATCGACCCGCCCTGTTCGGTTGCCGTGATGGCCGCCGACCTGACTTGCGAGAGCGTATCGCTCAAGCTCACCAGGTTCCGCGAAAGAAACGGCGGCGCCATGCCGGCGGATGGATTCACCGGCGCGCGGACGTTATCGAGCTGGCGCATCCAGGCGGCGAAATTGCGGCCCTCGCGGTCGTGCCGAAAACCGGCCGCATAGATGCCGGCGTTCGAAGGCGCCCGCGCGTTGGTCCGCGACAACATGCGCTCGAGCAGCGGCTGGGAGTTGGCGACGATCAGCCGGTTCCCGTCGACCGCGACCGCCAGCGGGACAAGGCCGTCCAGGGCGTAGTACCGAACGCCGCCGCGGTTCACTTCGGTCCAAGCGGCGCCGAGACGCACGGTAGTCCACATGTCTTCGATGGCGGAAGCGATGGCCTCCTGGACCGCTGCCGCGTCCCAAGCCGGTTGACGGACGACGACCAGCGCCCGATTGGTGCCGATGAAGACAGCGTCCGCCGCAGGGCGCGTCTCTTCCACCTGCACGAGCGCGGTCAGCTTCTCGGCGTCGAGCACGCGCCGGAGGGCCTCCGGAAGCAACTGGCCGCTCGAATCCGCATACTCCGGCTCATCGATGCGCGTATCGAGGTCCGCCTCGCTGCCGGCGGCAGTGGCGCCACTCGGAGCGGACGGCGCCAGATCGGGCGAACGCTCGGCGCGCTCGACGGCGGGATTGAGCAGCTTGGCCGTCAGCAGCGCTAACGTTGCGCCGGGTTCGGGAGCAGCCCATCCCCGGTAGAAACCGGCGTCTTCCGGAACCAGCCGCAAGGCTTCGGCCAGGGGTTGGCTATCGGTGGGGGATTCCGTGGAGGCAGTCGCGCGGAAGAGCAGCCGTTCCTCTCGAATTGCCCGATCGCCCAGGAACAAATCCGAAATGCCGGACGTGTACTGCCGCACCAGCGAAACGTTGCGCTGAATCCAGTGTGAGCGGAAATGCGGGCTTCCGCTGAGCGCGGTGAAGTCCATCACCAGACGCAGATCGCCCGCGCTGCCGGCCGCCCGGCTGGGCCGCGCGAACCAGCCTTCATCGATCATCTTCTTGCCCGATCCGTGCGCCATCAGCTCGAGCGCGCCCGCGATCAAGTCTTCACGCGTCGCCAGCAGCAACACGTCATTGGTTGCGGCGAAAGCCACCACGCGGCCCGAGGCGGCCGTGCGAACGTAGAAGTCCGCGCCACCGGCCTTGCGCGGCGTGTAGTTCGCTCGCGAGCGCCACAACACCGTCTCGACGGCTTTGGCCGAGGGGAGGCGCGTCATGTAAAGAAACTCGAGCCCACCGATATCGTAGAGAGCTAGCGCCGATTGGGAGCCCGCGACGCTCTGGAGCATGGCAGTATCCGGCGCGAAGCCGGCCGCGCCCGCGTAGTCTTTGTAGACCTCGTCGAGCCGCATGAAGAGATGCGACTGCGCGAAGGCATCGTAGTTGGCGCTCGCCAGCCAGCGCTCTTTGACCTGTGAAGCGCGCCAGCGCGAAAGCAGCGAACCGAAATCCCTGGCTTCCAGGTACAGTAGAGGACCGGCGGGCACAAACTCACTCAAGGCTGGCGGCGCAGGCTGGCCGACCTGGGAGAGGACAACCGCTACGCATACGCACCCCAGGCCAATTCCGCCTAGCAGCAGATTCTTTTTCATAAAGCCCTCCGTTTCCCAACGGCCAGCATCGGCCGGACGATGGCCGGCTGTTCCACGTTCAGACCGACCACGGGCCGCCGCTGCGCGTTTTCGCGGCGGCGGCCGTTCTCCGCGTTCACTTCGGCCAACCGCGCGTCCAAACGTGGGTTCTTGTCGATTTCCCGGGCGACCCGGAGCAGGTGCCCGGCCCTCGTCAGATCTCCCGAGCGCTCGAATGCGTCGGCCAACCGTTGCGCGATGGCGGCACGTTCCGCGTTGGCGAGCCCCTCGGTGTAGAGGAACGAGAGGGCTGCCCCCTGCGCCCATCGCCCTTGCTCGCTTTCAAATGCCTCGTCGCGGCCCCACCAGCGTGGCAGAATCGAATCGGCGGCGGCAATCGCGGTCCGGTCGCGGCCGGCATCAAGCGCGGCCCGCACCAGCGCCACGCGGACCGCCTCCGGTTCCGGATTGATGGCCACCGCGGCAAGCAGCAGCCGGAGGCGCGTGGCGGGATCTTTGGCCGCCGCGGCCGCGCGGACTCGCGCTTCGAAATAGAGCGGCTTTGCGGCAGCGGTTGGATCGGCATTGCCGGCAGCCAGCAGGTTGAGCTCCCCGCTGCCGGTTTCCACCACGGGCCGCACCGCCGATAGCGCAGCGGCGGCCCGGACCCGCATTTCGTAAGGAGCCGCGGCATCGCCGGCAACCGCGGCCAGCGCTTCCGTGGTTTGGCGAATAGTGGCCAGGCGCAGGCGGGCGTCCTCGTCCCAGGGCGCGGCGCGTTCACGCGTGGCCAGGAACTCCGCCGCTTCGTTCGGGTGCCCGGTTCTCTCCAGCAGATCCGCCGCGGACATGAGGTTCTCGAATGGCTCGGCCGAGACCAGGTTCATGCGGCGCAGCAACGCCACGGCGGCATCGACATTGCCGGTTTCCAGGCGTATTCCGGCCAGCCCCAGGAAATTGGTTGGCGTGAAATCCCGGTCGTCCAATGCGCGCGTATACAGGTAATCCAACACCGCTCGCGCCGATATGCGATCGCCCTGCTTGACGAGACGGGTAGCGGCGCTTTGCAGCTCCTCGTTGGTTGGCGCCTTGGCACGATCCTGACGATAGCGGTCGAGCTGTGCGGTCAACTCACCGGTCTCGGCGGCAATCGCGATTTCGACCTCCGCCGGCGGATTCTGCACCAGGGCGAGCAACCCGCGGGCGCTGTCCGTCCGGCGGTGTTCCACCAGGTACTGCAACAGCTCGAGCCGATTCCGATTCAGCTCCGCCTGTGCGTAAGTGCGCGCATCGCCGGCGGCCTGTGACATCTGTGCGTCCGCGATCTCGACCATCCGGCGGAGCACGGGCTCTCTCTCCTCTTCGGGGATTATGGTGGATTCGATTTGCGAAAGGAAGGTGGCGGAATCGGCCGGCGTGCGCGTAGCGCGCGAAAGATCGAGAATCCAGCTCACCCCGGCCTCCGGACTGCCCGCCGCGGCCATCGCGCCTCGCAACAACGGTTCCACTTGATAGGCGCCGTTCATGCGGATGTAGTCGTGCAGAAGCCGATCGGCCTGAGTTCTTACACTAGCCAGGATTTTGCGCTG
Source organism: Bryobacteraceae bacterium (assembly GCA_049508735.1). Taxonomy (GTDB): domain Bacteria; phylum Acidobacteriota; class Terriglobia; order Bryobacterales; family Bryobacteraceae; genus Bog-375. The sequence goes on along the minus strand of JBELAO010000002.1, from coordinate 68,897 downwards.
CCCGACGGCGGTGAGGGAGTGTTCCGCATTGTGCCAGAATTCGGGCGGCACGCGGCCGGAGTTCTCCTGCCGCCGGAAAGCCTGGAGCGCCAGGCGAGTCTGCGCGATGGCTTCGTCCGGCTTGCCCTGCCGCCAGAAGATGTCCGCGATCGAGTCGCGCGCATTTCCGGCGTCCGGATCGAACTGAAGACCGCCTTCGTATTCCGCAATCGCGCGGTCATGCCGGCCCAGCTCTTCGTAAGATTGCGCGAGCGCGAAGTAGGCAGCGGCCTGGGCGGGCGCCGCTTCCAGCATGGCTGGCAGATAATCTTCCGACGCTTCGCGCTTGGTGGCGGCCAGGTACTCGCCATAGCGCGAGCCGAAGTAGAACCACATGTCGCCGGCCAACTGCTGGTTGCGATCCACCGGTTTGCCGAGGCGCTCTCCAATGGTGCCGCCGCCGAGCAATCCGGTGAATGCCTCATTCACGTCCGGTGCAGGGTCGCGAAAATACAGCCCAACCAGGCTGAGATAGGCTCGCGCCCAAACCGGCGTCTCTTTGGCGCCTCCCCGTGACACCACGGCTCGCGCAAACGCGCCGTCATTGCCGTTGATGGCGATCTGCATGCCCGCGTGGCTGCCGGCCGCCAAAGTGAGATGGCGGTTCGGATCGCGCGTGCGCAACAGGTCCAGATAACGTTCGAGATCGATGCCGCCGTCATTCACCGACAGCACGCGGAATTCGCTTTCCGCGTCTCCTGCGGTCGCATAAGCCTGCGCCGCCTCGTTGAGCAGGCTGAGCTGATTCATGCGGTCGCTTTTCGCGCGCCAGTACCGCTCGAGCAAAGAACCGAGCTCGGCGAATTGCATGCGGGACTTCTGGAGCTCGATGATGCGCGACAGTTGCGCCTGGGCGGACGGAGCATCCGGCTCCCTCAGCAGCAGGTCGCTGCGCCAGCGAACCTCACGCTCCTTCAATCCCGCGAACCGCGCCACCGAGAGCAGGCTGTCATTCCAGGATGTCGTGTTGCCTGAATCTGCCCTCACCTTGCCGAGGAAGGCTACCAGCGATACTTTTTCTTCGGGCGTGAAGTAAGTGTTGGCGGTTTGGCCGATTTGCCGGAGTGCGAGATCGGCCAACTGCGGGACGGCTTCCCGCTGCGGCAACTGCATGCCGGCCTGCTGGGCGGAATAGAGCCGCCGGTAAGCCTCCTCGTGCTTGCGCAGCCGCGTCATGACACGCGCGTACAGTTCGACGCCTTCGCGCTGGTCGATCAGCAGCCGCGGACCAGCGAGATCCACTCCGCGCACGGCGAATGTCGCGGCTTCCTGCAAGAGGCCCCACTCCTCGAGGGTCGCCGCGGCCTGGAAGAACAGGTCGGGCTTGGCGGGCCGGCCCTCGATCATGGCGGCTTCGACGGCCTTCACCGCTTCCGCGGGCCGCCGTTCGCGCGCCAGAAGCTCGGCCACTTTCAGCAGCCATTGCGGATCGTGGTAACTCAGCGCGTAAAGATTCCGGTACGCTTCGACCGCCTGATCGAAGCGCGTCAGCTTCTCCTCCAACTGTGCCTGCGCGATCCGCAAGTCCAGCCGGTCCGGACGGACCGCGATGGCGCGATCATAAGCCGCAACGGCCGCTGCGTAATCCTCAAGCTGCGTTTCGATGCGTGCCAACGCCACCTGCAGACGCACGTCCTTGGGAGATTCGGCGGACGCCTTCGTGTAATAACCGGCCAGCCTGGGCTGGAGCGCGTGACGGGATGCGAACAAAGCCGCGTCTTTAACCAAATCCTCGTCTTCGGGGAACCGGTTGACGATTTCGATATATTGATCTACCGCCGCGGCATACTCCTTCAGTTGCTCCAGCGCGGGGATGAGGCCGCGCCGCAAACCGGCCACGCGCTGGTTGCGCTCGGCGACGGGGATGGGCGCGTGGCTCATGTCCGAGATCTTCGCCGTATAGAAATCGCGGAGCTGCTGGTACTCACCCGCGCGCGAATACGTATCTGCCATGGCTGCCAGATAATCCGCGTTGAACGGTTCGCCTGCCAATAATTCGGCAAGCAGGTCTCTCGCGCGCGCGTATTTAGCCGACTCGGCAGCTTTCTGCGCCGCTTCGAATGTGAACTGTTTCTTGAAAACCACATTCGACGTGCGCGCCGCGGCCGCCAGCGTATCCACGGCCTGTTCGGGCAGGTGGTTGCGCCAATAAAAATCCGTGGCGGCGCGCACTACGCCGAGGATGGCTGGGTTCGAGCGTAGCACGTCTTCCATGGCGGCACGAGCCGCCGGGACATCCGGCTTGCTCTCGTAATAGTGCGCCAGCGCCAGCCGAAGGCGTATGCGCTCCACATCGTCGGTGGCGAGCGCGATCTGCCGCTGGAGCGCGGCCTCGCGAGCGTTTTCGAAGCCGAGGCGGGCGGCCGCGGCGCTCAGATCGTCAAGCAGTTCCGGCGAGCTGGCGCCACGCGTCAAGGAAAGAAGTAAGGCGCCGGCATCGTCCCGGCGATTCTGCTGCTCGAGGATCTCGAGGCGCAGCGCCACGGCCGTGCGATCCGGATTGGCGCCCGTTACGAGCGCGGCGGTCCGGGCTTCGATCGTCGGCCGCAACGCGGACCGGCGGGCGAGCCGCAACAGGCGAGCGCGCGCGGGCGACGCGGCTTCGGTTCCAACTCCACTGGTTGCCAGCGCGCCCTTGACGTATTCCTCGATAGCGCGATCGTAGTCGCCTTTGTTCTCGTAAATCGCGCCAGCCTGGTACGCGTAGAGAGCGGGATCGGAGAGCTTCCGGCGCCCTTCCGCCAGCACACGGAGCGCGTCGTCAAACTGGAAGTAATCCCAAAACACGGTGGCGGCTTCCAGATACCCGTCCGCATTGCCCGGTTCGATTTGCGGAATGCGGTTCCAGAACGGGCGGGCTTCCGCGAAGCGTTCCTTATCCGCGAAGATCTCGCCGGCCTCGGTCAGCGCCGCGTGGTTGCCAGGATCGTACTTGTTGATGTTCCCGACAAGAACCACCGCTCTGGCCGCGTACTCCGGCCGATATGCGGCCAACGATCGATCCACGGTAGCGGTGCGCAAAACGATTGCCGCATCGCCGGGAAACTGCGCGGCAAGCGCCTCGAACACCGGAGCGGCCTCCTCGAAGTGCGAGCGCCACGCCGCCATCTCGGCAGCCAGCCTGGCCCCCCAAGGGTTGGCGCCGGCCAATTTCGACGTATCGCCCGCCTGCGCGCGCAGCGCATCCGCCTCCCGCTGTTCTTCGTCTCCGTAGCCGGCAAAAAATGTCTGGCGCAGGCGATCGTCATAGAACCAGTACTGGCGAAGGAGCTCACGGTAGGCGCGGCGATCCAAGGTCTCTTTGCGCGAGTACGCGTCCAGCAGGTTGCGGACGAATTGCAGGTTGTTCGGGAAGCGCTGATGAGCGTACAGGTTGACCTGGCGGTACGCGGCTGGGCCGATGGCGGAAGAGCGGACTAATTCCTGGAAATAGCTTTCCAGGTCGGTGCCGGAGAATATCCTGGTCACGTCGGCCGTGAGCTTTTCGAATTCGGCGCGGCGCTGGCGGCGCAAGTACCAGCGCGCCAGTTTGTGCGTCCAGGAGGCGTCGGGGAAGCGGTCCATGGCTTTCCGGTAGACGGCTTCCACTTGCCCGCCCAGCTTGTTCTGATCGAGGAATGCGGCCAGGCGTTCGTAGAGGCCCGGATCGTCGGGGTTGCGATCGATCTCGCCACGGCAGACCGCCAGCGCATCCATCACCCGGTCCAGCGAGACCAGGCGCGAGATATAGCGGTCGAGCACGCGTGCATATTCGGGCGAGCGTGCGCCGCTAGCGGGGTCCGGCTGGTGCGCGGGCTGGCCGCCAGCTTCTTCACCCTCGGGCGGAGCTGGGGCCGCGCCCAGCGGCACGCCGTCCGCCTTGGCGGCCAACTCCTTCAATAAGGCGTCGTAGATGGCGAACTCTTCCTTTGGCTGCCCTTTGCGCGCATACGCGTCCGCCATCGCCAGGGCGACACTCGCGCGTTGCGGAGCGGATGGAAATGCGCTCAGAAAGTCGCGGCCATGACGGATCACGCCGTCGCTCTCGCCATAGATGGCGTAGGCTTCGATCAATCGCGCGTCGAGCGCGGGCCGCTGGGCCGATTGCGGAAACTGACGGTCGAACAGGCCGACCAACTCGGAAGCGCGCGCGCGATGGAAATAGGCGATCGCGCCCTGTTCCTGTTCGGCCAGGCTGCTGCGCGGCGATTCGGAATTGAGCAGCAGCGAGAGAATCCCGTTGAGATATCCGGGGTACGGGTCCATGGTGGCGATATCGCGATACAGCGAAAGATCGCCCGATCCGAAACGTATGGGCTGTTCGGGCGATTCCAGCAGCACATTCGCAATTCCTGCGAGGGCCTGCTCGCGAGCTGCCGCGGGAGCACCCGGCAGACTGTACAGCGCGTAGTAATGGCGGATCGACTCATTCGGGTCCTGCGCCTGCTCGAACAGGAGAGCGAGCGTAGTGAGTTCGCCGGCAGTCCAGGTTTGATGGCGGGCTTCCTTATTCAGCCGGAATTCGACCAGAGCGCGCCGCGCGGCGGGCTGGTTGTTGAGCTTGCGCAGGCCGAAGAAAAGCTTGGCAACCGATCGCAGATCGTCGGGATGATTGCGAACCGTGGCGCGCGTTTCGGCGAGAAACAGGCGAAGCCGCCCCTCTTTGTCGAGCATGTCGAGATAGGAATCGATCAGGCTGGATGGCCAGAGCGGTTGGAACTCGCGTTCATAGAGGGCCAGCGCCTGCGCGGCATTTCCGCGATGCAACTCCAAATCGGCGCGGGCGGTAAACGGGTAGATCCGGTCATCCGGAAAGGCCTTCTGGTAAGCGGCGATCTGCCGCTCGGCGGCGTCGAACTGGCGGTGGTCGCGAAGGTAATCGAAATACGCCGTGTACGGCCCTTGTTCTTGCGGGTAGCGCGCCATCCAATCGCGGTAAGTCTGGTCGACTAAGCCGGCTGGTAACTGCTGGTCCCGAATCAATTCGAGCATCTGCCCGAAGGTGCGCCAGCTACGCTGCCCGGCGGCGGGAGTGAGCTTCTCCGCCGCCGCGGACGGAGCTTGCGCGGCGGCACGGAGAGCTTTCATCTCATCGGCCGGCTGCAAACGGCGGTGATAGAACTGCGCCAGCGCGAGTTGCCCATCGGCTGAATCCGGCACGGTCTGCGCATACTTCCGCCAATCGGCCTCGGCGGCCGCGAAATCCAATTGCAATTCCGTCTCGCCTGCGCGCAGACGGTACAACTCGGCGGTGGCGGGCGATGCAGCTATCAAGTGAGTTAGCGCGGGCAGAGTCTCGCGCGGCGGTCTGCGCACGCGAACCGAGCCGTTAGGCCACGCGACACTGCGGAAGAAAGCGTCCTGGATGGAGTTGGCTTCCAGGTACTTCAGCCAATCGCTCATCTCCGCGCGCAACTGCGCATTGACAACGGCCAGCAGAATGGCTCCGCCGAACAACCCGGAGCAAACAGCCAGGCGAGAACTACGGCACCACTTCAAGGGCCACCTCCTCGGTTCCGATGTTATGCGCGAAGTCTTCCGCCGTCACGGTTAGGTTGTACTTACCAGCCGGCAGGAACGTAGGGACAACGATCTTACCCGTGTTAGTCTCTTCACCTGGATTCCAGTAAAGGTGAACCGGAGCCGCGCCGTATAAGCGCGCCATCACGGTGCGCGTGGTGCGGGACGCGCTCACCCGCATTTCGACGGTTTCTCCCGGCCGGTAACGCGCCTTGGCGAGATTCACCCGGACCAGCGGCGGTTTACTGGCGATTACGAATGTCTTCGCCTCGCGATAGATGTGGCCGTCGCGGTCGCGCAAAACCAATCGCACCTGGTAGGAGCCGTCGGCCATGTCGGACGGCGCGAGAAAGCGCGTCTGCCAGATATCTTCTTCCTTCAAAAACCGCAGTTGCTTGACCAGGCCGAACGGAAACAGCGCAACCACGGAGACGATGTCGGGATCGGTCTTCACGCGCAGCACCGGATCGCCGGGCCGGATTACGCGCGGCCGCAACAGGGATCGCGGGGCGGCGAGGAATGACGTGTAGGGCGTTACGAACTTGTATTGGCGGGCCAGGCGGATGATCTCGTCGATGCTGGCGCGGTCCTCGCCGTCCCGCTCGATCTTGGCGAGCAGCGCGTCCACGCGCGCCTTGGCCCAGGTGCGCGGCAGGTCCATGTGTTCCAGGCTCTGTTCCGGCAGATCGGCGGTGGCACTCATGCGCAGGGGCTTGCCCTCATCGAACCCGACGGCGGAAAATGCTGCGCGCTTTACGGGCTTTCGATACTCTCCCACCCATGTGGCCAGCGCGCCTCCAAACCAACTCTCTTCGAGCGGGTAGACGAAGTCGAAATTCGCCTTCGGCTCCGCGGCCAGCCGCAGGCCCTCCACGGGACGCCTTCCCAGCTTGGAGAGGAATGCGCCGAGTTTGAACTCGATCGGCTCGGTGGAACGAACCTCTTCCCAAACGCCATCGTTGTCGGCCAGCATCTTGACCAGCGGCATATTGGCATCGTCGCCAATACCGAGCACGAAGGTGCGCGGCCGCTGCCGCTCCGGAATCTTTTTCCAGGCGGCGGCATAGACGGCCGCCAGCTTTCCGTTCGGGAGGGTGCCGCGCGTGGCGCCGCCATCCGACAACAGAACCAGGTACGACTCGTGTTGCGCCGGGGCGGCGGCGCCGCGGGCGCCCTGCGCCAGGCCGGCTTTCAGCGCCTGCTCCAGGTTGGTGGCGCCGCGCAGCGAGCTCTTCCGAACAAAAGCGAGAGCCTTCTCAACCGCGTCGGGGCTGGCCGCCACCGGAGCGGGGTTGAACGCGGTTGTCTCGCTGTTGAACAGCAGCACGTTAAACGTGTCCACCGGTTTGAGCGCGTGCAGCAAGCCTTCCAGCGCCTGAAACTCGCGGTCTAACTTCTCCCACTGCATGGAAAGCGAGGCGTCGAAGAGCGCAATCACGGTCTTGGGTCTAAGCGGAACCGCGGCAGCGGCGGCCGCGGGGGCCAGCAGCGCCGACGCCTGGAAAAACCCCGGCTGCGCGCCGGCGACGGGCGCGGCCGAATCCACGGGAGACGGCGAAGGCGGCGCGGGGTTGCGGTAGGCGATGACTTCGAGCGCATTGGCGCGGCTGCTCTCGAGGCCGTAATCGACCGCGAAGTCCTGGTCCATTTTGAAATTGGCGGCGGTGAAGCTGCCGCGGACCAGGTGCGCGTTGCGCTCTGCAATTTGCAGCGGGTAGATCTTGCCGGCGATTTGAAAATCCTTCACCGTATGCTGCGAACGCAATTCGAAGGTGATCTTGAGCTTGCCGGCCTGCTGAGCCTCATATGCATCCGGACGCAGCGGGATGGCGAAATGAGACATCAGGTTTTCGACCGGAATGCGCTCGTGGTATTCGATCTCCAGGCGCTTGGTTCCGTTGGGAGGAATCGGCACGATGCGGGCGCGGAATTCGGTGGACCGGCGTGCCTCGTCGGCGCCTCCATCTCCGACCTGGAGCAGGCCGGGATCGATCGATTGCCACTTCAGGTCGTCATAGACTTCGCCGGCCCGGCGCCGCTCCATAATTACGCCGGGAATGCGCGTGACGTCGTCCCAAACCGCGAAATCGGAGACGGTCGCGCGCACCGGCAGCGCGAAAACGTAAGTTCCCTCGGAGATCGCCGTCGTGTGATTGGCGAAGATCTGGCGGATACTGACTCGGGCGTCGCCGTTATCGATGCGGACGTCGATCTCCATCTCCGCCAGCGAGAGAATCTTGCTGTCGGGCCGGTCCTTCCCGCTCGCAATCAACACGCCGGCATCGCCTCGCGCCAGCGCGCAAGCCGTTATCAGCGGAATCGACAGCTTCAAAAGGGCTTTCATCGGTTCTCCAGATTCTGTTCCAGGATGCGCACCAGGCCGTTATCGGTGCCTATATATAGGTAGCCGCCGCGCGCGGCGAGTGCGGTTATATTGCGGGAGGGCAAACCGGCGGCGATCACAGTCCAGCGGCCCGTGCGGCGATCGTACGCGTAGAGGCCGCGGTCGAGCGTTCCGGCGTAGACGCGGTTTTCGGTGACTAGCATGGCGTTGGGATTGACCACGAACGCGTCGCTCGCGTCCACGAAGCTTCGCCATTGCCCCATCTGATCCAGCCGCAGCACGCCGGCGCCGTACGTGCCGGCGAACCAATCGTCGCCGACGCGGGCGAGCGCGGTAATCCAGTGGTGCTTCAGCCGCGAATTCGACGTGGTATACGAGACCTTGACGATGCCGTTCTCGAAAATAGAGAGACCGCCGAGCGTGCCGGCGAGGATCGTCTGCCCCTCGGACGCGATGGCATACACGTGGTTATTGACCAATCCGTGAAATGCGTTCAGGCTGCGGGTTCCGGAGGGATCGACGATGGTGAGCCCAGCCGGCGTGGCGATCAGCATGCCATCTTCCTCCAGTTCCACGTCGGTGACATGGTTCGAAATCAGACCATCCTGGCGCGTCAGCGTCTGTCGCTGCCGGGCCGCCGAATCGAAAATCACCAGTCCGTTGGCGGTGGCTACCGCGGTGCGCCGCCCGTGACGATCGAGCGCAATCCGGTTGACGCAGAACACTGCGTCGTTTTCAATATGGGTGGCGTGGGCTAGGCCGGAATCGATCACGTCGAGCCCATGATCGAAATAGCCGACCCACAGCCTTCCGGCGGAGTCCGCGGCCAGCGCGGAAATGTGAGCGTCCCCCAGCAGGGCGGTTTCGGATTGCAGGATGGCCTGCCAGGAGTTTCCGTCCGAGCCGAGCGAGTAAACGCCATCGCGCGCCACGGCGTATAAACTCGCGTCCATCCGGAAGATATGTTCGATTCGCGCAGCCGCCATTTCCGGCTGGCGGACCAGCGGACGCGCGGTCGCGGTCCGCAAGGGAATCGGTACCACGCCCTGCTCCAGAGTGCCAACCAGGAGCGTATCTCCGTGAACGAACAAGGCTCGGGCGAAGGTGCCGGCCGCCAGGTCCCGGGCGAACTTTCCGCCGTCGAATTCAGCCACGCCCACGGGAGTGCCGGCGAACGCGCGATTGGCATCCACCGCGATGGAGAGCACCTGCGGATCGGGCAGTCCTTCGGCCGTTCCGAAATTATCCACCTGCCCGGCATGAAAGTGCACCAGGCCCGCGCCGATGGTGCCCACCCAGAGGTTCGCCGGATCGCCGGCCAGGGCAGTGACGCTGAGTTTCGCTAACGACGGGTGGAGTGCTTTGATATGCTTGCCGTCGTAAACGATCACGCCGTCCTTCTCGGTGCCGAGCAGCACTTGGCCGGTCGAGAGCGGCAAAACCGCGGTGAGCTTCCGGTATCCGGGCTCGGCCGGCCGTATCTGACGGAACCCGCCTTCGCCGAGGATGACCAGACCTTCTCCCGCGGTTGTAATATACAGCTCCGGTTGCCCGCTGCCGGTGCCCACCGCCAGAGCGCCCAGTGGCGCGGGAGGCAATTCCAGCCCGGGCCGGAAACGGCGCTTGAGGGCGCCCTGTAAGTCATATTCGAAGAGGCCGGCCGGACCGCAGATGTATAGCCGGTCGTGAAACGGCACCGCATCGGCGAACACGGCAGGGGTCGAGAACCATTCGAAGCCGCCGGCTGGCGGACGATCGAGCCGTGCGGCGGTGAAGCGGATTTCCGAGGCCGCTTGCAACTCGCGGGCAGACTCGGTGGTGGCGCGCGAAGCCCGCCACAACACGCCGGCCGTGTATGCCGCGATCGCCAGCACGCCAACCGCGCCGCCAATCAGGAGAATTCTGTTCCTTTCGGGCCTCATCATCCGAAGAATCTCCATTATCCTCAAAATGGAGCGGGGCTGGCCGGTCATGCCGTTCCCAACCCCGCCATTTCAGGAGCGCTACAAGCAAGTAGCGCGCCACATCGAAATCGAACCAATGCAGCCTCTTTTCCCGGGTTCGAGTCAGTACAGGAGTGTCAGCCGAGACACTCGTGTCGTGTGCGACACAAGGCGGCGCCGCCCAGGCAACTTACCGGCTCGCCGGGGGTGTTTACTCAAGTCACTTGAAATCGGTTAGTGTAGGAGTTGGCTGTCCACGTGAAGACTGCCCTGAATCCTATGCCGACAAAACTCGCAAACGAAATCATCACTGCTGCCATTGAGGGCTTTGAGTCCCAAAAGGCGCAAATAGACGCTCAGATCGCCGAGCTTCGTCAGATGCTCACCGGCCGCCCGGCCGAGACCGCCGCCGCGCCGGAACCCGCCAAACGCAAACGGCGCAAGATGAGTGCGGCTGGCCGCGCCCGGATTGCCGAGGCCCAGCGGAAGAGGTGGGCGGAGTCGAAGAAGGCGCCCGAGCCTTCAGCCCCGAAAGCAGCGCCGAAGCCGAAGCGCAAGCTCTCGGCGGCCGGCAGACGGGCAATCATTGCCGCCGCCAAGAAACGCTGGGCTGCCAAGCGAGCCGAAGCTGCCAAGTAGACGGTCGCTCAATCTTTAATTGAAGTTTCGCGGCGGTGCACGCCACGAAAGGAACCACAACCATGAAATCCCTTTTCTCTGCCCGGCGGGCGATGGCGGTGTGCTTCGTCCTCTGTCTGAGCGCTTTGCCGGCGGTTTGCCAGACGCCGAAAATCGAGCGCATTCGGAACGGAGTTCAACTGACCACCGGCGATCTGAACGTCAGAGTCCAGTTCTATTCCCAGGGCACGGTTCGGGTGGTGAAATGGCCGGCCGGCGGCACGTCCGAAAAGCTCAGCCTCTCGGTGGTTCAGAAGGACGTGCCCGAGCTGAGCGTGCAAGTTGAGGAGAGCGCCGCGGCCATCACGCTGAGCTCGGGACAGGTCAAGGTTCAGTTGAGCAAGAGCGACGGGGCGATTCAGTATCTCGCCAATGACAACCACGCGCTTTTGAAAGAACAAGGGCGCGCCGTCTTCACTCCTTGTCAGATCGAGAAGGAAAAGGCAGCGTTCAGCGTTCAGCAGAACTTCAGGCTGACCCCCGACGAGGGCGTGTACGGGCTGGGGCAGCATCAGTCCGGCTATATGAACTATCGCGGGCGAACCGTAAAAATCGTGCAGTCCAATACCAATGCGGTCACGCCCATGCTCGTGTCCACCGCGGGATACGGGATATTCTGGGACAACTATTCCAAGACGATCTTCGACGACAGCCGTGGAGCGACTTCTTTCTGGTCCGAAGTGGCGGATAACATCGATTACTATTTCCTGTTCGGCCCGACCATAGACCAGGCCATCGCCGGATACCGGCAACTCACCGGGCCAGCTCCCCTGTACGGCAAGTGGGCGTACGGTTATTGGCAGAGCAAGGAGCATTACGCGACCCGCGACGAATTGCTGGCGATCGCGCAGGAATACCGCAAACGCCGGATTCCCATCGATAACATCGTCCAGGACTGGAACTACTGGGGCGGCAACGACATGTGGGGCGGCATGTTCTTCAACGAAACCACTTACCCCCGGCCGAAGGAAATGATCGACCTGCTGCACAAAGAGAATTTCCACCTGATGATTTCCATCTGGGGCGGGCTCGGGCCTGCCTCGCCGATCTACAAGGACATGGAACGCCGCGGGTATCTCTATTCGCCGGTGGGATGGGCCGGGTTCCGGTATTACGATGCGTACAATCCGGCGGCCAACGACTTGTATTGGAAGTACGCGAGCAACGGATTATTCTCCAAGGGAGTTGACGCCTGGTGGATGGATTCGACCGAGCCGGACATCGTCAATGCGCTCACCAAGGACTCGGAAGAATATGAGATGAAGAAGGTCGAGAACAATCATCTCGGCTCGTTCGCCAGATATCTCAATTCTTATTCGCTCGAAATCACGGGTGGCGTCTATCAGAACCAGCGGAAAGAGACGGATCGGAAGCGGGTTTTCATTCTCACTCGGTCGACATTCGCCGGCCAGCAGAGAGCCGCGGCAGCCACATGGTCGGGAGACATCGGCGCGGACTGGGGCGTTTACCGGAAACAGATCTCCGCGGGAATCAATCATAGCATGGCCGGCATACCTTACTGGACCTTCGATATCGGCGCGTACTCGCTGGGGTGCCAGGGCGGAGTGTTTTCGAACGGCGGCAAGGACCCGGCATATCAGGAGCTGTACGCGCGGATGTTCCAGTTGGGGGCGTTCTCGCCTATCTTCCGGTCGCATGGCTCGGAGACTCCGCGCGAGATCTGGGAGTTTGGCGAATACACCGGCTCACTCATCAAATTCGACAACCTGCGCTACCGGCTGCTGCCTTACATCTATTCGCTGGGCTGGCGCGTCACCCACGACGGTTACTCCATTATGCGCGGCCTGCCGATGGACTTCGCGCAAGACCGGAAGACCTATTCGATCGACGACCAGTTCATGTTCGGCCCCGCCATCATGGTCTCTCCGGTGACCGAGTATATGGACCATCGCCCGCCTGAGCAGACCGTTCCCATGCCGCCCGAGGTCTTCAAAACGAAGGACGGCAAGCCGGGCCTGACCGCCAGATATTACTGCGATGCGGACTTTAAGACTCTGTGTCACGAAGCCGTGGAGCCGACCGTCGATTTGTATTGGTACACGGGCTGGCCGAGTTTCATTAAGGACCCCAGATTCTCGATGCGCTGGGAAGGCAAGCTGGTTCCCACCGAAACCGGGAAATACCGCTTTAACATGAAGAGCTTCGGTCCGCGGCGAGTGTATCTGGACGGCAAGGAAGTGGCGCATAACTACGATTCCATGGAATCTCACACCGTACCCGTCGAGTTGGTGGCCGGCAAGGAATATGACTTCGCGTTCGAGACATCGAACGCTGTGCTCGGCGCGTTTCGCGCGCAAATGTTCTGGAAGACGCCGGAGATTTTCGCCCGTGAGGAGAGACCGGCCGAGCCGAGACAGAAGACACGAAGCGTCTATCTGCCGGCCGGGAATCCATGGATCGATTTCTGGACCGGAGAGACGCTGCCCGGTGGCGGCAGCGTGGTTGCGGACGCTCCCACCGACAAAGTCCCGCTCATGATCCGGTCGGGATCCATCATACCCATGGGTCCCTTTGTCCAATACTCCACGGAAAAGCCAGCCGACCCGATTGAGTTGCGCATTTATCCTGGAGCCGACGGCAGCTTTACGCTGTACGAGGACGAGAACGATAACTATAACTACGAAAAGGGCGTCTATTCGACGATCGATTTTAGGTGGGACGATGCGCGGCATCAGCTCAGAATCGATTCGAGGAAGGGGAGCTTCCCCGGCATGTTACAGGAGCGCACTTTTCATGTAGTCGTCGTACGGAAGGGCCACGGCACGGGCGTGGAGGTTGCCGACGCGCCGGACAAGGTGATTTCGTACGCGGGCGTGCAACAAATCGTTCCCATACGCTATTGACCGGTTTGGCGGACGGAACCGCTACGTCAGTACTTCGCTAACCGTGGCGAGCGTTGCGCCGGCGGCGCGTAGCTCTTCCAGCACGCGTTCTCCCGCGTCCTGCCGCAGCGCCCGCACCGCATCCGTCACAATCGAGACCGGCTTGCCGCGGCCCAACAGCCCGCGCGCGGCGTGCCAGACGCAGACTTCCGTGACCACGCCGTAGACTACGAAGCGGCCGGCGCCCAGCCGCTCGAGGAGTTCCGCGATGGTGCGGGTGTCGAACAGGTTAACCGTCTGCTTTTCCAGGATGATCTGCGCCGCGCCGGCGGTGTCCGGCAAACCGTCGCAGTTGGGCACCACGACGGATCTCTCGATCAGCGTTGCTTGCGGTTTACGTTGGCCTAATGTGCCGGAGACGCAATGCGGCGGCCACTGCGCGAATTCGGCGTCATTTTCCGCGTGGGCGTCGGTGGTCGAGATCACCACCATCCCACGCGAAGCCGCGTGCCGGTTGAGCCGCGCCACCGCCTCGATGACGCGCTCGGCGCCAGGCGCGTAGAGAGCGCCCGCCGGGCTCACGAAATCCAGTTGCGTATCGATATCGAAAAAGACGGTTCTCATGACGGCGGCGTTGTCCCCAGCAGGTTTGCGCGCGTTTGCTCCGTGAGAGCGCGCAACTCGCGGCTGTAGATCACCGGCCACGGGTCGGCGGTTTCCAGTTGGCGCAGCGCGGGCGCCAGCGCGGCCACCGATTCGCGGGCGCGCTGGCGAGCCTGATCGAGCGTGGGCAGCGGTTCCACCAAATGGCCGCCGAGGATCACCGGCCGCAGCAGCGCCTCTCCGCGCCCGCACTCTCCGGAGCGCGCCACCACGTCGCGCCCCACGTCGCGGAAGATCTGCTTGGCGCCCGGAATGGTGCCCTTATCGTCGCTGTACTTGGCGGTGTAGCGCTTGATGCCGCCGATTTCCATCTCGACCATTTTGTAAACGCCGCTGAGCGAGGGCGCATCGGCGGAAACGGCAATCTGCGTGCCCACCCCGAAGGCATCGATGGGCGCGCCGGCGGCGAGCAATTCGCGGATGCGATATTCGTCCAGGTCGCCGCTCACCATGATCCGCGCTTCCGTCAGGCCGGCTTGGTCCAGGATCGCGCGCACCTGCCGCGAACACGCCAGAAAATCGCCGCTATCAATGCGCACGCCCCATAGCGGGCGCCCCAGCGCCGCGACGCGCCGCGCGGCCTGAGCCACGTCGTAGGTATCCAGCAGTTGCACCGAATTCTCGCCCAGCGTGCTTTGCAGCTTGCGGAACGCGCCGTCTTCGCAGGCGAACGACATCACCCAGGAGTGCCCGGCCGTGCCGGCGACGGGAATCGAGAAGCGGAAGCCGGCGAGCGTGTTGCTGGTGGCCGCGCACCCACCCAGGTACGCCGCCCGCGCGCCCAGCACACCAGCTTCGGGCGTGTGTGCGCGGCGCGTACCGAATTCGATCACCGGTCTTTCCGCTGCCGCTGCCACCACCCGCGCCGCCTTGCTGGCGACCAGCGTCTGAAAACTCACCGCGGAGAGCAGGTACGTCTCCGGCAATTGCGATTCTATGATCGGCGCGCGCACGGTCAGCAGGGGCTCACCCGCAAACAGCGGTGTGCCTTCCGGAACGGCAAACAGGTCGCCCGTGAAACGAAAACTGCGGAGGTAATCGAAGAACTCGCGCGGCGCGCGGGAAAACTGCGCTAGGCCACGCAGATAGTCGATCTCTTCGGCGGTGAAGCTGAGACTGAGCAGGTAATCCACCGCCTGCGGCAATCCGGCGGCGAGGACATAATTCCGATTCGGCGGCAGCCGGCGGATGGCGAACTCGAAAGTGGCAATTTCCGCCGCCTTGCCGGCCTGGAAATACCCGGCCGCCATGGTGAGTTCGTAAAGATCGGTGAGCAGGCCGTTCATGATTGCAAGAAAGAAGCCAGCCACCGATAAACACGGATGAACACGGATCAGCAAGAAGGCAAAACTCTTGTTCTTATCTGTGTTTATCGGTGTTCATCCGTGGCTCGGAATCGTGCTGTCTTATTTCTTTTTCTTCGGCTCGGGCGCGGCTTCCTTCACATCAGTGGCCGCTTTTTCGAGATCTTCCACGGCTTTGGCGTCCAATTCATAGATGCTCGGCTCGCCTTCGCGTTGCGCGAAATATTTGTCGCCCTGCTTGTTCACGATCACGTGTTCGACTTTGGCGCTGCCTTTCGACTCGACGCTCGCCTCGAATACCGCTTGGCCGCCGCCCTGCTCCACAAACGTCGAGGCCGTCAAATCGCGCAGCTTGTCGATCAGGTTCTGTAAGCTCGTGTTATCGATGTTTTTGGAGCCCGCAGTCCACTTGTCGCCGGCATTGGAGTAAGTCACGGCGGCGGCGGCGCCGTTCTTGATCTCCAGCATACGGGGATTGGCGAAGCCGAAATCGAACAGCTTCTTGTTGCGGAAATCGTCCAGGCTCTTGTTCAGTCCCTCGCCGGTATCCGCCCCAACCTTGTACACACCCGCCACCGCGGAGCTTCGGGCATAGTAGTTGTTGTCCTTGTCCTTGCGAACCTCGATGGCCTGGGAGCCGGAGCTGTCGGTGACCGCTGCCAGCGCCACCGTGGCCGCGGTCGAAAACTTCTTTTCCGCCTCGTCCGGCGGCACACTGAGATCCATTTTGGCGTCGCGCAGTTTGTCGAGCAGGGATCCCACTTGCATGATGTCCGCCCGCAGCGGCCGCGGTTCCACAATCTGCCACTCGTTCTGGCCGTTTCTGCCGAATATGATGGCCGGCCCCTTGCCAACCAGTTTCACGCGTGTCAGCTTAGCGGCATCGAACGTCAGCAGGCGCTTGTCGCGCAGGTCGTTGACGGTCTTGTCGAGGCTGGTCTTGACGTAGCTGGCCACCATGTAAACGCGGCGGTCTCCGGACACTTTGGCGTAAGCACCGGAATTGGTCGGTGAGTCATCCCCAATCGCCAGTTGGACCTGCTTGCCGCCCTTTTCATACACCTGCACCTGCAAGGCCGGGCTGGCGAGACCGTAGCTGGCCATATCCGTGGGGTTGTCGTCGATGGTTTTGTCGGCGGCGACCGACGCGAGCGTGGAAACCAGCGCGGAGGACGCGTCGGGATCGGCCGGGAGCTGGAACGGCGCCACCATCGCCCATTTGCCGTTGTCGCGATTCAGAACTACCGGCGGAAGGCTGCCCTTCCACAGGCGGATTTCGCGGATCCGGTCCTCCGGGATCGACACGATCTTAATACTCGTGTCGGCGGGCGTTTTTTCCTTTTGCGCCTGCCTCTTATTCGAGTACCAAATGGCGCCGCCCAATACAGCCAAAAGAACGACGGCTACCAGCAGTCCCTTCGGCTTCATCGGTTACCTCCGTTTCCACCAGGTGGCCAAGCCGAACGCCACCACTGTCAGTGGAAAGATGAAGATGCTCAGCCAGAACAGCATGGCCAGCCGCTGCCCGCCCAGGTTCAATTGCTGATCTTCGGGCGTCTTGGGACGAATCGAGATCAGGTCCTCGTCGGAAGCCAGCCAGTTGATGGAATTCACGAACAGGTCGCGGTTGCCGAGCTGGCGCGAGCCGACCAGGCTGTTGACAGCCCAAATCGAGGTCCCGCTCACCACGAACCGTCCCTGCTTGGTCCCGGAATAAGTGCCCGCAGCCATCAGGGTCAGTGGCCCCTTCCGGCCTTTCTTAGGATCCACCTGGCCGCCGGGTCCAATCTCGGCAGTGGCCAGGCTGTCTTCCCCGGTCGCTACCAGTTTGCTCACCGACGTCTTCCCCTCGCTCTTGATTTCGAGCGAGCGGCTCAGCGGAAACGCCGTGGGAATGCGCGTTA
Organism: Bryobacteraceae bacterium; assembly: GCA_049508735.1. Classification (GTDB taxonomy): domain Bacteria; phylum Acidobacteriota; class Terriglobia; order Bryobacterales; family Bryobacteraceae; genus Bog-375. Next base: position 51,680 of record JBELAO010000002.1, on the reverse strand, counting down.
GCGGCTGCGTAATCGGATGCGATTCATATTGCAGCACCACCGGGATCTCCGGGCCGAAACCGAAGATCTGCCCCAGTCCGCCTAAATCGAGCACCAGGTCCTTGTTGACGGTGACGCCCCAGCTTTCGAGCAGCTTGGTCAACTCGTCATTGGGCGCGGCTGGCTCGGAGCGGCCGATGCGGAGCACGTTGTCGAACATGAAGAAGGCGCGTCCGCCGTCTTCCACGTAGCTCTTGATTGCGGCCACTACCGGCGCCGGGTAATCGGCGGTGGGACCGCCGGAGACCAGCACCGTGCAATCCTTGGGAACTTCGACCGGTGCCGCCGGCGCGGCCTGCCCGATCTCGACTTTCTTGCCGGCGTCCGCGGTGCCTGCGTCAGGCGCCGCGGCCGGTTTGAGCGAAATCGCGCGCGACTTGTAATTGTCGCGTTCCAGAAGCGCCTTGAGAACCGAGAATCCCTCGCGGTCCTGATCGTCGATGGAGTGTTCGCCGGCGCCGGTCGTGAAGCAGACGTTGCGCTCGCCGCTCTTGAGCGCGCGGATCAGCGCGCCGGTAACTTCCTCTTCGGTCAGGCTCTTGGCGCCCTCATGGCGCGCGCCGTTTTCCACCACCACCGGCGAATCCTGACGGAAACCGGCCGCCTTGGCCAGCGTCGGTTTCTTGTTCGGGTCGATGTACTGTACATGCAGCCTGGTGGACAGCGATGAGTACCGGTCCAGCAGGTCGCGCGCGTTCGGGAAGCTGCCGCTCTCGCCGAAATAAATTACGTGGACGTCGCTCTTCAGATCCTTGACGATCCGAATGGTCTGGTCGGAAAGGCTGTACTGCTTGTTCTTGGTCGAATCGTAGGATTGATCGTATCGATTCGCCAGAAAGTTCAGGGCGACCAGAATGGCAACCACCACCAGAGTGTAAACCGCGATGTAGGCGCCGTACTTGGTTTGCCGGGTTTTGAGCCATTTAGCCGCCATGTCAGCTCCTCCACCGCAGCGATTCCATGGATCGCGAGGTTATGAACAACGAAAAGAAAATCATGGAGAGATAGAAGACTATATCCTTGCCGTCCAACACGCCCTTGGCGAAGTTCTCGAAGTGGGTGACGATCGACAGGTAATTGACCACCTGCGATGTGGCCGTGCTATCGAAAGCCGTCGACCAGCTCAGCACCCACAGCAGCAGGCAAACGAAAAACGTCACGCCGCCCGCGATGATCTGGTTCTTGGTCAGCGTGGAGATGAATTCGCCGATCGCCAGCAGGCAGCCGCCTTGCAGGATCAGCCCCAGGTACGCCACCAGCACCGGCCGCCAATCCGGCTTGCCCCAGGCAAACAGCATGCCGATATCGAGCGCCGACATGCCCAGGATGCACAGGTACAGCAGCATGGCGGCGAGCCATTTGCCGACGATGATCTGAATGTCCTTCACCGGCGAGGTGAGCAGCAGCTCGATGGTTCCGGTCTTCTTCTCTTCGGCAATCAACCGCATGGTGATCATCGGAATCAGGAACAGCGACACGGTGCTGGCGAAGCCCAGCAGCGGACGGATGATCATATCGTTCAGATTGACCGGTTGCGATTGACCCATCATCTGCGCCTGGAAACCCATCCGCACCACGTCGCGGGTCGCGGTATAGAGCGCAAATCCGAAGATCAACGCGAAGAACGCCATCAGCAGGTAAGCGATGGGGGAAGTGAAGTAACTCTTGAATTCTTTCTTCGAGATCAGGAAGACTAGCTTCATTGCTTTGCTGCCTCGCTTTCCGCCGGCGCGTCGCCCTTATTCTCGGCCGCGGTCAGTTGCAGGAAGACTTCTTCCAGGCTGAGCCCGACCGGGCGCAATTCACTGAGGTTCCAACCGGCGTTGACCACGCTGCGCGCCAGGTCGGCGCGGATCTGGCGCCCTTGCAGGCTTTCCACTTCAAAGGTCAGGCGGCCGTCCTTGGAATCCTTCATCACCACGCTCCGGACGCCCGCCACCTGCTCCAGCCGCACCTGCACGTCGCTCGGATTCGGGCTGCCACCGGCCGATTCCACTTCGAGCGCCACCGATTCGGAGCCGCGCAGCCGGTTGGTCAGGTTCGCCACCGAATCGATCGCGACCAGCTTGCCGGCGCTGATGATGATGACGCGCTGGCAGGAGTGCTCCACTTCCGACAGGATGTGGGTGCTCAGGATGATCGTGTGATTACCGGCCAGCGACTTCAGCAGCTCGCGGATTTCGATGATCTGCTTGGGATCGAGACCCGAGGTCGGCTCGTCCAGGATCAACACATCCGGATTGTGAATGATGGCCTGCGCCAGGCCCACGCGCTGCCGGTAGCCTTTGGAGAGCTTCCCGATGAGCTTATCGCGCACGTCGCCTATGGCGCATTTGCCCAGCACCTCGTCCACCCGTTTCTTGATGTCGGCGGACGGGATGCCTTTCAGCTTGCCGGTGAATTCGAGGTACCCGGTCACGTCCATCTCCGGGTACAGGGGTGGGGATTCCGGCAGGTAGCCGATGCGCTTCTTAACTTCGATGGGGTGCTCCTGCACGTCGTAGCCGGCGACGTTCGCCGTGCCGGACGTGGGGGGCAGAAAACACGTCAGCACGCGCATGGTGGTGGTTTTCCCGGCGCCATTGGGCCCCAGGAAACCGACGATTTGCCCCTTTTCGACCTCGAAAGAAATGTTGTCCACCGCGACGGTGCGCGCGTATCGCTTGGTGAGACCTTCTACCTTAATCATACGGTTGTGTCCCAGACTGAAGAAGACGCAGTAATTGCCATTTGGGCAGCAAACGGCGGCCCGGAAGGGCGCCGGAGCTAGATCGACTGTGAGTCTCTATGATAGAAACCGCGGATGAGGCTTGTCAAATGAGAGGGGCGCGTCCAAACGGAGCCGCGACCAAAGGGAGCGGTTGCCGCCGGCAAGTGTTCGAGTCTTCAAGCTGACCGCTCCCTCCGGTCGCGGCTCCGTTGGGCCGGAACCCCGCTTCAACTATTCTCGTAACCATTTTCGATCTGGCCGGTATACCCTTTTGAAAAGCAGGCAATTAGTGGAGGACGAGCAAATCATGCGGCAAGTCCGGGATGGCGAGGTGAACCGCCTCGAGGTTCTGTTCGACCGCCATCATCGGGCTCTGCTGCACTACTTCCTGCATCTCACCGGGAATCGCGCCACCAGCGAAGACCTGGTGCAGGAGGTGTTCTTCCGCGTCCTGAAGTACCGCCGCAGCTACCAGACGGAAAACACCTTCCGCGCCTGGCTGTTCCAGATTGGCCGCAATGCCTACCTGGATCACTTGGGGCGGAGCAAGAATGAAGCCGCCTGGCCGGCCGAGGCGCCGGAGGCAGCCAGTCCGGATGCGGCGCCCGACCGGCTGATGGAAGAAAAGCAGGAAACCGCCCTGCTGCGCCAGGCGCTGGCCGGGCTGCCGCCGGAGAAGAGGGAAGTGCTCGTGATGAGCCGCTTTCTGGATTTGAAATACGAGGAAATCGCCGCTGCATTGCAGTGCGAGGTCGGCACGGTGAAGGTGCGCGTCTACCGGGCGCTGCACGAACTGGGTGACCGTTTCTTCGCTTTGCGGGGAGAACCATTGTCATGAACTGCGAGGATTTCCGTCAACAACTTCCCGAGTGCCTGGCCGGCAGACTGGCCGGAACCGTGCGGGAGCGTCTGATCGAGCACCTGGAGGGTTGTTCCGCGTGCCGTAGCGAGCTGGCCCATCTGGGAATCGTGTGGCGCGGCATGGAAGCACTCAAGCTCGAAGCCGAACCCGCCCTGGCGATGAAAGATCGTTTCCAGGCGACCCTGGCCGCTTTCGAGGCCGGCCTGGAGCAAGGCCGGCTGGCCGCCGTGTCGCTCGCCGCGCCGAGCCGCCAAGTTCCGCGCTGGGCATGGCAATTGGCTGCCGGGTTGGCTGTTCTCGCCATCGGTTTGGCCGCCGGCCGGGCCCTCGCGCCGCGTCCATCGGTAACGCCCGAGATCGCGCAGTTACAGGGCCAGGTTCAGAGCCTGCACCAGTTGGTGGCGCTGTCGCTGATGCAACAACAACAGTCTCCCGCATCGAGGATCGAAGGTGTCGGTTACGCGTATCGACTGACGCAGCCGGATCCGCGGGTGGAAGAGGCGCTGCTTTACGCCGCCGGGCACGATCCCAACGTGAACGTGCGCCTGTCCGCAGTGGACGCGCTGGATCGGTATGCGGCCGATCCGAATGTGCGGCGCGCCTTGCCGGCCACCCTGGCCGCGCAGGATTCGCCGCTGGCGCAAGTGGCGCTGATCGACCTGGTGGTAAAAAGCAAAGACCGCGATTGCGCCTCCGCGCTGCGCCGCCTCGCCACCCGGCCGGAGGCCGATGAGGCCGTGCGCCAGCGGGCGCGGTGGGCCATCGATCAATTGGGAATGTAAGGAGAATCCAGATGAAAGCGCTATTACTGCTGACCATTTCGATCGCGCCGCTGGCGGCGCAGGATTGGGGAAGTCACCACTGGCGGGTGGAAGACCAGGAGACCATCCATCATTCTTATGCCGGCGGCCCCGGCCACAAGCTGGTGGTCGACAACTTCGCCGGGGCGATTCACGTTACCAGCGGCGGCAGCCAGATCGAGATCACGATGGTGCGCCACAATCGGGCGGATTCCGCGGAGACGCTGGCGGACGCCAAACGCGAGGTGAAGCTCGAGATCTCCGAGCAGTCGGGCGAGGTCAAGCTCCATCAGGATTACCACAACAACCATTTTTGGCGTGGTCATGAGGGCTATCGCGTCGAGTTCGATTACGACATCCAGGTGCCCGCCGGCACTGCGCTTGCACTCGACAACTTCAACAGCGAAATCGTCGTCAAAGGAACCAGCGGCGATTTCAGGGTCAAGACTTTCAATGGCCACATCGAGGTGGATGACGCTACCGGCGCCGGCAGCGTGGACACGTTCAACGGGCCGGTGAAGATCGCCTTCCGCCGCAATCCGGAGCGCGATCTCAAGGTCAAGACCTTCAACGGCGCCGTGGATGCCTATTTTCAGCCGGGTCTCAATGCCGAGCTGAGCTACAAGACATTTAACGGCGGCGTATTTTCCGATTTCGATGTAGCCGCCGCAGCCAGCGTGAGCGGCGGCGGGACGAAGTACGTGTACCACGGCGGCCGTTCCGGATCGGGGCGAATCGGCCAGGGCGGCCCCAAGCTCGAATTTGAAGGCTTCAACGGCCCCATCCGCCTGCATGAGGCGAAATCCTAGGCGGGTAAACCGGCCGGACAAAGATCAGAGGAGACCAGTCATGAAAACCATACTCGCCCTCGCGGGCACAGCCATCGTCGTGTGCAGTCTCGCCGCCGCGCAGGACGGTGAGGGGCGCGTCGTAGTTCCCGCCCATTCGGGTGGCCAGGCACGCCAGGTGATTGTGCATACACTGAACGGTTCCATCACAGTAAAGGCCTACGGCGGGAGCGATGTGATCGTGGAATCGGGCTCCCACCATGCAACCGGCGCCGGAGGCATGCGCCGCATCGACGTGCCTCGCGGGCTCGTGATCGAAGAGGAAAACAATGTGATCAAGGTCCATACCGACCCACCCGCGCCGGGCCCAATCACGATCACCGTTCCCGCCGACACTTCGCTGGATCTGCATACGCTCAACGGCAACCTGAGCGTAGAGGGAGCGCGCGGCGAAGTGGATACCGATACCCTCAACGGTCACACCGAACTGACCGGCATCTCGGGAACCGTGGTGGCACATACGTTGAACGGCCCGATCCACGTGACCATGGATCGCGTGGATCCCTCCAAGCCGCTGTCGTTCAGCGGCCTGAATGGCGTGATCGACGTGACGTTCCCGGCCGATCTCAAGGCTAACGTGAACTTCAAGACATTGCGCTCCGACATCTACAGCGATTTCGAGATCGCTCTCGGTGGAGTTGCGACGGAGAAGGACAGTTCCGGCGGACTTAAGTTCCGCCTGCGCTTCGACAACAATTTCCAGGGCGTTATCAATGGCGGCGGTGTGCCGGTCAGCTTCCACACCCTCCACGGAACCATTTACCTGCGCAAGAAGAAGTAGGAAATCGACCGGTGGCGTTACCAAGAAATGCACCGGCGGCGGAGACTGCCGGCGTTACCAGGGCAGCGTCTTTGGGTAACGGCGGCGGTCTTTGCCGCCGGTTCTTTGGTGAGGCCGCCGCACCGGTCCCAGGAGAATTGCATAAAATGATGGAGGAATGAAATCTCCACTTACGCGCCGCGGGTTTCTAGGCGCGGCCTCGCTCGTCGGCCTGGGCGCCGTCGCCGCACCCCGCGACTCGGCCCGTGTCGAGCCCACCGCCTGGGAACTCAAGCTCGGCATCGCCACCTACACCTTCCGCAACTTCGACCGGCCCAAAGTAATCGAAATGGTCCGTCAGGTGCGCACCCCCTGGATCAGCGTCAAGAACACCCCGCAACAACTGGCCACCAACAGCACTCCCGAACAGGCTCGAGCTGCGCGGCGGGAGTTCGACGCCGCCGGCCTCAAGGTGATGAGCATCGGCAATCTCGACATGACCAAGGCCAATACCGTGGACGATTTGCGGCCGCTGTTCGAACTGGCGAAGAATTTCGGCGCGCCCATGATGGTCTGCGCTCCCACGAAAGCCAACCTCAAGGCCGTCGAGCAGATGGTTCGCGAATACGACATTCGCATCGCCATCCACAATCACGGGCCGGAAGATCGTCATTTCCCCAGCGCGCAGTCGGTGCTCGAAGCGGTGAGCGATCTGGACCCGCGCTGCGGCCTGTGCATGGATGTCGGGCACGCGTATCGCGCCGTCCGCATGCCCCGCTTGCTAAAGGCGGAAGCCGCGCGGAAGGGCAATGCCGCCGACGTATCCAACTCGGAAGTCGTCGGCGCCTTGCGGGACGCGGCTGGCGCGCGTTCAGGCAAGACCACGTTCGACGACGATCCGGTGAACGTCATCGCGCCGGCCGGCGCCCGCCTGTTCGATATGCACATCAAGGATTTGAAAGATCTGACCGACAAAGACAGCCAGTGCGATGTGGGCGACGGCCAAGTACCCGTTCCGGCGATCTTTCAGGAGCTGAAGAAAATCAATTACCAGGGCTGCGTCAACCTGGAATACGAAATCAACGCCGGCGATCCGCTGCCCGGCGTCGAGCGCTCGTTCCGCTACATGCGGGGCGTATTGGCTCGGCTCGCGGCCGCCTAATCCAAACCATGCACAACATCGTAATCGGAACCAAAACGGAAAAGCGCGTGCCGGTGACGGCGGAAAACGCCATCAGTTTTCTCGGCGAAGCTGGTCCCCGCGTGCTCGCCACACCCAACATGATCGGCCTCATGGAGCGCGCCTGCCGCGACACCGTGCTGCCACAACTCGCGCCCGGCTACGACACGGTGGGAACCCACGTCAACGTCTTCCACCTGGCCGCCGCGCCGATTGGGGCGACGGTGAACATCACGGCGGAAATCACCTCGGTGGCGGAGCGCCGCGTCGAATTCCGCGTGGAAGCCTGGGACAAAAAGGACAAGATCGGCGAGGGCACGCACCAGCGCGCCATCATCAACGTGGCCAAGTTCGCCGCCCGGATGGCGGAAAAGCAAACATCGGGCTAAGCCGGCTCCGCAGCGGAGTGGGAACTGCCTCGCCTGGACTAGCCTTGTTGATTCGATGATTCATTTTGATGCATAATGAATCAGGATGATCGGGGTGCTGCTATGATCTCTGCCAAGAATGGAGCAAAAGCGCGCGTGAGTGTCGCGCTCACTCAGGAGCTTCAGAACGAGGTGAGCGCGAGGGCCAAGCAAAACGGCATGAGCTTAAATCGCGCAATCTTGCAGCTTCTCGGTGCTGGACTCGAAGCCGAACGTCAGAAGAAACAGCGTCTCGAAGAAATGCTGCGCGAATACCGCGAATGCGCCGACCCTCGGGAAGCAGAGCGCCTGGGCGATGAGCTGGGTGCTATGATCTTTGGGCGGTGAAGCTCAATCGCTGGAGCGAATTCCCTAGAGGCGTTCAACGCCATCTCAGTGAGCGGCTCCTCTCCCGCAAGATAACGTCCGACGATCTGAACAAGCTGCGGGTCTGGGTTGACTCTCAACCCGACGTGCCTGAGACGCCCTGGTACTAAGGACTTCGGATCATTCAAGATTGTTGGCGAAGGCCCGAATCCGCTCAGCTTTCTGGATGCCGGACAACTGCCATTTGGCGTCGAGATCCGGCTGGATGAGGACGACGATGAGACATCCGCTGGCTAGGCGCGGCTGAGTTCCGCGTGCTGGAATATCAGATTTGCATGCCTTAAAATCCGACATAGGCAGATCTCTCGTATAACCTAACTCTTTTCCTTTCAGCGTGGCCATTCTCTTGCAATTGATCTGTAACGAAGGGAGAACTACCTTGAGCGATCCATCTACATACTGGCTCACCATTACCAACATCGGGTTAGGGGCGGTGACGCTGATTTGCTGCCTCGCGGTGGCCTTCGGCGTGGTACAGGAACTGGCCGCCAAACGGAAGAAGAAGGCGGCGTTTGCAACCCTCGACCATGAGGTCTCCGACCTGGCTGCCTCCTTCGGCGACGGGCACGCATTCCAATTTCCGCAGCTCGGGCTGACCATGGCGGATGGCGGCGAGCCAACCGGCGCAAAAGAAGCCCCGAAGGATAAAGAGCGGTAGCCACCATGACCTGCCCCTTCCTCAGAGAAGCGCAAGTCAAATTCTGCCACGCCTCCAGCGTGCGGAAGCTGATTCCGCTGAGTATGGCGGGGCGCGTGGAAGAGAAATGTTCCTCCTCCGCCTACCTCACCTGCCGGGTGTATCAATCGCAGGCTATGGAAGGGCCGGTGGACGGGCCATGCCCGTGCCTGGGGGAGTCGCTGATGCAATACTGCGCGGCGGCGCCGGTGGCGAAGCTGGTGCCGTTTAGCGAGTCGCTGCTTTCGCGCTGCGGCACGGACAGTCACCGTTATTGCGAACTCTACGGCGCGATGGCGCACCCGGTGGCCGCCGGCGACGAAGTGGACGGAATCGCCATGCCGGCCGAGCTGAGCTACGCGGCCAACCACCTGTGGCTGGAAGTGGGCGAAGGCGGCCAATGCCACGCCGGCATCGACGCCTTCCTGAGCCGCGCGCTGGGCAATGTGGAAAGCGTGCAATATGTGTGGCAGCAGGGACTGCACCGGCCGGCGGCGATTCTGACCGCGGGCGGAGCCGATTGGGAAGTGGTGTTTCCCAATCCGCTGCTGCTGACTGGCTGCAATCTGTACTTGCGCGCCAACCCGGGCCGCCTCGCGGCCGAACCGTACACGGCGGGATGGCTGTTCGAAGGGAGCTTGGTCGAAGGCACCACCGACAACCTGATGCAAGGTGCAGCAGCGAGGGAGTGGATGGGGTACGACGTGGGCCGCATTCACGAAGCCGTGCAGCGCGGCTCCGGCATGGCAGCCGATGGCGGGCTGTTCGCCGTAGGCGTATTGAACTGCCTGGATCGCGAATCCAGGCCGGCCCTGTTTCACGAGTTTTTCTCGCCGTTCGCGAGCGGGAAGAGGTCTTCTGAATGATTGGCGGCAAAATCGCGTTTGCGTCGGGAATGCTGCTGGCGCTGGCAGGCGGCTGGTTGGCATTCCCGCGCATCCTGTATCAAACCCGGCAGCAGCCGGTCAATTTCAGCCACAAGATCCACGCCGACAAGGCCGGCGCCAAGTGCGAGGACTGCCACTCCTTCCGCGACGACGGAACCTATGCCGGCGTTCCCACGCTGGATAAGTGCTCGGGCTGTCATGCCGCCGCGATGGGAACCACGGCGGAAGAGAAGAACTTCATCGATCGATACGTAACGCCCAACCGCGAGCCGCAATGGCTGAGCTATGCGCGGCAGCCCGAGAATGTCTACTTTTCGCATGTCTCGCACGTCAAGCTGGGGCACGTGAAGTGTGAGCAGTGCCACGGCAATGAAGGCGGGTCAGTCGCGTTGCGGCCGTATCAGCGGGACCCGATCAGTGGCTACTCGCGCGACATTTGGGGGCGGCCGGTGGCGCCGATAGGATTGCGGACCGAAGGCGGCATGAAGATGGACGACTGCGTGAATTGTCACCGCCGGCAGGGGCTGGAATACAGTTGCCTGGGGTGTCATAAATGACCACGACGCGCCGCAACCTTCTCAAATTCGCGGGCGGCGGAGCGGCGGGCGCGCTGCTGACGCCGGCGCCGTGGCGGCTGATCACCGATACCGCGCTATGGAGCGAGAACTGGCCGGGGATTCCACGGCCGGCGCGCGGCGAGATTAGCGCCCGCTTCACCCATTGCACGCTGTGTCCAGCCGGGTGCGCGGTGCGCGCGCGATGCGTCATCGCCCAGCCGGTTTCGCTGACCGGCGTGAAACCGCACCCCATCAGCCACGGCGCGCTGTGCCCGTGGGGAATCGCGGGGCATCATCTGCCTTATCATCCGGCGCGCGTGCGGCAAGGGCCGGTGAAGGAAGCGCTCGCGGCGGTGGCGCGCGCCATCTCGCACCGCAGCGCCGGCGAGCGAGTCGCGGTGCTCGATCTGCGTCCCGGCCGCACGGTTTCCTGGACCTATCGCCGCGCCATGGCCGCGATTGACGACGGCCTCTACCTGGCGCCGCGCCAGCCTGGTTATGCGATCGATCTCACCGCCGCCAAGACCGTGGTGAGCTTCGGCGCTCCGCTCTTCGATGGTTGGGGCACGCCGGGCAACGCATTCGCCGCGCGCGCCAATTTCCGGCTGGTGCAGATCGAGCCGGTGGAAACGCGGACTGCAGCGCTGGCCGACGTTTGGCTGCCCATCCGGCCGGGCACTGATCCGGCAATCGCGGCGGCCTTCGCCGGCGAGATCACCGTTGCCGAAGCTGCACGCGTCACCGGCGTCACAGAGCAAGCCATCGACGCGCTAAAGGAAGCCATCGCGAATGGACCGGCGGTGGTGTTGGCCGCCGACCCTGATTCGCCGCTGATGAATTGGAACGCGAAACTCCACGCACTGGGCCGCACGGTGGTGGCGCGGCGCGAAACGCCAGTGCCGGACGAGTGGAAGAAAGCTGCGCCCGTAAGCGAGATGGCCGCCACAGCGGATGGTTCGATTCGCCTGCTGCTGATCGACGAATCGCTGCCCGGCGGGTACGTGCCGTGGCAGGACATCCAACCGAAGCTGGCCCCGAATGCCGTGGTGGTGGCGTTCAGTTCCTCGAGCGAGGGCTACGCGAGGCATGCCCAATACGTGCTGCCCGCGCCGGTGTACCCGGAAGTGGCGGAAGACATCGGGCCGGCCATCGACACAGTCGCCGCAGTTTTTCGGATTGCCGCGCCGCTGATTGCGCCGGTGGTTCCGGTGGTGAATCCGGGTGAGCTGGTGGCGCGCATCGCCGGCCTGCCGCAATCCGATCCGCTGCGCGAGCGCGCCGATGCCATTCACAAATCCGGCCGCGGAACGCTGCTGAGCTACGCTGACGGAAAATCGACGGCTGTCAAGGAAGCTACGGCCGATGATTTCTGGAAGACTCTCAACCAGGGCGGGTGCTGGATGGACGATTCAGGCAAGAAGGCTGCGCCCGAACATGCGGTGCTCGACGGAGCTGGGGTTGGCAGGTCGGGGACCCGCCCCACCTTGCATGACGAACTGCCACTGACAGTGGTGGTGGCGGGGGCAACGCCCGGCGGTCTCGAATCGCCGCTGATGTCGAAACTGGAGCGCGAGTCGAACCTGCGCATGACCGTCAACGCGCTCTCGCTTTCGCCCGCCGATGCCCGTTCGAACGGGATCGAAAATGGCAGCCATTGCGTGCTGGAAACGGCCTGTGGCCGGCTGAGCGCGGTGGCTACCATCGATGCAGGCGTGCCGGCCGGCGTGGTGGAAGTGCTGGGCGGCCCGCGAATGGCGGATTTGTGCGGAGCGAGCCTCCGCGCCAGGGTGGTGCGAGTATGACGGCCAAGCGTTACGGCATGTCGATCGATATCGACAAGTGCAACGGGTGCGGCGCCTGCATGATGGCCTGCGCGGTCGAGAACAATATCCCGCCCGCGCCGGAAGCCGCCAACGACCGCCGGGGCGTCACCTGGATTCGCGTCTACAAAATCGATAACCACCTGGCGTATCCGGAACGGCGCACCGCGTTCGTTCCGGTGCTCTGCCAGCAGTGCGGGCACGACACGCCTTGCGTCCATGTCTGCCCGCAGCAGGCGGTGGATGTGGACCCCGAAACCGGCATCGTGGGCCAGATGCCGGAGCGCTGCCTGGGCTGCCGCTATTGCATGGTAGCGTGCCCTTATCACGCGCGTTATTTCAACTGGTGGGACCCGAAATGGCCGGCCGGCATGGAGAAAACGCTCAACCCCGACGTTGCGCCGCGCATGCGGGGCGTGGTGGAGAAATGCAATTTCTGCCACGGCCGCTGGCACGCCGCCCAGCAGAAAGCCGCGGCTGCCGGAAAAACCGAAATCGATGCGGCCGATTACGTCCCGGCCTGCGTGGAAGCCTGCCCCACCGGGGCCATCCGCTTCGGCGATCTCAACGATTCGTCGACTGAAGTCGCGCAGGACGCCGCGCGCCCGGAGAGCTTCCGCCTGCTCGAGAAGATCGGCACCGAGCCGAAGATCCATTACCGCTCCCGGCGAGACTGGGTACGCGAAATTTCGAGCGCTCCGCGGCCCGAAGGAAAGGATGGCCTCCGTGGATAGAGAATTCATCACGCGCGGTCTGCGCCGCTCTTCCACTGGACGATTCCTGCTGTGGATTCTTCCCTGGGCCGCCCTGTTGGTGTTTGGCCTGTACTGTGCCGGGTTGTGCCTGGTCAAGGGCTTGAACCAGACCAACATGGACAACCGCTTCGCCTTCGGCCTCTGGATCTTCCTCGATCTCACTGTGATCGCACTCGGCGCGGGCGCATTCCTGACCGGGTTTCTGCTGTACATTTTGAAGATCGACGAGCTGCGCTCGGTGATCAACAGCGCCGTCGTGATCGGTCTGGTATGTTACTCGGGCGCGGTCGCCGCGCTGGCGGTGGATGTCGGCCAGCCGCTGCGGAGTTGGTTCACCTTCTGGTACCCCAACGTACACTCCATGCTGACGGAAGTCACCTTCTGCATCAGTTGCTACCTGACCGTGCTGTTGATCGAGTACCTGCCCATCGTGCTGCGCAACCGCAAGCTGCATGACGTTCCGTCGTTCCTGGTGTTCGAACACCAATTGCATAAGCTGGTTTACGTGCTGGCCGGCGTGGGTACCTTCCTTTCGTTCTTCCATCAGGGCTCGCTGGGCGGATTGTATGGCGTGCTGCGCGGCCGGCCGTTCGCGTTCCGCGAAGGCCTGGCGGTGTGGCCTTCCACCTTCTTCCTGTTTATTCTCTCGGCGGCGGCGGTGGGGCCGAGCTTCATCCTGCTGACCACCTGGCTGGTGGAAAAACTCTCGCGCAAGCGCCTGGTGAGGCCCGCCGTGTTCCGGCGGCTGGCGCGCATCTCGGGCCTGCTGCTGGCCGTGTATGTGCTGGCCAAGGCGATCGACACGCTGATCTGGATCAATCGCACTTCGCCCGGCAGCGGTTTCCAGGCCTGGCAATATTACAGTTGGAAACCGTTCGGCACCTGGATTCTGTTCGCGGAGATCGTCGTCTTCGGCCTGCTGCCCGCGCTAGTGATGCTGACGCCGCGGCTGCGCGCGCACACTGGCTGGCTGGTAACGGCGGCGGCGATGGCCTGCTGCGGCGTGGCGCTCAACCGTTTCGTGATGACGGTGCAGACGCTGGCGCTGCCTACGTTATCGTTCGATCCCTTCCTCACTTACTATCCGAGCTGGCAGGAGGTCGGGACCTTCCTGGCCGTGGTGGCGTATGGAGTTTTGGTGTATTCATTTTCGTTCCGCTACTTCAATTTGTTCCCGGAAGAGCGCGAATTGAGACTCGAAGCGGCCGCGCAGGAAGAAGAACTCGCGCTGGCCGGGAGGTATTGAAAAGTGTTGCCGTGGATTTATGGATTCGTCTGGAACACCGGTCACATCGTCTTCCTGGGCGCTTTTTACGCCGTGCTGACGGTGGTGGTGGCGACACTGGTCTCGGCGGCCATTCGCTCCAAGCGCGCGCTGAAGGCCGACCAGGCGGAAGCCATCCGCTGGCACGAAGATTTTGAAAGCATGCCTGCCTGCGACCAGGTGTGCCGCCACGTGCTGACGGGCGAATTCCAGAGTCGGCAGTGTCCGCACGCCTTCGATTGCCGGCAATGCGAAACGCACGCCAAATTGATCGCGCGGAATCCGCTGCCTCGGGTGGAAGAGCCGGAAGAAGACGTCTTCGGCATGGCGTTTCCGCTCGACCGTTTTTACCATCGCGGCCACGCCTGGGCGCGGCCAGAGAAAGATGGAACCGTGCTGGTGGGGCTGGACGAACTGGGCGCGCGGCTGCTCGGCCAGCCGGATGCGCTGGTGTTGCCGAAACCGGGAGATCGGGTCCACGCTAATGGCGCCGCGTTTCATGCCCGACGCCGCGGCGCCGACGTGCGCGTGGTATCTCCGGTGGATGGCGAAGTAGTGGAAACCGGCGACGCGGGCCGCGGCTGGTACCTTCGCGTGAAACCGGCGAGCAACGACGCAAACACCTTCCGCCACCTGCTGCGCGGCGCTGAAATCAAGCCATGGATCCAACGCGAAATGGAGCGGCTGCAACTGGCGCTGACCGCCGAAGGCGCAGCCCCCGCGCTGGCCGATGGCGGCGTCCCGGTCAACGACATCGCCGCCGCCTACCCCACCGCCGATTGGGACGCAGTCTGCGGCGAAATGTTCCTCGATGCATAGCGTGTCGCCAGAAGCCGGGCGGTGCGCAACATGAAAATGGTGGCGTCTTGTGTTCCGAGGAAATCCGCTGGCGTCTGAGCGCATCGGTACGCCAGGCTTGCAGCGGCCGCCCTTAGGGCGAAAAACAGCAGCCCACGGCGCAAGCCGTGCGGATCTGGTTGTTGACTGGCAGCCCCGGAACCGGGCGGAAGACTGCTGGCGAGAGCTTCTTCCGCGCCGTTCCGGGCTCGTCCTTATTGCCGGCTTATCCCGACGGCTTGCGCCGTGGTCCATCTTCTTTCGCTGCTGGCGCAGCTTAAGGGCGTGCCCTGACGCTGGAAAGAGACCACTTTTATGTCATGCACCCCAGAGCTACGCGCGAGGAGGCCTCGTTTGCTGTGCGCCCTCACTTCGTGAAGAAATCCAGTGGCGCGAGCGAGACGATCGTCCAGCGCTTGCCTCTGCGCTCGATCTTGCAGATGAGCTGTGACTCGCGCTGCAGGATGCGGATGCCGGTCGCGGCGTTGACGACTTCGAGCGTCCACTCAACCTCCAGCGTGCGCACAGTATCGGTGCCTTCGTCGCTGGTCAGACTGATGGTCGAATCGACCTCGCCTTGAGCTGCCAAACCCTCCGCGCCATTGCGCAGCGCCTCGTAACCCGGCAGTTTGGAATCAAATGACGCCATAAGGCCCGCGGCCGGAGTATTCGGCTGGCTGAGCGCACGGGCGGCGGATTCGAGCAGGTCCCAGGCGCCAGATACATCCGGCGGAGAGAAAAGGCCGGGCGCCCCGGGAGCAACCTCTGGACTGTCGCCGAAGGCAACCATACGCAGCACGCCATCGCGCGATTCCACGCGGCACGATACCCGCTTCTCGCGATGGGTGATGCCGCGCAATCCCTCGCGCGCGGTCAGATCCAGCTTCCAATCGATGGCGAGAGCGACCCCGCGGTTATCGGCGGTCGCGGAGAGGAACTCCAGCGCCGGCTGAACGTCGTAAGACTGCAGCAGGGCTTCCACCGGCTTGCGCAGTTGCGCGGCCAACGGCTTATCGAAGGCTTCCAGGAAGCCGGCGGCGCGACGTTCGGCCAGCGCTTGCGCGGCGTTCGACACCAGGTCGCGCGCGGCTTGTCGCTGGTCCGCCGGACCGCTCTGTGCGGCGGCCGGCCATGCCGATGCGATCAGCAGAAGCGCGCGCAGCAAGTTCGGCATGTCACGTCCTATAGCTGGCATTAATGTGAATATAGCCGTGGGTAAGGTCGCAGGTCCAGAAGCGGGCCTCGCCTTTGGCTTTGCCGCGCAGCGAAAACCGGATGTGACATTCGGGCGCATCCAACTTCTGTTTCAGCTCCGCTTCGGAAAACGGCGCCGCCAGTCCGCCGCGGCAAACCGCGACGCCCTGCATCCGGATATCGGTCTTGGCCGGATCGAAGGGCACCCCGGCGTTACCGGCGGCGGAAAGGATACGGCCCCAATTCGGGTCGGAGCCGGCAATGGCGGTTTTGACCAGCGGCGAATTGGCGATGGCGCGGGCCAGGCGCGCGGCGGCATCGTCGCTGGGCGCGCCCGTTACTTCGATGGTGACCAGCTTCTTGGCGCCCTCACCGTCGCGAGCGATAGCCTGCGCCAAGTGCTGCATGACGCTGGTGATTTTCTCTTCCACGCGCGCGAGCTCCTTGGCTTCCGGGCGGACGCCGGAAGCGCCATTGGCGAGCAGCACCAGCGTGTCGTTGGTGGAAGTGTCGCCATCCACCGAAAGGCGGTGGTAGCTCGAGTCGGCGGCGCGCTTGAGGATGGCGCGCAAGGCCGCGGCGGGAAGCTGGGCGTCGGTCATCACGAAGCCGAGCGTGGTGGCCATGTTCGGCTGAATCATGCCGGAGCCCTTGGTCATGCCGGCCACGCGCACCGCGCCGCGCCGCAGGTGGGCTTCGGCAAACGCGGTTTTGACCACCAGGTCGGTGGTCATGATGGCGCGGGCGGCGTCTTCGAAGCGCGCCGGCGAAAGGCCCGCCACCAGCCGCGGCAGAGCGTCGGTGATCTTGGCGCCGTCCATTTCCACGCCGATCACGCCAGTGGATGCGGTGAGCACCTGCGCCACCGGCAGCTTGAGAAGCTTGGCGGCCGCGCGCGCGGTGGCCAGCGCCACAGCGTCGCCGGTGCGCGTGGCGCAGTTGGCGTTGCCGGCATTCATCAGGATGGCGCCGACGCGGCCCTTCGACAATGCCAGATGGCGGCGGCACAGCCGGACCGGCGCCGCCTGCACGCGGTTGCGCGTGAATATGGCGGCGGCGGTGGCGTCGAGACCGGTGACGATCAGCGCCAGATCGTCACGCTCGGCTTGCCGGATTCCGGCGTACACGGCCGAATAAGCATATCCCAAGGGCAGATTCAAACGGACACCTCTCCTAAAGCGTCTTCAATTCGGACATGGCGCACGCACTCATGCGTGCCGCGTCGGCACTCGTGCCGACGCCGGTTCTCCGTGCGCCAGCAGGTGTCGAGAAGAGTCTCGACACACGTCGCATGAGTGCGCGCGCCAAGTCGTTGGGCGTGATTCGCCATAGTCATATTCCGACACAGCCTAAGATTTCATTTTCGACGAATCGCTGCCCGTTGGCGAAATCGGCGGCGGGCATCCGCTTGCGGCCCTCCATCTGCACCTCGATGAGTTCGAGTGCGCCGACCCCGCAGGCAACCAGCGGCGGCTTAATGCGAACCAGAGCGCCTGGCGGATGGCCGGCGCCAGCTTCGACTGGGCGCGCGCGCCACACGTGCAGGGCGGCGCCGCGGAAGATCGAGTAAGCGCCGGGCCAAGGCTGCATGCCGCGCACCTGGTTGTGAATCTGGGCGGCGGAGCGGGTCCAATCGATACGGCCATCTTCCTTCTTGAGCATAGACGCGTACGTGGCTTGCGCGTTGTCCTGCGGCTGCGGAATCACGCGGCCGGCCGCGAGCGCGTCGAGAGCTTCCACCAGCAGGCCCGCGCCCATCACGGACAAGCGGCGGCCCAGGTCGATGGCGGTCTCATCGGCGCCGATGGCCGTTTCGGCTTTGAGCAGCATCGGCCCGGTATCGAGGCCGGCATCGATCCGCATGATCGTTACGCCAGTGACCGTTTCGCCGTTGACGATGGCCCACTGGATGGGCCCCGCGCCGCGGTATTTCGGCAACAGCGAAGCGTGCACGTTGAGGATACCCAGCGGCGGAATATCGATAACCGATTGCGGAATGATCTGGCCGTAGCCCACCACCACCATGGCTTCCGGCGCGAGCGATCGCAGATGGTCGACGGCTTCCGGCCGCTTGACGCGCTCCGGCTGATAGACGGGCATGCCCAGCCGCAGCGCGGCTTCCTTCACCGGCGGCGGCGCCAGCGTCTGGCCGCGTCCCTTGGGCCGGTCAGGTTGCGTGACGGCGGCGAGTACCTGATGGCCGCGCTCCACCAGCCGTTCCAGCGTGGGCACGGCGAACGCGGGCGTGCCGAGGAAGACCAGGCGCATAGCGTCGGCTCAGTCCCACTCGCCGGCGCGCTGCATCTTGCGGATCTTGCGCTTGAGAAGATCGCGCTTGAGCGCGCTGATGTGGCTAATGTAGAGCCGGCCGTACAAATGATCGGTTTCGTGCTGAAAGGCGCGCGCCAGCAGGTCTTCGCCGGTCGTTTCAAACGTCTCGCCCTTGGCATCTTGCGCGCGGATGGTGACTCGCTTGCCGCGGCGCACCTGCTCGCGGAAACCGGGAACGCTGAGGCAGCCCTCCTCGCCCACCTGTTTGCCTTCGACTTTCACGATGGTGGGGTTGATGAGGACGAGCTTGTCTTCCGGGCGTTGGCCGTTCGAGACATCGATGACGGAGATTTTTCGCGGGAAGCCGATCTGCGGCGCGGCCAGGCCCACGCCCTTGGCAGCGTACATCGACTCGAACATATCCGCCAGGAATTGATGAAGATCCGGCGTATCGAACTCGGTCACGGTTTCCGCTTCGCGTTCGAGCACGGGATCGCCGAATTTGACTATCGGGTAGACCATATTCTCAATGGAACATCACGGGCGATTGGATACACGCATCGGAGCCGCGACCATCATCGGAGCCGCGACCATAGGGAGCGGTTTTGCCGCGAATGATCAACATCGCCATCTCTAATATCTTCGCACCTGCTCGCGGTAACCTTCAAAATTGCGGCGGGTTTCGCCGAGCGAGTCGCCGCCAAATTTCTCCAGAAACGCCTGCGCCAGAACCAACGCCACCATCGCCTCGCCGATCACGCCGGCGGCCGGCACCACGGCTACATCGGATCGCTCATAAGCTGCCAGCGCGGGCTCGCGGGTCGCCAAATCCACCGATTCCAGCGGCCGGCGCAGCGTCGAAATGGGCTTGAGCAGGCCGCGCACCAGTACGTCCTGGCCGTTGGTGATGCCGCCTTCCAGGCCGCCGGCGCGGTTGGCGCCGCGGGTGAACACGCGTTCCTCGCGGTCATAGTGAATGGTGTCCTGCACCTGGGAGCCGAAGCTCGCCGCACCCGCGGCGGCGAAGCCGATTTCGACGCCCTTGACCGCCTGAATGGAAACGATGGCCTGGGCGAGGCGGCCGTCCAGTCGGGAATCCCATGCGACGTGCGAGCCGAGGCCTATCGGAACGCCGCGAGCCACCACCTCGAACACGCCGCCAACCGTGTCGCCGGTGCGGTAGGCTTCATCCACTTCTTCCTTCATGCGGGCCTCGACGGCAGGATCGACGCAGCCGAGCAGGACGCTGTCGCGCCGGCTCAGTTCGACCAGTTCCGCGAATTCCACGGCCCGTTCGAGGCGCACACGGCCGACGCCGATCACGTGGCTGAGCACGATGATGCCAAATTCGCCGAGCAAGGCTTTGGCGATGGCGCCCACCGCCACGCGGGCGGCGGTTTCGCGGGCGCTGGCGCGCTCCAGGATGTAGCGCGCATCGTGGAAATCGTATTTCACTGCGCCGGCCAGGTCGGCGTGGCCGGGACGCGGACGGGTGACCGGCTTCCGCTGGTCTTCCGCGCCCGCGATACCTTCCACCGGAAGCGCGCGCGTCCAGTTCTCCCAGTCGCGATTGCGAATCAGTATGGCGATGGGGGATCCGATGGTGTGCGAGTGACGCACGCCGGCGACAATTTCGGCGCGGTCGGTCTCGATCTTCATGCGCCCGCCGCGGCCGTAGCCCTGCTGGCGCCGCCAAAGTTCGCGATTCACCGCGTCCAGGGAAATAGGGATGCCTGCCGGAAGTCCGGTGAGCGTGGCCACCAGCCATTCGCCGTGGGACTCGCCGGCGGTTTCAAATCGCAGCATCGATACCAGAGTTTTTTATCGTAGCAGACCCAGGGGACAGACTTCTCTGTCCCAAGGCGCCGCCCTTTGGCGCCGCGTGGACAGAGCGGTCTGTCCCCCGTCCACCTGTCCCCCGTCCTCAGAAGCCGCGCCCGACTGGCGTACGCAACCGGTTCCCGACAGGCGCAAGCTCGCTGATGAGCTGGCGTTGACGTTCGACCCGGTACTCGGCGGGGCTCAGTTCGAAGGTGTAGCCAGAGGCAGTCTGTTCGCGCAGCACGTCATCCGGATGCTGGAGATGTTCGCGCAACTCGGCTTGGATGTTGGGCGTCTCGCCCACAAAAATCCACTCTCGCGCATTTGAGAGTCCGTATACCCCGGAAGCCGCTGGCGCATTCTTGTCGATCGAGGTTGCGGTGAAAGGGCGGTTTCCGTGATTCTCGAAGGGCATTATTTGGCTTCCCCTACCCGAAGAGCTACTACGGGTTTTCCTCGGGCCGGTCTAACCGTGGCTGCTCGATTGACCCGGCTTTCCCGTTCGTCAACCTGCTGCTCGCTCGCCCACTCACGGGCCGGGTAAATCCACGAGAGGATTCGATGAGGCCACGACTCGCTGGGTTGAGACATCAGAATCGCCATATACTCCAGACTCGCTTAGTAGTAAAAATCTTCCGCCGACTCACGGCCGGGATTCTGCAACTCGGCCCGCAATGGGTGGCTTTTCCAGTCTGTCCAGATCCTGCCCAACCCGGCAAGCGAAATCATCAAGGCGCACAAAGATATCGCCCCCGGCAAATAAGTGGAAATGAAAGTGGATAGCACGGTTACCCTTCCCGAAATAGTTGGGCTAAGAAGGGGACCCAGGTGAGCTGACTTAGTTCAGATCATCCGTAGATTGGGCGGAAGTGCCCAGTCACTAATTTAAGCGTAGGTCCGTTGTACACGCTTGTCAAGTGAAAGGCGTGATGGAGCTTGTAAGTTACTGATTCGGACGGGGAGCGCCCGGACATGCCCACAGGGCAGCCCGTCCGCCCCAGGCTACTTCAGGGATAGGGTTAGCGCTTTGCCACCGTATTCCACGCGGCGCGCCGGCTGCGGTGCAAAGGAAAAGCCCACTGGATGCCCGGCCGAAACCAGCACCACTTCGATGGCACGATGTTGCGGCATCCCGGCGTAGGAGCCATGCCGGTCGCCCACCGTCAACGACTGGGCCTGATCGTCCCAATGAAGCGCAATCTCGCTGAAGGCGCCCTGCTCGTAGTTGTAATTGGTGCCTTCGTCCTCATAGAGCGTAAAGTCGCCGTCGGCTCCGGCATATACGTACACTGTGAGCGGATCGGCCGGTCTCTGGCCGGTGTATTGGATATCCGGCCCGTAGGGGATGATAGAACCTGCCCGCACATAGACCGGTATCTGGTCGTAAGGCGCGGCTGCGTTCGGCATGGCGCCACCCTGTACCTTTTGGCCGGTCCAGAGGTCGTACCACGCGGCGGCGGGCGGCAGGTAAACGGCGCGGCTGCGCGCCTGGTATTTGGTAATGGGAGCCACCAGGAACGCCGGGCCGAACAGGAACTGGTCAGCCAACTCGCGCGCCTGTTGGTCGCCGGGAAAATCCATCACCAGCGGACGGAGGATGGTCGCATCGCGCCGGGTCACCGCGCCGGCCAGCGAATAAATGTACGGCAACATGCGGTAGCGGAGGCGGTCGAACTTCATCTCCGCCTGGTAGGCCGGGCTCGCATCGCCGCCCATGGTCCACATCTCGCGGAAGCGCAGTTCCCCATGCACGCGCAGCAGCGGCGTGAAGGTGCTGAACTCGAACCAGCGGGCGTTCAACTCGCGCCACTCCTCCTGGTCGGCGGGCTTCATATCGGCGGTCGAGAACTTGTCTTGCATCGTGTAGCCGCCGGTGTCGGTGGTCCAGTAGGGCACCCCCGACAGGCTGAATCCCAACCCCGCCGGAATCTGCCTGGCCAGCGCGGTCCACGTCGATGTGATGTCTCCCGACCAGCTTGCCGCCGCGTAACGCTGCTGTCCGGCATAACCGGACCGCGTGAGCAGGAACACGCGCTGGTTGGGCGCGGCCCGGCGCTGGCCCTCATAAATCGCTTCGCTGTTCATCAGCGCGAAGCCGTTCAGCATGCGCGAGGCTGTCCCGAGGGCAGTGGGATTCATCAAGCGGCGCTGATCTTCCACCGATGTTGGAGACGGTGTGCAGTCCGGTTCGCTGGCATCCATCCACCAGGCGTCGATCCCCCGGCGGAACAGGTTCTTGTCGATCTGTGACCAATACAAATCCCGCGCTGCCGGGTTAAATGCGTCGTAATCGGTGGCGACGTATCCCAGCCAGTCGCGCTCCTGCAGTTGCAGGTTCGACTGGTAGAGGAAACCGTGCGCCATCAGTTCCTTCGCGTTCGCGGTGGTTGGATAGAACTTGGGCCAAACCGAAATCATCAGGTGCGCATGCTGATCGTGAATGGCTTTGATCCAGCCGTCGGGATCGGGAAAGCGCGCCGGATCGAATTGATGCGAGCCCCAGGAATCAATCGGCCAGTATTGCCAGTCCTGAACGATATTGTCGAAGGGAATCTGCCGGCGCCGGTATTCGCGCACGACGTCCAGGCTCTGTTGGGCGGTTTCGTAACGCTGGCGCGATTGCCAAAGACCGAAAACCCACGCTGGCATCATTGGCGCGCGCCCGGTCAACTGGCGGTAGCCGGCAATCACATCGTCCAGCTTCGGCCCGTATACGAAGTAATAGTCGATGCCGTCGCCCACCTCGGACCACAAGGAAGTGGAGCGGTCCTGATCCGGCGTCTTCCACGCGAACTTCATCGTGCTGCCCTGCTCGGTGTCCCATTCGATGCGGATTGGGTAGCGCCGCCCGCCTTCGAGCGGGATCTTCACCTGGTCGGCCGCGGCGAGCCATCCCTGCCGCCAATGGTCGAAGACCAGTTTGCCATCGATCCACACCTTGATGCCGCCGTTGGCGAACGTTTGGAACTGGTAGTCGCCGGTAACCGGCGCCGCGATCGATCCTTCCCAGCGGGTGTTCTTCACCGGTGGCTGTGGCTCGCCCTGCGGCAGCAAATCCAACTGCAAATCGGAGGAAAATCGCCCCGGCTCGGAGCCATCTATCGGCCGCACCGTGAGCCCGCCCTGGGCGCCCGCGGCATCGAACAGGTACTCCGGCGGAATCGCCGTGAACGGCCGCAGATCGCCGAAACGCGTCAGCGACGTGTTCTCCCACAACACGCCGTAGCCGCGGCTCGACACCAGAAACGGCACCGCGATATTGGTGTTGTGCTGCCACAGGTCCAGGTCGTAACCCTTGATATCGAGCGTGTTGAATTGCCGCTGCCCGAGCCCGTAGAGCGATTCGCCGGCGTTCTCCCCCCAGCGCTGCTGGACGTGCCAGGTCTTCTCGCCCTGCACCTCGGCCGGCTCGAGCACGCGGCCACCGGGAACTTCGGAGGCGATGGGATTACCCGCGGGGTCGAGAAAGCGAACCGCCCCCGCGCGCCGGTCCACCACAACTTGCAGCCGTGCGGTGCTCACCGTGGTCATATCCGCCGTGCCACCCAGTTTCCAATCCCGAAACGGCGCCGGCTGCGGAACCACGTCCAGCACCGGACGCGTGAAGAAGCTCGCATCTTTGGCGAATGCGATCCGCACCACGGTCTCCGAAAGCACCTGGATCTTGAGTAGCCCGGCGGGCATTGTGAGCACGATGCCGTCCGCCTGTTTCGATGGCGGCTGGGCAATCGCCAGCACGCCCGGCAGGAGCGGCAACAGCACGGCGGCTGAACTACGCAGCAAGTGGATCAGTTTCTGGCGAATCATTCCGGAATCCTCTTTTCGCGCTTTCGCGACCGTTCAGGATACCAACCGGAACGGGCGCAAACCAAAGAGGCTGCCCGATGCCCCAACTTTCATGCTCCGCACTCCGCACCCGCGTTTCGTTTGATGGAAATGCCAATCACGGGGCCAGTGGTATAATTAGACAGTAAGAGCACTCAAACTCTTTTTCGAGTCGAAATGACGAAACATCCCAAGGGCACGGGCGCCCGCATTCTCCTCAGCTCGGTTTTCGGCCCTTACGCGCAGGACGACGCGTACGGCAGCCGCACCATCAACCCGATGGAGCTTTACCACAACCAGGTGACACGCGCGCAGGGAGCGTTTTCGCTCCGCATGTTCCACCGCTCGTGGGGCCTCCTCATGATCCAGCGCAATATCTCGGCGCCCACCACGGTGCTCGATTTTCCCACCCGCGCGGCGTTTGAGGCCGAGCTCTCGAGCAACGAATACGACATCATCGGCATCTCGTCGATCATCGTCAACGTGGGCAAGGTGCGCGAGATGTGCCGCATTGCGCGGCAGCTTGCTCCCAAAGCCACTATCGTGGTGGGCGGGCACGTAGCCGCCGTTCCGGGCATCGAGAAAATGATCGATGCCGACCACATTGTGAAGGGCGAGGGCATCTCCTGGATGCGCCGCTTCCTGGGCGAGGATGAAACCGCCCCCATCGCGCATCCCGAGATCGTTTCCGGTTTCGGCGCCCGCACGCTGGGTATCAAGCTGCCGCAAACCAAGGGCTCGACGGCAGCCACCATTATTCCCTCGGTGGGCTGCCCCATGGGTTGCAACTTCTGCACCACCTCGGCGTTCTTCGGCGGCAAGGGAAAGTACCTCAACTTTTACAACACCGGCAAAGAGCTGTACGACGTAATGAACCACATGGAAACGAAGCTGGGGGCGCGCTCGTTCTTCATGATGGACGAGAACTTCCTGCTCCACAAGCGGCGCGCCATGCAGTTGCTCGAGTTCATGAAGGCGGAGAAGAAGCCGTGGTCGCTGTACGTCTTCTCCTCGGCCAACGCGATCAACCAGTATTCCATGCGCGAGTTGGTGGAACTGGGCGTCTCCTGGGTGTGGATGGGCCTGGAATCGGAACACTCCGCTTACGACAAGCTTAAGGGCACCGACAGCATGAAGCTGACGCGCGAGTTGCAACGGCACGGCATCAAGATTCTGGGTTCCACCATCGTCGGTCTGGAGCATCACACGCCGCAGAACATCGAGGCGGAAATCGAATACGCCATCGCCCACGATACGGATTTCCACCAGTTCATGCTCTACACCCCCGTGCCGGGAACGCCGTTGTACGCCGAGATGCAGGAGCAGGGCCGCATGTTGGAGGGCGTGGATCTGGCCGATATTCACGGCCAGGACCGGTTCAATTTCAAGCACGCCGCCATTTCGCGCGAGGATTCGAAACGATTTCTGGATTGGGCGTTCCGCCGCGATTTCGAGCGCAACGGCCCCAGCATTTACCGCATCTGCCGCACCACGCTGGAAGGCTGGGTGCGGTACAAGAACGACGCCGATGCGCGCGTGAAGGCTCGCTTCGCCCGCGAGGCGCGCTCCTTGAGCGACGGCTATACGGCCGCGCTGTGGGCGATGGAGCACCACCTGGCCGGCACCAACGAAGCTGTGGCGGAGAAAATCCGCTCGCTGCGCCAGCAAGTGGAGCGGGAGTTCGGCCTGCTCTCCCGCGTGATCGCCCGCACGCTGGGTCCCGTGATGCTGTGGTCGGCTCGCCGCGAAGAGCGCCGGCTGGCCGCCGGCCACACCTATGAACCGCGGACCATCATCGAGCGCCGAAACTGGACGTGGTCCCCGCAGTTGTTGCCCACGCCGGACCTGACAGCGCTGCCAGTGATCGAGGAATCCTCGGCCGGGTAGGCTACAGCGTTTTCTATATTTCTGTTTGGTGTTTCCTGCAAGAAGTCGCTGAAACCTCGCTGATGGAACGTCAGGAGTCCGTGCTTGCGCACATTGACGTCATCCAAGGTCACCCGGATAACCACATCGACCAGCGCCACACTCCGTGAGGCAACGGTCGTCACCAACGCTTCGAGAGTGCTTCCCGGTAGGGGTTCGTCCGGAAGCCGTACGACATGTGTCTGAGCGGAGCAGTGCTTCAAAGCGTCGGACCCGCAATTCTGTTTCTTGCGAAGCGTGTGTTGACGCACAGACGCGGCCATGGCAGCAAAGACAGTCGACGTCTCCAGAAGATCGCCTTCCCTTCCGCCTTAAGTGGCTCTGGGACCCGATGCGACCGCGATCACGGAATCGATTTGTACAGCGTTAGCATCGACGAAGCCATTCGGATTAAGGTCCACCGTTTCGAAGAACCGGCCAATCAAGAGCCTGAGCGATTGGTGGGTAAAAAAGTGCACATGGTCAGGATTGTCGTAGACCGTCTCGACAGGCACCTCGATCACGGTTTTGCCCCCAGGCTTCATTACACGGGCGATATCCTGTACCATAGTCACAACATCGGCTACATGTTCGAGCGTGTGGTAAGCCAGCACAAGATCGAACCTTCGCCCCGCCACTTTCGATGCGGCAAACCCCTCGGCTGCTATTGGGATCGAATACGTGCTGCCGCCGAGCGCGGCGACCTGTGCATTGCATTCAAACCCGAGCACATCGTGACCGCGGAGTTTCAGCTCGTGCAGTATGCGCCCTTCGGAACAGCCGATTTCCAGCACTCGCTTGGGTGGTGTGTCGGCAAACCCGGCAAGCTTATATATGGAATCCAGGCGCGGCGCCAGCCAGTCTTCCCAATTGCCTTCCGTGAGGGATCGGATGCCGCCATGCCCCTTGTCCTTGTGCCAATATACAAGACCGTCATAGAGCGCCTGCAACTCTTCGTCGCGGGGCATTCGACTGGCGGCCGCATGTCCGCAGGCTGTGCACTTGACAACCGAAAACCTGGTGACGGCATTGGCGAGTTCGGTCTTACCGCCGCACACCGGACATGGAACGGCCGAACGGCGGCCCCTGGATAGATACTTCGCCAGCTTCCACCGGACCAGGGCTCTGTAGCGAGTCACCATCGGAACCAAAGAGACAGCCAACTCGTCAGCGGCCGCCCGATTGCACTCGGGCTCATGTCGAAGGCGAACGGTCCCCACCAATCGCGCCGCGATCCGGAGAACACGGTTTTCCCTTCGCTTGCTCATGCTATCCCTTCCACTCCCAAACTCCCACACGCCCAGCCGCGGTCAGCATCCCGACCATATGATTCTGTCGATGTTTCTCCAGGTCTTCCGAACCCTGGCGGTCCACCGGCTAGCCCAGACAACTGCAAGAGTCAGCACCGCAACCCGGAAAGACATGCGCTTCCACAGCAACCGAAACACTCCCGGACGAACCTTGCGTGGGAGCCCGATCAGGGCGCGGGCGACATGAAGGTCTCCGTAGACGCGCGCGAAGTCTTCAATCCGTCCTGCGATTACCGTCGCTGCCAGGGCGGCAAGTTCGCTCGGCTGCCAGGCAAAGCGGAGCGGGTCGGCGGATTCCTGATCGGCCGAGGTCAGCACGGCATTGGCGAAGTGGTTCGTTCCATGCAAGCGATAAGCCCCACCCGTCCGGCGCACAATGACTGTGGTGTTGAACGCGTGCGCCATTCCAACGATGTAATAGTCCGAACACACGCGGAAGCGCTCGGTCGCATCGGGAAGCGCCATCCGCAGGAAGTCGTAGCGGAACATCATGAAGCTCTGCGTAGTCCAGCACCAAAGTCTTAACTCGATGGTGTTAGCAATCGATGGCGGTACCACGAGACATGACAGCCGTTCGCCGCGCACGTCCACGCTGCGCTCTTCGAGTACAGGTCGGAAGGCTCTCCAAAGGCCCGGTCGAATTTCACGATGATGGGCCGAGAGCAGTGTTCCGGTCTCGTCGATCATCGCGCTATCCAGGCATATCATGGCGGCAATCGGTTCACAGTTGAGATGCACGGCAAGCTGCGTTTCCAGACAATCGGGGAATAGCACATCGTCGGAATCCACGAAAGCCACAAATGTGCCGTGACAGGCGTGGAACCCGGCAATTTGAGCCGAGAGCTGCCCGAGGTTGCGAACGTTTCGCAGTAGGGTGAAGCGCGAGTCTCTGCGCTCGGCGAGAAAGCCCTCTATCTCCGCTAAGGTGCCATCGGTCGAACAATCCTCGACGACAACGCACTCGAAAGCGCTGTAACTCTGGTCCGCAATGCTGCCCAGCGTGTGGCGGACAAAGCGTTCGCTATTATACGCAGTGACGATTATCGACAACAAGGGGAGGTGAACCTCGGCGGGCAGGCGCCCCGCCAACGAACCCACGACCCGCGCGATGTCCGGCGCTCCTTCCAATTCGATTTCAGGCACGGACCTCCTTAAAGTCTTCCCGCCAGCGAGACACTGCCATCCGGGACCACTGACCTTTCCTGAGTCTTAAAATCCTTGAGCCAACGGTGGACTCGCCAGGCCAGGGCCGGGACAACAATTATGAGAGCGGTGATTGTAGTGCTCCAGAGGATTCCCGCCACGCCCAGGCGGGGAGCCAAAAGGAATTTGAGGCCGAACGCGCTCAGTGCCCCGGTGAAGCATATGACAACCTGAAAACGGAGTATCGACAAGCCGTTGAGGAGGAGCAAGGGCAACCGGAACACTGACTGCACCAGGATCCAGGCTGCCATAGCTGCCAGCAAGCCAGCGCCAATATGCAGATCCGCCCGCAACCACCACCGCAACAGCGGTGCGCCAAATGCCATCAGCACCGCCCCGCCAGCCGCAGCCGCTCCCACCAGCGCGGTGGAGCCGCGCAGCAAGCGCCTCATGATCCACTGCCCATCCCGTTTCTGGGCTGCTTCGGCGAACGCCGGCCAAAGCGGCTGCGAGATCACACAGAGGAGCCCAAAGGAGGTTAAGCAGACTCGCAGCGCGACTGCCATTTCCGCCGAGGCTTTCGGGCCTAAGAGCCACATCGCCAGGACGTTATCCAGTAGATAGGACAGGCTGGCGCTTAAACTCAGAATGAAAAACAACACGCCCTTCTCCGCAACTCCTGTTATAGCCTTCATCGGGACTGCCAGCGTACGGGGCCGCAATTCGGGGTGGCTGATGAATAAGTGTGTCATGCACCCCAAGCCGGTGACCACCATACCGCCATAAACCACCGCTACATACACCCTCACGTCGTGCGAAAATGCCGCCGCCGCTAACAGGCCGGTGACCGTCATTACGGTCTGCGTCATTCCCCAAAAGCCCGAAACGTAACCCTTCTGAAGCCCCATCCAAATATTACTGGCGGCATTCAGCGGCAGCGCGAGCGCCAGCCCAACCGCGGCGACCAGATAGGGCCCCACGATCGCTCGCGGCAGTGCGGCCAGCAGCGCCGCCGGTCCGAGAGCCAACAGAAAGAGCGTCAGCCCAATCCCCATGGCCAGCGCTCCCATGACGTGATCCCGCGTTTCATCGGCACGCTGGAGCGCGGTGGAACGTGCCACCAGGGTGACTAAGGCAGGACCTATGCCAATATCGAGAATTCCCGACAACCAGATCAGGGATGTGGCGGCGCCCCACACTCCGAACTGTCTCAGGCCAAGCGCCCGCAGCACGATGGGGACCACGAGCAAACCGCCGGCCGCCTGTACCAGAAGTTGAAACGTGCCGGCGCCCGCCGCGAGGGCGATCCGGCGATCGCGGCGGCGTGCCGGCATTTCGCCAGGCGTGTCAGCGAAAGGCCGGAAGGCCCGCCGTTTCCCGGTAAGGCGGTCGAGCATCGCTAGTTCCAATCCAAGCGCGCAGCGTTGCCGGCAGTCTGGCAGCCGGGCCTCATATCCGCGCCACAGGCTCGCGCCCGAGTCGGCGCCCGATCCGCTTCTGCGCCCAATAAACGCGCTTGATAGCCCGCCGATAAAATGTCTTGCCAACACTCAGCCGGTACCATGACGGTTCCTCGGCCGCCAATTTGACGACCTTGCGGCCCGAGTAGCCGGCAGCAATATGGAATAGGTCTCCGCCATCGCGTAGGGAGTGCGCCCGCACGTTGAAGAATTGGAAGCCAGCGCCGCGCGCGCTTCCGCCGCTTCCCGATCTCTGCCAATAGATACAGCCAGGATTGAAGACGCAAGCCTGAAACAGCCCCAAGGCCTTCTCCGAAGGCACACCGTCGCGCATCAGTAGAATCCAATCCTTGGCCTTTCCCCGCTCCTTGAGTTCGGCGTATACCTCGCTGCCTTGACGGCCTCTGGCGTCGATAAACGGGACCCCGGCGGCCTCGGCCAGCGTGCGGTGCGCGATTTCCGACGACACCACCAAGTCCAGCCGTTTGGCCCCCTTCAAGCTATCGAGAAGACGCGCGGCTTCCATGTCGGAAATGGCGCCGGTAAGCCACACCGCGGAGACAATTCGCCGCGGCTCCAGAAGCTTCCCGGCAGCCCCGATACGCTGCTCCTGATCCTCTAGGTAGGGCGTGGACTCGCAGATCACTTCGTGTTCGCTCTGCTTGTAAGCCGCCGGATCGAATTCCTGGACGAGGCCCTTCTTGAGCTTGGGACTGCCGATCTGAACGAGTTTCTCGCGCCAGACGGGCGACACATCGTCGACTTCCTCGTTGGCATTCCGCTTCGGCATGGGCAGGGCGGCGCTGCATAGCTCGCACCAATGAAGCTGGTCGGCGAAATCGGCGGGTGTCCGCTTCCACCATCCCGGTTCGATCTTCCAGCCGCCGGGCCCGCCGAGGGTAGCATCCATGGCTGCCGCCATCTCGCAAAAAAAGGCGCCCTTGGGCGCGATGGAGGCGCTCCAGAGATTCTGCACCCAGCAATTGTCGCGAAGCTTCACCCATTGGTCGTCGGGAATGCCGAGCTCTTTGCGGGTGCACATCAGCGTCTCGTGCATGCTCGGGTGGCTATGATCGTTCACCAACTGATAGCCGAACGTGTCCTGTATTAGTTCGAAATGGTCATAATACTTGGCATTCACCGATGTCCAGAGACCGCGGTGGTTGCTGTAGTCTACATTGTAGGCGTTGGCCAGAATGTGTTTGACGAAATCCGAGGTTGGCTCATAGCAGGCCGTCGAGAAATCATCGTACCCGATATGATCCCGGTAATATCGAACGAATTTGTCGAACTCCGGATGGATCGTAGGTTCGCCTCCCATGATCCCGACGATGCCTTTGAAACCCTTCATGGAATCGACGGCCTGTTTGAACGTCTCGAAATCCATGAAGAACGGCTCTTTGTGATGGCCGCAGAAACGTGTACAGTTAGAGCACCGCTTCGGGCAGGCGTTCGTGATCTCGATCTGGATAATCTTCATATCCGCGGGAGACTTCATTGAATTTCCTCCATACCAAGCCAATACAGACAGCAAGCGCCATTTCGAACCCGTAATAATGAGATGATACAGACGCTGCGATGAGCACGCACAACGAAAGACCGGATGACACCATTATAAGCGCCGACGTAGATATCGCGATGCCAACTTACAATTGCGCGCCGTGGCTGAGCCAGACGATGGACTCGATTCTCGCCCAGGATTTCTGCGGATGGCGATTGATCGTTCGGGACGACCGATCCGCCGACGATACCAACCGGAAGTTGGCCGATTGGCAGACGAGGCTGGGCGAGCGGATGACGATCCTGCCCGATTCCGGGGCACGCAATCTTGGCGTGACGGGCAATTACAACGCGGTTCTGAGCGCCGCGACCGCAGCTTGGGTAATGTCGGCGGATCCCGATGACGTCTGGCTGCCCGGCAAGATTCTGCGGACCTGCCAAGCGATGCGGCAAGCCGAAGCGGAATTCGGTGACGCGACTCCCATCGCCGTTTGTACCGACGCGGCCGTAGTTGACGGAACTGGCAAGCCGATCGCCCCGTCTTACTGGCGCTGGTCCCGCCTGAGGCCGACCCGCATCGGCGAGGCGCCCAGAGTGGCTATGGAGAGCGTGGCTTTGGGTTCCACGATGATGATGAACCGGGCCTTGCTGGAAGCGGCGCTGCCGATACCCGCCACCGCGCCCTATCAGGATTGGTGGCTCGCCCTGGTCGCTGCCGCATTCGGGCATTTGATCGCGCTCTCTGAGCAGACTATCTTGTATCGACGGCATGGCGGCAATGAAACCACCGACCCATACAGCAGTGCGTTGGGACGTGCGCTCGGCCGCGCTGTTACCGCGCCTGGCGCGGCTAGGCGACGCCTGCGTCAGGTGGTGGCTCAGTCTTCGGCGATTGCCGGCGCTCTCGTGGAGCGATATCGAAGCCGTCTCGAGCCGCGGGACGTGACGGCTCTGGAGCTTCTCGCCAAACTCCCTTCGCTCGGCCCGCTGGAGCGCAGGATCGCGGTGTTGCGGCACCGGCTCTGGTTCAGCTCGCGCGTCAAGAACCTGGGGTTGCTGGCGCTGATGTAAGTCTCGGCCCATTTCAGTCCTTAACCACCGCTCCCTCGCGGTCGCGGCCCGGTACTGTCGATGCCAGTTCCATGCGGCCGCGATAGTCGGCCGGCTTCTTCTCACTCAGCGGCTCGCCCGGCGGGTATTCGAAATTGATCCGCTCCCGCTCCAGCGCCAACGGACGCTTTTGCACCAGCGTGTGAATGGATCCGATGTACTCTCCCAACATGCCGATGAAGAAAAGCTGGATCGAGCCGAAAAAGAATATCCCAATCATCGCCGGCGCGATGCCGAGGCTGAAGTTGTGCCAATACAAAAGCTTGTATACCAGGTAGTAGAGTCCGGCCATCAGGCTCGCCGCCGAACAGAAAATTCCGGCAAAAGTCGCCAGCCGCAGCGGCACCTTCGAAAGGCTGGTCAGTCCCAGCATGATCTGGTCGTAGTGCGAATAGAAGTTGTTCTTGGTGCGGCCCCGCTTGCGGCGCGCCTGGTTGTAGACGATCTCTTTGTGCGGCAGGCCGATCTCGGCGATCATGCCGCGGAAATACGGGTACGGATCGTCGAACCCCTTGACGATCTCCACCACCTTGCGGTCATAGAGGCCGAAGCCGATGAAATTGTCGTAGGTCTCGATCTCGGCCATGTGCCGGATCATCTGGTAGTATTTCTTGCGCAGCCAGAATACCAGCGGGTTTTCGTCGCTGGTCTTCTTGACGGCGATTACGATGGCGGTTCCGCGCTCCCATTCGAGAATCATCTCTTCCAGCAGCTCCGGCGGGTCCTGCAAATCGGAGAGCAAGATGATCACCGCTTCGCCGGTGGCCTGGTGCAGGCCGTGGATGGGAGAGCGGATATGCCCGAAGTTGCGGGTGTTTTCGATGACCTTCACGTTGCGGTCGGCGGCCGCCATGCGGCGCAGCACGGCCACCGTGCCGTCCTGAGAGGCGTTGTCGATGAAGATGTGCTCGTAACGGTAGCGGCCAAGCCGCAGCATCACGGCCCGCACCCGCTCGTACAACTCCTCGACGTTGCCTTCTTCGTTGTAACAGGGGCTCACCACGCTGATGGTCGTCATTTGCTTCCTCCGCGGCTCAACGGTTCACCGCCTGCGGCTCGACCCGCATCTCGATGGGAGTGCTTCGCCGCGCGTCGG
This sequence comes from Bryobacteraceae bacterium, assembly GCA_049508735.1. Classification (GTDB taxonomy): domain Bacteria; phylum Acidobacteriota; class Terriglobia; order Bryobacterales; family Bryobacteraceae; genus Bog-375. The sequence continues at coordinate 18,256 of JBELAO010000002.1, read as the reverse complement.
CGGCGGCGGGCTCCAAGCCCCGGCTGTAAATCAGCTCGCGCAGCGAGGGAATGCTCGAATACGGGCTGTCGATCGAGTCGATCATGATCGCTTCGTCCTGTGCGACGGGCTTCAGAATCACTTCGCCGCGCATCAGCTCGCGGCACGAAATCTGGCCGCGCTGCAAAGGGACGGCCAGGTACACGTCGTCATCGTCCAGCACGTGTCCCTCGGCCAGGTCGTGTTTCGCGTAAACACCGCGCACCAGCGAGTCCAAATACTGAATTTCCTTCATCGGCGGGATGCGCTTTTGCGTTCCCGGCGCGCCGCACATCTCTTTCACTTTGTGAAACGCCTTGAACCAGGCGTCGATCTGGTCGGGCATGGAGCAGTAAGGCGAGACCGTGATTCCATCCCCCTCGATATCGATGTGCCGCTCGAAGGTGCGCGCGCCCTTGGCATAGGCGATCAGCATCGACGAGTTCCAATCGGAACACTCGTGGGTGGAGAAGCCGATGGTGTGCGAAGGATACCGGGCGCGGAGAAAGTCGATCTGGTTCAGTTCCAGCTCGCGATCCTCCGAAGGGTAGAGCGAGACGCAATGGTTGATGGCCAGCGAGATATTCCGGTTCTGAAAAAACGTCACCAGATCGTCGAGATCCTTGAGCGAGCTGCCCCCTGTGGAGACGATGACGGGCTTCTTGGTCCGGGCGATTTTCTCGAGCAGCATCCAGTCGTTCAGATCGGAGCTGGCGACCTTCAAAATGGGAATGCCCAGCGCGCAGCATCGATCGACCGACTTCTCGTCGAAGGGCGTGGCCAACGGAATGCAGGAGGCCTTTCGGATGGCCTGCACCAGGACGGCGAAATCTTCCTCGGCCATCCGCGTTTCGACCGTCTTCTTGACGTAACGGATGTCGGTGCGCGCCAGAAAATCGCGGTGAATGAAGCTGTCGACATCGCGGAACTGCATTTTGATGGCGGCGCGCACGTTGTTGAATCGCACCACCTGGGCAAACGTGTTGACGATTTTGAGGCCGCGTTCCAGGCGTCCCCAATGGTTGTTCGCCATCTCCAGCACGAAAAGCTCTTCGAAGATGTCTCGGTCAATCATGTTCGTTCACCTCTCGGGTTCCCCGGCGCCAACCGGCGCCAGTGTCGGTGCCGCTTCTACAAGCTGGTCAATGCCGTCCCAGCCGCTCACGCGCCGGCAGTTGACTGGAAGCACGGGCGGCAGGCTCGGCCCGTAACCGTGCGGCACAATCGCGCAAGCCACACTCGCCGCCATGGCCGCGTGGCAATCTTCCAACGTGTCGCCCACCATCAGGCACTCCGCGCGCGAAAGGTGGCGACGGCGAACCAGGTCGGCCAACGCCTCACCCTTGGAAGCGTAGGCGGGAGTGCGCGAATCCAGGCTGGCGACAAACCCGAAAAAGTCATCGATCTCGAGCTCGTGCAGAATCCGCACGGCGATCCGCGCAGGCTTGTTGGTCACCACCCACATATCGATGCCGCCGGCGTGCAGCCTCCGGAGCATATCCGGCGCGCCCTCGTAACACGTGGTCTTGCGCCACCCCTCGGCGTCGTAGCTGGCGCGAAAGGCCCGTTCCAGCCGGTCGAGCGACGGCGCATCGCCGAGACCCGTAACGGCGGCCAGGATGGAGCGAATCGGCGGGCCGATCAACGGTTTGAGGTCCGCCGTCAACGGCCGCAGACCGCACAGAGCCAGCGCCTCTCCGACCGACCACGCGATGCCGGGCAGCGAATCGATCAGCGTTCCGTCCAAATCGAAAATAGCGTGGCGAAAGCTTGGCATGGCTAAACCTCCTGACCGATCAGGAGGTTGGATTCCACTTCCTCGGGTTCCAGGAACGGGTACATATCTTCCAGGCTCGGCGAAACGATGGTGCCGTCCGCCAATTGCCGCGACTTCAGGCGCGGTTCAAACCCCTGCGCGGGGTCCAGCGAAACCCGGCACAGCGCCGGCCCCGGCGCGCTCAATAGCTCGCCGATACGCGAGAAATCGCGGTCGCTCTCAATCGAGGTTGCCGGCAACCCGTACGCCTCGGCAACCTTCACTACGTCGGGAAATGAAACTCCGCTGGCAGGGCTTTCGCCCATCAGGCGTCCAAAGAAATTCGCTTGCGTTTGACGGATGGAAAGATACCCGCCGTTGTCCAAAATGAAGATCTTGATTGGCAACCGATGGTGCACCACGGTTTGCAGTTCCTGGATGTTGAACTGAAAGCTTCCGTCTCCCGCCAGACAAACCACGCGCCGGCCACCGAGCGCCACCGCGGCTCCCACCGCCGCGGGCAGGTCATGCCCCATCGACGCCGCGCCGGAATTCGAAATCAGCCGTTGACCGATCTTCAGCCGCCCGGCCTGATAGGGAACGATGCAGGCCGCCGCGTTGCCGCAAACCACCACCTCGTCATCGGCAAGCGCCGCGAATAACCGTTCGATGAAATAGTAAGGATTCACCGGCGAACCGCTGCGCCGGAATTTGTCCAGCACCACCGGATACCGCGCGACGCGCTCCCGGCACTGCCCGAGCCACTGTGCATGACGGCTCGCCCGATAGGAAGCCTCCCTCAGTTGCCGGAGCATTTCGCGCAAGAATATTTTGAGATCGCAGTGGATCGGCAAGTCGGGACGCACCGTAGGCTTATCCAGTTCGGCCGCATCCACGTCCACCTGCATCTTGAATGCCCGCGGCGCAAAGGTCAGCCAGTTGTAACCTACCTGCCGTATGTTCAGGCGCGATCCAAGCACCAGCACCACATCCGAACTCTGCACCGTGAAGTTTCCCGCACGGTCGCCTATGGTCCCGGGCCGTCCGCAAAATAGCGGGCTGTCGGTCGCGATCAGATCGTGGGTCCAGGCGGTAGTCACCGGAATGCCCAACGCGTCGGTCAACTCGCGGAATTCCTCGAGCGCTCCCGCTGCGCGAACGCCGGTGCCGGCCATCAGCACGGGGCGGGATGCGCCAGCCAGACGGTCAATCGCCTCGCGGCACTGCTCTCGAATCCGCGCTTCGTCCCACCGCGGCGTGTCTTCCGCCGGATCGTAGCCGCGCAGGTCGTCAAGGTCGATCGGCGATGACTGCACATCAACGGGGATATCGATCCAACACGGGCCCGGCCGTCCCGAAGCAGCCAGAAACCAGGCTTTCTCCAGGTGGTACCGGATGCTGGCTGGGTCGTCGACCAGGACTGCGTACTTGGTGATCGGCTGCGCCATCCGCACAATGTCGGCTTCCTGATCGCCGAGTTGCCGGAGGTTGGTTGCGCCCGTCAGCGACATGCACGTTTCACGCCTCACCTGCCCGGAGAGCACCAGCATCGGAACCGAATCGGTCCACGCGCCAAATACGCCATTGAGCGCATTGATCCCGCCCGGCCCGCTGGTGACGTTCACCACTCCGGTGCTGCCGGTCACACGGGCGTAGCACTCGGCAGCCATCGCGGCGGCTTGTTCATGGTGCGTCGAGATGTAATGGATTCGAGGCTCGCGGCCAATCGAATCGTTCAAATGCATGGCCGCGCCGCCGGGGACCAGGAAGATATGCCGCACGCCCCAGCCGGCCAGTCTGCCGGCCACATAGTCCGAGAGTTTGAGCGCGCCGTTCATGAGGTTTCAGCCGCGCCGATGAGTTCGGCCGCTCCCTGGTTCCAGTGCCACATTCTGCGCAGGCCCTCATCGAGAGGGATCCACACTGCGAGACCTAGCTCGTTTTGCGCGCGCTCCACGGACGGAACATAGCGTGAGGCGGCGACTCCTGGCGGGAGTTTGCCGATTTGGATCCCGATCTCGCCGCCGGCGGCCTCAGCCACATGCCGCGCCAGTTCCGCGATGCTCACCGCGTGAGGCGAGCCCACGTTATAGGCAACGCCGGACGTTCCGCGCAGCAGGATGGTCCACAGCCAGATTGCCAGATCCGCCGCATAAAGGTAGGAGCGCACCGAAGTGCCGTCGCCCGCAAGGCGCACCGGACCCCCGGCTAGCGCGTCCCGCATGAAGTTGCCGGCGGCGTAGTTTTCCTCGAGTGGCAGATGCGGCCCGGTGAACGCAAACATGCGCGCGATGGCGCAATGGAATCCAAAAACACGCGCATAGCTCGAGCAGAGAAACTCGCTCGCCCGCTTCGCCTGCCCATATGCAGAATTGGTGTCGGTCCCCAGCGGCGCGCCCGCGTATTCTTCCGGGATGTGAAGGATGTCCGCCGGTTGCTTGCCATACACCGCACCTGAGCTGGTGAACAAAAGCCGCCTGGTTCGCCGCGCCCGGGCCAGCTCCAGCACGCGTTCCGTAGCGGCCAGGTCCCGGCTGAAGGTGGCCGCCGGCCGGTCCGCGCTAGGCGGAGAATATCGCTCGGTGGCCGCATGAATCACCAGCGGGAAAGAGCCGTCCGGATACTCGAATGACCGGGCGTCGCCGGCGTGCAGCGTTACACACGGGTCGTCTGCCAGGTGCGGCAAGCGCTGACGGTAGGCACTGGGATTGCGCGTGAGCAACACGGCCGAGATCCCCAGCCCCAATCTCCGGTTCGCCCAAAGCAGGCTCTCCATCAGCCATGTCCCGACAAAACCCGTGCCGCCGGTGATAAACAGGCGCTCACCCCGCACTTCCGCCCATAGGCGTTCGGTGTGCTCCAACACGTGATCCAGGTCGTTATGGAGAGCGCTTTCCATGTGCCTCAGCTCGCCACCGCTCCCACGCTCTCCGGCAGCGCGCGCAGGGTTTCCAGCATGTAGTCCAGGATTCGACCCTGAATTCCCGGATAAAGCCCGATCCAGAACACCTGGTTCATCACGATATCGGTTTGGCTGAGGGAGCCAACCACGCGGTATTGCGACTCGCGATACGCCGGCTGGCGCGCCAGGTTGCCGCCAAACAGCAGCCGCGTGGCAATTTTCCGGTCTTCCAGATAACGCGTCACCTGGTTGCGCGTGAAAGGAGCGCCCGCGCGAACCGCAATCGGAAAACCGAACCAGCTCGGTTCCGCGCCGATGGTGGCTTCGGGCAGGATGAAAAACTCCTCGAGGCCCGCCAGCCCTTCGCGCAGCGCCCGGAAGTTTCGCCGCCGCGCCTCGACGAATCCGTCCAGCTTCTGGAGTTGGGCCACTCCCACCGCGGCCTGCATGTCGGTGAGTTTCAGATTGAATCCAATGTGCGAATAGGTGAATTTATGGTCGTACCCGCCTGGAAGCTCGCCGAGTTGCCAGCCGAAACGCTTGCCGCAGGTGTTGTCGCAGCCCGGCGCGCACCAGCAGTCGCGGCCCCAGTCGCGGAAGGACTCGGCGATTGTGCCGACGAGCGGCGTATTCGTCAATACCGCCCCGCCCTCGCCCATCGTGATGTGGTGGGCCGGATAGAAGCTGACCGTCGCCAGGTCGCCGAATGTTCCGACTTTGCGTCCGAAATAGGTGGACCCCACGGCGTCGCAGCAATCCTCCACCAGCCACAAATCGTGCTTCCGCGCGAAGCTCTCGACCGCGCCGACGTCAAATGGATTTCCCAACGTGTGGGCGAAGATCAGGGCGCGCGTCCGCGGCGAGAGAGCCGCCTCCAGTTGCGATGTGTCCACGTTGTAAGTGGGCAGCGTCACATCCACGAACACCGGAACCAGGCCATTCTGGAAAATAGGATTCAAGGTGGTAGGAAAGCCGGCTGCCACCGTGATCACTTCGTCTCCTGGTTTCAATCGCCGCTCCCCCAGGCGTGGAGAAGTCAGCGCCGCCAGCGCCACCAGGTTGGCCGACGAGCCGGAATTTACCAGCAGGCAATGCCGCACTTCCATCCACTGGGCAAATTCGCGCTCGAACCGCTCCGCGAAGCGGCCCGTGGTGAGCCAGAAATCGAGCGAAGCGTCCACCAGGTTGCGGATTTCGCGCTCATCGAACACGCGGCCCGCATAGGGGACGGAGGATTCGCCGGGGACGAACGGGCGCTTGGCGAAAGCGGCCTGGTGGTATTCGGTTACCAGCGACAGGATCTGCGATCGGAGTTGGTCGGCTTTCGGATTCATGTCACAGGGCCTCTATGGGTTCGGCGGAAGCGACGGCAGTCCACCTCATCTCGGCGTCCAGCAGCCCCTTATCCCGCAAGGCGAGCAGGGCCTTCAAACGAACATAACGGTCGCGCGCGAAATCCGGCTTCCCGGCGCCAGCGCGTTCCAGTGCGCAGACCAGGCCGTCGATGGTGTCATCCAGCTTTTTCTCCGGCTGATGGCGCGGCGCGAGCCGCCGGAACAGATCGAAGCAGACTTTGTAGGAGCGCTTGTCGGGTTGGGCATCCGGGTTGATGCGGATCGTGGTACCGGGAAGCGCCGCCGCCACGGCCGCGGCAAGATCCTTCACCTGGTAGTTCCACTCGTTCGAGCCGGCATTCACGGCCAGGAACTCGCCGCCGCTCTCGGCCGGCCGCGTGATGGCCCATTCAATCGCGCGAGCCATATCGGTCACATCGATGAGCGGGCGCCATGGCGTGCCATCGCTGAGGATGCGAATCTCGCCGGTGGCGACGGCGGTCGAGACGAAGTCGTTCAGCACCAGGTCCAGGCGCAACCGCGGGCTGCTGCCGCAGGCGGTCGCAAAACGCAGGCAAGTGATCGGGAAGTCGCGGCTGGCGAGGCCTCGAAGCGCGCATTCCGCAGCGTACTTCGAGCGGGCGTATGCCGTCAGGGGATTCGCGGCGGACGATTCGCTGCGCGCGCCATCCTCGGCGAATCCGTAGAGCGAGCAGGACGAGGCGAAGACGAACGACGTGGCTCCGGCCAGGCGCGCGTTCCTCGCGAGCGCCACGGTAGCTTCGTGATTCACGCGCCCGGTGACATTCTCGAACTGGTTGCCGATAGGGTCGTTAGAGATGCCGGCCAGGTGCACCACGCTGGTCACGCCATTGAGGCGCCCCTCGTCGATATCCCTGACGTCATCCAGAATCTGTTCATCCGGCAGTGGGTTGGGCAACGAAGCCGGGTCGAGCAGGGCATCGGCAAAATATCCGGCGTCGAGGCCGGTGAGCCGCGCTGCGGGGAATGCCGCACGCAGGCGCGCGATCACGCAGGGGCCGACGTAGCCCAGGTTGCCCGTGACGAGGATTTTCATTGCCCGTGGTCCCCGTTTTTCCAGACCTTCCAGGGCGCGGCGCCGGAGTGCCAGAGCTCGTTGAGGTGCTGGTATTCGCGGTAGGTGTCCATCGCATAAAAGAAGCCGTCGTGCCGGTATGCCATCAGTTGCCCGTCGGCGGCCAGCCGCTCGAAGGTTTCCCGCTCCAGCACACAGTCGTCCCCTTCGATGTAGTCGAACATGCCGCGATTGAAAACCATAAAGCCCGCGCTGATCCAACTGTCGGATTGGGGCTTCTCCCGGAATTGATCGATCTGCCCCGCCGGATCGAAAGTCAGTCTGCCAAAGCGTGAGATGGGCCGCACCGCCGTTACGGTCGCCAGCTTTCCGTGCGATTTGTGAAAGTCGACGATCTTGGAGATATTGGCGTCTGTGAGCCCGTCGCCATAGGTCAGGAGAAAGGTATCGTCCTGGATATATTTCCGGATCCGTTTGACGCGCCCGCCGGTTTGCGATTCCAGGCCCGTATCCGCCATGGTCACCTGGAAACCCTGTTCCTCGTGGTGCCCATCGTAGTGGATATGGGACTGTTGGCCGAGGCACATCGTAAAATCGTTGTTCATCGCCTCGTAATTCAGGAAATAATCCTTGATCATGTTGCCGCGGTACCCGAGGCACAGCACGAATTCCCGGAACCCGTAATTGGCGTAGGTCTTCATGATGTGCCACAGGATCGGCCGGCCACCGATCTCTACCAGCGTCTTCGGTCTGAATTCGGTCTCTTCGCGCAGGCGTGTACCGAGACCGCCACAGAGCACGACCACTTTCATTGGATCTTCCTCGCGAGTATTATCCGGCAACGTTGCCTACGAGACCATACTCCGTAGGGTTATTCCACGGAGTTATCGAAAGTATACTGGGTGACGTTACACGACAGTCGCTCTATTCGGATGTCTGTTGGAAGGGTCGAAGGACGCCTTGCAGGGCGAAGTATCATTGCGGTGGCGCAGTTACAGCCCTAGTCACAAGCGGTGGCGTAGAATCCGGCTCGACAATCCATACCGTGCGGTTCCCAAAATACCGCAACAGAGCCTGGTTGCCGTCGCCGGCGTCTCGCGCCCAAACCACTTTCGCGTGGTCGATGTCCGCCTCGTTCCAGACCCATTCGTTCATCCAATTGTGCTTCGGACCATAGCGGACGATCGCCAACTGGAGGCCGGGCATACTGTGGAACCGGTTCAAAACCGAAGCCCGCACCAGATTTCCCGGAACGCTGCAACGCCAGCACGAGTAGGGGTTCTTGGTTCCGAAGACGATCGCAGGCACTGGCATCAGGGCCAGCGCCACCGGGCACACCAGCGCGGCGGCCACCAGCAGGCGCGCGAGCGCCCGTCGTCTTCCGGTGTGCCGGCCCGCCGCTCTCATGTGCCGCAGCGAGGCCACGACTAGCGCGAGGGCCACGCACGCTGCCGGCCCGGCATAATGCGGATATCGCGACTGCTCCACGGCCAGGGCTACCATCATCGATCCAGCCGTCAGAACCAGCAGGCGCCGCCGCCGGTCGCGCCACACCGCCGGCAGGAAAAAAAGCGGCACCGAAAGCAGAGGTCCCACGAAGAAACTCCACAGAACGATGGCGTCCGCGCCATTCTCCATCACGTGCGTCCGCACCTGGAATTTTTCGTGCTCCTCCGCCTCCCAAAGATAGTAATCGTGCATCGGCTGCCAGGTGTGGGTAACCGGAGTTACCGAAAACCACGCCAGCGTCAAGGGCCACCCGTAAATCCGCTGGTTCAGGCGGTAAGGCGGCATCAGCGGATTGCCGGTAACGGCGCGAAAGTACTGCGTCGTCAAAAAGCCCCCGGCCGCCAGGACAAGCAGGAATGCCGGCAAGGCCTTTGTCAGCACCGCGCGCAACATGGCGCCGCGCCGTTGCCGCAGCCAGTTCAGCAGGCTGATGGCCACGGGGAGGGCCAGCGCACCTCCTTCGAACGGCCGGCTGTTGACAAGTATCAGAAGCCCGATCGCGAGTGCGACGAAGTGGCGCGGCCGCATCGCCCGCTGGATGCGCGGCACGGCGCCCAAAACCAGGGCGCCTCCGATTGCGCCCGCCGCGCCGCCCCAGTAACTGTTCATCCAATACGTGAACATCCCATAGCGCACCACGCAGACGACTCCCCCGACGAGCGCCCAGCGGGGTGGAAACCAGCCCTCGAGCATCCACAGAATCGCCGCCGACATGAGACCAACGCTCGCCACCACGCCGAACCACGGATTGCCTAGTAACTGTCCCGCGGCAAGAAACATCCCCTGCACGGGGAAGTACATCGAGCTGTATGTGGGCTGCTGAATCACGTGAATGGTCTCGAAGTATTTCCACAGCGGGTGCGGCGGATTGGCCAGGCGCCCATGCGCTAAGGTGTCCGCCAGCAGCAGGTGGCTGTACTCGTCGACGATCAGCGGCTGCGGCACCGGCATCAGCGGCAACAGCGCGAGCCGGATCGCTACCGTGGTCAGGCCAACCGCCGCCAGGCTCAACCCTCGCCGGCGCGCCAGCCGGCCGCCGAACGCCGCTGCCAGCCGGAACTGCCTGGCGCCGAAGGAAGGGCGGAAACGCGCGAGCAGCAGTACGCCGATCAGTGCCAGCCACTCCAGCCAGTTCTTATCTACCCGGATAATGAGAATCAGCAATGCCAGAAGCATGCCGGCCAGTTTGACCATTCGTCTACGCCTTGGCCTTGGATGGTCCCGCCGAAACGCCGGCAGGACCGGTCTCGTCCGCTACGCCGCTTTCGTGATACTCCGCGTCCTGGTTGACGCGCCACACGTCGTACACCTGCCGGCCCGCCGCGATGTTCTCTACCGTCAGCATGGCGGTCATCATGGCGTGGTCCTGGTTGTTGTACTTGTGCATGCCATTGCGGCCGACCAGGTGCAGGTTGGGATAGCGCTCGAACTCGGCCCGCAGGGTCGCAACATGCTCCCGATACGCGTCGTCGTAAACCGGGTAGGCCTTGCGCTGCCTGACCACGCAGCCGTCTACCACATCCTCCCGCCGCGCCAGTCCGATCTTTACCAGTTCGCGGGTGGCAAGCGCCACCAGCTCGCTATCGCCGCATTTCCAAAGCTGGTCGTCTTCGTTGCAAAAATACTCCAGGCCGTAACAACAGTGGTCGTCGTCCGGCACCATTTCGGGCGACCACGCTTTATAGTTCTGAACCCGGCCCACCTGGACGGACGGATCGTGGATATAGATCCAGTTGTCGTGTAGCGTGCCGCGGTCTCTTACGATCAGCGCGACCGTGATGAAATCCCGATACCGCAACCCGGCCGCCGCCGCGGCCGCCTGCGCGGAGACAGGCGGAGACAATGAAGCGGCCAGCTCGCGCAAAGGGGCCGACGAGATCACGTGGTCGGCCGAAATGGACTCGCTCGCTCCTCCGCCGTGGGTGTACTCGACTCTCCATCGGCGCGAATCCGCATCCAACCGGCAAGCCGTGACCTTGCAGCCGAGCAGGACGCGCCCGCCCATCGCGCGCACGCGTTCCGCGCACTTCTCCCACATCATGCCCGGACCGAGCCGCGGATATCGGAACGAGTGAATCAGCGTCTTGACGATCTCGCCGCCCGCCCGCGGTGACCGGAGCCTGAAACCATTCCTCACCGCCGACCACAGCGATAAGCCCTGGATACGCTGCGCCGCCCAGTCCGCGGAGATTTCGCGGCAGCTAATCCCCCAGACCTTCTCCGTGTAGGTCTTGAAGAATATTCGGAAGAGCCGCGCGCCAAACTGGTTGGTAACCCATTCTTCGAACGAGCGCGGATCGGAAACCGGGAAAGCCCGCGCCCGTAGATACGACAGGAAACTGAGCCCCGACTCGATGGGACCAAGCTTCCAGAGCGCTTCGACGGGCTTGATGGGATAGGAGTAGAATTTGCCGCCGTAGAAAATCCGCGACAACCGGGGCCGTTCGAGCAAGTCGTCCCCAAGAATCTCGCTCCAAAGCGCTTCCACCTGTTGGGACTTGGAAAAGAACCGGTGTCCCCCTATGTCGAAACGGAAACCCCGATACTCCACGGTGCGTGAGATGCCACCGACGTACTCTTCATCGGCCTCCAGGACCGTTGCTGTAAGTCCTTTCTTTGCGAGTTGATAGGCCGCCGTCAAGCCCGCGGGTCCTGCGCCGATGATGACTGTCTCGGATATATCCGGCCCCTTTTCAAGCTACGTGCGAGGAGAGCCGCTCGTCAAGCCCGACAAATGGGACGAAATCTGGTGTTAACGAAGGATAGCCGGGGTCGTGGCGCAGGCGCGCTTCAGCACTGTGCTACTGCGTTCAGAGCGTTCTGGCCGGTGCGGTCTTCGATCGTCACGCTGATTTGCATTTCTTTCTTGTTTCGCACCACGGTGACGGTGAAGGTCTGGTTCTGGTGGTTGGCGCGCAGCGTGCCGGTGATGTCGTGCGAGTTGAAGACTCGCGTGTCGCCGATCTTCGTGATCACGTCGCCGGCCTTGATGCCGGCCTTTTCGGCGGCGGAATTCTTCAGAACCGATTTCACCAGGACGCCATCCTTCACGCCCAGGAATTCGGCGAACTGCGGCTCGTCTCCGAGCCCTTCGCCATCGATTCCCAAGCGGCGCGATGGCGTGATGGTCATGATGCGCGGCATGTCCATCGGCGCCATGGAGGGCAATTGCTCCATTTGCAGCTCGAAGGCTTTGCCTTCGGCCGCCAGGGCTTTGCCGAGCCCTTCGATTTCGGTGTCGGGGGCGTTCAATGTCAGGCTCTTGCGCGCCTCCACCGTCGCCGCCATCGTGACCGCGGCTCCGTTACGCCAGACCTCGACTTTCACCTGCCTCCCGGCGGGCGTTTCGTGCACCAGCCGTTGAAACTGCTCGATGCCTTCCACCGGCTGGCCGTTATACTCGAGCACTACGTCGCCTTGCTTGATGCCGGCCTTATCCGCCGGGCCGCCTTCGGTCACGCTGCTGACTTCCACGCCGCGCTCTTCCCTGAGCTTCAGCGCCTTGGCGCGTTCGGCATCCACATCCACCACGCCCACCCCCAGATAGCTGCCGCCGCCCACAACGACCGTGGCCATGCGCGCCCGCGGCGGATTCTGCGCCCAGGTGGCCGGCGCCAGCGCGCCAGCCGCCAATATCGCAACTGCCCACACGAATCTCGTCATGTTCGCCTCGTTTCTATCGCCGCTTGATGAATATGGTGCCGCCCGCGCCGGAAATGCGCAGCAGCGGTCCGCCGCCGTTGGCCGCGCCTTGCGCCACCACGCGGCTGCCCATGCGCGTCACCGGAATCGCCGGAAAATCGGAAACGATGCGGCGCAGCGTGTCCGCCATTCGGTTTTCCGCGTGAATCGTCACACCCAGGTTAGACGGGACGAGCACCGTAATGTCACCACCCGTGGTCGCCAGAAACGAATCCGCCAAATGCGCGCCCGTCAGGTCGGCCACTATGCTGCCGAGTGAAGTGGAAACCCGCATCGGCCCCGTCACGCCGCTCAAACGGATGCCGCCCGAAGCGGACTCACATTCGAATCCACCTCGCGCCGAGCCCAGTTGGACCGGCCCTGCTAGGTTGCGTACGGTGACCGTACCGCCCGAGTTTTCGATGTCCACTTCGCCGCCGCCGGTGATCGCGGTCACCGCGCCGCCCGCTTGATGCACGCGGATGCTGCCGGCCGCGGTCCGCGCGCGTACGCCACCTGCCACATCGGTCACCACAATATCGCCGCCGTATGTTTCGAGCACCGCTTCGCCGCGCGACGTCTGCACGGTGATTTTGCCGCCGCCGGTCAGACATCGCAGATTCCCGCCGACCGCGCCGATTCGCACATCGCCGCTTCCCGTGGTCACCGTGCAAGGGCCGCCGATCCGGTCCACTCTCACTTCGCCCATGCGCGACTCCACGTCCAGCTCGCCTTCGATTCCGCTGGCGTCGATGGCGCCATCGGTGTCGACGATCCGGGCCATGCCGAGAGCCGGCGCCTTCACCACCATGCGCGTCCGAACCGGCCCGCCCGGCGCCGTCAGAATGACGCTCTCGCCGCGCCTTACCGCAAGCGGCGAGCGCGCCAGGATGCTCCGCGCTTCGGCCGCGGAATGCGCCGCCACGCTCAACCGCACGGTGTATTCGAATGCTGCCGCGGTCCCGCCCTCCAATGTCACCGGTCCGTTCCCGTTGATGCGCAGGGTTCGCGCCGCCGGTAAGCTTCCGCGAAAGGTCAACGCCCAGCCGCCGGGTTCCCTTTCGAGTGTAGGTTCGCGTGGTTCCTGGCACGCTCCGCCCACCGGCAGCAGAGCCACGAGGGCCGCTGCCGTCAGGACTCCTGCAAAGGCCATTTTGAGCCATCGATGAACACTGATAAGCACAGATAAAAACGCCTTTTGCTTATCCGTGTTCATCTGTGTTCATCCGTGGCTGTTTCCGTCTTGCCGTTTTGAGATTGCAGTGTCGAATTCACTTCCCTTGAAAATGGCTCCGATGCGCTAACGGAGCCGCGACCGTAGGGAGCGGTCCCGCCGCATATAGCACCGCATCTCACGTTCAAAAACCTAGAATGTGCCGACCGACGCATTCATTTCCTTCAGAGCCTTGGTGCACTTCGAACGCACATAACTGTTGTCTTCCTTCTGCACCAGGTTTTGCAGCACACCCACCATGGCCTCGTCGTGGCGCAGGGTCAGCAGATCCACCGCCTGCATGCGCACAGCGTCGTTGTCGTCGAACTCGAGCGCCTGCGATAGCGCGTTGCGCACGGGCGTTTCGGCGGCCAGCGGTTTCAAGCCTTCCAGCGCCTGCAACCGAACACCCGGGTTGGTATCGTGCAGCAGCGCGTTCATGAGCGCGTCGCGCACTTCGCCCGAGCCGGCGCGGTCCTTGAGCAACCCCACCGATTCCACCCGCACTCCGGGATCGTTCTCTTCGTGCACACCCGCCAGCACCAGTTTCTGAATCACCGGGTCGTCGATGGTTCCGAAGACTTCGCGCCGCCTGGTTTCGTCATATGCAATCCGCACCCTCCCGGTGTTGTCCGGCTGCGCCGAGCGCACGTTGACGAACACACCTTCCGAGGGCGCCAGCGATGCCGTCGAGACACCGGAGCCCGCGCCCGCCGGAATGATCCGGGCGGCGAAGAAGCCAACCGCGATCAGCGCCACCGCCCCCAGCGGCTGCCGCCAACGCGTGAAGCCGGCCAGCGTGGCGCCGGCCTCTCCCAGCCACAGCTTCCACCACGGCTCGCGCGCCGCGCCATCGAGTGCGGCCGAAAGGTCCGCCCGGCAATCGGCCAACAGCGACGCCGGCGATTCCGTCCGCCGCCGGTCCAGCGCGGCGGCGAGCGCTCGCGCCCCTTCCATCTGGCGAGCGCACGGGCCGCACTCGTGGACGTGCGCCTCGGCCTGGTCTTCTTCCTCCGGCGTCAGCTCTCCGTAGTAATACAGCGGAATCAACTTCCGCACCGCATCGCAAGTCATACCAAATCTCCCAACTCGGTGCGCATCTTCTGCGTGGCGCGGAAGAAGCAGTTCTTCGCCGCTTCCTCGCTGGTGCCCAAAATCTCGCCGATGTTGCGCAACCGCAAACCCTGATAATGGCGCAGCTCAAAAACCATCCGCTCGCGCGGCGTCAACTCCTCCAGCGCGTCTTCGATCCGTTGCCCTAACTGCCGGTTCCACGTCATGCGCTCCGGATTCGCCGCCGCCGATTCTTCCTCGAACCCCTCGGTCCGGTCGATCGCGCCTTCCGAGGTTTCCACCACCGCCGGTTCCTCTTTCCGCACCTTCCGCTTGCGCAACTGGTCCAGGCAGATGTTCGTCACGATGCGGTACAGCCAGGTGTGGAAACTGCAATCGAAGCGAAACGAGTGCAGGTTCCGATACACCCGCAGGAAAGCTTCCTGGTACACGTCGCGAGCGTCATCCGGCGATCGCAACAGGTTCATGGCGAGCCGAAGCACACTCTGGTCGTAGGCGCGAACCAGTTGCTCGAAGGCGTCCTGGTCCCCGCGCTGCGCTGCCCGTACCAGTGAATCCACCTCGGGATTCACCCGGGCCCCGGCCGTTCCGGCTGCGTCCTGCATAAACCGGCTGCTGCCGCGCTGCTAACTCCCGTTCCTCTCTCCTATTGGCTTCGACGCGCTTGTGTCCAAAACGTCACGCTGTGCGGCGCAACACCCGAGGTTGGATGACCACACCCAGCGCCTTGCGCGAAAAGCCCCGCATGATAGCGGCCACTCGCCTCAACTATACTCAAAACTGAAGATATTTTGGGCAGCTCGCCATGGAATGCCGTTTGCATGCGCCGAACTGCCCCACTGTGCCCGCAAGGAGGGTGAGCCATGGCCAACGAGACCATCACCGTAGTCGACAACCGGACGAATCAAACTTACACGCTGCCGATCTACCATGGCACGATTCGCGCCATGGACCTCCGCCAGATCAAGACAGGCCCCGACGATTTCGGCCTGATGACCTATGACCCCGCCTACATGAACACGGCCGCATGCCATAGCGCCGTCACTTTTCTGGATGGCGAGCGTGGCATCCTGCGCTATCGCGGCTACCCCATCGAACAGCTTGCCGAAAACTGCACCTTCCTGGAAGTCGCTTACCTCCTTTTGTACGGCGAACTGCCGTGCTCCAGGGATCTCGAGTGTTGGAGCGAGGAGGTCATGGCGCACACGCTCACCCATGAAAACGTGAAGAAGTTCATGGAGGGATTTAATTATGACGCTCACCCGATGGGAATTCTGATCAGCACCGTGGCGGCGCTTTCCACTTTCTATGCGGAATCGCGCAACGTGCACGACCCCAAGATCCGGCGCAAGCAGATCGTGCGGCTGATCGGCAAGATGCCGACCCTGGCCGCCTACGCGTACCGCCATCGTCTGGGCCTGCCTTACGTGGCGCCCGATCCGGAATTGAGCTACACGAAGAATTACATGAACATGCTGTGGAAGCGCCTCGAGCCGAAGTACGCCGCCAACCCGGTGCTAGCCCACGCGCTCGACGTGCTGTTTATACTCCACGCCGATCACGAACAGAACTGCAGCACCTCAACCATGCGCGCCGTCGGCAGCTCCAATGCCGACCCGTATTCCACCACCGCCGCGGCCATCGCCGCTCTTTCCGGCCCGCTGCACGGCGGCGCCAACGAAGAGGTGCTCCGCATGCTGGCCGAAATCGGCTCCAAGGATCGCATCCCCGAGTTCATCCAGCACGTCAAGGCCGGCCAGCGCAAGCTGATGGGCTTCGGCCATCGCGTGTACAAGAATTACGATCCCCGTGCCCGCATCATCAAACGGGTGGCCGAGGAGGTGTTTGAGGTGACCGGCCGCAATCCGAAGATCGACACCGCTATCGAGCTGGAGCGTATCGCGCTCTCCGACGACTACTTCATCGGCCGCAAGCTGTATCCCAACGTCGACTTCTACTCCGGCATCATCTACGAGGCCATGGGCTTTACTCCCGACCAGTTCACCGTGCTGTTCGGCATCCCGCGCACGGTGGGCTGGCTGGCCCAATGGCAGGAGATGATGGAGGATCCGGAGCGCAAGATCGCCCGCCCGCGCCAGGTCTACACCGGCGAAGAGAAGCGGGACGTTGTGCCAATCGAGCTGCGCTCGCCGAAAACGCCCCTAGTCCTCGCATAGCCCCCCGTGGCGCGGCCTATTAGGCTGCCGAGCCGAGAGTCCTCTCGGCTTTTCTTGGGTGTGCTCGATTCCCAAAGCCAGGCCCTACAAGGGAGGGTGATTTGCGATAGCCCATAAGGGCTAGCACGCCGCCCCGTAACAACTGCTAACATGTTGTTTGCAAAACTGGTTAGTCCGCTTTTTCCGAACAGACTCAAGCTATCATGGCTGGGTCAATAAATCCGGCGTCCGACCCAGTTTGAGCAACCTCTGCTCCCCCGCTGGCGTCTCATAAGAGATTGCGCCTCTAATGGAAGGATTAGGAACGAAAAGAATGAAGATTGCGATTTTGGGTGGTGACGGCTACTGTGGATGGGCAACCGCGCTGCACCTGTCCCGGCAAGGCCATTCGGTAGCGATTGTCGACAACTTCCTCCGGCGGCAATGGGACCGGGACTTGGGAGTGCGAACGCTCACGCCGATCCGCACCCTGGCCGAGCGCGTCGACGTGTGGAAGCGCGAGACCGCCATCCCAATCGAAGTTTTCGAAGGCGACGTCGCTGACTACGGGTTTCTTTCCTCCCTGTTCCGCGAATTCCAGCCGGAAGCGCTGGTGCATTTTGCCGAGCAGCGCTCCGCCCCATATTCGATGATCGACCGCCAGCACGCCATGTTCACCCAGGCGAATAACGTGCTGGGCACGTTGAACGTGCTATTTGCGATCAAGGAATTGCAACCCGAATGCCACCTGGTGAAGCTTGGCACCATGGGTGAATATGGCACGCCCAATATCGATATCGAAGAGGGCTACATCACCATCGAGCATAACGGCCGCAAGGATGTACTGCCGTACCCCAAGCAGGCGGGCTCTTTCTACCACCTGTCGAAGGTGCATGACAGCCACAACATGCTGTTTGCCTGCCGCGTCTGGGGACTGCGCGCCACCGACCTCAACCAGGGAGTGGTTTACGGAACCGTAACCGACGAGACGGCGCTGGACGAAGCGTTGATCAACCGGTTTGATTACGACGAAGTCTTCGGCACCGTGCTGAACCGTTTCTGTGTGCAGGCAGCCGTCGGCTTTCCGCTGACCGTCTACGGCCAGGGCGGGCAGACCCGCGGCTACCTGGACATCCGCGATACCGTCCGCTGCGTCGAACTGGCTTGTCTGAACCCGGCGGCCCAGGGCGAATGCCGCGTGTTTAACCAGTTCACCGAACAGTTCTCGGTGCTGGACCTGGCGCACATGGTGCAAACGGCCGGGCGGAAGCTGTCGCTCGAGGTCGATATCCAACACCTGCCGGACCCGCGTGTCGAGGCCGAACAGCACTATTACAATGCCAAGCACTCCAAGCTGGCTGATCTCGGCCTCCAGCCGCACTTGCTGTCCGAATCGCTGCTCGATTCGCTGGTGAACATCGCCATACGCTACCGCGACCGCATCGACGAATCGCTCTTCTTGCCGCGCGTCAACTGGCGCGAGCCAGTCAACCGGCGGCAGCCCCAGGAAGATCTGGTCCTCGCCGCCGGCGTGCGGGAACCGTAGGGGCAGTGCC